>JAFSTB010000025.1 GCA_017450685.1 Paludibacteraceae bacterium
ACTTGACGAGTGGTAATTTGATCCGTGCTTTCCGTGGTTATTTTGTGGTTAATGCCCCTGCGGGTGTAACACCGCGAGTAAGGATAGTGGTAGAGGATCAGAATGCTACGGCGATAGATGTGATAGAGATGGATGTTGATGGTGACGGTGATGTTCTCGTTCCAAGCGACACTCGCAAGTACATAGAGAACGGTGTGTTGATCATCGAGTGCAATGGCGTGAGGTATGACGCCACAGGTAATGTGATTAAATGAGGAATTAGGAATTAGAAGTGTTCAGAGTATTCTGAATAATCGGAATACTCTATGGGTACGCAGTAACTAACATTTACTCACCAACATTTACTCACTAACATTTACTTCCCTTGGGTGGCGGCGAAACAAAAAAATACGAAAATGGTTGCAGTGGCGACCGACTATAATAGGGGTTCTCTGCCGCCACCCCTATAGCAAGAGCCGCTCCGTCAAGGAGCGGCTCTTTATTAACATTTACTCACTAACATTTACTTCCTATATACCACTGAGCCGCTGGCTTGGTGAGTGGCGAGGACGAGCATTTCGGCTATTTGTACATGTTCGGGGGCGGAGGCTGCGAACCATACGCAGTCGGCTATATCGTTGCCGTTGAGCGGTTGAATACCTTTATACACATTATCTGCGCGTTCTTTGTCGCCGTGGAAGCGAACGACGGAGAAGTTGGTTTCCACCAGTCCGGGTTTGATATTGGTAACTCGTAGCGGAGTGTCGCTAACGTCTATACGCAGTCCGTCGCTCAGCACTTTGACTGCTGCTTTGGTGGCGCAATAGACGGCACCATTGGCGTATGCTGCATCGCCTGCCACGCTACCGATATTGATGATATGTCCTTTGCCGCGTTTGACCATTTCGGGTACGACAAAGCGTGTGACGGTCAGCAGGGCTTTGATGTTGGTATCGATCATCGTATCCCAGTCGTCGAAGTCCCCCTCGTACTCTTTTTCCAGTCCTAAGGCTAAGCCGGCGTTATTAACCAGCACGTCTATGTCTTGCCAATCGGTTGGCAGTGACTGCAGTCGGTCGCGCACGGTGTCGCGGTCGCGCACATCGAAAGGCAGGATGAGTGTCGGAGTGCCGTAGTCTTGTTTGAGTTGCAGTGCCAGTTGCAGCAGTTTGTCTTCTCTGCGGGCATTGAGGATAAGGCGATAGCCGTTTTGTGCGAACTTACGGGCGCAAGCCTCTCCTATTCCGGATGAGGCACCGGTGATAAAAACTGTTTTCATAATCAATCAAGTATTGATAATCATAATATTTGGGAGAATTTTCAGAAGTTCCCTTGACATATCTCTTTTATTTCTTTCATTGAGTGGCACACTTGGTCGGCACCTGCGTCAATGAGGTCTTGGTCGGGTAGTGGTCCGGTGTTGATAGCGAGAGTGAAGAGTCCTGCTTTTTTGCCGGATATGATACCTAATGGTGCGTTTTCCACCACGCGACATTGCTCTTTTGTCAGCCGTGAGCGTTGCCATGCAGTGAAGTATGGTTCGGGGTGCGGTTTGCCGTGACTGACATCGTCGGCTGTTACCATTCGTTCGCGAGTGAAGATACCGGGGAAGACGGTGTCCAACCGTTGGAAGAGACTCTGTTGTGCGCTGCCTGTCACTATCCACAGTTGTTCGCCTTTGGCTTTGAGGTATTGTAGCAGGTCGTTGGCACCATCGATAGGTTGTGTTATGCCCATAGAGGTGAAGAGGTCGGATTTCTCTTTGTAGATGAGCATCACTTCTTCGTGTGTGGGTTCGCGGTGTTGCTGTGTGAGGATACATTCACGTATCACATCTTCACCTCTTTTGCCTTCGCCGCGATAGCAGTCGGCTTGTGTAAAGTGCAGTTGGTGTCGGCTCATCACTGCCTCCCATGCCAAGGCGTGTGCAGGCATAGAGTTGAACAGTGTGCCGTCCATATCGAAAAACCAAGCGTTCATCAGTCTAATTTTTTGGTGTAAAAGAGTGTATCGGATGCGAGGTGAGGGTAGAGGATATTGATAAGGTCGTTGAGTATTCGTTCTGGGTGAACGACACCGCTTTCCCAGAAGTCGTTTGCGCCGTCGGGTGTAGTGCGTTTGAGGAAGTTATATACTTCTCCTGTTTGGTAGGCTTTGAACCATGTGTGTCGCTCATCTATAGTGCTCAGTTCGTTCAGCGTATTAGTCGGTGCACCTACCCATACGTCGGCTGTGGAGAATTGTATGACCACGTTTTCGATGGTCATGGGGATGGAGAAATCGTTGCTGTCGTTGGCATATACATACTCGGCTTGTGCATCCTTAAATAGTCTGCCCATATAAGTATTGCCTGACGGCATATACCAGGTGCCGCGAAAGTTATTACCTGACATGATGGAGCGTTTGTCGGTATTGTGTGCGGCGGTGTTTTTGAGTGTTAGGTATTGTTTCTCCACGTTGTTAAAGATGGTGTCGGCTTGTGGCAACATATCGAAGAAAGTGCCGACGAATCGTATCCATTCGGCTCTTGCTAAAGGGTCGTTTTCAGTCCATTCGTTGTTGTATATGACGGGTACGCCGAGACTGACCAGTCGTTCGGTGACGGCATCACCTTGAGCGTAGGTGGAGACCATCACTGCTTCGGCACCTGTCTGCAATATGCGTTCCACGTTAGGTGTCATAGCATCGCCTACGTCGGCTGTCTGTCGGTTGGCGACGCGCTCTTGCACTATAGGGTCATAGACGATAGGCGGATTGCATATACCGATGAGTGCGTCTTGTCGGTTGAGTGCAGAGAGGAAACCCACGTGAGTGCAGGATGTGGCTGTCAGTCGTTGCAGGGGTATATGCAGCTGTATGCCGTCGGAAGGGGTGGTGACGCTGTCCTCGCGCACAAGATAGTAGGTGGCTAACACCTCACCTTTCTGCCACGGACTGAAGACAGTGACAACGGTATAGTGGTTCTCCGACCTTATCTCAAACCCTTTGGCATAGCGGTTGCCGCTGACGGTATGAACATAGTTCTGACGCTGTTGGCAACCAACCAACAGAGCGTGCAAAACGATCAATAAGAAAAAACGATATTTAGACATAAGCTGATAATATATCACAAACCTTCATTTGCATTTATTATAATGTGTTATGTTCAGTCTTGAAACTCGTAGGCAATGCCGATGATGTGTCTGTACTCTGTTTCTCTCACTATCTCAATGCGTTGCTTGGATTTGGTTATGTTGATGTCTCTGTCGTGTTCATAACTGAAAGTGTAGTAGAAGCATAGAGTGTTTCGTTTGTCCAATCGCCATTTGAGTCCGAGCGTCGGTCTGATGGCTGTTATGTATTGTCCGAATCGTTTGGCAGAGGCATTGTCGCCGGTGGAGGTATAGTAGTTCTTGTATGTTCTGTTGTTGTTAAGGTAGGTGGTAGGTGCGTTCAGAGTGTGCAGCAACTCCAGATTGGTGTAGAACTTCAGCGGTCGGCTACGCATTGTATAGTCGGCGTGCAGGCGGTGTCGGAGAGTGAGGTCGGTCTTGTTTTTCTCGT
The DNA here is from genome assembly GCA_017450685.1 of Paludibacteraceae bacterium. Classification (GTDB taxonomy): domain Bacteria; phylum Bacteroidota; class Bacteroidia; order Bacteroidales; family Paludibacteraceae; genus Colicola. The sequence goes on from JAFSTB010000025.1 coordinate 3,523, forward strand.
TGCTGTTGACGGAGTCGCGCCGCATGTCTATATCCAGTCGTTCGCGCAGTGACAGTTTCCATTGCCGTATCTTCACTTGTCCGGTTAGTGCCACTGACACACGGTGACGTAGGAACTTATTCACATCCGACCACCCTTTGTCGCCTAACAGTTTGAGCGTGTAGCCGGCACTGATGGAAAAGTATTTGATGGGCTTATAACTCACCTCCACTGTGGTATATGACTTTTTGAAGTATGGATCGAATGTTCTTGTAACAGCGGGATTGACGGTGAGGTCAACCGACGACGGTACGTATGCTTGCATACTCTCTTTGGCATACATAGTACTTCTTATCTCTTCTTCCACGCCGATGGTGACAGGTATGCGTTTGAAGGTGTGTGCATAGGCTGCACTGACGCGCAGTTCGAGTGCGTGACGTGTCAGCGTTGAGTCGCTTTTGATACCGCCGTCATCGGCTTGAAGCGGCTGAGTGAGAATCAAAAGCAATGAAAGGAGTGCAAAGATGTGAAAGAAACGTTTCATTCAGAGTGTTGTGTGTATTCATACAGTATGTGTCCGTTGGTGTTAAGCAGCATTTGCATATCGGCTATCGGGAACAGAGGTGCCTGTATGCCTTGGTGTAATCGGACAGGTGCTATCTCAATGTGTACCTCGTCGTAGAGGTTGTTGCGAAGGAAGGTGTTGAGTAGTGTGGTGCCGCCTTCCACCAAAAGTGAGTGTATATGCCGTTTGGCAAGGTCGGCGATGATAGTCTTCAGCGCGTCAGTGTTGTCGTTTGGCAGGTCGGTATAGACTATTGTTTCCGCGTCCGGTGAGAAGATGCGTCTGTCGGGTGGCAGGATATGGTTGCGGTCGATAGTGATGCGAATAGGGTTTGGGCCTGACCAATGAGTGGTGAGCAGGCGCGGGTTGTCTAACAGCACTGTGCGTGTTCCCACCATTATTGCCATGTTTTCCGCGCGCATCTGATGCACCAGTTGTTTGGTTACGTCGTCAGACAATCGAGCGGGTGGGGTAGTGAGGGCTTGCTCTTTGGTGCGAACGATGTCGATGAAACCGTCTTCGCTCTGTGCCCATTTGAGGATGATATACGGTCGGTTTTTCTCGTGTAAGCAAAGAAAGCGTCGGTTGAGGTGTCGGCACTCTTTCTCTTTCACTCCTACCACCACTTCTATCCCTGCCTCTTTAAGTTTGCGTATGCCGTTGCCTGCCACTTGCGGGTTAGGGTCTAACAAGCCTACTACAACCCGTCTGACACCTTTCTTTATTATAAGGTCGGCACAAGGTGGTGTCTTGCCGTAGTGCGAACAGGGTTCAAGAGAGACATAAAGGGTATATCCGCTAAAATCGGTTATGCCTTTGGCTTGAGCATCAAGAAAACAATTGACTTCGGCATGTGGTCCGCCAAAATATTGATGCCATCCTTCGGCTGCTATCCTATGAGTCTTTTCATCGACTAACACTGCTCCCACCATCGGGTTGGGTGCTACATCGTATTGTGCCAATTGAGCCAATTGCAGGCAACGGAGCATTATGTTTTCATTGATAACCATCTTTTCCAAACCGCCAAATAAAGCGCACAAAGGTAGGGATAATTATGTGTTTGGACAAAAATTTCACCACATATATGGCTCTTTTACCCCATATTTAGCACTTTTATCCCTAAAACAGGGGGTAAAACGCAAATTTTTGAGTGCGGAAGATAATTGCCTTACTTTTGCAGTGTCAATCGGTGAACGAGTGATTCACATAGATAATAACGAGTGACAATAATACAAAAATATAAATTAGAAAATAGATGAAACATTATTTTTCGTACATTGAACAAGTGATGTCGTCCAATTGGGAGGGCAAAGCATTAACAGATTTTGAAGGAACGGTGTCCTATACCTACGGCGATTTGGCAAAGAAAGTGGCATGGATGGGTCTGCTTTTCGAGCAGTTGGGAATGAAAGCCGGCGATAAGGTGGCTATCTGTGGCAGAAACTGTTCTAACTGGGGTGTCGCTTATCTCAGTGTTGCCGCTGCAAGAGGAGTGGTGGTAAGTATATTGCCGGAGTTCACTTCCGAAAGCATACACGAGTTGGTTAACCATTCGGACGCTAAGTTTATGTTTGTGGGTCCGTGGGTCAAAGGTCGTTTGGATCTGGCTCAGATGCCTAATATAGAGGCTTTTATCGCTATTGAGGATTTTTCGTTGCTTAAGAGCAATAAAACCGTTGACTTAAAGCAGATTGACCAACTCTTCAGTGAGCGTTATCCAAACGGCTTCACCGCTAAAGATATTGATTATCCGAAGGATAACATGGACGAGGTGGCACTTATCAACTACACTTCCGGTTCCACCGGTTCGCCCAAAGGGGTGATGGTGACACACAGTAACCTTTCCACCAACGTCATCTTCGGTCAGGATAATATCCCCAATCATCCGGGTTGCACTATGGTGTCGATGTTGCCCTTGGCACACATGTTCGGCTTGATGTTTGAGTTCCTCTATCAGATGGCAGGCGGCACACACGTCTTCTTTATCACCAAGAGTCTGACCTCTTCCTTGTTGATGAAGGCGTTTGCGGAAGTAAGACCGTATATGATTCTCACTGTGCCTTTGGTGGTGGAGAAGATCTTCCGTTCGGCTATCTTCCCCAAGATTAACAAGCCGGTGGTGAAGTTCTTATGGAACCTGCCTCTTATCAACCGTCCTATCCGCAAGCAGGTGTATCAAAAACTGATGACGGCTTTCGGTGGCAGGTTGGAGCACCTTATCATAGGTGGTGCCGCTCTTAACAAAGAGGTGGAACATTGTATGAAACAAATCGGTTTCCCCTTCCTTTGCGGTTATGGTATGACAGAGTGCGCTCCGCTTATCTGCTATGCTTCGTGGCAGACTTTTGTGGAAGGTTCGTGCGGACGTGTCGTAACCCGTATGGAACTGAAAGTGGACAGTGCCAACCCGCATAAAGAGGAAGGTGAGATATTAGTTCGTGGTGCTGCCGTTATGCGCGGCTACTATAAGAACCTGCAAGCCACCGACAATATCTTCACCGACGACGGCTGGATGCGCACCGGTGATATAGGAATAGTGGATAATAAAGGTAATGTCTTCCTTCGCGGCAGAAGTAAGAATATGATCCTCGGTGCCAGCGGACAAAACATCTACCCTGAAGAGATAGAGGATAAACTGAACTCTCTGCCGGGTGTGGAAGAGTCGATAGTGGTGGAGCGCGATGGAAAGTTGGTAGCACTGGTCTATCCCTCTAATTGGGACGCTTCACGACGCAAACAGATAGAGGAACAGATGGCTCTTAACCTGCAAGAACTCAACCGACAAATGCCGTCTTACTCCAAAGTGAGCAGCATACAGATACGCGAACAAGAGTTCGAAAAAACACCGAAAAAGAGTATCAAAAGATTCCTATATAACTGACACTGACCGACTCAATTGCCAAATACGTTTGCCAAATTGTGCAAACATTTGCGCAATCAGACAGGATTGACTACCTTTGCAGGCTCAATGAGTGCAACTTATAGCAAGCAAAGGTAGTTTTTTTCTTATGGAAACCACAGCAAATAATCTTCAAACTGACTACACGGAAGCCAACATCATCCATCTCGACGATATGGAGCATATACGCCGTCGTCCGGGTATGTATATAGGCAAACTGGGTGATGGTTCACATTCCGATGACGGTATATATGTGCTTATCAAAGAGTCGATTGACAACTCCATCGATGAGTATCGTATGGGTGAGGGCAAGGTGATAGAGGTGTCGGTTAGTGAAGGCAGAGTGAGTGTGCGTGACTACGGTCGCGGCATACCTTTGGGCAAGATGGTGGATGCTGTCAGCCAACTCAACACCGGCGGTAAGTACGACACTAAGGCTTTTAAGAAGTCGGTGGGCTTGAACGGCGTGGGAACGAAGGCTGTCAATGCCCTCAGCGCGAGGTTCGTAGTTCAGTCCTTCCGCGACGGCAAGACCAGAAGAGCCACTTTTGAACAAGGACATCTGGTGAGCGATACTGATATTATCGATGTTGCTCAATGGATGCGTGAGGCAGGGCTTAAGGCTGAACCCAAACGCGGCACACTCATAGAGTTCGTACCCGACGGCAGCAAAGGGCTGTTTGAAAACTACCAGTTCAGAGATGAGTATATAGAGACGATGATGCGCAACTATGCCTATCTCAATACAGGGCTCACTCTCATCTATAACGGACAAAAGATAACTTCCAAAAACGGGTTGTTCGACCTCCTGACGGAGAATATGACCACCGACCCGCTTTACCCTATCATTCATATCATAGGCGAAGATATAGAGATAGCCTTGACACATACTAATCAACCATCCGACGAGTACTACTCCTTCGTCAACGGACAGCATACACTGCAAGGCGGAACACACCAAACAGCCTATCGCGAAGCCATCGGACGAACAATAAAAGAGTTCTTCGGTAAGAATATGGAACTTGCCGACATACGCAACGGGGTGGTAGGCGCTATCGCTATCAACGTTGAAGAACCTGTCTTTGAAAGTCAGACAAAGGTAAAGTTAGGCAGCAAGGATATGTCGCCCAACGGCGGAGTGGGTATCAATAAGTTCGTTGGCGATTTTGTCAAACAACAACTGGATAACTACCTTCATAAACACCCCGAGATAACGGAGGTGATGCTTCGCAAAATACAAGATTCGGAAAAAGAGCGCAAAGCCATAGCCGGCGTAACCAAAGCCGCACGTGAAAGAGCCAAGAAGAACCTGATGAACAATCCCAAACTGCGTGATTGTCAGGTGCATTACAACGATTCCAAACCAGTGCGCCCAAGCAAAGACTCGGACGTGGACCTCAGAGAAGCCAGCAGCATCTTCATCACTGAGGGACTATCCGCTTCCGGCTCCATAACCAAAAGTCGTGACGTGCGTACACAGGCTGTCTTCTCTCTGAGAGGTAAACCGCTCAATGCCTACGGACTGACCAAACAGGTGGTCTATGAGAACGAAGAGTTCAACTGCCTGCAGTCGGCTCTGAACATTGAAGACGGACTGGATGACCTCAGATACAACAAGGTTATCATCGCCACCGATGCCGATGTGGACGGTATGCATATTAGACTGCTGATGCTCACTTTCTTCTTGCAGTTCTTCCCCGACCTCGTGAAAAAAGGACACGTCTATATTTTGCAGACACCGCTCTTCCGCGTCAAAAACAAACAAGAGACACGCTATTGCTATTCCGACGAAGAACGACTCAAAGCACTGGCAGAAGTCAAAAACCCCGAAATAACGCGATTCAAAGGTTTAGGAGAGATATCACCCGACGAGTTCAAAGGGTTTATAGGTGATAGCATACGACTGGACCAAGTCAACCTCAGAAAAGAAGATGCCGTGAGCGAACTGCTCTCCTTCTATATGGGCAAAAACACCACCGAAAGACAAGGATTTATTATCAATAACCTCGTTATCGAAGAGGATAGAGTGGAAGAATAAAACATCTCAATGTCTATGAAAGCAAAACCCTTCGTCAAATGGGTTGGTGGCAGGAGTTATATTATTTCGTACTGTTAGTAATACTCCCTCTAAGAATCGCATTATAGAAGCAAAATGGATAAACCTTACAATTCTACAGACATATCATCCATCTTTGAATATAGTAAAGGATTGCTCGGACATACTTTGCGCGAGTTTGCCCCGTATGATTATGCAACTCGCAGAGGTAAGGGCAGTCTTAGTGAAAGACTTGTATCTTATAAAAATTGCACGCATAGGGACAAAAGCAGAAATACATCCGGCAAACAAAGATACCGAACCGCGTTTGGTATTTGAGTTGGAGTTGTTGCTCCAATATCCCGATTATAAACCCATACAACCGAATATTTTCCATACATATCGAGATACAACGTTGTTAGCAGTGACTGATAAATAACTATTGTGTGTGCGGCACGGGCGATAATACATACCCCGATTATAATCGAGAAGCAGGTGTGTTGCTCAACAGCCGTGACGAAATAGAGACTATAGTAAAAAATGAAATAAAAATTATAACACAATGAAAAAAACTCTTTTAATAATTCTCGATGGCTGGGGCATAGGTCCTAACGACCATAGCAATGCCATCTATTCAACCTCCACACCGCATTGGACGGCACTTCTTAACACATATCCACATAGTCAGTTGCAAGCCAGTGGCGAGAACGTGGGACTGCCTGACGGACAGATGGGTAACTCCGAAGTGGGACACCTTAACATAGGTGCCGGACGCGTCGTCTATCAAGACCTCGTCAAGATCAACCGCGCTATCAAAGACGGCTCTATACGTCAGAACAAAGAGATCATCTCCGCTTTCACCACAGCCAAAGAGTCAGGTAAGAACCTGCATATTATGGGTCTGGTATCCGACGGCGGCGTTCACTCCTCGCTTGAACACCTCTTCGCACTCACCGATATAGCAGGCGATTATGGATTGCAAGGCAGAACGTTCGTTCACTGCTTTATGGACGGACGCGACACCGACCCTCACTCCGGCATAGGCTTCATCGACCAATTGGAAGCACATCTGAATAACTCATGCGGCGAGATAGCCTCCATTCAAGGACGCTTCTACGCTATGGACCGCGACAAACGCTGGGAGAGAGTGAAAGTGGCATACGACTGCCTCGTACACGGCATAGGTGACGAATATGAAAGTATGCACGAGGCTATGCAGGCTTCATACGATAACGATGTAACCGACGAGTTCGTCAAACCTATCGTGCACGTCAAAGACGGCAAACCTGTTGCTACCATCGCCGAAAACGATGTCATCATCTTCTTCAACTATCGCAACGACAGAGCAAGAGAGATGACCGTCGTTCTCACACAAGAAGATAAGCCCGACTTCGATATGCACACTATCAATGGCTTACAATACTATTGCATGACACCCTACGACTCCACTTTCACCGGCGTACATATACTCTTCCCAAAAGAGAACGTGCAAAACACTATGGGTGAAGTGGTGTCCAAAGCCGGACTCAAACAACTGCGTATTGCCGAGACTGAGAAGTTCGCACATGTCACCTTCTTCTTCTCCGGCGGTAGAGACAGTGAGTTCGAAGGAGAAGAACGTATCCTTATACCTTCACCTAAGGTGGCAACCTACGACCTCCAACCTGAGATGTCTGCACCCGAAGTGGCAACGGCTCTATGCGAAGCAATGGATACACAACGATACGATTATATAACCCTCAACTTCGCTAACGGAGACATGGTGGGTCATACAGGTGAATATGAGGCTATTCGTCAAGCAGTGGTCACCATTGATATATGTGTTGACCGTGTGGTTAAGTCCGCACAGAAAAACGGATATGATGTTATCATCATTGCCGACCATGGTAATGCCGATCACGCTATCAATGAGGATGGAACGAAGAACACGGCTCACTCCCTCAATCCCGTACCGTTCGTCTATGTGCCTGCCGATGGCAACACCGACGGCATAACCTGCCAAGACGGTATATTAGCCGATGTGGCACCATCACTCTGCTACCTTATGGGACTGCAACAACCTGCAGAGATGACCGGCAAAAACCTGATAGTCAAAGAGTAGAACATTATCTCTGTAATCGGATTTTTTAATCATATAGGACTTGTAAACTTTAGAGCGGTTATGAACGCCGGGTTTACAAGTCCTATTGTGTTTCTTTTTAAGGCGCAACGTAGATGTCGAAACAACTCAACTCGCGTGGTGCAAATGTAGAGTACGAATTATAAGTAAGGCAGAAAATAGTATAAAAAGAAACGATGTTTTACAGTTCGCTATATTTTTCATATCTTTGCAGGCAAAATCAAATAGTTACGACCGTATGATGACAAGAGCTTTATCAGCGAAAGCAGCCGCTCAGTTCGCACAAGACTGGGCAGGCAAAGGCTACGAGAAAGGCGATACACAAAAGTTTTGGCTTGAACTGCTGCAAAATGTGTTAGGCGTGCAGGATGTGTTCAAATTCATTGAGTTTGAAGACCAAGTGTTGGTAGAGAATACGAACTTTATGGACGGTTATATACCTGCCACC
>JAFSTB010000026.1 GCA_017450685.1 Paludibacteraceae bacterium
AGGATGGCGGCTTGGGATGCGGACGGGGACGTCCGCGCTCCAAGTGAGTATTGCTCCAACAACTTGTCATAGATCATACCTACCAGTTCACCCGCCTTGACACTCACTTCCATCTCGCGTTTCAAATGCTCATTCCCCTCATCTACAAGGAACTGCAAGCGGTAGTAGTCCTTTTCAAGGTCTTTCAACAGTATCTTCTGCGGTTCACCGTTGGGCTGCTCCATATCATACACCCAAATTTCGCGAAAATTGCAGGTTACAACCCAGCGAGGGTGCTTGCTTACAGGCAAACCGACAATATATTTCTTTGCTTGCTGAAACGGATTCAAGAGTGAGCCGTCGCTTTGCACAATAGGCTTGCCCAATTCCTTTTCTATTGACTTTTGCTCTATCAACACTTTGGTGGCAGGTATATAACCGTCCATAAAGTTCGTATTCTCTACCAACACTTGGTCTTCAAACTCTATGAATTTGAACACATCCTGCACGCCTAACACATTTTGCAGCAGTTCAAGCCAAAACTTTTGTGTATCGCCTTTCTCATAACCTTTGCCTTGCCATTCTTCTGCAAATTGTTTGGCTGCTTTTTGGGATAGAGTATTTGTCATCATATCTTATTCAGTCTTAGATTTTTGACCGCAAAAGTACAAAAAAATAAGCATTCATGCAAGTTTTAACTCATAAATCGCTTTTTTGCATCCTTTTTTGCATCTTTTTCACCCCGCAAAAGTACTACAACCAACTGCCATCACAAGTCGGTATTTCAAAAAATCGGGTTTAGATGACATTTTTAGTACCTGAATTTTGCTATACGCCCGATAAATACTACATTTGAGAGTAATTTACTAAAATTTCCAACATCAAATAATATGGATGTTACATAATCATTTAATGCTTCATCAGCATCAAAAGTGCTCTTTGAAAAATTGATTTTTTTGAGAAAAAAGTAAAGAAAAATAGCAGATAATCAGAAAATTATTTGTATCTTTGTAGTAGCAAAAAAAGAAAATACAAACTAAAAATTCTGCATCTGCTATGGCTACAAAGTTACAACAAATTTCTGAATTATCAACACTTTTGAGTGATAGAAATGCTGTTTGTCAAAAAATCCACTCACATTTTGAGAGTTTTCATATAGCCAAACACCTGAATATCTTCAGCAATTTAATGGGATAGCCGATGGCGGCAAGAATCAGTTTTACCGCCTGCTTGAACGCGCTATGAGGTATTTGGAGAACCCTTTCGAGATTACCAACAGCAATTTCTTCAACTCACTTTTATTGAGCGATTACTACCTATGTTGGCTCATATGATTGCAACCATATTGAATCTTTGTAACATATCGAGGAATGAATTCTTGAAAAATCTCTTAGCAGACACCGAGGCGCAAGAGGTAATTATACCTTTTCTCAAAATAATAAATACGTCAAAGAGCGAATAAATAGGATATTTTAACTAAAATGGCAAATCATAAATCCCTAATTAAAAACATATTACACTTATAAGCCCACCCTCAAATGCCAATTAACGGGATGTGGTTTTCCATTGTGGAAATAGGCTTTTGCCACTTGGAGAGGCGGCCTTGGTGCGCGGCTTCCGACAGGTCGATGCCGTCGAAAAACTGTATCAAGTCGTACCATACAAGAACGGACTCTCGCAAAAGGTGATCATTACAAGGATTTCCAATGTGCGGCGCGGTATGGATAAACAGATGTCTTTGAGTTGCATAAGGGTGTGGGGGGTGAAGATGGTTAGGTAATGTGCGGTCAAAAATGACCGCAAAATGCAAAATATGCTCTATTATTTCGCTCGTAGGTGTGCAGTAGGTGTGCAGTGTTTTATGCAGGGCAAAAATGGCGGTCGTAATATGGCCAATAATAAAAGATTCTGCTATGAACGCGAGAATGGGTAGTAAAAATGTAACGCACTATTGGATTAGTGCGTTACATCGTTGCATCTTATGTTAGAGATGATTATCGGATAGTATTGAAGGTGTTTTATGTGACAATAATCAAATACTGATTTTTCACAGAGATTATTTCACCACTTGTCCTTGTGCGTTGTACAGGATGCCATTCTTTTCGATTAGGAGTGTTCCGTTCACCATACGTTTGTTGGCAGCGGCTTTGATGGTTATATCTTCAAAGCCAGAAGCGGAGGTACCGAAGTTGATAATCACTTTTTACCGTTGGAATTGAGTGCATTGAGTGTCATTACACCCTCTTCTGCAACGGTGAGTGTACCTTCGGTGATGAACCATATCTCGGTGAATTCATTGCTATCGTTTACATATCCTGCGAGGGAGTAAGATAGTTGTCCGGCTGCGTTCATGCCACCCACACTTCCATACCTACGGCAGCGGTGCCGTCGTTGGCAGTGAGATAGGCGGAACCTTCTTCTTCAAGATACTGGGTATCAATATTGTAGGAAGCGAAGTCATATTCAAAATCTTTGTCCTCATTATCTCTATTGTATGGCTGTAAGATTTTGGCTTTGAGCAATCAAGTGCCATCGCTCAGATATTTATAGTATTAAGGATTGATAACAAAGAACTTTCATTTCTACATCACTTTTTCATAAACGGCTCTTACTTTGAGTCCTGCGTCGTACCATCTGATGTTATTCACTTCTTCTCTTCCTTTTTCGCTAAGCGACTTATACATAGCGGGGTATTGCACTATTGAGTAGATAGCGTCCGCCATAGCGTCGATGTCCCAATAGTCGGTTTTGATGGCATGGTTGAGTATCTCGGCGCAACCTGACTGGTAAGAGATGATGGACGGGCATCCCACTTGCATTGCTTCCAATGGTGAAATACCAAAAGGTTCGCTTACAGATGGCATTATATATACATCAGAGTCGGCGAGCAACTCTTGCACTTGTCTGCCTCGCATAAATCCCGGGAAATGGAATCTGTCGGCTATGCCACGTCTTGCCACGAGGTCGATCATCTCTTGCATCTTATCACCGCTGCCTGCCATCACAAACCTCACGTTCTGTGTTCGTTCGAGCACGCGTGCAGCAGCCTCAACGAAGTATTCGGGTCCTTTCTGCATGGTTATTCTGCCGAGGAAAGTGACCAACTTATCTTTGCGCGGATGTTTCTTAAAGGAGTCGGCATCTTGCAGTGGTTCAACGGCATTATGCACGGTGGTCACTTTGTATTCTGGTTGTCCGTATTTTTCGATGACGGTGCGTCTGGTGAGGTTGCTGACGCACATTATATGGTCAGCGGCATCCATTCCTGCTCTTTCGATGGCATAGACGGTAGGGTTGACGTTTCCTCTTGAGCGGTCGAAGTCGGTGGCATGAACGTGTATGACGAGTGGTTTGCCGCTTATGCGTTTAGCCGTTACTCCTGCGGGATAGGTGAGCCAGTCGTGTGAGTGGATGATGTCGAAGGTCTCGGTGCGAGCCAAGACGGCAGCCACAGCCTCATAGTTGCCAATCTCTTCCAAAAGGTTGTCAGGATATCGACCTGAAAACTCTATGCATCCACGTCCTGGAACGGGGACACTATTGGCACCTATGATACGTAGGAACGACTGATCTTCGTCGCCCCAAGGCCGGGGTAAGACGAAAGTGATATGCATATCTTCTTGCTCTGCCATTCCGCGTGTCAAGCCGTAAGAGGCAGTGCCTAATCCGCCTAATATATGTGGGGGAAATTCCCAACCGAACATTAAAGGTCTCATTGTATTGATTTTTGTATTATTGTTATGTGAGCCGTTTATTTATCTGCGGCTATGGAATAACTGTTTATTCTTTAGGCAGGCAGTTATAAAGTCCTAACACTCCGCTTATGCTTGGTGCATAACTCATACCTCCGTGTCCTTTGAAAGGCGGGTTGCCGTCGTATAGTTCGTTGATAGTGCCGATTGTCAGTTGGTTCATTTCCGCCTCATATCCGGTGAGCAGTCGTCTAATGAAACTCTCGCCGGAGTGTTGATAGACGCGCAGGTATGCTCTGCCGTATGCAGCGATGGTGAGTGGCCATACGGGACCGTTATGGAAATTGCGGTCACGCTCTTTCTGTCCGCCTATATAGACAGGTCGGTAGTTGCCGCTTTTGGGTGAGAGGGTGCGCAAGCCTTTGGGGGTATATAGTTCTTTAGTGCATATATCCACCACGGCTTTCTGTTGTTTTTTGTCGAGTGGTGAATAAGGCAGAGCCACCGCCCAGATTTGATTGGGTCGCACTTCGCGGTCTTTGTAGTCGTCAACGACATAATCGTTGAGGTAGTTACCGTTCCAAAAGACGGCCACAAAACTGTCGCGTGTGAGTTCGGCTTGATACTCCATAAGGTCGGCTCTATGTTCGTTGCCCAATGTTCTGAGCATTTCGGCAGCGAATCGCATAGCGTTGTACCACAATGCGTTGATCTCAACCACATATCCTGTTCTGGGTGTTATGGGGCGGCCATCTTCCACTGCGTTCATCCACGTGGCAGGTCGGTTGATGCCGTCCACCCAAACGAGTCCGTTGCGGTGCAAGAAGAGTCGCGGATGTTTCTGTTGGCGTATATATTGTACGGTGTCGATTACCAGTTGTCCGTATTGTTGAGCTACTGCGTTGATGTCGGTATAATTAGCATACTCTTGGATACAGCGTACGAACCATAGCAGTACATCGGGTTCGTCCATACCTATTAGTCCTATCTCTTCCATTCGTCCTTCAAGGAAGGCGCGCACTTCATTGACTGCTGTTTTGTTCATTATGGCATCCCAGTATTCGGGGCGACCGATGCCCATAGTGCAGTCGCAAAGGGCGAAGAACTCGTCTCTTGCCACCGTCTTAAACCACGGGTATCCGGAGAGCAGCCAGCACTTATCCCCTATTCTTTTGTAGAACTGCGAAGCACTATTTTTAAGACACGAGAACATATCTTCGCGCACAATACGGCGGTACACCTCTTTATCCCAAACAGTACGTAGGGTGCGTGGTTGCACTTCTGTTATGCCGGCAGAGAAGACAACGGACTCACCTTCTTTCATTGTCAGTATGAAAGCACCCGGGACGAGCAGGTCTTCCTGATAGTCGAAACCGCGTTCTTCCTCTTTGCGATAGCATATATTATTATACCATTGTGGGTTGTGCTCATATTCCACTTTCTTTGAGAACTGCATATACAGTGGCGGGAAGCCGTTATACATACAGTTCACTCTGCCGTTGGCGACCTCATCCATATCGGTAGAGGCGTTACTATTGGCGTGTGTGAGCGAATTGACATCTCGGAAAGCGAGGAAAGGTCGGAAGCGCATCTGTACGGGTGAGCCTGCTTCCAACAAGGTGTAACGCAGTAGTACACGCGGCTCAAAACTGACTAATAGTCGCTCTTTGGTCAGCACTACTCCACCCACGCGATAGGTCGTCTTAGAGAGTGTGGTGCAGTCGTACTCACGTATATAACGATGGCCGTTAGGCGAGAAAGTGTGTTCGCCATATTGGTGTACACCAAGGTTGAACTCAGCACCGTATTGCACCACTGTCTCGTCAAGAGAAGAGAGCAACACATAGTTGGAATCGCCCACCTGAGGCAAGGGTAACACTAACAAACCGTGATACTTACGTGTATTACAATCCACCAACGACGATGACATATATGCACCGGCACGGTTGGTGTGAATCATCTCCTTACTCAAACTGCGATCGAGATTGACAAGAAGCGTTTTATCAAAATTCAAGTAACTCATGGAAGTTATATAGTTGAGAGTTGAGAGTTGAGAGAAGTTATTTAGTTGAGAGTTGAGAGTAGTTTTTAGTTGAATCGGGTGCCGTAGTGGGATTCGGCATCCACCACAATCTGCCTTATCTGCTGCTCTTCAGCCTTTGGACAGATGAGTAATACATCATCCGACTCCACCACAATCATATCCTTCAATCCCTTGACCACAGCCAAACGCCCTTTAGGCAATACCACTATATTACTCTCACTGTCATAATACATAGCCTCGCAATGAAGTGTGGCATTATGATGCTCATCTTTCTTACTCAAGTCATAGAGCGAACCCCATGTGCCAAGGTCGCTCCAACCGAAGTCAGCCTGCAACACATGTACCGACTCGGCCTTCTCCATAACACCATAGTCGATACTGATATTCGGACATTTAGGGAACATCTCCTTTATAAACTCTTCCTCTTTATCCGTTCCTATCACTCCTTCACCCTCACGGAAGATTTCTGCCAATTCGGGCAGGTGTTTTCTGAAAGCGTTGATAATGGTGTTCAGGTTCCAAAGGAAGATACCTGAGTTCCACAAGAACTCACCGCTTTTGAGGAAAACCTCAGCCAGTTCGCGATTAGGTTTTTCGGTGAACGTTTTAACTTCAAACAGGTCGGTTATTCCCACTTCGGCGGCTTTTTGTATATATCCGTATCCTGTCTCCGGTCGTGTAGGTTTCATACCTAAAGTGAGCAGAGTGTCGTTTTGCTCGACGAACTGCAACCCTTTGTCAATGACCTCGGTAAAGGTCTGTTCATGCATAATCAGATGGTCGGAAGGAGCCACCACGATGTTGGCTTTCAGTTGGTCAAGTGCCAGTCCTGTCCTCTGTTTAGCCATAGCGCGAATACGTGACACAGCGTAGGCTATACAAGGTGCGGTGTTACGCCTTGCCGGCTCACACAATACCTGCTCGGGCTTCAAGTCAGGCACCTGCTCAAGGATCATCTGCTTATAGGTCACGTTGGTCACTATCAGCACGTTCTCTATAGGCACATTGCGACGAAAACGGTCAACGGTCATCTGCAAAAGCGTCTTGCCCGTACCGAAGAAATCGAGAAACTGTTTGGGACGGTCAGCGCGACTGAAAGGCCAAAAGCGACTCCCTATGCCGCCTGCCATTATAACGCAATAATTGGAAGTATTCATCATAGATAGAGTTTTTACATTAGTTAAATTAACACTATGCGCTGCAAAGTTACTATGTTTTGTGCAATTGTGCAAGCAACTGCGCAAAATTTTATCATATTTGTATCTCAGTCTTGTATATATCAACTCTTTGCCGTACTTTTGCAGCGAGTGTGCAAAATCAGTGTCAATGAAAAAATTATTGCGACGAGTTCTTCTGCTCTTTCTGCTTGTAGCGTGTTGTGTGTCTTGCAGGAAAGCAGGTATCCCTAAGCCATACGGCTATTTTCGCATCGATATACCCGAGCACCAATATCAACCTGCTCCGTTGCCTAACTACCCTTACACTTTTGTTATCAACACCATCTCATATACCAAAGCCGTCAAGAAAGCCGACGAGCATTATTGGATAGACATCGTATATCCTTCGTTGAATGCCTGCGTTCATTGCAGTTATAAGCCTGTGAGCGGCAATCTGAACCTGCTCACCGACGATGCCGTCAATTTCGTCTTTTCACACGCCATCAAAGCCTCTGCCATACCCGAACAAGCCTTCGACAACGCAAAAGACCAAGTGTGGGGTGTATGGTTCGACCTCGAAGGCAATACTGCCTCTCCATTGCAGTTTTTTCTCACCGATTCCACTCACCATTTCTTTCGCGCCGCGCTGTATTTCAATAATATACCAAATCAAGACAGTCTGGCTCCCGTCACTCAATACATAAGAGAAGATATGCAAACATTAGTGGAAACGTTCCGCTGGAAATAAAGTTGTCAATTTGTATTTATGTCGCTATATGCCAATATATTAGAAGCGCAAAAGCACCGTCGTCGCCTGTTTGCCGTGTTACTTGATCTTGAGAAGACATCGCTTGAGGGATTGAATAATCGCACTCGTGATGCCGACTATGTTTTGGTGGGTGGCAGTACGGGTGCCAACACGGCGGCGTTAGTGCGCGCCTTGCACCGTCAGACCGATAAGCCGGTTATCCTTTTTCCGGGCAATGTGCAGCAGTTCTGCCCGGAAGCAGATGCCTTGCTTTTTCTGTCAGTGCTCTCCTCCCGCAATGCCGATTGTCTTATAGGTCAGCATGTGGCTGCAGCACGGACGATAGCGCAATCGGGAGTGGAGACTATTCCGACGGGGTACATACTCATCGACGGCGGTAAACGTACGGCAGTGATGGATGCCACACAGTCGGAACCCATACGGCAAACGGATATACGTCAGGCGGTGGACACAGCCATAGCGGCGGAGTTATTAGGCAAGAGACTTATCTATTTAGAAGCAGGCAGCGGTGCTTTGACACCCGTCTCCGAACACCTTATACGTGCTGTGAGAGAGGCCGTCAGTCTGCCGCTGATGGTGGGCGGAGGCATACGCACACCTCAGATGATGAACACTGCCTACAACGCCGGCGCTGATATAGTGGTTGTCGGTAACCACTTGGAACAACACCCCGAAGAGATAGAACTGTTTGGGGGAATGAGGAGGTAGGAATGAGGAGTTAGGAATGAGGAATGAGGAATTATGACAGATGACGAGAGATATATGACATTGGCATTGGCTCAAGCACAAGAGGCATTGCAGTTAGACGAGGTACCAGTCGGTTGTATCATCGTTTCAGGCAACAGTATAATAGGCAGAGGACATAACCTGACTCAAACCTTAGGCGATGTGACAGCCCACGCAGAGATGCAAGCCATCACCGCCGCTTCTAATACGCTTGGCGGTAAGTACTTGCAAGACTGCACCTTATACGTCACATTAGAGCCTTGCATCATGTGTGCCGGTGCGTTGGGATGGGCACAGATAAGTCGAGTCGTATATGGCGCGTCAGACCCAAAAAGAGGATTTACCAACCTCGCACCTCAAGCCTTACACCCTAAATGCAGAGTGGAAAAAGGAGTATTGGCAGACCAATGTCAAGAGTTGTTGCAGACCTTCTTCAAAAAGAAAAGATAACAGTCAAACATAATATAAACATCAAAATGACTAATTCTTCAACTAAAAATATCCTTTCCTCCATACCGGCATCAGTGCTGAAGATAGGAGCGTTATTGTCGGTGGTAGTGTTAGTGGTTTGGGCATTGCCTAAACACAACCAACAGCTCTCATATAAGTATGAGGAAGGTCGTGTATGGACCTACCCCACTCTCATTGCAGAGTTTGACTTCCCGATTTATAAGCCTGACAGCCTGTATAATCGTCAATTGTCAGAGGCAATGCAAGCCTATGCGCCATGCTTTGTTGCCAAAGGGTCGGTGGGCAATATGTACGTTCTCTCAGCCGCTGATATGCAAATGCTTATTGACAATAATTATAACTATATACACTATATCAATCGCCGACATATATCTTCCGTCATACCCCTAACCGACATCTACACTCCTCGTTCAGCCTACGAAAAGACACAAAAAGAGTGGTCACCCAACCTTGAGTTTGACAGCATAACATCCCAAAAACTCTACGATAATATCCACTTATCCGTCTCTCCCACCGAAGGCGCTGTGCTTCACTCACAGACTATTATCGAATACGGTGAGGTGGTTGATGCTCAGACTTGTCTTATCCTTCAGTCGCTGGAGCGAACACTGAAAGATAAGGACATCAGTGAGCGTCACCGCTTCAACTCAACTGCCGCCACCACTATCCTTATATTCTTCTTTATCAGTTGCTTCGCCGCTTACCTGATAATCTTCCGCAAAAGCATCTGGCAACAGAAACGCGCTGTACTGTTCTTCTCCGTAGTAACAGCCCTTATGACTGTAGGCACTGCTTTCGTCCTGCGCTTCTTTGCCTCTTCACCCACCGTCGTCTATGCTATTCCGTTTGTATGGATACCTATACTCATCCGCGTCTTTTACGACTCACGCACCGCTTTCATCTTGCACATAACCAATGTGTTCGTTGTCTCGTTGATGGTGAACGAGCCCTTCCTCTTTATCCTTTTGCAGATACCCGCAGGTATGGTGGCTGTGGTGGCACTCAAAGACCTGACACGACGCGCTCAACTGGCAATAACAGCCGTCTATGTGCTAATCACTTACACTGTTATCTACTCACTTTATTATCTTATGCTCACCGGCACTATTGCCAATGTATCGTGGCATCCGTACCTCTGTTTTGCCATCAACGCCGTGCTGATAATAGGTGTTTATACACTTATATATATATTCGAAAAGATGTTCCGCCTGCTCAGCAGTATCACTCTTATCGAGTTGAGCAACCTCAATAGCGACCTTATGCACTCCTTTGCAGACAAGGCTCCTGGTACGTTCCAACACTCGCTTCAAGTGAGCAGTCTTGCCTCCGATGCGGCTAAGAGCATAGGTGCCAAAGCGTTGCTTGTGCGTACTGCCGCACTCTATCACGATATAGGCAAGATGACACACGCCGACAACTACACAGAGAACCAAGCCGAAGGACATAACCCTCTGCTGCTAATGACCAACAGCGAAGCCGCACAAGCCGTCATAGCACACGTGACAGAAGGCGTAAGACTGGCACGACGAAACGGACTGCCGGAGATAATAATCAACTTCATCAAATCTCACCACGGAACAACACTCGTACGCTATTTCTACAACTCGGAAGTCAACCGTCTGCGTCAAGAGAACCCCGAAGCAGAGAAAGAGCTTAACCTGAGCGACTACCAATACCCCGGTCCGCGCCCTGCCACCAAAGAGGAGGCTATCCTGATGATGGCTGATGCCGTGGAAGCACGAGCACGCTCACTGAACTCGTACACCGAAGAGTCGCTCCGACAGATGGTGGAACAGATGGTGACACTGCAGATGCAAGACGGACAGTTCGCTCTCACACCTCTCACTTTCAGCGATGTGGAACGCATCAAACAGTCGTTCTGCGAAAGACTGCTCTCTATTCACCACCACCGTATTCAATACCCCACTATTAAAGGCTAAGCATGAGAACCTACCCTCTCTATCTGGCTCCGATGGAAGATGTTACCGACCCTGCCTTCCGCTTGCTATGCAAACGCTTCGGTGCCAATCGCGTCTATACCGAGTTCGTCAATGCCGACGCACTCATACGCGACGTGGCTTCCACAATGAGAAAACTGACCATCAGAGATGACGAACGACCGGTGGCTATACAGATCTATGGCAAAGATGCTGACTCGATGGCGGCAGCAGCCAAGATAGTGGAACAGGCACACCCTGATTTTTTGGACATTAACTTCGGTTGCCCGGTCAAGAAAGTGGCAGGCAAAGGTGCCGGTGCCGGACTGCTTCGCGATGTGCCGCGTATGCTGGACATAACACGCGCCGTGGTTAATGCCGTCGCACTACCCGTCACTGCCAAGACACGGTTGGGATGGAACGACGAAGAAAAAATAATAGTCACACTCGCCGAAGCACTACAAGACTGCGGCATACAAGAACTGACCATACACGGTCGCACACGAGCACAGATGTATTCAGGTGAAGCCGACTGGACACTCATAGGCGAAGTGAAAAACAACCCGCGCATACATATACCCATCATAGGCAACGGAGATGTGACTACACCCGAAAGAGCCAAACAATGTTTCGATGAATACGGTGTGAATGCCATTATGATAGGAAGAGGCTCGTTCGGCTGCCCTTGGATATTCGAAGACATACAACACTACCTGCAAACAGGTGAACACTACCCCGCACGCTCGATGCAATGGTGCGTGGAAATACTCAAAGAACACGTGGAAAAAAGCATCGAATGGATAGGCGACGAGAGAAAAGGTATAGTCCATTCCCGACGACACTTTGCCGCTTCACCCGTCTTCAAAGGACTGTTCGACTTCAAACAGACACGCATAGCACTGCTGCAAGCCAACACCAAAAAAGAGGTGTTCGACATAATGGACTATATAGTTCAACAATGGGGATAAGAAAAAGTTTTGCAGCATTGAAAAATATTGCGTACCTTTGCGCGGTTTTGCACAACCATAAACAAGGGATAAACCAATGAGTAACCCGCTTAATGAACAAACATTACTACAATGAGCATACTTTCTTTCATTACTAAGATCTTCGGCAATAAGTCGGAGAAAGATATGCGTGAGGTACAGCCTTACGTGGAAAAGATTAAAGCAGCCTATGAGGTCATCGACACTCTTAGCAACGATGACCTGCGCGCACGTTCAGAGGCTCTGATGAAAAAGATAGCCGACTATGTGGCTGCACAAAAACAGCGCATTGCCGAACTCAAAGCCGGCATAGAAGAGACACCTATCGACCAACGTGAAAAGATCTACGACGAGGTGGATAAGTTGGAAAAAGAGGTTAAAGACCGCTATAAAGAGGTGTTGCTTGATGTGCTGCCTGAGGCTTTCGCTATCATCAAATCCACCGCACGACGTTTTGCACAGAACGAGTCGATAGAGGTGACTGCCACCGACAATGACCGTAACCTCGCAGGTGACAGTCGCTTCGACTTCGTCACCATCGACGGCGACAAAGCCATCTATCACAACCATTGGATGGCAGGCGGCAATGAGATAACATGGGATATGGTTCACTATGACGTGCAACTCATAGGCGGTGTCGTCCTCCACCAAGGCAAGATAGCCGAGATGGCAACAGGTGAAGGTAAGACATTGGTAGCCACCTTGCCCGTCTTCCTTAATGCCCTCACACACGAAGGTGTGCATGTGGTGACGGTAAACGACTACCTGGCTAAACGTGACTCCGAATGGATGGGACCGCTGTATATGTTTCACGGTCTGTCGGTTGACTGCATCGACAAACATCGGCCTAACTCCGACGAACGCCGTCGCGCTTATGCTGCCGACATCACCTTCGGCACTAACAACGAGTTCGGCTTCGACTACCTGCGCGATAATATGGCTACCTCACCTCTCGACCTCGTTCAACGAGGACATAACTATGCTATCGTGGACGAGGTGGACTCAGTGCTTATCGACGATGCCAGAACGCCGCTCATCATCTCCGGTCCCATACCCAAAGGCGAAGAACAGATGTTCGACGAGTTCAAACACCGAGTAGAGATGCTCGTCAAGACACAGACGGCACTGACCACCAAACTGCTCGTGGAAGCCAAAGAGAAAATGCCGAGCGAAGATAAGAAAACAGCCGAAGAAGGTGAGTTGGCTCTCTTCCGCTCTTTCAAAGGTATGCCTAAATCCAAAGCGCTCATCAAATACCTGAGCGAACAAGGAGTGAAAGTGAGACTGCAAAAGACGGAAGAGTTCTATATGCAAGAGAACGAAAAGAATATGCATATAGCCACCGACGAACTCTATTTCGTCATCGACGAGAAAAATAAATCCATCGAACTGACCGACAAAGGTATAGATACCCTCACCGGCAATATGGACGACCCGCATTTCTTCGTCCTGCCCGATGTAGGCACTGAGATAGCCGAAGTGGAAAACAACGCTGCCCTCACTCCCGAAGAAAAACAGCAACGTAAAGATGAGATACTGACCAACTACAGCATCAAGTCCGAACGTGTTCATACCGTTCACCAACTGCTCAAAGCCTACACCCTGTTTGAGAAAGATGTGGACTATATCATTGACAACAACGAGGTTAAGATTGTTGATGAGCAGACAGGTCGTGTTATGGAAGGTCGCCGCTGGTCGGACGGTCTGCACCAAGCCGTAGAAGCCAAAGAGAACGTGAAAGTGGAAGGTGCCACACAGACCTTCGCCACCATAACCCTGCAAAACTACTTCCGTATGTACAATAAGTTGGCAGGTATGACCGGTACAGCCGAAACGGAAGCAGGTGAGTTTTGGAATATATATAAGTTGGACGTAGTGGTTATCCCCACTAATAAACCGGTGGCTCGCAAAGATATGAACGACCGTATCTACAAGACCAAGCGCGAGAAGTACAACGCTGTCATTCAAGAGATAGAGGCAATGGTAGCTCAAGGTCGTCCGGTGTTGGTGGGCACCACCAGTGTGGAGATAAGCGAACTGCTGTCGCGTATCCTCACTATGCGCAAGATACCGCATAACGTGCTCAACGCCAAGTTGCACCAACGTGAGGCGGAAGTGGTGGCACAAGCCGGACGAAAAGGTGTTGTCACCATTGCCACCAATATGGCAGGTCGTGGTACGGATATCAAACTGACGCAAGAAGTAAAAGATGCCGGCGGTCTGGCTATCATCGGCACCGAGCGACACGAGTCACGACGCGTTGACCGTCAGTTGCGAGGACGTGCCGGTCGTCAAGGTGACCCGGGATCAAGCGTCTTCTTCATCTCGCTGGAAGATGACCTGATGCGTATGTTCGGCTCCGACCGTATAGCAGGCATGATGGACAAAATGGGTTGGCAAGAAGGAGATGTGATTGAGAACTCCATGATTTCCAAAAACGTGGAACGCGCACAGAAAAAAGTGGAGGAGAACAACTTCGGCATACGCAAACGCCTTATCGAATACGACGATGTGATGAACAAACAGCGTAATGTCATCTACGCTAAACGCCATCACGCACTATTAGGCGAACGCATAGGGGTGGATATAACCAATATGATATACGACACAGCCGAGTTAATCATCAACACCGCCAAAAGCAACCAAGACTACGAAGGCTTGACCATGCAGACCATACAAGTGTTTGCTATGGAGCCTCCTTTCAACGAAGACACTTTCCTACACTCTCGCCCCGATACCCTGCACGAACAATTGGCTGAAGCCGTTCTGCAACGATTCAAACGGCAGATGGATAACCTCGTGCAGACCGCTAATCCGGTCATACAACGAGTATATGAAGAGAAAGGGTCAATGTATGAGAATATTCTTATTCCAATCACCGACGGCAAACGCGTGTATAATATATCAGTCAACCTGCGTCGCGCCGCCGAAAGCCAATCCAAAGAGGTGGTGAAAGAGTTTGAGAAACGCATGATCCTCTATGTCATTGACGACGAATGGAAAGAGCATCTGCGTCAGTTGGACGACCTCAAACAGTCGGTGCAGAACGCATCCTACGAACAGAAAGACCCGCTGCTTATCTATAAGTTGGAGTCATTCAATATCTTCGAACAGATGCTCGATGCCTTCAACCGTCGCGCTATCGCTATCCTTCTGCGCGGACAGATACACCAACAACAAAATGTGCAACAGGCTCAAGCCGAACGACGTATGGATATGTCGCGCTACCGCACACAGAAAGATGTGGTACAGAGTGCTGCACAAGCCAGCGGACAAGCAGCAGCTGCAGGACACGACACCAGAACACAACAAAGACCTGAACCCATAAGAGTGGAGAAAAAACCAAGACCCAACGACCCTTGCCCTTGCGGTAGCGGAAAAAAATTCAAACAATGCCACGGAAAAATGGGATAAAAAATAAACAAATAATTCTGATATACAATTTGTTATGACCCACCAAAACACTACCACCTCTGCTAACTCCCAAATCCGCCATTCCTTATCCATTATTTATATGGGTACACCTGATTTTGCCGTTGCCGGCTTACGAGCGTTGGTGGAGAAAGGCTACAACGTGGTGGCGGTGGTTACTATGCCCGATAAACCTGCCGGCAGAGGACATAAGTTACAGTTCTCACCAGTAAAAGAATATGCCTTGTCGCAAGGTCTGCCTGTGTTGCAACCTGAGCGACTCAAAGACGAGACTTTTCTTTCTCAGTTGCGTTCCTATAACGCTGATTTGCAGATTGTCACCGCTTTTCGTATGCTACCTGAAGCAGTATGGGCGATGCCGCGTCTCGGTACCTTCAACCTACACGCTTCGCTGCTGCCGCAGTATCGTGGAGCAGCACCTATCAACTGGGCTATCATCAACGGTGAGAAACAGACAGGTGTAACCACCTTTATGCTCAAACACGAGATCGATACCGGTGACATGATAATGCAACGAAGTATCACTATCGGCGAAGACGAAGATGCCGGTTCGCTGCACGACCGACTGATGGCTCTCGGTGTAGAAGTAACACTGCAAACAGTGGATCTCATTGCCCAATGTGACCACGATAACACACCTCTACCCTTGCAACCACAACCGGACAACGACACACTCAAACCCGCTCCTAAGATCTTCCGCGAGACATGCGAGATAGACTTCACTGAATCAGCCGTGGAAGTGTGTGATTTCATACGCGGATTGAGTCCCTATCCCGGTGCTTGGTGTCACCTGCGGTTAGCACAAGACGAAGAAGTGGTGAAGATTTACAAAGCCTATCCTACCTCTATCCCTCGCTCCGACACTACTGCCACAGGCGACTTAGCCATCAATCAGACAGATAAATCCATATGCATAGCTTGCCAAGACTATTACATACAAGTGGTTGAGTTGCAGCGCCCTAATAAACGTCGTATGACAACCAAAGAAGCCCTTAACGGATTGAGATGAACCCCATAGAACTCATTGACAAATACTACAACGACAACCCTCTGCTACGTGAGATTTTGCTCGTTCATAGTCGTCAGGTGGCAACACGCGCATTGCTCATTGTGGATGCTCATCCCCAATGGACAGCCTCAGGCGAAGTGGACAGAGACTTCATTGAAGAAGCCGCTATGCTTCACGACATCGGTATCTTCTATTGCGATGCCGCACTCATTCATTGCCACGGCACACACCGATATATAGAACATGGATATTTAGGTGCTGAACTATTGCGCCGAGAAGGACTGCCTAAACATGCTTTAGTGGCTGAAAGACACACCGGTACAGGCATAACTATGGAACAGGTCATCCGAGAAGAACTGCCTCTGCCTAACCGAAACTACTGCCCCGAATCACTCGAAGAGAAGATCATTTGCTACGCCGATAAGTTCTACTCCAAAACACACCTCAATGAAGAATATTCACCTGCCAAAGTAAGAGAAAAGATTTGGCGGTATGGTCACGACGCTATCTTGCGTTGGAATCGTTTGGTGGAACTGATGGGAGAAAAGTGAGCACAAATTTGCTCAATCATAAGAAAAGCAGTATCTTTGCCGCGTTTTCACGTGAATAGACCTTTCTTATGAACAAAAAAATCTTTCTTTTAAGCATTTCCTTATGCTTTGCATTGTTCGCATTTGCCACTATTCCAACAGGTTACTACAATTCTGCCAATGGCAAAAAAGGTGAAGCACTCCGCCAAGCCTTACACGAGATAATCGACGGTCACACATCCATCTCTTACAGCGCCTTGGGCGACTACTACGCCCTGACAGATTGCGACGCTACAGGACATATCATCGATATGTACTCCACCTGCTCGTTCACTATCGATGATGCCAGAAGTTCACAGACAGCCGTGTGTCAAGGTTGGAACAAAGAACATTCGGTGCCATCATCGTGGTTCAAAAAAGGTACACCTATGTACTCCGACCTCTTCCACGTCATTCCTACCGACGCACGAGTAAATAACTTCCGTGGCAATATGCCCTACGGTGAGACTTCCTCTACTGCTTATATAGCCAACGATAGCCATTCGTTAGGACATATAGGCAGTAGTTCGTTTAGCGGATACAGCGGCACCGTATTCGAACCCGACGATGAGTACAAAGGTGACTTTGCACGCAACTACCTCTATATGGTAACACGCTACACTACCACCAACTTCACACAATCAACAGGCGCGGAAGCCGTCTTCACCTATAGCGGCGGACAGTCAGGACTGACCACATACGCCATCAACCTCTTTATGAAATGGCATAGACAAGACCCCGTCTCACAAAAAGAGATTGACCGTAATAACGCCGTCTATGGCATTCAACACAACCGTAATCCATTCATCGACTACCCGTATCTGGCTGAATATATTTGGGGTACAAAGCAAAACGCATCCGTCAATATGACCACCGATGTCATCTCTTCGTCTGACGAACGTTTCACTCCCGGTGTCAGCGACGGTTCACTCACCTCGCTCACTCCGCAAATAATAACCTCTACCTCTCAACTCAGTTTCGGTTCACTGCTCAACGGCAACTCAAGAAACCAGAACCTGACTTTCAGCGGCTCACAACTGACAAACAATATTCTGCTTACCATCAGCGGCACAAACGCACAATACTTCTCCGTGTCGCCTAAAAGCATAACAGCAGCAAACGCTAATGGTAATAACTTAGTTACAGTAACTTACTCACCGTTGTCGGAAGGCAGTCATACAGCCACTCTCACACTCTCATCCACCAGTGCTGATGACGTTGTCATAACTCTCAAAGGTACATGTCAACAAGCCTGCACCATTCAATGGTTAGTCAACGGACAAGAATATACAGAAGGCGAACCTGACACCGAAGTGGCTTTAGGTGCTACACCTACCGCTCTGCCTACCCCACCCGCCTCCTGCTCCGAAACAAGCGAACAGTTTGCAGGATGGACTGCCACTCCTATCTCATCCTCTACCAATGACATACCCGCTGACCTCTTCTCAGCAGCAGAAGATGCACCGGTTATAAACAATGCCACCACCTTCTATGCCGTCTTCGCACACATAGAAGAGATTGAAGGTTCAGCACCGATAAGCGACACCTATACCTTCGCCGACCACTACACATCCAACGCCGATGCTACCACCGCACAATTGGCTAATGCCACCATCTCCTTCGACAAAGCCAACGCCTCCACCGCCGCTAAATACTACGACACCAGCCTCGGCGTTCGCGCCTATGGCGGCTCACAGATAATAGTGACAGGCAACAACCTGCAGGAGATACAGTTCGAGTTCAGCACCGTGGGTAAAGACCATACCAATGAGATAACTGCCAACGTCGGAGCTTTCTCCACTGACACTTGGACAGGACTAAGCAACAAAGTAATCTTCACCATCGGCGGCACAAGCAAGTTCCGCGCTATCGCCGCCATCACAGTCACAAGCCAAGAACAAGCCACTGACTATCAGTACTCCTACTTCATAACCCAATGCTCGTCCACTACCGACATTGAGGAACAAGCAATATCAACACAACAATATCAGAAGTTCCTGATTAACGGACACTTGTTTATCCGGATAGGTGAACACCTATACAACTCTAACGGACAAATAATCAAATAACAACATAACTAATTTTTCAAAATTATGGCAGAAGAAAAATTGAATTTGTTGGCTGATTTCCCCGCCATCTCCACCAAGGAATGGAAAGAGAAAATCGTCACGGATTTGAAAGGTGCTGACTTCGACAAGAAACTTGTCTGGCGCACCCCGGAAGGCTTCAATGTACAGCCTTTCTATCGTCAAGAAGACCTTAAAGGTCTGAAAACCACCGTTTCCGCACCCGGACAATTCCCGTATGTACGCGGAACGAAAGAAGACAACAACGAATGGGCTATCCGTCAGAACATCTGCGCTTGCGACAACGCTCGCAAAGCCAACAAGAAAGCCCTCGAAGTGCTTAACAAAGGTATCACCTCTCTCGGGTTCTGCTTGAACAAAGAGAAGTTGAACTATCGCTTTATCAAGAACCTGCTCCAGGACATCGACGCTCGCGCCGTGGTGCTTAACTTCACCATCTGCCCCTGTCATGCCGCCGAACTGGCAAGCATCCTGGTTCGCTACTACGGTCGCCAAGGCTACGACTTCAAGCAACTCTACGGCTCTATCAACGTGGACCCGATGAAGCAGATGCTCATCAAAGGCAAAGACCTCTCACGCGAACAGGTAACAGAAAAACTGGTGGCTGCCGTCAAGGCTTCCAAACGATTGGTCAACTACCGAGTGGTAGGTGTCAACTCCGTTATTATCAACAACTCAGGTGCTTATTGCGCACAAGAACTGGCTTACGCTCTCGCTTGGGGTGCTGAGTATATGACGATGCTCACCGATGCAGGTGTTGCCAACTATGAGGCTGCACGCAATATTCGCTTTAATATGGGTATCGGCGGCAACTACTTTATGGAGATTGCCAAGTTCCGCGCCGGACGTATGCTCTGGGCAAAGATAGTAGAGGCTTACAAAGCACCGGCTTTCACCGCCGCCCTCAAAGAGGCTGCGAAGATGAACGTCAGCGCAGAGACCTCACGCTTCAATATGACCATCTTCGACGCTTACGTTAACCTCCTGCGTACACAGACCGAGACGATGTCGGCTGCCCTTGCTGGCGTGGACGAGATAACCGTCACTCCTTTCGACATCACCTTCGAGCGTCCGACCGACTTCGCCGAGCGTATAGCACGCAACCAACAGTTGCTGCTCAAAGAAGAAGCACACTTCGACAAGGTCGTTGACCCCGCTGCCGGTTCTTATTATCTTGAGAACCTGACTAATAGCATCGCCGCTGAAGCGTGGAAACAGTTCCTCGCCATACAAGAACAAGGCGGTATGTTCGAAATGATTAAGCAAGGCAAAGTGCAAGAAGCCGTAGCCGCCAACCTCAAAGCACGCCTCTCAGACGTGGCTAAACGTAAAGAGGTACTGCTCGGCTCTAACCAGTTC
This sequence comes from Paludibacteraceae bacterium, assembly GCA_017450685.1. GTDB lineage: Bacteria > Bacteroidota > Bacteroidia > Bacteroidales > Paludibacteraceae > Colicola. Next base: position 20,218 of record JAFSTB010000026.1, read on the forward strand.
CCGAACTTCACCGAAACGGCAGCCAAGAAAATCAAAGCCAACGCCGGTGCTTGCAGTAGTATCTGCACGTGCAAAGACAAGAAGAACACCACATCGTGCGGTTGCGGTGAGGCTTGTGAGAACACTCCCGTTAAGACCCTGCCTGTAGCTCGTGCCGCCGAAGAGTTTGAGCAACTGCGCCTTGAGACAGAAGGCAGTAAGCACCAGCCCGTTGCCTTTATGCTCACCATCGGTAACCTCGCTATGCGTATCGCACGTGCACAGTTCAGTTGCAACTTCCTCGCGTGCGCTGGATATAAGGTCATCGACAACAACGGTTTCAAGACCGTCAAAGAAGGTATCAAAGCCGCACGCAAAGCCAAAGCCGACATCATCGTTCTTTGCTCAAGCGACGATGAGTATGCCACCTATGCTCCCGAGGCTTGGAAAGAGTTGAAAGATGCCAAAGAGATGTTCATTGTGGCAGGTGCTCCCGCTTGCATGGAAGACCTCCAAAAACTCGGCATCCAGAACTTCATCCACGTCCGCGTGAATGTACTCGAAACACTGAAATCGTTTAACCAAAAGCTCCTAAAATAGTTGTTCACAAATTTTTATAGTTCACGAATTTACCTAATTAAGCGAATTAAATTTATAGTTCACGAATTTACCTGATTAAACGAATTATATAGAGCGAAAAAATTAGTTCAATTCGTTAAATTAGTGAACGAAAAATTAGTTAAATTTGTTTAATTAGTGAACAAACGAATTAAGATTAAGCGAATTAAATTTATAGTCCACGAATTTACCTAATTAAGCGAATTATATAGAGCGAAAATAATTAGTTAAATTTGTTTAATTAGTGAACAAAAAATTAGTTAAATTTGTTTAATTAGTGAACAAAAGGATTAAGATTAAACGAATTATTTTATTGAGGTCAATATGGAACAGCAACCCTTGATATATAAGAAAGAGTGTTTCGAAATAATTGGTGCTGCGATGGAAGTTCATAATGTTCTTGGTTGTGGTTTCAAAGAAACAGTGTATCAAGAAGCATTTGAAAAAGAATTAAAATTGCGTGGCATACAATTCTTTAGAGAGTGTTCTCTTTCCGTATATTATTAAGGGGAACATTTGCGTACAGATTTCAGACCTGATTTTATTTGTTATGATAAGATAATAGTTGAACTGAAAGCCGTTAATGAGATTATCGATGAGCATTATTCACAAGTTCTGTCCTATTTGAGAGCAAGCGAGATGCAACTCGGATTACTTATTAACTTTGGTGAAATATCTTTAAATTACAAACGAATCATCCGTCCTGACTATTGGTCAAATAATAAAAATAATTAGTTCAATTCGTTAAATTAGTGAACGAAAAATTAGTTCAATTCGTTAAATTAGTGAACGAAAAAAATTAGTTCAATTCGTTAAATTAGTGAACAAGTAAAATTAGTGAAAAAACAGAATTGTTAGAATAATGCGAGAAGTCAACCCTATAGAAACGGCTCGTGCGCAGGCATTCGGACTATGGATGCAGGCTCCCAATCCAATGGTCACTTTTTTCAAGACCTTGGATGTGACGCCTCTTGTACGCATCAGTCGCAGAAAAGGGTTGAAGTTTAATATGCTGTTAGACTACTGTATAGGTCGTGCTGCATCATCCGTCAAGGAATTTTACATGCTTCCTGTTGATAGTAAGTTGGTGCAATACGATAACCTTGCAGTGAACACCATAGTTTGCAACAGAAATGGCGGGTTAAACTCCTGCGACATCCTTTATACCGGACAATTGGACGAGTTCAACAGGCAGTATCTCCATTATACTTCCGAGGTGGCACAAACCTGCCAAGACCGTGATTTGTCAGCTGGCAGCATGGTTATTGGCACTTCGGCTGTCTTGGATACGGAGTTGGATGGCGCAGTAGGAATGAACAGCGGCATATACAACAACCCGTTCATCATCTGGGGACGCTACCGGAGACATTGGTTCAGATACACTCTGCCCATATCTTTCCAGTTTCACCACACACAGATGGATGGCGCACATGCCGGTCGTTTCCTTGCCAATTTGCAAACAGAAATAAATCGCATAAGTTATACTGTTAATAATCATTAAAAATCAGATAAAAATATGAAACCTGATTTCAAGCAAATAGATATCAAAAACGTAGCTGCTTCGAAAGTTGAAGGAGCCAACGAAAGCCACTGGCAGACGCCCGAACTCATCGACGTCAAGCCCGTTTATACCAAAGACGACCTGCAAGGTATGGAGCATCTGAACTACGCTTCAGGTATCCCACCCTTCCTCCGTGGTCCGTACAGTGCTATGTACCCCCTCCGTCCCTGGACTATCCGTCAGTATGCCGGTTTCTCCACCGCCGCCGAGTCTAACGCTTTCTATCGCCGTAACCTCGCTTCAGGTCAGAAGGGTCTGTCCGTGGCGTTCGACCTTCCAACACACCGTGGTTACAATGCCGATAACATGCGCGTTGTAGGTGACGTAGGTAAAGCAGGTGTTAGTATCTGCTCACTCGAGGATATGAAAGTGCTCTTCGCCGGCATCCCCTTGAACAAGATGTCCGTCTCCATGACTATGAACGGTGCCGTGCTGCCTATCCTCGCCTTCTATATCAATGCCGGTTTGGAGCAAGGTGCCAAACTCGAAGAGATGGCAGGTACTATCCAGAACGATATCCTCAAAGAGTTCATGGTGCGTAACACCTATATCTATCCGCCTAAGTTCTCTATGAAGATCATCGCCGACATCTTCGAATACACCTCGCAGAACATGCCTAAGTTCAACTCCATCTCCATCTCCGGTTACCACATGCAAGAAGCAGGAGCCACCGCCGATATTGAGTTGGCTTACACTCTTGCCGACGGTATGGAATACCTCCGTGCAGGTGTCAATGCCGGTATGTCGGTGGACACTTTCGCACCGCGTCTCAGTTTCTTCTGGGCTATCGGTATGAACCACTTTATGGAGATTGCCAAGATGCGTGCCGGACGTATGCTCTGGGCTAAGATCGTTAAGTCGTTTGGTGCCAAGAACCCCAAATCCATGGCTCTGCGTACCCACTGTCAGACCTCAGGTTGGTCGCTCACCGAGCAAGACCCGTTCAACAACGTTGGTCGTACCTGCATTGAGGCTATGGGTGCCGCTCTCGGTCATACACAGTCGCTCCACACCAACGCTCTTGATGAGGCTATCGCACTGCCTACCGATTTCTCTGCACGTATTGCACGTAACACACAGATTTACATACAGGAAGAAACAAAAGTATGTAAGGAGATCGACCCTTGGGCAGGTTCTTATTATGTAGAGAGCCTCACCAAACAGATAGCCGACAAGGCTTGGGCACTCATTCAAGAGATTGAGAAACTGGGTGGTATGGCTGCCGCTATCGAGACCGGCGTACCTAAGATGCGTATTGAAGAAGCCGCTGCACGCACACAAGCGCGTATCGACTCCGGCACACAGAAGATCATCGGTGTTAACGAGTACCGTCTCGACCACGAAGACCCGATCGATATTCTTGAGATTGATAACACCGCCGTTCGTACAGAGCAAGTGGAACGCCTCAAACAGCTCCGTGCTAATCGCGACGAGAAAGCCGTGCAAGAAGCTTTGGCAGAGATTACGAAGGTGGTTCAGGAATGGGCAGACGGCAAGAAATGCTCTGCCAACCTGCTCGCCTTGGCAGTGAAAGCCGCAGGTCTGCGTGCTTCGCTTGGTGAGATAAGTGATGCCTGCGAGAAAGTCGTAGGACGTTATAAAGCAACTATTAGAACTATTTCAGGAGTGTACGCAGCAGGAACAAAAGGCGATAGCGACTTCGAAGAAGCCAAACGCCTCACGGCAGAGTTTGCCAAGAAAGAGGGTCGTCAACCCCGTATTATGATTGCCAAGATGGGCCAGGACGGTCACGACCGCGGTGCCAAAGTGGTAGCCACCGGTTATGCCGACTGCGGCTTCGACGTGGATATGGGACCTTTGTTCCAAACACCCGAAGAGGCTGCCAAACAAGCAGTGGAGAACGATGTACACGCTCTCGGCGTATCGTCGCTCGCTGCCGGTCATAAGACCTTGATTCCGCAGGTTATCGAGGAACTCAAGAAACTTGGTCGTCCCGACATCCTCGTTACTGCCGGTGGTGTCATCCCCGCGCAGGACTATGACTTCCTCTATAAGGCAGGTGTAGCCGCCATCTTCGGCCCCGGCACCCCGGTTGCCTACTCCGCTAAAGTGGTAATGCAATTACTTATGAACGAATAATCGTTCATGGGGTCCCCGCAAATTTTAATTTGTGGGGAGAGGAGGAAGTGCGGCTACCCCTTAACGAACGTAGTTTGTTAATCGTAGCAAGCCGCTTCCGACGAGATGCAGGAATAATTCTTCTTGTTTTGGTAAGCAAAGGAAGAGACGGTCTCATATTGATTCCGTCTCTTTTTTGTGCGACTACTGCCACGCTCAAATGAGTATCCCCAAAGAGAGTTTCCTTATTCGCTAACGCTCAAAATTTTTCTTGGTCGCTTCGCTCTAAAAGGGGGATAAAAATATGTCCTCTTCTATTTTCCATTCTTCTTCTCATTCACACCGCTCAATTTACCCGTTTGTTACGCGCTAATCGTATACCCTTGCTATAGCCTTAGGCTTTTCTTTGTACCCCCTGCGGTGTCCTGTGCGCGCTCATTCCGTGAGCGCGAAAACCGCCGCCCAATAGCATCCTATTCTGCCTATTTCCCCACAAAATCCACATTCTCGAACGATTTCCGGTCAAAAATTTGCATATGCGGGTTTATATGACATTTTTAGTACCTAAATTTTGCTGTACGCCCGATAAATACTACATTTGAGAGTAATTTATTGTATTATGGCAAAAAAATGCATAAAATGTTGTTCTTTTTCGGTAGTGAAAAAGGGCAAGCAAAACG
>JAFSTB010000027.1 GCA_017450685.1 Paludibacteraceae bacterium
TCATTATCATTCAGTTCGATATTAGTCGCTACGGCGAATTGGGCAGTGAGGGTTACATCACTGTTCATAGTCACTGTGCGTGGGTTGTCGGTGTTGTCGTCTGACCAGCGCACAAACTCATAGAAGGTATTAGGTGTGGCAGTTATAGTCAGGGGGGTGTCTTCTGAAACCTCATCACCGCTTGAAATTTCATTTTCATCTTCATCCAAAACGGTTATTGTGCCGTTGGTGGGGGGAATGATGGTGATGGTGTGGTTGACAATAGGTGTGACAGGACCATTGATAGTTATATTGACAGGAGCATTTCGATAGTCTTGGTTGGCAGAAACAATTATATTTGCCATTCCTTCTTCAACACTAATAGTACCGGTGCGGAAACACCATAACGGATTTGTTGAATAATTAGAAGAAGTTAAGGCAGTTGTTGTTCCTGCATACGAGTTTTTAACCGTTAAGTCGTAATTTATGCCACCTGAAGCAATTACTGTTCCCTCCTCTTCCGTTGTGCTTACTGTGTAATCTCCTGCCGGTATAACTATATCACCGGTTGTACCCACGGCTTCGATATCAACTACAAAATCAAGAACAACTTTTTTATTGCCTGCATTCGTAGCAGTAAGTGTAACAACACCGGAAGTTGCAAAGTCTGCTCTCCTTGTTAATGATACATTTTCCCAATCAAATGTTTGTGTATAGGTATTATTTTCTGCCTGATAATTAGGGTATTGCATTGTAACATGGAAGCAGGCATTATTATAATTGAAATATCCGTCAAAGAAATAAAATCCATTATATTTATCTACATCGCAGGATGCATCACCCGGTGCGTCTTGTGAGCCACTTGGTAATTTCTGACTCCACGTATAATTATTATCTATTTGTCTGCCCCAACCCAAAAAGCGACCTTCGTCACCATCAACACTCATTGATTCCATACGGAACAGACGACTCTCACTTTGTCCGATATAATTAAAATATCCTTCTGCATCAGCAGATACGTGGCTATTGCAACCGGGAATATTTACCTCTATAATCTCGTTATTGATTTCCCATCTTGAATCGCTATAATTTGTCATCCTAACAGGAATCTCTTTGTCGAAATCGCAAACATAGGCTGTTCCATTATAATATCCCTGCAGATAAAAATGCACTCTATAAATAGGGTCACTTCCACTAAAATTACCAGAGAAATGAAACTCTACATAGCCGGAAGGATTTGCATATTCATCATTATCCTTATCATAAAAATATGTTGTGTAATCGTATTTGCTGGTGCTGTACAATGCAACCCTATGCATACCTTCTATCCGCGATTTAGAACCTATATTTACAGCGTGTACAAATAACTTGGAGTTATTGCTACTATCAAAGAGTGAGATATTAAATTGCGTGGAAGTACCTTGTGAATCGCAATAACGCAATTTACAATAACTGATGTTCTGATAAATCGGATATGGATCAGCGAGAACTGTTGAACTTATCCCAAGTACAAACAGGCATAAAATAGTAACTACCTTTTTCATAGCCAATTATTTATAGGGTTAAACAAAAAAATATGCGAACTTTTTTCTGGTTTATTATTGACATTCTCGGGCTTCCACTCCCACCTTGTTCAATAATACAGAAAGAAGTTCACATATACAGTGAACGCATTACTGTATTCGGAAACAAGGTGTCAATTTGTGGAAGATTGAGAATGTTCCAAATAAAGCAAAATGCTTTAATTATGTATGTCTAACAGCGTGTATATCAGTCTATGTCATAAGCATAACATTACGTTTTTTACCACAACAAAATGATTTTTGGTTTTTTCCGCTTGCAAAGGTATAATGTTTTTATTGTTTGCGCAAATTGTTGCGCACTTTTTTGCATAAATAAGGGAATGTTCGTACCTTTGCGCGATTTTGTATTAGTCGGGAAAAGGACTACATTAGCACAAATCATCAAGATCAAGAAAAATCAAATATTGTTGTTAAATATGCGAGTAACACTTATAGGTGCGGGCAATATGGGTGGTGCTTTGGCTCACGGTTGGCTTCAATCGGGCGAGGTCAGTCTCACCATTGCCGACAAGAACGAGGGTCTGTTACGCTCATTCGCAGAGGCTTATCCTCAAGCCTTGGAGCAGGGTCAGTTACGTATCACCACCGACAACCGTTTGGCTGCGAGTGAAGCGGAGGTATTGGTGTTGGTGGTTAAGCCGTGGCTGATGCCGACGGTGATAGCAGAGATACGAGATGTGGTTGATACCAACACCAAACTCATAGTGTCGGATGCCGCCAACTTCACCACCGGCGACCTTGAGCAGGCTTTTGGCAGGCGCGGTCATTTCTTCTACGTCATTCCCAATATAGCGGCTCAATATGGTGCGAGCATGTCTTTTGTAGCTCGTGGTGCAGGTGTGAGCGATGCTCAATGTAGCACCGTCGTTTCTCTTTACGGTCTATGCGGAGAGGTATTAGAGGTACAGGAGCAGCAGGTGGCAGCCGGTATGATGATGGCATCATGCGGTATAGCGTATGTTATGCGAATGGTGCGTGCTATGTCGCTTGCCGGCGTGGAGATGGGTTTCTATCCGCAGCAGGCACAACACATAGCCGAGCAGACGATGGCAGGCGCGGTGGCTCTGCTGCGCGAGTCGGGCTTGCACCCCGAAGCAGCCATCGACAAAGTGACAACACCGGGTGGCGTCACCATCAAAGGACTGAACGAGATGGATATGGCAGGGTTTAATGCCGCAGTGATAAGAGCACTGAAAGCAGGGATGAGGAATTAGGAATTAGCAGTTAGGAATTTGGAATTTGGAGTTAGGAATTTGGAATTTGGAATAAAGATGAAAAGGATAGTAGTAAAAGTGGGGTCGAACGTGCTGATGACCTCCACAGGCAAAATAGACATAACACGTATGTCCTCGTTAGTGGATCAGATAGCGTGGTTGCGCCATCACGGTCACGAGGTGATCTTAGTGTCGAGCGGTGCCGTGGCATGCGGCAGAAAAGAGTTGCGCGTGGAACACGAGTTGGAGAAAGTGGAACAACGACAATTATATAGTGCTGTCGGTCAGGTCAAACTCATGAACCTCTATTCACAACTCTTCGGCGAATATAATATGTCGGTTGGTCAGGTGCTGACCATGAAGCGCGACTTCGAGCAAGAGGAGCAATACAACAACCTACGTGCATGTATGGAGTTGATGCTTGAGAACAGCGTCATACCTATTGTTAATGAGAACGATACGGTGAGTGTTACCGGCTTAATGTTCACCGATAACGACGAGTTGTCGGGACTGGTATCACAGATGATGAGTGCCGAAAAACTGATCTTGCTCAGCAATGTGGACGGTATCTATACGGGTAATCCGCAAGATGCTGCTTCACAACTGATAACGCGAGTGAGTCCGGACGATGATCTGAACAGGTTTATCTCCGAGTCGAAGTCGAGTGCCGGCAGAGGCGGTATGCAATCCAAGTACCACACTGCTCGCGAGGTGGCAAAGAGAGGTATCACCGTCATCATCGCCAACGGCAAACGTGAGAACATCCTTCTTGACCTTATTCAGTCGCCTGACACTACCCCCCACACAGCTTTTGCCGTATGAAGACCTATTTTGAGCAAGTAAAGAGAGCCTCTCGCGGATTGGTGAGGCTCAGTGAGGATACTCGCAACGCCGTTCTGCTGACGGTGGCAGACCGTTTGCTGCAATATGCTCCGCAACTATTGGAAGCCAACGCTTCCGACCTTAGTCGTATGGACCGTTCTAACCCTCTGTACGACCGTCTGCAACTGACCGAGCAGCGCATCAGCGGTATTGCTTCGGATATGCGCCATGTCGCCTCCCTACCCTCACCTTTGGGCATAACGAGCAAGCACTACACTATGCCCAACGGCGTTCGTCTGCACCGTGTGAGTGTTCCTTTTGGTGTTATAGGTGTGGTGTATGAGGCGCGACCCAATGTCACTTTCGACGTGTTCGCCCTGTGCTTCAAGAGCGGCAACGCCTGCGTACTCAAAGGAGGCAAGGATGCTGAAGACAGCAACCGTTACGCTGTGGCATTGATACGTCAGGTGCTCCGAGAAGCGGGTATAGATGAGAACGCCATCGTCCTTCTGCCTTCCACTCATGAGGCTACAGACGCTATGCTTAATGCCGTGGGTTATGTGGATGTGTGCATCCCTCGTGGCAGTCGCCGTCTCATCGACTTCGTGCGTGAGCATGCCCACGTACCCGTCATCGAGACCGGTGCAGGAGTGGTACATATCTATTTCGACAAAGCCGGTGACATCAACAAAGGCAGGGCTATCATCGCCAACGCCAAGATGCGGCGCGTGAGCGTATGCAACGCCCTCGACTGTCTGCTCGTACACCAAGACCGCCAACAAGACCTGCCGCAACTGCTCGAACCGATGCAAGGCAAAGTGACCTTCCACGACGACAACTTCGGCACAGAGTGGATGTCGATGGACCTCTCCATCCGTATTGTGAGTTCGCTGGACGAGGCTTTGGAACATATACGTGAGTATGGTAGCGGTCACTCGGAGAGCATTGTGACCGAAGATGAAGCCGCTGCACGACGTTTCCAGAACGAGGTGGATGCCGCCTGCGTCTATTGGAACGTACCTACCAGTTTCACCGACGGAGCACAGTTCGGATTAGGAGCAGAGATAGGCATCAGCACACAAAAACTCGGACCCAGAGGACCAATGGGACTGGAAGAGATGACCACCTACAAATGGATCATTGAAGGAGAAGGACAGACAAGACCGTAGGGGTTAGTTGAGAGTTGAGAGAAGTTGGAGAGTTTTTAAGTTTTAATTTGAGAGTTTATTAACTTATACCTTATATATTATGAAGACTCGTGTATCTTTTATGTTGGCAGCGGTTCTGTTGTTTACCGCCCATAGTTATGCTCGCACTGTCAGAGGTACAGTGAAAGGAGAAGATAAGCCTCTTGGCGGTGTACTCGTTACCGACGGTTTCTCTTTCGTGCAGACCGACCACACCGGTGCATACAGTATAGAGTTGAACGACAAAGCCGAGTTCGTCTATATAGTAACACCCAAAGGCTATGTTGCCGACTACACGTCAGGTGTGCCGCAGTTCTTCCAACGTCTTGACCCACAAAAAGACACCTACGCTTTTGCCTTACAACATATGACAGGTGACCCCGACAGATATACTATGATCACGATGGCAGACCCGCAGATAGACACCGCCGAAGATGCCGACAAACTGATGGGTGCCACTCTCAAAGACATACAAGAGACAGCCAAAGCATATACCGATGTGCAACTGGCAGGTATAGTGCTGGGCGACATCTCGTGGGATGTATATAGTCATAACGAGACCTACTACAAACCGTTCGCTCAACAACTGCCTTTCCCCGTCTATCCCGTCATCGGCAATCACGACTATGATAAGTTCGCTCCCGTGACCGACACCACCGACTACGAAGCACAATACAAACGATCCTTCGGTCCGGTCTATTACGCTTTCCAACTCAGCGACGCTTACTACGTGGTACTGAGCAATATGCACTATACGGGCAACAAACATTATCGCGTGACTCTCGACCAGATGCCCGACCAGATGCATTGGCTCGAACAACTGCTCAATAGCGCAATCAATATGGGCAACCGTATATATATATGTATGCACTGCCCGCTTAAGTTCTCCTCCGAGTCGGGACTGATAGGCGGCGGACAACACCTCAAAGATATGCTTGACAATAAGTTTGAAGGTGTCATTCTGACCGGTCACATGCACCACAACAACAACTTCGACATCGGTGGCGGCATTATGGAACATAACATCGGTGCACTATGCGGCAACTGGTGGACCAACGACTACGCAAGCGACGGCACACCCTGCGGCTACCAAGTGTTTGAAGGCAAAGGAAGAGAATATCCTAAATGGTATTTCAAAGCCACCGGTCACCCTAAGGAGTACCAGTTCCGCCTCTACCAAGTAGGCAGGGTGATGGATAAGCCTCACTCTGTGGTGGCAAAGATATGGAACTGGGATGAGGGTTGGCGCGTACGGTGGTATCAAGACGGACAACTGATGGGTGATATGGAGCAGTTCTTCTCTTTCGACCCCGACTATTGCGAGTATGTCAACGGCGCACGCGTATGGGACGACTACATCCCTTTCCGCAATAACCATTTCTTCGCCACTCCGCAACTCAAAGGCAAACATGAAATCAAAGTGGAAGCCATCGACCACGCAGGTGTAACCTACACCGAGACAATCAATATCGACCTGCCTGAATAATCCTCACATAGAACAAAAAAGAAAGACCGCATTGGCGGTCTTCTTTTTGTTATATATGTGTATCTCCTATAATATATAGGGTGTAAAAAGACGAACTTTTATTCCTTCGCTGCCTTTTGCCTTTTTATATAGACAGCACCCGCAGCCACCGCGGCGAAGAGCACTAATACATAAGGTTCACCTACCGGCGATTCATCTGACTGGTTCGCTTCTCCGGGAGTAATAAACGAATTACGGCGATTAGAGGGACCATTCATCGTCTCGTAAGGCGAACTTGCACCCACAGGCGAGATATGAGAAGAATAAGGACTACCCGTCTGCATCATAGGCGACGAAGTACTCATCATTCCTTGATTGTAAGGATTAGAGGTCTGAGCAAAAACCGCCACAGAAGCAAAAAGCGCAAATAAAAATATGGCTAACGACTTGTTTTTCATTATTATATATATATTCTCGCTGCTTGTTTACAACTTTACTCTTGCTAATGTTTTCTACCTAATACAGATACTATTGCACCATATATCGGCTGCAAAGGTAGGGAGTTTTTCAGATATGGACAAATTTTTCCGCAAAAAAAATTGATTAGGCGCATCTTTACCTCTTTTTCACACCTTGTCTATCCACTTCTGAATAGTGAGCCAAGCCCCTTTATGCTCAAAATGTGTCCATTTACCTATACGTTGCATCCGGTGCCAAAGCGGATGGTTGTTTTTCTCGCACCAACGCATACCGTAATAAAGACCGAAGGTGTCCACTATACCGGCTAACACAACGATATAGAACTGCATATCTATGCTGGCGCCGAGCTTATAACCAATAGCCCATAACAAAACGACAGAGGCATTGAGAAGGATGATAGTAAGCGATGTGCCTACATGCGAGAACCCCATATCGATGAACAGGTGGTGCAGGTGCGTCTTGTCGGGCATAAAAGGTGATCCGCCCGACAATATACGAGCAAACATGACACGCAGAGTGTCGAAGACGGGGATACAGAGTACGGCAAGAGAGAAAGCGACGGCTCCTAATCCCACCTCGTGCATCTGTTTGCCTATGAGCGAGGTGTTGGACAGCAGAGCGAAGATATTGCAGACCATCACAATACCGATGAGTAGCGAACCGCCGTCACCTATGTACATCTTACTGGTTTTGCCGAACACATTATGCAGGAAGAAGGGCAGCAGTGCAGCAGCAGCAACTGCTGAAAAAAGGGCATACGTACTTTCTGAAAAAGTGTAGAATGCAATGGCAAACAGAGTATTAGCCATTATTCCGTAGCCTGACGAATAGCCGTCAACACCGTCGATAAGGTTGATGGCATTGATCACGCCCACACCGGCGATAAGCGACAGAGGTAAAGAGGAATAGACGGTGAGTTGCTTCATCTCCCATAAACCGTGGAAGTTGTCGATGAGGATATGTGTACGCCAAAGCAAGAACCAGACGATGAACATCTCAATGACGAATCGGAACCATGCTGATAGTCCTCTTATATCGTCGGTTATGCCGATAATGAGCATACATAGCATCACTGCTATCTCGTACCACAGTTTGGGTTGGTGGAAATAGACGGCTGCAAAGGTAAGCGGCACAAAAATGCCAACAGCCACAGCCGCACCTCCAAGAACGGGTATAGGTTCTTTCTGCAACTTGCGAGCATCAGGTTCGTCAACGATATTGTATCTTTTAGCCAAGCGGATGGTCAAAGGGTACACAAACCACGTTATGCAAAAGGCTGCAAGAGCAAAAAGCAATATGTACTCTATATTCATCGTCGTTTTTTACAAGCGTTTTTTTACGGCATTGAAAGCGTAGCCTATCCAGCAGAAGAAGGCATAAAAGAAGTTCAGTTCTTCCAGCGAATAGACTCGCCATATACGCATTGCCGCTTTGAACTTATTGTGTGTATTGGTATGTCGGTGCAGTCGATAGACAGAGAGAGCCTCATTGAGTCCGTAAGCGCGAAAACCGCGTTTCATTATCTGCAACCAGCCTGCCATATCTTGTGCCGAATACAGACGCGGCTCTTCAAAACGACCGGTCTGCGACACATCAATCATAACTGTCAGACAGCCGATGATAGTGTTGCGCAAATACTGATGATAACCTATCGATTCAGGCACACGGATACGCTTACCTGTTTCCGTGCCGTCGGCTTGAATGATGGTGTAGTCGGTAAAAGTGAAAGCATAATGATGCTCCTGCATAAACTGCAATTGCGTCTCCAGTTTCGTTGGCAGCCACAGGTCGTCGGAGTCAAGGAAAGCGAGGTATTGCCCTTGCGCATACTTCATTGCTAAGTTTCGGCAAACGGCTGTGCGGCTGTTGACCGGCGTTTGCAGAACACGAATGCGGCTATCCTCACGGGCAAAGGATTGAGCGATGGCATAGGTGTCGTCGGTGGAACAGTCATCCACCACAAGCAACTCCCAATCGGGGTAGGTCTGTCGCATAACCGACCGGATGCTTTCACCAATATATTTGGCAGCATTATATGCAGGCATTATGACTGAAACAAGCAAATCCTTCATACTTTTGTCTATCCACGCCGCAAAGGTAAGCATTTTCCTACATAATAGCCAAATTTTATACCACTTTTGCACTCTTTTATCACTAATAATAGTGAATTTTGACATATTTAACAAGGAAAAACATTAACAAAATGTCATATTACCAAAAATTGCCGTACCTTTGTGGCAAAATTCGGTATAACATTTTAATTATTCCATACGATATGAAAAAAACGAGTTCACTTTTTCTGACCTTTCTCTTCGCTTTCTGTCTCACCGTTATGTTTTCTCTGACCTCTTGCAAGGGCAAAGACGATCCCACTGAGAATGGGGGAAACGGACAAGGTGCGTCGCTGACAGAAACAGAACTGCTTGAAGCCAAACATTTTACGGCTGTAGGTATCGTCATCATTCCATCTGACACTGACCCCTATGTGAAGGAAGACTTGTCGGTGGACGTGCTGGTGACAACTGACAGCACCGTTCAGATAGTGATGAATAATGCACAATTCGCAGAACGTATGCCTCAAATGACCATTGTGGTTGATTCAGTCAGTTACGACGAGAGAAGCAATCCTTTTAATTTCTTCGGCGACGGACTGATACCGTGTATGAAAAACGGAGAGAACATGATTCCCGTGGACAGATATCAAGTATCTGCATTAGAGGGAAGAATCACTCTCGACTCAATGTTTATCACCACTAAGTTCGGCACCTACGATTGCAGTTATGCCGGCAGACTTATTCGCACTAACGACTTATGATTGAGGACGATATACGCCGCTTATGTAGAGAGAAGAACGCCATTATTATGGCGCACTACTACCAGCGCAAAGAGATACAGGATGTAGCCGATTTTATAGGCGACTCGTTGGCATTGGCTCAACAGGCAGCCAAGACAGATGCCGACATCATCGTTATGTGCGGCGTACATTTTATGGCGGAGACGGCAAAGATCCTGTGTCCGACTAAGAAAGTGCTTATACCCGACCCTACAGCCGGTTGCTCCTTGGCAGACAGTTGTCAGGCAGCCGACCTCGCTCAATGGAAAGAGCAACACCCTGACTATATGGTCGTTTCCTACGTCAACACCTCAGCCGCCGTAAAAGCCTTAACCGATGTGGTGGTGACCAGCAGCAACGCACTGAAGATAGTCAATCGCTTACCCAAAGAGGCAAAGATATTGTTTGGTCCGGACCACAACCTCGGCAACTATATCAACTCACAAACGGGTAGAGAGATGGAGTTATGGAACGGTGCTTGTCACGTCCATTCACGTTTCTCGGTGGAGGCATTGATAGAGTTGAAAAAACGATATCCCACGGCACCGGTCTTGGCACACCCCGAGTGTAAGCAGGTGCTGCTTAACTTGAGCGATGTGATTGGTTCGACGCAAGCGCTACTTAACTATGTGCGCTTACACCCTGAATATAAGCAGTTTATCATCGCCACCGAATCGGGCATACTGCACGAGATGCAAAAAGTGTGTCCTGATGTGCAGTTTATTCCCGTACCGCCTGAGATGACGGAAGGTGTAGGTTGCTCTTGCAATGAGTGCGAATATATGCGTCAGAACACTTTGCAAAAACTCTACGACTGCCTTCTTCACGAGTCGCCGGAGGTGACGGTGGACGCAGACATTGCAAGAGAAGCGGTTAAGCCTATAGAAAAGATGTTGGAATGGAGCAAATGACAGATAAACGCGTCTTAATGGCTATGAGCGGCGGCATTGACAGCAGTGTCGCCGCTATGCTATTGTTAGAACAAGGATATGAGTTGGTAGGGGTCACCTTCCGCACTTTCGACTCCATCAAACCGTCCTGCCTCGCCAAAGAGAAAGGGTGCTGCTCGGTGGAAAGCATAATGGAAGCCAAACATCTGGCGGAGAAGTTAGGATTCGAACACCATATAGTGGATTTTCGCGACATCTTTCGCCAAAATGTCATCCGCAATTTTGTGGACGAATACAGCGTAGGTCGTACCCCCAACCCTTGCGTACTATGCAACTCGCATATCAAATGGGGTGTACTGCTCGAAGAAGCCGATAAGTACGGCTGCCAATACATAGCCACCGGTCACTATGCACAAATAGAACAAAAAAACGGTCATTACTATTTGCGCAAAGCCGTTGATACACATAAAGATCAGACCTATTTCCTTTGGATGCTGACCGAGGATAATCTTCGTCGCACACTCTTCCCTTTGGGTTCGATGACCAAGACCGAGGTGAGGCAGTCAGCCCTCGAGCACGGCTATGAGCAATTGAGTCGAAAGAGCGAATCACAAGAGATTTGTTTCATTCCCGACAACGACTACCGCTCTTTCCTTCAGTCGGAAGGCGTACGATTGTCGGAGGGCGATTATGTGGATGCCGAAGGCAAGATAGTAGGTCGCCACTCAGGCTATGCCAACTACACCATCGGTCAGCGAAAAGGGCTGGGTATAGCCTTAGGTTATCCTGCTTTTGTGACGGGTATCGATGCCGTTCACAATCGCGTTTATATAGGTAAGCACGACGACCTCTATCGCCGCGAAGTACCTCTGCGTGCCGACTTCGTCTTCCGTGGCGATGCCACCCGACCCGTTATGGCACAGATACGCTACCGCAGCCACGCCTGTGAAGCACGAATAGAAGGCAATATCGTTGTGTTTGAACAACCGGTATGGGCTGTGGCACCCGGACAAAGCGTGGTCATGTACCAAGACAACTGCCTCGTGGGAGGTGGCATAATACGCTGACCGCTCGTAGGGGTAAACACCCATATTTTTCTGCAAATTCAGCCTAACTTTTTGATTTATCCTTATAATGCCGTACCTTTGTGCGCTTAATTTGCATTGTATATGAAACACACAACCTTCCTAACATCAGCGCTATTGATAGTCATTGCAATAGCGATAACCGCAACCGTTAAAGTTATGAGATCAACATCCAATCCGTTTTTCAACTACGAGAAATGGGAGACGCCACACGGCACCTACCCTTTCAATGAAATAAAGACAGAGCATTATATGCCTGCTTTTGAAGAAGGTATCAAGCGCGGTCTTCAAGAGATAGACGCTATCGTCAATAATCCCGAAGAGCCCACTTTTGCCAACACCATCGAAGCCTATGAGCGTACAGGTGAGATGCTGACAGTGGTGGAAGGCTGCTTCTTCAATATCTCCAACACCGACACCGACGATGACATACAAGCCATCGAACTGAAAGTCGTGCCGATGCTCTCCGACTATTCATCAACCATCCTTCTGAACGAAGGACTGTTCAACCGCATCAAAGCCGTATATGACCAAAGAGAACAACTGCCATTAAACGGCGAGCAGATGAAACTGCTCGAAGATATATATGAAGGTTTTGCCAACAACGGTGCCAACCTCTCAACAGAAGAGAAAGAGCAATATCGCACTCTCACAGCACGCTTGAGCCAACTCACCACCGAGTTCGGACAAAACGTGCTCAATGCCACCAATGCTTGGACTAAACTCATAACCGACGAACACGACCTTGACGGACTGAGCGAAGACACCAAAACGATGCTTCGTACCAATGCAGAAAAGAAAGGGTTGGACGGTTGGCTGCTCGACCTCAAGCCCACCACCACCCTGCCACTCTTACAAGACTGCCGTAACCGCGACCTCAGACACGAGGTCTATATGGCTTCCAACACACGCTGCATCGGTGGTGAGTTCGATAACACACAAGTAATCATCGACATAGTCAACACACGCCTCCAACTCGCACAACTGTTCGGCAAACGCAACTACGCCGAGAAATCGCTCTATAAGACTTGCGCCGAGACACAAGAGAACGTATTTAACCTGCTGGATCAACTGCGCGATGCCTATATGCCTGCCGCACAACAAGAGGTGAAAGAGATGCAGGAGTTTGCACAAAGCAAAGGACTGACCGACCAACTGCAACCCTGGGACTGGAGTTTCTACAGCAAGCAACTGAAAGACGAGAAATACAGTCTGACCGACGATATCCTACGCCCCTATTTTGAGTTGGAAAACGTCAAAGCCGGTGTGTTCGGTTTGGCTCAACGCCTGTATGGTCTCACCTTCAAAGCCAACACAGATATACCTCTCTATAATCCGGAAGTGACAGCCTACGATGTGTATGATTCCGACGGTCATTTTCTTGCAGTCTATTATGCTGATTTTCATCCGCGTGACGGCAAACGTGGCGGCGCATGGATGAACGATTTTCGTTCGCAATACCGGCTCAACGATGTTGACCACCGCCCACATATAGTCAACGTGATGAACTTCACCAAGCCCGTTACCGATTCCATCGGCAATGTGCTCAAACCGGCACTGCTAACCTACGATGAGGTGGAGACCTTCCTGCATGAATTCGGTCATGCTCTGCACGGTATGCTCACACGCTGCACCTATGCCGCTCAAAGCGGAACAGCAGTGCCACGCGACTTCGTGGAACTGCCCTCACAGTTCAACGAGAACTTCCTCGGCGAGAAAGAGTTCCTCGACACTTTTGCCAAACATTACCTGACAGGTGAACCACTCTCACAAGAACTGATTGACCGCATCCGCATCTCGTCGAACTACCACGCTGCCTATAGTTGCGTTCGACAACTGTCCTTCGGCTATCTCGATATGGCTTGGCATACACTCACCACACCGTTTGAGGCTGAAGCAGGTCAGACAGCACAACAAGCCGTCATCGACTTCGGCAACAAAGCAATGGAACAAGTGGCGGTAATGCCCGTCGTTCCTCAAACACAGATGGAATATGCCTTCTCACATATCTTCTCAGGCGGATATGCAGCAGGATACTATAGTTATAAATGGTCGGAGTTGTTGGATGCCGACGCTTTCTCCGTCTTCCAATCAGCAGCACAACAACGCGGCTCTATCTTCGATAAACAAGCAGCCGACAGTTTTCGCACTAATATCCTTGAGCGTGGCGGCACAGAAAAACCGATGGTTCTCTATCGCCGTTTCCGTGGCGGCGAACCCACTATCGATGCTCTGCTGCGACGCGACGGTATCAAACAGTAACCCGCACCGAACATAAATGAAGCGACTCATTGCCATCTTAACCTTCACTCTGTCAGTCTGGACTACACTCATAGCCCAAGACACTGAGACTATCTATGTATGTGAAGGCGGCGTGGCAACATACAACGGACGCAACTACACCGCAGGCACATACACTATCCGACGAAGCGGACAAAACGACCTCACACTCATTGTACTCAACGCCACAAGATACTCCTTCACACAAACAGATACCATATACAAAGGTGACACCTACCTCTACAAAGGCAGAAAACGCACCTTCAACACCGTCGGTGTACAACAATGGAACGACTCACTGCTGACTATTCATGGCTGCGATAGCGTCATACACCACCAACTGACCGTCTTAGCACGGCCAACCACCTATGCCACCTACAACCTGCATATTTGTCAAGGCGACAGCATAGAAGTGGCAGGCAGATGGTATCACACCAACAGCAGCAACGCTATCACACTTAGAGGTGCTAACTATTTAGGCGGCGACTCTATCGTCACTTTTCGAGTGATTGTACATCAACCGGTGGAAGTGACATACAGTCTTACTATCAATGAAGGTACTGCCAAACAATGGTACTTCCACCGTTTATCCGACCTCAAAGCCGGCACCTACCGCCTCACCTCTGCCAACCTGCTCAAGACGCAATACGGTTGCGACAGCGTGGAAGTGCTTATGCTGACCGTCCTGCCACGAACCTACGGCAACGACACTATCCACCTCTGTCAAGGTCAAACGGCTGAGTATAAAGGCAAGACATACGACCAAACAGGCAACTACGATATTCAGCTCACTAACCACAAAGGCGGCGATTCCATACTGACACTGACCGTCATCGTTCACCCTCTGTACCACACCAACGCCTCACAGACCATCACTTACGGCGATACCGTACTTCTTTCTGACACCGTCTATGCCAACCTGCTTCCGGGATTTTATACCTTCACCCGACACCGAACAACACGATACGGCTGTGATAGCACCATAACACTCGATGTTGAAGTAAGAAAAGCCAGACAGACAATATCGTGGAACGACATGCGCGACACGCTTGCCACCGAACACTATTACACCCTCAAAGCCACCGCCTCATCATCCCTACCCATCACATACGAGATAACTGACGAAGGTAAAGCAGAACTCATAGAAAACCAGATACATACCCTCGCTCCGGGATATGCCGCCGTAACTGCATTGCAATACGGCAACGAACTGTTCGAAGCGGCTCAACCTAACAGAAAACAATTCGTCATACTCAGAGTAACAGGTATAGAACAGATTGTCAACCAAACGACTAACTCATGCAAAATACTGCTCAACGGACAACTGTACATAAGCAACGGCAAACAACTATATAACGCTCACGGAATAAGAGTAAGATAAACATCTATATGAACGAATTTTTGGAAAAAGAGGAACAAGTGCTTCGAATGCTGAAAACCGTGTTCGACCCCGAAATACCCGTCAATATCTACGACCTCGGACTAATCTACAATATCGACTTGCAAGACAACGGTTTATGCACCATAGATATGACACTCACCGCTCCTTCCTGCCCTGCTGCCGACTTCCTCGTGGAAGATATAAAGCAAAAAGTGGCAAGCGTGGAAGGCATCACCGATGTGCAAGTGAATATAGTCTTTGAACCCGAATGGACCAAAGATATGATGTCGGAAGAAGCCAAATTAGAATTAGGATTTCTATAACTGCTATGGTCTATTTCTTAAGCGATGCCCACCTTGGCTCGCGCGCCATCACCGACTTCCAAGCACACCAACAAAGGCTTATCTGTTGTCTTGAGCAAATGGCACAAGACGCTACTGCCATCTGCCTGCTTGGCGATATGTTCGACTTCTGGTACGAATATATCTACCCTCCATTAAGAGGTGACATACCCCGCAGCAAACAACAATACCTGCCTTTCTTGAACTGCCTTCGCAACTTAACGAACAAAGGCATAGAAATACACTATTTCATTGGTAATCACGACATCTGGACTTTCGGTCTGCTCGAGAGATATGCAGGTGTCATCCTTCATAAACAACCTGCCGAACTAACCTTCTACGGCAAGACTTTGTACCTTGCTCACGGTGACGGACTTATACCGACCTACTATATGCAAGTGCTGCCACCTGACATACAAAAGAAAATACGCGCTTTCATACGTCTGCGCACCTTCTTTCATAGTCCAGTACCGCAATTCCTTTTCCGCTTCGTACCACCATGCTTAGGCGACGCTTTCGGCTACGAATGGGCACGACGAAGTCGTATGAAAGAACTGGCACACCCCTGCCCCTTCAAAGGCGAAGAGAAAGAAGAGTTGGTGCTCTTCGCCAAAGAAAGAGAACAGACAAATATGCACTCCGACTACTACATCTTCGGACACCGACATATAGCACTCGACCTGCCCATCCCCAACAGCCGAGTACTCATCTTAGGCGACTGCTTCCGACAATGGACCTACGCCAAACTAACCGACAAAGGAACACTGCAACTCCTCACACAACCATCCTGATAACTATGCATACCAGAGAAGAACAACTGCAAGCCTTCAACCGCCTGCTGACCATAATGGACGACCTCAGAGAGAAATGTCCGTGGGACAGAAAACAAACCTTTGAGAGTCTGAGACAAAACACCATAGAAGAGACCTACGAACTGGCATCAGCACTACTCAAAAAAGACATGAACGAGATTGCCAAAGAGTTAGGCGATGTGCTGCTGCACGTTATCTTCTACGCTAAGATCGGCTCTGAGACAGGCGACTTCGACATAGCCGATGTGTGCAACCGCCTTAGCGACAAACTGGTGTTCAGACACCCGCACGTCTATGGCGAACAAAAAGCCAAAGAAGCAGAAGACGTATCCAAACTATGGGAAGAGGTCAAACTCAAAGAGAAAGGGGGCAACAAAACAGTGCTGGGCGGCATACCCGATGCTCTACCTGCTTTGGTCAAAGCCTATCGCATACAAGATAAAGCAGCCAACATAGGCTTCGACTGGGAAAAGAAAGAAGACGTATGGCAAAAAGTGAAAGAGGAGATAAACGAGTTTGAAGAAGAGATGCTTAATGCCGCACCCGAAGACACTGCTCTGTCAGCCACCGACAAAGAACGAATGGAAAATGAGTTCGGCGACCTTATCTTCGCACTCGTCAATGCCGCACGACTGTACAAACTGCGACCGGATAACGCTCTGGAAAAAACAAACCAGAAATTCATTCGCCGCTTCAACTACATAGAACAAAAAGCAACGGAGCGACAACAATCGCTCCGTGATATGACATTAGACGAGATGGAAAACCTGTGGCAAGAAGCCAAACAAAACGAATAAGAACTATTCGCTGACGGGCTGAACGACAGTAAGAGATACAGGCGAATAGTCGGAATCGGATGTGACGGTAAACACCATATCGTACGAACCTGACTTGCGAGCAATATACACCGTGGGAATAATTACGAAATTATAGCCGGCATTGAAATATAACAACCCTTCTTCAGGTTTGCTCTCCGCCTTGAGCACATCCATTACCTCGTCAGAAACAGTATAGATGAACCGTAAAGCCGTAGTATCAGCCGACAAGCGTGCCGACACCAAGTCATTGCCGCGAGAACCGTAACCCACTAAAAACAAAACAGTATCACCAACGGCTATTGTATCGGCAACGTACTTATTGGTAACACTATCCAACTTGAAAGTTACAGTATCTTTGCAACCTACAATACTATCGTTGGAGAACTGCGGTCCGCGAAGAAATGCCGAAAAAGAGATGTACGGCACATAATGATCCTTTGACTTCTTACACGAAGACATACCTGTTGCCAACACTGACAACAAGACAACAAAACTGATAAAAGATTGACGCATAGGGAAAAAGAAAAGAATAAAGAACCTTTTCGTGCGGCATATAGGACTCGAACCTACACTCCCGAAAGAACCAGATCCTAAGTCTGGCGCGTCTACCAATTCCGCCAATGCCGCGTGAAAATCAGCCGCAAAGGTACGAACAATTTTGGAAACAACAAAAATGAGCCCTACTTTTTATGATATTTTGCCTAACGGCATACAGATAGTTCATCGATACAACCCGTCCTCAGTAGCATACATAGGCATATTGGTAGGTGCAGGTACACGACACGAAGAAGAGAATGAAAACGGTATGGCACACTATATTGAACATACCCTCTTCAAAGGTTGCCGAATAGGTGACAGAACATTATCCGCAAGACAAATAATAGAGCGCGTGGAAGGTGTAGGCGGAGAAATAAATGCCTATACCACCAAAGAAGAAACAGTGTTCTACGCCGCCACACCGCAACCGTATATCAAACGCACACTCGAACTGATAGCCAACCTCGTCTTCCAACCCACGTTCCCTAAAGAAGAGACCGACAAAGAGTTACGCGTTATCTTCGACGAGATAGAGAGTTATAACGACAGCCCCTCCGAACTTATCTACGACGACTTCGAGTCACTTCTCTTCGCCGGACATCCGCTCTCACAGCCTATTCTCGGAACAAGAAAAACATTGCGTCGTATCAACCGTTCGTCACGCTACCCGCTCAAATGGATGCACCGGCACTACAACACCGAACGAATAGTCATCTTCTCACAAGGCAACATCCCTTTCCCACGCCTCAAACAAACGATAGAAAAAGTGCTATCCGTCATCCCACTCAAACACTTCACCTCTTCATTCACACCCACCACACCACCCCAACCGACCGTTAAACCCTCCACCATCAACTTCCGCAAACATACACACCAGACGCATATTATGCTCGGTGCACAAGCCTACCCTTTAGGCGACAAACGACAACTCACTACCTACCTGCTCAATCATATCTTAGGCGGGGGTAACCTCTCTTCAAGACTGAATATGAGTCTTAGAGAGAAACGCGGACTGGTCTATACCGTCGAATCACAATTTACACCTCTGAGCGATTGCGGTTATTGGAGCGTCTATTTTGCCACCGAAAACCAACATAAAGATGAATGTTTGACCCTTTGCAGGCTGGAAATGAAACGACTACGTGACAAATCGTTGTCCTCACTACAACTCAAACGTATTCTTCAACAACTACGCGGACAAATGGCAATAGCCGCTGAAAATCAAGAAAACAACGTCCTTACAATGGGCAAACAGATGCTCTATTTTCACACCGCTCCGACGTGGGAAGAGACCTTTGCCCAACTCGAACAAATCACTCCTCAGGAGATTCAGGACGTGGCAAACGAACTGTTTGACGAAAGCCGCCTTTGTATGCTTTCGTACTGCTGACATTGCAATTCGGACATTGCGATTTTGCGCCCCATAGGGCGTTTTTTTATAGTTATGATAAGAAAAAATCAATTTTTATATACAATTGTTTTGCACTTTGCAAGAAAACACCTATCTTTGCCACCGAAAATGCGCAATTAAGTAACGCAAGCAAAAAATTAAATACATAACAATATATGAAAAAGGTAGTTACACTATTAACATGCAGTTTGCTCGCTTTGGTTAGCATAGCGCAAACGAAGCAGATTAGTGGCGTAGTCGTGGATGAAGCAGGTATCGAAGTTATCGGTGCCAGCGTACAGGTGAAGGGTTCGACCCAAGGCACGATTACCGACATCGACGGTAAATTTGTGTTAGACGTTGATGCAGACGCTAAAGCGTTAATTGTTAAGTACATGGGGTACCAAGACCAAGAGGTCGCTATTAAAGGCTCTAACATCAGAGTGGTTATGGTGGAAGACTCCAAACTCATTGAGGAAGTGGTGGTGACCGGTTACGGCAACGTCTCCAAGGGTAGTTTTGCCGGTTCCGCTCAATCAGTCACATCTGAGAACATTGAGAAAAAGACCCCGTCAGAGATATCCAAAGCCATGGCAGGTGAGGTAGCAGGTGTGCAAGTGATTAACACATCCGGTCAACCAGGTTCCAGCGCATCTATCTATATCCGCGGTTTGGGTTCAATTCAAGGTTCACGCACACCTCTTATAATAGTGGACGGTGTTACCTACAACGGTACATTGGCTTCTATCAACCCGAGCGATATAGCCTCTTACACCGTCCTCAAAGACGCAACGGCAACCTCTCTTTACGGTAGCCGCGGTGCCAATGGTGTGGTTGTTATCACAACAAAGAAAGGTAAACAGGATGAAGATGCAAAGATTGACATAGAAGTAACCTACGGTGCCAATATGCACTTGCTGCCGCTGTATGAAGTTATAAGCGACCCGCAAGAATATGTTGAGATGTCGTGGCAGAGTTTATACAACGCCAACAACTATTCAGCACAGATTGCATCGGATAACCTCTTCAGTGCCAAAGGATTGCCTACGATGTATCAGATGTGGGTTATTGACAATGACGCATACTCTAACAATCCCAACAGAGCTAACTACTACGGCAGAAACCTCATTGACGGAGAAGAGTTTATAGTAGCAGGTGTGCCCAACCCCAATTTCGGTAAGTTCCGCACCGACATACCTATTCGTCTGAAAGACCAATACAAGAACCTCACTTCTTGGGAAAAAGCCATCTTCCGCACAGGACAGAAAGCCAATGTAACAGCCAGTATCTCAGGCGGTAACCAGAAGATATCATACTTCACATCTTTCAACTACCTTAAAGATGAAGGTTATTATATCGGTTCAGACTTCGACCGCTTCACCACTCGTAGTAACATCGAGTTCCAAGCAAAGAAATGGCTCAAAGGTTCAATCAACATCGCCTACACCTATTCAAGTCTCAACAACCCCGGTCAAGGCGGAAACATGAACAACGGTTTTGCATACGTGAACGGTATTCCGCCTATCTACCCCGTATATGAATACAATGAGGATGGTACGGTAATGCTGGATAGCAAGACCGGTTCGAGCAAGTATGACTACGGTATGCACGAAGGTTCAGGTCGTGGTTTCGGTAGCGGTATCAACCCCGCCGGATCGCTCAAATACGACAAGGCTCTGACCAAACGTCACATGGTTTCGGTGAACGGAATGTTGGAGTTCAAACTCTACAAAGAGTTGAAACTGGAAGTAACCGTCGGCACACAATATAACGGTGTCAACTCGTCCAACCTGACCAATAAATACTACGGTGATGCTGCCGGTTTGGGTCGTATCGGCAAATCGCAAACCAACAGCACCTACTTCGAGTCAAAGCAGTTGATCAAATATAACACCACCATTGATGCTCACACCATCGATGTGTTGGCAGGTCACGAATTGAGTTTCTCCCGCGCTTCTGGAATGGAAGGTGATATGGCTCGTATAGCCAATCCTGCCAGTCTGGAATGGGGTAATGCCATTCAGATGACAGGTATGTATTCATCGTCCAACGAGACTGCCTTACAGAGTGCTTTGGCACAAGCCAACTACACATACGACAACCGTTATATGCTGACAGGTAACTACCGCGCCGACGGTTCGTCGAAGTTTGCTAAAGGTAAACGTTGGGGACACTTCGGTTCAGTGGGTGCCGCTTGGCTCTTCACCAACGAGAAGTTTATGGAACCGGCTGAGAAGATACTCAAAAACGGTAAGTTACGTTTCTCTTGGGGTGTACTGGGTAACCAAGGTATATCGTCCGACCTCTTCCAAGACCAATATAACATTGAATATGTGGACGGACAAGTGGGATATGTATGGGCATATAAAGGAGCGCCTGACATCACTTGGGAACGTACACAGACTTACGATGCCGGTATCGAGTTCTCGCTTAGCAAATACGCTGACATTGAGTTCGACTACTTCTACAAACTCACCGACCATATGTTGATGCCTCGTTATCAGGCCACTTCAATGGGTTATTCGTCGGTTTGGATTAACGGTGGTGAGATGAGCAACCAAGGTGTGGAATTCCAAGTGAACGTACACGCGGTGGATATGCGTAACGTCAAGTTGGATATTCGTCTTAACGGTGCACACTATAAGAACAAAGTGCTGTCGCTGCCGAAAAACATCGATGATGATTCAGAGATGGATGTCAATGGTAGTATAGTGGCAGGTCACAGCCTCTTCGATTGGCGCTTGCGCGAGTATGTCGGTGTTAATCCTGAAAACGGTAAAGCAATGTATGTAGGTTACTATGACAGCGACAAGGGTGGATTCGGCGACACAAAGAATGCCGACCTTATAACAGAAGAAGATATGGCAACATCAGGATATATCAACAACTATATTTCCGATGTCTATCTCTATCGTCTGCGTCACCCCAATGCACATATCGACACCGTTCATACCGACAATGCTGCATACTGCGGTGCTGACTTCGTAGGCAAATCGGCATCTCCCGCTTTGGCAGGTGGTTTCGGTATCGACTTGGAAGTGTACGGTGTCACACTTAACGTAACTTGCAGTTACGGCATCGGCGGCTACGGCTACGATAATACCTACGCCACCTTGATGGGTAACGAGAAAGTGGGTAACCACAACTGGCACGTGGATATGCGTCGTGCTTGGACAAAACAAAACCCCAACACCGACGTTCCTGCTCTGAATAACGGCAATGATCCATACACCAACTCATCATCCACTCGCTTCCTGACCAGCAACTCATTCCTTAGTTTGAACAACATCCGCCTCGGATATAGTTTCCAAAAGAAACTCATTGAGAAGATTAAACTGAGCAAACTGGAGTTGTATGTACAAGCCGACAACCTTGCAGTGGCTTCAGCCCGTAAAGGTTACAACCCGATGGTCAGCCTCGACGGTTCATCTGACGGTGGTTACCAATACACACCGCTGTCCACAATCATCGGTGGTATAAAAATTCAATTCTAATCAACGGGAAGTATAACAATCAAAAAGAAAAAGCACTTATATGAAAAAGAATATAATCATCATAGCAGTGGCTGCATTAGCACTCACAGCATGTAAAGACGATTTCTTGGAGCGTTATCCCGAAGGTGGAACGATTCGTCAAGATCAGTATGAGAAGTTGTCCGACCAGTTGGAAGGTTCAGTTCGCGGTTGCTACTCTAAGTTATACCAGATGGGCGGCTCTTCTCACGATGAGTTCGGCAAACGAAGCATTGACCTCTGGGGTGACATCCTCAGTTGCGACATCGCTCTCACCAACAAGACCTACGGCTGGCTCTATACCGACGAACAGATGCTCACCGTCAATCGTACAGGTACTATCTGGGGGCACTATTACAGCCAATTGCATAATATCAATGCCACCATCCTGGCTTTCAAAAACGGAAGCGACTTTGTGAAGCACTTGGAGACCTATGGTTATCCCACAGAAGTGGCATTGGACGAAAACGGCAAACCCTTGTATGACTATACCGACAATGAATATGACCAAGCCATCCAATATGCACAGATCCTGTCACTTCGCGGATACATCTATTCAATGCTCGTTAAGTGGTACACACCCGTTCCGTCAGAAGAAACCGAATCGTTCAAAGGCTATACCATCGACACTTACGACTGCTGCCCGCTCTATACGGAAGATAACATGAACTCGCCTCAACCACTGGCTAAGTCAGCCGAGATTTATGAGCGTGTGTTCAACGATTTGTCCACCGCTATTCGTCTGTATGAGGAGTTTGGCTACGACTATGAGCGTTCCAGCAAGTTGGAGATTGACCTTGATGTGGCACACGGCATCTTAGCACAAGCCTACTTGAACGAGGCTGTCTATCGCACAGGCGACGAACAGAAAGACCACCTGCAGAAAGCAATCGACAACGCGCAAGCAGTTATTGACCGCGGTCGTTATGATTTCGTACCCAACAAAGAGATTCTTGAAAACGGCTTCAACAATATCAAAGATAAGAGTTGGATGTGGGGACAAGAGGTGACAGTGGAAACGACCGGCGGTCTGAAGAGTTGGTTCGGACAAGTGGATATCCACTCATATAGTTACGCTTGGGCAGGTGACACTAAGGTTATCGACCAAAACCTTTACGACCAGATACCTTCTTGGGACATACGCCGCTTGTGGTTCAACGATGGTCATAACAAGAAAACAGGCAAAGAGGACACTAACTATAAGTTATGCCCCGACTATAAGTTCTTCTCTGCACAGAACCCCGAATCGACCCACGAGGACGATATCGACCGTGACTGGCTGAGCGACAACGTCTTTATGCGTTACGAGAGTATGTACCTCATAGCAGCCGAAGCAGCCTATCGTGACGGTCAATATTCAAAGAGTGCTGACTACTTGAAAGAGATCACTTCACGTCGTATCAACACCGACGATTTTGAGGCTGAGGATGACTACAACGATTTCGTTAGCGGTTTGAGCGACCAAACTAAACTGCGCGATGCCATTGTACTTAACTGGCGCGTTGAGATGTGGGGTGAAGGTTATGGTTTGGAGACTTTCCGCCGTTGGTACGAACTGCCCCGCAGCCGTGGCGGTAACCACGACTACTTAGGAGGACAGGCTATCAAAGCAACGGACAGTAAGTTCAATATGCAAATACCGTCATCCGAAAGTACTTACAATCCAAACGTAAAAGATACCAAATAAACGGTAAAATATTTGACAATCAAAAAAGTTATGCTTCATAGGTGCAGGTAATTGTACTATAAAGCATTACGAAATAGAAACAATTATTAACCCTCAATTATTAACTTATGAAGAAAGTTCTTTATGGAGTAATGATGCTCCTTGTGGTTTCAATGGTATTCATTGGCTGCAAAAAGTCATCAAACGATGACAACAACGGTGGTAACGGTGGTGAAGAGACTACTGAAGTATCGTTTAACCTTTCAAAAGAGTCATTGATAATGCAAGTAGGTGATGTAGAGCGTCTGATTGCTGCCACCACCAATTCCACAACTGCTAATTTCGTATGGGAGAGCAGCGATGAGTCAGTTGCTACAGTTACTACAACCACCAACACTGCCGCAGCTATCTCTTACGCTAACGTTAAGGCTGTTGGTAATGGTACTGCTAACATCATCTGCCGTGCAGGTGCTTCAATGCAAGTATGCGAAGTGACTGTAACCTCTGAGTTAGGTAAACAAAACTTTGATAAAGCTATCTTCAACTACACATTGGATGAGACAACCAACAAACCTTTGGAAGAAGACTTGATGAATGGCGGTAAAAAATATCCCGACCTGTTCCTTAACGCAACTGGCGATACTATTTGGTGCCAACACATCCGCGGCACTATGCTTTGGATGTCGAACATCTATTACGATAACACCGGTTTTCTTGCAGGCAGCAACGTAGGTTATATGGCTGTTGTACCTTGCTATCTTATCTACACCGATAAAGACTTGAACCCCGACTTTGCTGATTTGTTCTTGGATGAAGAGACTCAAGAATACTATCCTATCGTCTTCCGCACCGGTTGGTATGCCACCACAGAAGATACCGATGAATCACTTGGTATGGAGCAAGGTAAAGTGGTTAATGAGGCTGAATATATTACTCACGTTTCTCAAGCCATGGTTGCTTTCAACGGTCAAGACTACAGCACTATGTGGAACGAGCTGTACGCAGGCTACGATGTAGCATACACCGGCGGTTTGGTATATAGATATGCTTTAGACCAATCAGGCGAATATGCTAACTACGGTCCTTGCGCTTTGGTTGACTATGCTGTTGCTAAAGTTGACTATGCTCAAGCAGACTATAAATATATGAATGTTGTCAGCGAGTATGCTATGCGTTTGAAACCCATTGGCGGAACCGACTTGTTTGAGTTGGTTGGCGACGACACTTTCCAACTGCCTCTTGGTGTTGAGACAGAGGTTGACGAACAAGGTAATGTGGTTGTTACCGGTACTGAAATTGTCTTTGGCAACAATGTTACATTCGACAATATCGTATCCTTCAGTGCTCCTCGCGGCAATCGCGGTATGTACGGCGTAGATGCTCAAAGCCTCAAACAAATGAAAGCAATGCCTGCTATCGCTCCCGCTAAGATTCTCAACCGTGTAAGCTTCAACAAATAAACAATAGAGATATTATATAGAGCAATATCTTTATTACAAAAAAAGCGAGTATCATTGCGATACCCGCTTTTTTTTGTGCAATCAACTTATAATCCGTACCTTTGCAGGGTCAAAAATGAAGAGAATTATGTTAGTGAGTGAAATCAATAATGTTTTGAAGGGTACAAGTGAAGTGGAATATATGCCACATTGCTCTGCTCAATTCTCAGCCGAAGAGACAGATATTGATATTCAGCATTTGCTTATTGACTCACGTCAGTTGGGTCAGGATGCCGAACATACACTGTTTTTTGCTTTTAAGACGGCAAAAGATGATGGTGCACGTTATATACCCGAACTGCAAGCCAAAGGAGTCAAGTGCTTTATTCGTCGCAATCCATTGGAAGCCATACAAGCCTTGGCAGCATATAAGCGCGAGCAATATAAAGGTCCGGTTATAGGTATCACGGGTTCCAACGGCAAGACAGTAGTCAAGGAATGGTTGTATGAACTGCTGCGTCACGACTACCGCATTACTCGCTCACCGATGTCCTACAACTCTCAGATAGGTGTGGCTCTGTCGGTCTGGCAGTTGTCGCCTAAGACAGAGTTGGCCATCTTCGAGGCAGGCATATCTGAACCCGGTGAGATGGAACGATTGGAGAAGATGATTCGCCCTACTATAGGTGTTGTCACTTATATAGGAGAGGAACATGGTGAGAACTTCACCTCGTTGGAACAGAAGCGCCGTGAAAAGATGCTGCTTTTCAGTCATTGTCCCATAGTGGTGGAAGATCCCACGCATCAGAATGTTCGCACATGTGCCGGTGTGATGCGAGCCTTAGGCTATTCGGAAGAGACCATTACTCAACGTCTCTTGCAGCAGACTCATGAGACGGTAATGCATGTTAACCTCTCTGCCCTGACCGACAATGTGCGTTACTTCCGTTCACTGCTTCACCCCGACACACGGCTCACCTGTATGGTAAAGGCTTTTGCCTATGGTTCGGGCAGTGTAGAAGTAAGCAAAGCACTGCAAAAGAGCGGATTAGTGGACTGTTTGGCAGTGGCAGTGGCTGACGAAGGTGTTGAACTGAGACGCGCCGGTATCACTCTGCCCATTATCGTGATGGATCCGGAAGTGTCAGCCTTAGGACTGATAATGGACAATAACCTGCAACCTAACATCCACTCTTTCTCGGTATTAGACACGTTTCTCCACGCGGTGGAAGAGCGAGGTTTGGAGCAATATCCCATACATATAAAGGTCGATACGGGTATGCACCGTTTAGGGTTTGACCCTTCGCAGATGTCGGCACTGACCTCTGTCCTTCAACCCCAACAGCGATTGAAAGTCGTTTCCGCTTTCTCACATCTGGCGGCAGCAGACGAACAGCAATGGGACGGTTTTACACAAGAGCAGATAGACACATTTAGTCAAGCCACCCAAACGCTGCAACAAGGCTTGGGCTATCCCTTCATAAGACACATACTCAACACCGCCGGTATAGAGCGATTCACTGAACATCAATTAGATATGTGTCGTTTGGGAATAGGCATGTACGGACTGTCTTTCGTAGGCAAGCAGTTGCGCAACGTATGCACACTGAAAACCACTATTCTGTCTATCAAGACCATCAGCCAAGGCGAGACCATCGGTTACGGCAGACACACCACCTTGCAGCAGGATAGCCAGATAGCAGTTATTCCCATCGGTTATGCCGACGGTTTTGATCGTCGTTTCTCCAATGGTGGCGGTGAGGTATATGTTCGCGGCAAACGTTGCAAGGTTGTGGGCAATGTGTGTATGGATCAAGCCATGGTGGATGTAACCGGCACTGATGCCTGCGTCGGCGACTACGTAGAGGTGTTTGGCGACCATCTGCCACTCAACGAACTGGCTGACAACCTGCAAACCATCCCTTACGAAGTGCTTACATCAGTGTCCAGACGAGTAGTGAGACAATATATGTGGGACTAAGAACAAACGACTACCGGTAATGCAATAATTCTTTCTTATGTCACAAGTAGGAATATCAGTACAGCAACTCACCATCGGCTACGGCTCAAAAGTCATACAGCGTGATATGTCTTTCACCTTGTATAGAGGCGAGATGGTCTGTATGTTAGGTCCGAACGGTGTAGGCAAGTCCACTCTTCTTCGCACGCTATCCGGACTGCAACCTGCCTTGTCAGGCGAGACCTCGGTAAGCGCGCTCACACGAACGGAAAGAGCCAAACAGTTATCGTTAGTGCTCACCGAACGTGTTAGCGTGGAGAGTACGACGGTATGGGATGTGGTGGCTATGGGGCGTTATCCCTACACATCCTTCTTGGGGGTACTGACAGATACGGACAAAGAGCAAATAAGTGAAGCACTGAATGCCGTGGAGATGACCGACTATGCTTCTCGTCCTTTTCTCTCGTTGAGCGATGGTGAGAGTCAGCGCGTGCTGATAGCCAAAGCCTTAGCACAACAGACACCTTGTATCCTTTTGGACGAACCCACAGCACACCTTGACCTGCCTAACCGCTTGAGAGTGATGCGACTGCTGCATAGGTTGGCACATGAGCAACAAAAGACTATCCTCATCTCCACACACGAGTTGGACTTAGCCTTGGCATTAGCCGACCGCATCTTGTTGCTCTCACCTCAGGGTATGCAGTTGGACACAGCCCAACACCTCATTGACACTAACGCTTTCACACCTGCTTTCGGAATGGACATCTTCCACCCCCTCGCATAAAAGACTGAATTACAACAGACAATTCAAAAAAAATGCGCATAAACTTGCGCAAAAGAAAAATATGCTTTACCTTTGCGCGATTTTTCGCGTGTAGTCTCTGGCGATAAGGTACTAATCAACCATTTAGTCTTCCGTTTAAGGGAAGGCATAAAAAGAGTGATTAGGAATAGTAGTGCATACTGCATGCGGTGTAACCTAAAAAAACAAATCATACTATGGATTTGATTAAGATTGCCGAAGAGGCATTTGCCGGTGAGAAGAAAGAGTTTCCTGCTTTTGCAGCCGGTGACCAGATTACGGTGGCATACCGTATTAAAGAAGGTAACAAAGAGCGTATTCAGGAGTTCCGTGGTGACGTGATTGCTATTCACGGTTCGGAAAACAAAAAACGCTTTACCGTTCGCAAGATGTCAGGTAACGTGGGTGTTGAGCGTATCTTCCCTATGGACAGTCCGTTCATTGAGCGCATCACCGTTAATAAGTACGGTAAAGTGCGCCGCGCTAAACTCTACTACTTGCGCAACCTCACAGGTAAGAAGGCTCGTATCCCCGAAAGACAAGTCAAACAAGTCAAGAAAGGATAACACAACCCTTACAAACACAAAAATGGCAACAATAGAAAGTTGCCATTTTTTGTAGTCTTTGCGCATAAATTTGCTCATTTGGCACAAAAAGTGTACTTTTGCCGCCGAAAAGATATGAAGCGACCATTCTTCTACATAGCATCACTGATAGTAAGCCTTCTCTGTTCCCTGCCCATGCGGGCACAGATGAACACCGACCGTCTGACAGCCATCGGCAGAAACGCCTTGTACTTTGAGGATTATGTGCTCTCTATTCAGTATTTCAACCAAGTTATACGCCTCAAGCCCTATTTGGCGGAGCCATACCTCTTGCGTGCGATAGCGAAGATACAGTTGCAGGACTATACCGGCGCTTTGGGCGACTGCAATCTCTCGCTCGAACGCAATCCCTTTCAGCACAGCGGTTTTTACACCCGTGGCTATGTGTATCGCCAGTTAGGCAGATATGCGGAGGCAGAAGCCGACTTCACACAAGCACTTCATTTCGCACCCGAAACAAAGACCTACCTTATGCTTCGTGCCGACGTGCGCGCCTCACAACAACATTTCGACCTCGCCATGGAAGATGTGTCTTTCCTGCTCTTGCGAGAACCGAAAAACCCGACACTGCTGTTTGAGAAAGGTGTCATCTGCCTTAACAGCAAAGACACACTATGTGCCTTAGACGCTTTTACACAGACGGTTGAATATGATTCTCAAAACGCCTCCAACTGGTCGGCATTAGGCGTGGTTAATCTCTATTTAGGCAACGACAGCACCGCAATGGATGCTCTCACTCATTCCATTAACCTCGGTTCCAAATGGGCAGGCGACTATATGAATCGTGGTGTTCTCTACTACCGTCAGCACAACTACCGTGCGGCACTTGCTGACTGGGATGAGGCTATCAAGCACTCTCCCGCTGACCCTCAGTGCTACTACAACAGAGGTATGCTTCGTGCCGAGGTGGGCGACTACAACAGAGCGTTAGACGACCTCAACACAGCCATCGACCTCAACCCCGAAGCCGTCGATATGCGCTACCAACGGGGCGTGGTACTACTCCGACTGCAACAATGGCAAGAGGCTATCAGCGATTTTCAAGCATTGATAGACCGCTACCCCTACTTCCTGCCATCCTACTATCTGATGGCGCAAGCACAGACTGCCTTGGGTGAAAAGAAAGCGGCATTCCGCTCACGACAGACAGCCTACGAGTTGGAACAGAAAAAAGACAGTCTGCAAAACCTCACTTCACACGACAGTCTGCCACACACAGATGTGATGACAGCCAACACACCAAACGCACGACGCAACATTCGCAAAGAGTTCTCCACACGTATGGCACAAAGCGGCACCGAACCGACACAAAACGAAACGGCATACACCTCTAACACACGCGGCTCAATACAAAACAAACAAGTGGACGTTGTCAATGAGAAGAACGTTACCCTCACCTACTATGTTTCCGCCACTCCTTCTACCAAACTGTACCACTATCTTTTGGACGAATACAACCGCCAAAGCAAACTGCCGTCAGCCCTTCGGTTTGCCATACAAGAGTTGAGCCTCACCGCCGATATGGTGAACAACCATTTTGAACATATCAGTCGCATAACCAAGCAAATAGAGCAACACCCTTCATCCTACCTCTATTTCGCTCGCGCAGTGGAAGAGGCATTGGTGCAAGACTATGCTTCCGCCATCGAAGATTGCACCGAAGCACTGAATCATGTGCCGCTGAACGGCAAAAAGACAGAAACGGTGTTATACACCTTCTGCCGAGCCAACTGGAGATACAAACTGATTGAATATCAGCGTGCCAACGGTGAATGGCAAACCACGTATCAAGTTAGGCAAGCCGCTTCACAAACGGAGATGGACTTCGATATTATGCACCGCGACTACGACTATGTCATCAAGTTGCAACCCGACTTCGCATACGCCTACTACAACAAAGCCAATATGCTATGCGCACAGAAGCATTTTGATGCCGCTATCGAGCAATATACTCAAGCCATTGAGCAACAAGACGACTTTGCCGAAGCCTACTTCAATCGCGGCTTGACATATATCTATACCAAGCAAACCGACAAAGGTATAGCCGACCTGAGCAAAGCAGGCGAATTGGGCATATACCAAGCCTACAACCTCATAACACGCTTTCAATAACCACACAGCCTTATGGCTGTAATAGCAAAGCACACTATATTATTCATTAACTAAAAAACACTACAACTATGGCAAAATGGATTTGTCCCGTATGCGGTTATATCCACGAAGGTGACACCGCTCCCGAACGTTGCCCGCAATGCAAGGTGCCGGGTGAGAAATTCAAGAAGATGGAAGAGAATGCAGGTTTGCAATTCGTCACCGAACACGAACTGGGTATTGTCAGTGCCATTCCCGACACGGAAGAGGGTAAGTTTATCCTTGACGGCTTGAAGAGCCATTTCACAGGCGAATGTTCAGAGGTGGGTATGTACCTTGCAATGAGTCGTCAAGCCGACCGTGAGGGTTACCCTGAGATAGCAGAGGCTTTCCGCCGTTACGCTTTTGAAGAAGCCGACCATGCTGCTCGTATAGCAGAGATGTTGGGCGAAGTGGTATGGGATACCAAGACCAACGTTGAGAAGCGTATGCTCGCCGAAGAAGGTGCTTGCACCGGCAAGATGGATATTGCTAAGATGGCCAAGAAACTCAACCTCGATGCTATCCACGACTCCATTCACGAGATGGCAAAAGATGAAGCCAGACACGGAGCCGGTTTCCAAGGTCTGTTCAACCGCTATTTCCGCAAATAAATCGCTGACTGTCAGTGAAAATAAAAAGTTGTCTGATACTAATCAGACAACTTTTTATTTAGAAGCAAATCAAATGTTCGTTATGAGCAATTTAGATTTTCTTATTATTAAGCCAATTTATTGATATAGATGGCTAACCCTGATTTAAGATTGGCTGCTTTGTTGCGGTGAATGATATTGCGTTTAGCCAATTTGTCAAGCATTGATGTTACTTTCGGCAGCATAGCCGTTGCTTGTGCTTTGTCGCTTGTAGCACGAAGGTCGCGAACGGCATTACGCACTGTCTTAGCATAATAATGATTGTGAGCTTTACGGGTCGCCGTTTGGCGAATACGTTTCAAAGATGATTTATGGTTTGCCATGTCAAATTTTAGTTATAATTTGTAGCCTATAGCAGAGTCGAACTGCTCTTTACAGAATGAAAATCTGTCGTCCTAGCCGATAGACGAATAGGCCATTTCGCTGAAAAAGCGTGCAAAAGTACGGCGTATTTTTTATCCCACCAAATATTTGAGCAAAAAAATGCATTTTTTTTGCACATTTACCTATTTATCCCTACCTTTGCGCCTGAAATAAGGGTAAAGATTGCTCAAAAGTGGTATCAATTAGTCAAAATTATTTATGAGTTCACGTTCTGTTACGATTATAGTCTTTTTGTTTTTGCCATTGATGATGTTAATGTCTCAGGTCAATGCTGAGCGTGGCAAGGTATCTCGTCCGGATTTACAGGAGCGGGAGACATTTTTTGACCCGGATGCTAATAAGCCTAAGGACGAATATCGTTTTCGCGTTGAGTGGCGAGTGGAGGCACAATATCAACAGTGGCAGCACCGCAGTGCCAATTCCACATACGAGAATCTGTTTATGCACGGTTCGCGCGTGGGTGTGACTGCCGATTTTATGTTGCCTCACCGTTTCAGTCTGCAAACAGGTTTGCTTTACACTTTCACTACCGGTCAAGCGACGCAGAAGTGGGGTGCTATGAGTTATGAAGACTATTCGACGGTTGACCCTGTGACCATGAAAGCCCACACGGGCAATATCCACCATCGGTTGTATGAGCACCAACTGACCATACCCGTGCGCGCGTACTATAATATACACCTATGGAAAGACCTCAATATGTTTTTCTTTACCGGTCCGCAGATACACATCGGTATGGGTTTGAAGGACAAGGTTAGTGCTGACATCACCGACAAGTCACGTGCTTGGTTGCAGTCGGTGGGTCAACCCACTTCGACGTACGACCGCTACAAAGAGAAAGAGTTGCACCGCGTTAATGTTCAGTGGGGTTTAGGCGGAGGTTTTGAGTGGAATCGCTACCGTCTGACGGCAGGTTACGATTTCGGGCTTAACAACCTTGTCAGGACCAAGCGTATCGGCGGTCAGAAGATGATGGAATGGGGTTGGGCGATAGGCTTTGCCATAAGAGTCAATTAGCTAAAACAGAGTATTTATACAGGGGTGCCTTGCGAGGCTGAGATCATACCCTTTGAACCTGGGCAGGTAATGCCGCCAAGGGAATATCCTTCACCGTTCGGCATATCCTGTTGGCAGGCAGATTATTGGATTGGGAACAATAACACAAACAGCAAAAGATATGAAGAAGGTGATGTTTTTTTTGTGCTGTGGCATCTGTATGATGTCTCAAGCTCAGCAGGTTACGACCGGGCAGACAGGTTCTCCGGCAGATTCTGTTGCCGTTCAGGAACAGTTTGAGTTGGAAGAAGTGACGGTTACTGCCCGTGTGTTGCAACCGATGGATACACATAAGAAACTGTCTGGAAAGGAGTTGAATCAAGTCAATACGGGTCAGAACCTGCCTTATTTGCTTACATCCACCCCATCGTTATTAGCCACTAGTGATGACGGTTTGGGTGTTGGTTACACCTATTTTCGTTTGCGCGGCACTGACCATACGCGCATCAATATGATGGTTAATGATGTGCCGTTGAACGACTCGGAGAGCCAAACCGTCTTTTGGGTCAATATGACTGATATGGCAGGTTCACTCTCTTCGATAGATGTGCAACGCGGAGTGGGAACGAGTGTCAATGGTTCTTCATTTGGTGCGAGTCTGAATATGACCACTCTTCCCTTACCCACCGACACGTTGTCTCGTCCGGCACGTGTAACGCTGACGTTCAACGGCGGTATGTACAACACTTTCCGTGAGATGTTGAAAGCCGAGATACGTTTGCCTAACCATTGGCGTTTGGATGCCCGTATCAGTAAGGTCAATTCCGATGGTTATCTCTATCGTGCTTCGTCGGACTTACTTTCTTACCACGGTTCGTTAGGTTATTCTGGTGCTCGTACAACAGTGGCATTGTCGGCTTTTGGCGGTACGGAAAAGACTTATATGGCATGGGACGGAGTCAGTGCCACCGATCTCAAGATGGACCGCCGATATAATCCTGCCGGTGCCTACACCGATATAAACGGCAACCTGCAATACTACCCCAATCAGTATGACCGCTATCAGCAGCATAATCTGCAAATACATCTCAATCAGCGCATAGGCAGTGATTGGGTATTCAAAGGGACGCTGCATTACACACGCGGACAAGGATATTATGAGCAGATGAAAGCAGATAAGAAATACTCCTCTTTCGGACTGCCTACACATACAGACGAGGACGGAAATGAAATCAAGCGTTCCAATTTCGTCAGACAGAAACATTTGGATAATCATTTCTACGGAGGTGTTTTCAGTTTCAACTATTTCAGTGAGCGAGCCGATGTGAGCATAGGCGGTGCCGGCAATCACTATTTAGGTTATCACTACGGTTTGGTTAGCGATCATACCTACGCCACGGTTGCAGCGGAAGAGTATTATCGCAGTCATGCCGATAAGGCAGATGCCAATGTCTATGCCAAAGCCAACTGGCGCGTTTATCAGCGCAACAACAAAACGCTCACTTTATATGGTGACCTGCAATACAGGTATATCTACTATCATTTGGGCGGCATCAACGATGAAGACTTGCAAGGGTTATATGCTACCAAGCACTACCATTTCTTCAATCCGAAAGCAGGTATAACCTTTGAAGCCAAAGGTCATCGTTTATATTTCAATTTTGCGATAGCCAATCGTGAGCCGACGCGTAAGAACTTCACGGAGGCTGGAGAACACGATATTCCTCGTTCAGAACGGCTCTTTGACTATGAGTTAGGCTATGCATATATGTCCGGCAAATGGCACTTGGGTATTAACGCTTTCTACATGAAGTACCATAATCAGTTGGTTCTCACCGGCAAATACAGTGATACCGGTGCATATCTCACTCGCAATGTTGACAAGAGTTATCGTGTGGGATTGGAACTGACAGGCGGTTGTCAGCCTGTTGATTGGTTAAAGTGGGAGACGGCTCTTACCGTGCAAGAC
The DNA here is from genome assembly GCA_017450685.1 of Paludibacteraceae bacterium. GTDB lineage: Bacteria > Bacteroidota > Bacteroidia > Bacteroidales > Paludibacteraceae > Colicola. The sequence continues at coordinate 35,217 of JAFSTB010000027.1, forward strand.
AGCCGCATTATTGATTACACCGATTGGGTGGATATATATGACCTTGATTGGAACTTCGTTGAGCAGCAAGAGATGCCTTTCGGTGATGTTAATATCGCTTTCACGCCGGCCGTTATTTTCAGCAATACATTCCGTTTTGCGTACAAAGGGTTCAGCGCAGACCTACAGACTCAAGCCGTCAGCAAGCAATACTTAGACAACACCATGTCGAAAGAGGCTATGCTTAAAGCCTATTCTGTGACGAACCTGACCTTGCATTACACCTTACCATTGCCCAAGAAAGCACCTGTCATCACCCTTATGGCTCAAGTTAACAACCTGTTTGACAGCAAGTATGAGTCGAATGGCGGCAACTGGATGTGCCAGTTTATTGACGGCAGTCGCTACTACACACCGTGGTACTACGCACAGGCAGGTGCAAATGTTCATGCCGGACTAAGCGTACAGTTCTAAATGCAAATAACCATAAGTGGGTATTGCACAAACAATTAAATCGCCGTAATTTTGCGGCGATTTTTTGCACACTAATGGCACATAGTCAAGAGTATCTATACGGAGATATTATAGTACAAGAGGTGGATGCCCGCCACTTGGAAGATGGGTTGAAGCGCACAGCCGAACTGATTGATAACGAGCAGCCTGTTGTTGTGTTGCTTACTCGTTACAACGATTTGCTTCATACTCAACACGTATTGGATTATGCTCTTTTGTCAGAACTGATGGGCGTGCGTGTAGGGTTGGTGGAAGACAAGGAAAAGATATTGTCGATGCCCTTATTGTTTCGCCCTGTCAAGATTGATTCATACGAAGGTTTTGTTCATGGAGCCTTGTCCGAGACTTTGCGTCACGCTCCTAACGACACGGGTCATCCTTTTGTGGAGCGGCTGGATAAAGTGCTGACTAATCGTTGGTTCGGTTTCCCTGTTTTGATTGTCGTTTTGTATCTTGTTTTCTCTTTCACCTTTTCTTTGGGTGCTTATCCTCAGGGGTGGATAGAGACGGGTATTGACTTGCTGTGTGGTTGGCTTACGGGTGTTTTACCTCAGGGTTGGTTGAGCAGTCTGTTGGTTGATGGTGTGGTGCAAGGTGTAGGTGCAGTCTTATCTTTTCTTCCCAACATAGTGATACTCTTTTTCTGTTTGAGTATAATGGAGGATACGGGTTATATGGCTCGTGCTGCCTTTCTGATGGATAAGGTGATGCACGCTGTCGGTTTGCACGGTCGCTCATTCATCCCTATGCTGATGGGGTTTGGTTGCAACGTACCTGCCATTATGGCTGCTCGCTCGATAGAGAACAAGAAAGACCGCACATTGACGATGCTGATGATTCCTTTTATGAGTTGTTCAGCCCGCATACCCGTTTATATGCTTATTGTGAGTGCATTTTTCCCGGGCAACAAAGCCTTGATGATGATTTCGATGTATCTTATCGGTGTTGTTTTGTCGATAGTGTTTGCCATGGTGATGAAGCACACGCCTTGGTTCAAGCAGGAGAAGCGTGATTATGTGAGTGAGTTGCCGCAATATCGCAAGTTGGTTTGGCGCGAGACATGGCAGCATATATGGGATCGTGTGTGGGACTATTTGCAAAAGATAGGCACAGTCATTCTTTGGGCTTCCATCATCATCTGGGTCTTGACCTATTTTCCGTCGCATAGTATGGATTTGGAACATTCTTATCTGGCAATGTTAGGTCAGCGGCTCAGTCCTTTGATGCGTCCGTTGGGTTTTGATTGGCAGATGACTGTATGTCTTCTCACGGGTTTGCCTGCCAAAGAGGCCATTGTATCCACTATGGGTATTTTGTACCATGCTCAAGACGGTTTGTCGACATTCACACCCGTTACTGGTTTCACTTTTATGCTTTTTGTTTTGCTCTATTTCCCTTGTATAGCCACGATAGCCACTTTGCGTCGTGAGGCGGGTCGCGGTTGGGCTTGGTTCACGGTTGTTCATAGTCTGTGTTTGGCTTGGTTGGTTTGTTTCGTTGTCTATCAAGCCTCTATGCTGTGCAACTGACCTTTGATTATTGAGCAGCAATTTGCACAATAAGAAAAATCGCACTACCTTTGTGCGTTTTTTTGTGGACACTAATTGTAAATTGAACTAAATATAGGTTTTATGGCACTTCCTTTTATGACGGCCTCAGAGGCTGCTCTTTTAGTGAACAACGGTGACGTAGTAGGTATGGGTGGTTTCACTCCCGCCGGAGCACCGAAAGAAGTTCCTACGGCTATTGCTCACCGTGCAGAAGCATTGCATGCCGAAGGCAAAGAGTTTAAGATTGGTATCTATACCGGTGCATCGACCGGTGACAGTTGCGATGGGATGTTGGCTCGCGCTCATGCTATTGCTTTCCGTACTCCTTATCAGTCGAGTAAAGATTTGCGCAACGAGCTCAACTCGCAGCAGGCTCACTATTTTGATTTGCATCTTTCCGAGTTAGCACAAAACCTGCGTTACGGTTTCTTACCCAAGCCTAACGTAGCCATTGTGGAGGCATGTATTGTGAACGACCGCGGTGAGATTGTTCCCACCGCCGGTGTCGGTATCATCCCCACTATTTGTCGTTTGGCAGATAAGATCATCGTTGAGTTGAACGAGGCTATGCCTCCTGTTATGCGCGGTATCCACGATATCTATGAGCCTGCCGATCCGCCTATGCGTCGCGAGATTCCCGTTTATCATGTTGGTGACCGTATAGGTACTGACTGTGTGCGTGTTAATCCTGACAAGATTGTGGCAGTTGTTCGCACCAACCGTCCGAATGAAGTGGGTAAGTTCACTCCTTCGGATGAGACGACTGAGCGTATAGGTGCCAATGTGGCACAGTTCCTTGAGGACGAGATGCGTTGCGGCCGTATTCCCAAGCAGTTCTTACCCATCCAATCGGGTGTTGGTAATATAGCCAATGCCGTTCTTCACGCTCTTGGTGAGAATCCTCACATACCGCCTTTCACTATGTACACAGAGGTTATACAAGACTCCGTTGTTGATTTGATGAAAGAGGGTCGTGTCACTTTTGCTTCCGGCTGTTCGCTCACTATCGGTGCCGATAAGTTGGATGACATCATCTCGCATATGGATTTCTTCCGCAGCCGTATCGTTTTGCGTCCTCAGGAGATAAGCAACAACCCTGAAGTGGCTCGTCGTCTGGGTCTTATCACCATCAACACCGCATTGGAAGCCGACATCTTCGGCAACATCAACTCCACTCATGTATGTGGTACGAAGATGATGAACGGTATAGGCGGTAGCGGCGATTTCACTCGCAATGCATATATCAGTATCTTCACCACACCTTCCACCGCCAAAGGTGGTGCTATCTCGTCGTTTGTGCCGATGGTTAGTCACCTTGACCATTCGGAGCACTCCGTTAAGGTTATCATCACAGAGCAGGGAATAGCCGATTTGCGTGGTAAGAGTCCTATACAGCGCGCACACGAGATCATTGAGAACTGCGTTGCACCCGAATACAAAGAGTTGTTGCGCGACTACTTGAAGAACGCTCCTTTGGCACACACACCGCATAACCTGCGTCTTGCCACTGCCATGCACCAGGAGTTCTTGAAGTCAGGCGACATGCGTAACACTCGCTGGGAGAACTACTTATGATGTGTTACCGCCCATTCCCATAGTCCCCACAAAGCAAAGACTACGAGATAGAAAGCGTATTTGAGAATCACGTTGTGCAGCACCTCGAACCATTCGGGGTGCTGTTCTATTACGATAGCAATCAACGCTATACGTAGGATATTAACACCGTATAAGAGAAGAGAGCAGAGGGGTATATACCATAGTTTATGCCACGCCTGTTTTTTGCAAAGCGGTGATGAGGATATCAGGATGGAGGCGAGTATGAATATCTGTTTGAGCGGTGTGCAACTCCACGCTATGCATGTGCTGTTTCCGTTAGGGTAAGCGAGGACTATATCGTTAAGGAGTTGCAGCGTTGGTTTGAAGCAGTGTGCCACCTTATATGCCCAAGCGGCTGTGTGTTGTTGCAGGGGGAAGAAGAAAGCCGATATGTCTTGTCCGCAGCCAAAGACCTGTGTTGAGTTGTAAGTGATAAGCATTTTCCATACGGCATCGGCAGCGAACATCACCGCTACGAATCTTAGCAGGTGTCGATAGACGGCAGGTATTGATCGGATGGAAAGCATTGATTATCAGAGTCGTGTTTTGGCGTAAGGTGCAGCATCGATGGGGCAGAAGTCGCCGGCAAGATATTTATAATATCCTGCTTGTGCAATCATAGCGGCATTGTCGGTGGTGAAGGAGAAAGGCGGGATGAACACCTCCCATTGCTGTTTTTTGCCTAAGTCGATCATAGCTTGTCGCAGAGCACTGTTGGCACTCACACCTCCTGCCACGGCTATGCGTGTGAGGTGCATATCGCGTGTTGCCTTTTTGAGTTTGGAAAGCAGTGTATCGATGATGGTTGTTTGCAGCGAAGCGCACATATCTTCTTTCAGTTGCGGCACTTGCGAAGCCAACTCGTCGATGGTGAGTACACCTCTTTCGCGCATCATATCACGCAGGGTATAGAGGAAGGATGTTTTGAGTCCGGAAAAAGAGTAGTCGTAGCCTTGTATATGCGGTTTGGCAAGCGGATATTTATCGGGGTTTCCTTGTTTTGCCAATCGGTCGATCCATGGTCCACCCGGGTATGGCAAGCCCAACACTTTGGCACATTTATCGAAGGCTTCACCGGCGGCATCGTCGATAGTCTGCCCTACGATAGTCATTTTGTTATAGTCTTCCACTCTCACCAACTGGCTATTGCCGCCGCTGACTAACAGACACATAAACGGGAAGTGCGGATGTTTGATATCCACTCCTTGCAATGATGGTGTCTGCGACACATACTGTTCGGATGGGTGAACGAAATGTGCCATCACGTGTCCTTGAAGGTGGTTCACTTCCACCAGAGGTATGTTTTTCGCCAGAGCCAAGCCCTTGGCAAAAGATGTACCCACGAGCAATGAACCTAAGAGTCCGGGGCCGCGAGTAAAAGCAATAGCACTAAGTTGGTTACTATCAACACCTGCACGGCGAAGAGCTGTATCTACAACGGGGACGATGTTTTGTTGGTGTGCGCGTGATGCCAACTCCGGCACCACACCACCATATTCTTCGTGTACTTTTTGCGAGGCTATCACATTACTCATCAACTCACCGTCAATAATAACCGCAGCCGATGTATCATCACAACTCGATTCGATGGCTAAAATAACCGTCTTTCCTTCCATAATTAACTGATTTAGCCTGCAAAAGTACACAAATATTTGTACGTGTACAAAAAAAACCGTACTTTTGCGGGCTAACTATGACAATCAGTTATTGATGTATGGTCAATATATATTTCTTTTTTGTGCGTATAGCAGCTTTTTTGGGGAATAAGAAAGCGCGTCAGTTGGTTAAAGGTCAGTCGCAAACCCTCACACTATTGGAGTCGGATAATCAGTCTGCAGAGTCGGAATCAGGCAGGCGTACGGTATGGTTTCATGCAGCGTCAGTAGGTGAGTTTGAGCAGGTGAGGCCTATTATTGAGCGTCTGAGAAAAGAGGGGAGCAACTTACGTCTTATCCTTACTTTTTTCTCTCCTTCGGGTTACGAGATGCGTAAGAATTACGACAAAGTGGATAAGGTGTATTATCTGCCTTTTGCCACTCGTAGCAATGCTCGTCGTTTTCTTGATTTAGTGCATCCCGATATGGCTGTTTTCGCCAAATATGAGTTTTGGCCGGCATATTTGAAAGAACTGCGTGAGCGTGGTATTCCCACTTATAGTGTGTCTGCTATTTTCCGTCCCGGACAACTCTTCTTCCGCCCTTGGGGCAAATCATATCTCAACCTATTGCGCTGTTTTACACACATCTATGTACAGGACACTGTTTCTTTCGACTTGCTCATCAAGCACGGTATCCGTTCGGTGAGTGTGGCAGGTGACACGCGTTTTGACCGTGTCAGTGAGATTGCTCGTCAGAGCAAGGAGATAAGCGAGGCGGCTTCTTTTGTTCACGGCAAGGTGATGTTAGGTCCGAAGGGAGAGATAACCGACCAACGCCCTGTTATAGTGGCAGGTAGCACTTGGCCGCCTGATGAGGCTTTGCTGGCACAATATGTCAAGGAAAGAGAGGATGTAAGACTGATTTTAGTGCCGCACGAGATTAACAACGAACACCTCAAACATATATTTCAACTGTTTGAAGGTCGGTATGTCCGCTTCACTCAAGCCACGCAGCAGAACATCACCACCTGCCGTGTGTTAGTGGTGGATACGATGGGACTGCTGTCGTCCATATATCGTTATGGTACAGTGGCTTATATAGGTGGCGGATTTGGTGTTGGTATCCATAACACCTTAGAAGCGGCTGTATGGGGAATGCCTGTGCTGTTCGGCACCAACTACCATAAGTTCCGCGAAGCCAAAGGTCTGATAGCCGCCGGTGCAGCCGTCTCGGTGAGCAATTATAAAGAGTTGGCTGCCGCTATGGACCAAGCCATTGAGGATCACGAGCAGATGGGCAAACGTGCAACCGACTACGTTCAAAGCGAATGTGGGGCTACAGAGAAGATTTACAGAGAGTTATTCACGAAATAAAAGTGAGAAAATAAGAAAAACAGACAATTATTATGGCACAAAAACCGTCAATACCCAAGGGGACACGTGATTTTTCACCTGTTGAGATGTCCCGTCGTAATTATATTTTTGACACTATTCGCAGCGTTTTTCGTCTATATGGTTTTCGTCAGATAGAGACACCGTCGATGGAGCAGATGAGCACCTTGATGGGCAAGTATGGTGAGGAAGGCGACAAGTTACTCTTCCGTATTCAGAACTCAGGAGAGAAGGCGAAGGAAGCCCCTGAAAAAGGTTTGCGCTACGATCTGACCGTACCATTTGCGCGTTATGTGGTGCAACACCGCGAGGAGTTGCAGTTCCCTTTCCGCCGGTATCAGATACAACCAGTATGGCGTGCTGACCGACCGCAGAAAGGGCGTTATAGAGAGTTCTACCAATGTGATGCGGATGTGGTGGGAACCGATTCGCTCACCTCGGAAGTGGAACTGATAGAGATAGTGGAAGAGGTCTATCGTCGCTTCGGTATCCACGTCAGTCTGCACATCAACAACCGTAAGATTTTAGCAGGTATAGCCCAAACGATAGGTGAGCCTGACAAAATTATTGACATCACGACGGCTATCGACAAGTTAGATAAGATAGGCATAGAGAAGGTTAATGAAGAGTTGTTAGAGCGCGGTTTGAGTGAGACGGCAGTGAACCGTTTGCAACCCATCTTACGCTTGAGCGGCAGCAACGAAGACAAACTGCAGGCGATAGCCGAGGTGCTCAAAGAGAGCGAGACTGGTATGCAAGGCGTGGCAGAAGTGAAAGAGATATTGCGTCTGTATAACAGCAACAAAGAGCAGAGAGACAACAACAGTTTTATTGTTGAGTTGGATCTCACTTTGGCTCGTGGTTTGAACTATTACACGGGGGCTATCTTTGAGGTTAAGGCACTTGATGTGGCTATGGGTTCAATCACGGGCGGTGGCAGATACGACAATCTGACCGGTATCTTCGGTATGCCGGGTGTGAGCGGTGTGGGTATCTCTTTCGGTGCTGACCGCATATACGATGTGCTTGCCGAACTCAACCTCTATCCCGACACACTGTCCGACACTACGCAACTGCTCTTCGCCACCTTCGGCAAACAAGAAATGGAATATGCTATGCGCTGGGCATTGGTAATGAGGCAGGCAGGCATCAACACCGAAGTCTATCCCGACCCCACGAAGATGAAGAAACAGATGTCGTATGCCGATGCCAACCATATACCTTTCGTGGCTATTGTAGGTAGCACTGAAATGGAGAACAATACGGTTATGCTCAAAGAGATGCTCACCGGTGAGCAACAGCCACTGACTATCACCGAATTAAAAAATAAACTAACCAACCCACAGTAATGAAACAGACTGCTCTTCTCTTACTTGCTTTTTTGCTCCCTCCGGGTCTTTACTCCGCTGTTCGCACCACAGATGAGGCGGCTGCTATTGCCACTGCCTTTGTACAACGCGGTCAGCGCATCAACTCAAGGCAAGCACCTACTGCGCCGACACTGACATACGCTGCCACATGGCATAAGACCAATAGTGAGGAAGCAGCGCTCTACGTCTTTAATATCACCGACGGCGGTTTCATCTTAGTGTCAGCCGACACACGCTCAAACGCTGTTTTGGGTTATACCGACCGCCATGAGTACAACGAGCAAGAGTTGCCCGACAACCTGCGCTTTTGGTTGCAGACCTATGCCGAACAGTTGTCGGCAAGAGAAGGCACACAACCGGCTCAAATGCCCAATATACAAGCCGTTGAACCATTATTAGACAAAGAGAATATCCGTTGGGATCAAGATGAGCCGTTCAACCTGCAATGCCCGAAAGTAGGGAATCAGAACTGCGTTACAGGCTGCGTATCAACGGCTTTCGGACAGATAATGCGTTACTACCGCTATCCGGCACAAGGAAAAGGCAGTGCATCCTACCAATGGAACGGACAGACACTATCGTCCGACTTCAGCCAACATACCTATCAATGGGACTTGATGAAAGGTGACTATTTTACCGACCCTTACACCGACGAGCAAGCCAATGCCGTGGCATTGCTGATGGCAGACTTAGGTGTGGCTTTTCAAGTCAGGTACAGCACCAATAGCAGTAGTGCCAGTGCCATACCTGCCGCCAAAGCCTTAATCGACTATTTCGGCTACGACAACAACCTGCAAATACGCACTATGGACATACACGGAGAGAAGAACTTCGCCAAAGATATATGCAGTGAGTTGCAAGCCTCACGACCTGTTCTCTTTTCCGGCAGAACGGAAAGTAATTCGGGTCACTCATTCGTGTGCGACGGTATAGATGAGAACGGTCTTCTTCATATCAACTGGGGTTGGAGTGGTTATTACAACGGCTATTTTGCTCTCACCGCCTTAACTCCATACGGACAAGGTATAGGCGGTGGCGCAGTCGGTGAAGGATTCAACAATAATGTGTCTGCTTTGATAGGTATTCAGCCCGACAAAGGTAATGCGGCTCACCCCCAACTGAATATGACAGGTTGGTCGATGACCAACAAGACAGCCATCAGACGCACTGAAGGAGTGTATCTCATCTTCAATCAACTCAACAACTACGGTTATCATACTTGGACCGGCTATATAGGAGCCGTCATCTGCAACACCAATCAACAGATGCTCACCCCTTTAGTCACTTCCTCCAATACTCTCACGCTGGGTTCATACTACTATTATCAGACACTCAACATACAAAAAGGCACTATCCCTTCTTCGTTAGAACCCGGTCAGTATGTGGTGATGCCTATCTATACTCCTTCCCCCACTGCCGACTGGACCTATGTGGATGGCGTGGATGGTAAGTACTGCACCTATAATCTTACACTCACTGCCGACTCTGCCTTCTTCTCTTTGCCCGTAGAAGAGCCCTCGGAATATCTGTCTAACCTTACAGTGACGGACAACGGCGATGAGACAGCCACCTTCAGTTGGGAGGCCGCCACAGTATCACCATATTACGTGATAGAAGTACTGACCGATGATAATGCGCGTTTCAGCAAAGATACCGTCACTGCAACACAAGGTATAGTGCGCTTCTATCTCAACGGCAAACGACAATATAACTGGACGGTATATGCTCTTGACGACAACAGACAGACATTGGATAAAGCCAAGGGTACGACCTTCATTATGACAGTCAACACCAACTACCAACCAACCAATCTCTCTTGCGTTGCCGTTTCTTCGGGTTTGACTTTCTCGTGGGAAGGTGACGCTCCTGCCTATCAGTTGGAAGTGAAACAAAGCGGTGTTGTGCTCTACCGCAACAGTATAATAGGCAACACCTGCTCTTTGCCTCTCTCCTCCAAAGGCACTTACGACTGGACAGTGAGAGCCATCAATGCATTGCAAACGATATACATATCCGAGGCTGCCACCGCACAGTATGTCTATAACAATGAAGCGGGCAACACCACTTATCTGAAGAACCTCGCATACAATAACCTTGACGAGGAGACTATTGTCTTCACTTGGGAAGGGGATATAGAAGTGCCTTACTATGCTATCACCGTTTATTCGGGCAGTGTAACAATGGCTCAAGATACTATCACAAGCAAAGAATACACCTTGCACTTCTGCTACCCGGGTACCTTCAACTATTCGTGGTACGTCGAGGCATTAGACGAGCAATACACCTCCTTGCAAAAGCAGACAGGTACGAGTTTTGCTCTTACCATCACCGCTCATTTCAATGCAACCAATCTGACGGAAGAGATAACCACCGACGGTGTCCTTTTCTACTGGGAAGGTGATGCCACCGACTATGTCATCTCCGTCGGATGGGGCAATAACGTCTATTATCAGGATTTTGTCACTGGCAACACTCACCTGCTGACAGGCTCCTTACCCACCAATACCGAGATCAGTTGGTCGCTCCTGCCTGTTGACCCGACACACAGCGTTATCATTGGCGAATCAGTGAGCGCATCGTTCATATACAAGCCCACTCCCACCGACTGCCACGAAGTGGAAGCACATAACGACAACGACGGCAAGTTTATCCTTAACGGACAACTCATCATCCGCCATAACTCACAATTATACAACTTATTAGGACAGCCGCTATGACACAGACCGAATCCGAATACAGAGCCATCGTGGCACGATGCCGCAAGATATACGAACTAAAGATGCAAGACTATGGTCCGTCTTGGCGTATTATGCGGCCACAAACAGTTAATGACCAACTCTTTATCAAAGCCAAACGCATACGCGAGATAGAGATGACCGGCGTTAACCTCGTAGGCGAAAGCGTGGAAGGAGAGTTGATGGCTATAGTCAACTACTCCGTTATCGGACTCATTCAACTGCGTCACGGCTTCTCCGACACCACCGATATGACAACGCAACAGGCACTGCAACTATACGACCAGTACATGAAAGAGACACACGACCTGATGCTCAAAAAAAACCACGACTACGGAGAAGCATGGAGAGAGATGTATTCCACCTCACTCACCGACATCATCCTCACCAAAATCAACAGAAACAAATCCATTGCAGCCAAAGGCAACAAAACACTCATATCCGAAGGATGTGACGGCAACTATATGGATATGATCAACTACGCTATCTTCTACCTCATACAAATAGGGAACACGACATCCAAATAAGTTCAACCCCCATAAACCTGACACCTATGCAACGACCGGTTCTGAATATATTAGCCATCATCAGTCGCACTTTGCTTGCTCTGACCTTTCTTTTCTCCGGCATAGTGAAAGCCATCGACCCCTTAGGCACTGTCTATAAGATAGAAGACTATCTCAAGGCCTTTGGCGGCGTTTTCACCGACCTTCTGCCCCTTGCCACTGCCGGCGCTTTCTGTCTTATCATAACCGAATGGCTGTTAGGTGTCTGCCTGCTGTTTAACATACGCGCTTCCGTCACCTCCTGGCTCACACTGCTCTTCTATCTGATAATGACGCCGCTCACACTGTACATAGCCATCAATAATCCCGTCTCCGACTGCGGATGTTTCGGCGATGCTATAGTGCTGACCAACTGGCAGACCTTCTATAAGAACATAGTACTTCTTACCCTCACCATCCTCTTCGTCGCCACGCACCGCTTTACACACCGCACCTTTATGTGGCACGCCGAATTAGGTATCACCACCGTGGCACTGACAGCCGTACTCACACTGATGATATGGACTCTCAACCACCTGCCGCTCATAGACTTCCGCCCATATAAGATAGGCAACCACCTGCCTACACTGATGGAATACCCCGACGATGCCGAACCCGACCAATATGATATCTCTTTTGTATATGAAAAAGACGGAGTGGAACAGACCTTCACCCTCGATAACTATCCCAACGGAGATTCCGCTTGGACCTTCGTTCGCCAAAACTCCGTACTAATAAAGAAAGGTTACGAACCTCCTATTCACGATTTTGAGATTACAACGGCTGACTATGACGATATCACCTACGACATACTCGAGAGTGAGACACCCGTCACACTGGCTGTTATGTACGATCTGAACAAGTCTGACCTTAGACAACTACCCAAACTGTCGGCTCTATATAAGTCATGTCAATCAAGAGGTGAGCAGTTTTATATACTGACAGGTAGCGGAACAGATGACATCATCGGTCTAAGCCTCAATAATGATGCTGCCGACCTGCAAGATGTCATCTGCTCGTGCGACCCCGTAACACTCAAAACTATCGTTCGCGCTAATCCCGGAATAATAGTTGTGCAAAACGGTACGGTGATTGATAAGTATAACCTGAAGAACAGAGATTAGTATTATTCGTTTGCCATTAGCGATAAGTATCTCTCGCCTGTATCGGGCAGGATAGCCACAATCATCTTTCCTTCGTTTTCGGCTTCACGCGCCAACTGCAATGCCGCAGCAAAAGCGGCTCCTGACGATATACCTACCAACAGACCATTCTGCTTGGCAAGCGTACGCATAGCCTCAAAAGCCGTATCATCAGAAATGGTGATTATACTATCCACCACTTCAGGACTATACGTGTCCGGCACAAAACCTGCACCTATACCTTGTATCTTGTGCTTACCGGGAACACCTGTTGACAGAACAGCCGACGAAGCAGGTTCAACAGCCACCACTTGTATGTCAGCCTTATGACGCTTAAGAGCCTTGCCCGAACCACTGACAGTGCCGCCTGTACCTACTCCGCCAACAAGTATATCCACCTTACCTTCCGTCTCTGACCATATCTCTTCACCTGTTGTGCGCTCGTGCATAGCAGGGTTGGCAGGATTGACAAACTGACCGAGAATGACCGCGCCTTCTATACTGTTCTTCAACTCCTCTGCTCGACGGATAGCACCTTTCATACCTTCTGCTCCGGGTGTGAGTTCAAGCGTGGCACCATAGGCTTTGAGCAGGTTACGACGCTCTACACTCATCGTATCAGGCATAGTCAGGATAGTCTTATACCCTTTCACGGCACCTACCCATGCCAAACCGACACCTGTGTTGCCACTGGTAGGCTCGATAATGGTGGCACCCTTCTTCAATATACCGCGCTGCTCAGCATCCTCAATCATAGCAAGAGCTATACGGTCCTTAACACTACCACCGGGATTGAAATACTCAATCTTAACTACAAGACGGGCTCGCTGACCCTCCATACCACTGATCTCAAGCAGCGGCGTACGCCCAATAAGTTGGGTTAAATCATTGTAAATCATAAGTTTAAAATTAGGATTGGTTATTGATTGTGTTTCTCTCAACGAGTAAAACTGTTTATCCATCAAAAAAGGCTTACCTTTCTAAGGGTAAGCCTTTGTGCGTCTATGAGTTCAATCGTATGCCTTTGTTATACCACCATATACGTCAAAACGCTTTACCCTTGAGAGGTAACGCCACAACATACTATAGTGAAAAGGCTGACTGTTTGCATTTGAACGTTTTGTTTCATTCTTGCGACCGCAAAGGTATGGTGATTTATTTTTTTGTGCAAATAATTGCGCATTTTTTGTTCAATTATTTGCACAATCGGAAATAGTGCCGTACCTTTGCAGTCGCTTTTAAGGTAAAGCACGAAAGTGCCAATCGGGAGAAGCACATTTCAGATGCTAACGCATTATCGCGATGCCCCAAAATTGGAGCACAAGGAGAGATGGGTGAGTGGCTGAAACCAACAGTTTGCTAAACTGTCGTACTCGTAAGGGTACCGGGGGTTCGAATCCCCCTTTCTCCGCAAAAAAGGTAGGGACATCCTTTTGGATGTCCCTACCTTTGATTATACCACTATTTCCATTCCTATTTTCTGCGGTTGCATGCCCTTGTTTTGATAAAAGCGGATCGCGGCATCGTTGCCTGCCCAGACGTTGAGCGTGACAGCCTGACAACCTATCGACCGGGCATAGTCGCGCACGAACTCAAACAAAGCGCCGCCGATATGCTTGCCACGCGCCTTTTCGTCCACGCACAGGTCATCAATATACAAGGTCTTGCGGTCCTGCAACAAGCGGTCGTTTTTCACTTCGGTTATCCGGCAGAACGCATAACCAAGTACCTCTCCGTCATCATACACAAAGATAGGTTTCGATTCGTCACCAAGTAGCGTTTCCAGTTCCTGCTCGCTATACTTGGTGGTGTCGGGCTTGAACAGTTCCGGCCGCAAATGATGATGTACCATCGCCACCTGCTGCAGCAAGTCCATGAGACGCGGAATGTCCACCACAGTTGCTTGTCTAATGATACCTCTATTCATAATGTCTGATTCGAACGTCAATATCGGGTAGTTGTGCTGAGATAGCACTCAGATCCGTGTCGCTGTAATGATACGGGAAGAGCACTTTCGGGCGGATAATTTGGGCGACTTCGATCACTTGCTCCGGCATCATGGTGTATGGCTGATTACATGGCAGGAAAGCGATGTCAATATCTTTAATATCCGCCATTTCGGGGATATCTTCCGTGTCTCCGGCGATGTAGATACGTAGTCCATCAATGGTCAGAATATATCCATTGTCACGTCCTTTGGGATGGAACTGCTGATGTCCGTCGGTCGTGTTGTATGCAGGAACGGCCTCAACGGTAATCTTGTCTGTCAAAGCACGTTTGTCGCCATTTGCCATCACGATGCCTTTGCCCAAGATATCGGCAGAAGTCTTGTTGGCGATCACTTGCGTATAGAGTTCGTGGGAAAGTTTATGAATCGCCTCTTTGTCCAGATGGTCGTGGTGCTCATGCGTGATGAGGATGAAGTCCGCCGTCGGCATGGTGGTGTAATCGATTGCACGGTTGCCGAGCTGCGAAACGGGATCGATGAAGATCTGCTTGTCGCCGGCTTCAATCCAAATACTGGCATGTACCAGCGCGTGGAGTTTCACACTCATGCCGTTAGGTGTCCGGAACTCATCGCACTCATAGATCTCCGCCTGAACGGTCTTGCCGGCTGCTTGCCAAGCCTCGAAACCGCCCTGCAGTTCCACGATGTGCTTGTAGCCCATCCGGTATAACTTGCCTGCTGCGGCGTGACTGCGGCGACCGCCTTTGCAATAGAGCGCAACGGTCTTGGACTTATCCAGCATACCGGAAGCATCGTCTGCGAAGGTATCGCTTTTCCAGTCGATGTTCATCGCTCCCACGATATGCCCTTGTTCGTACTCATCCGGCGTGCGCACATCGACTAACTGCACATCCGGCCCGGCAATAGTTTGTTCAAACTCATCCGGTGTCAATGCCGGAAACTTAGGTGCACAGGCTGCAAAGAGCATTGTGCCAAGTGTGATATAGAACTTGCTCATTTCTTTTTGCAATTTTTGCACCACTGCCACCATTCTTTGAGTTGCTGCCAACCGTTAGCGGACCAGAGGGCAAGGAAGATGAGTACCGGCTGGAAGAATAGACGGATGAGACGCGCTTGGTCAGTATCCAGACCGAAAGCGTTGATACCCTCTACGTATTGGTTGATGTTACCAGGGAAGATAGCCACGTAGAACAACGCTAACAATGCGCCGACCACTCCACGCCAGCGTTTCCATTGGGTCAGCATACCCAAGCCGAGTGTGATCTCTATCACGCCGGAAGCCAGCACGATAAAGTCGGTAAAGCCGGGTGTAAACTGCAACCAGACGGGCACTTGTGCTACAAACTCCTGACGCGCGATGGTCAGATGGCTGAAACCTGCATAAGTCATAAAGGCACCCAGCAGGACCTGGAAAATGATCTTTACGTATTTCATAATGTTGTTAATAATGTGGTAAGTTATTTATGGTTTTGATACTCGGTGGGTGAGATGCCGGTGTGCGTTTTGAAGTACTTGCGGAAAGTGAACTGCTCGGGGAAACCGAGTTCGTCCGCTACTTGTTTGACGAGCATGTTTGGCTGGCGAAGGAGATGTTTCGCCTGATTGACGGTCACCATATTGATCCACTCCATCGGAGTATAACCGGACTCCTGTTTGATAATGTCCGCAAAATGCCGCGGTGTGAGCGCCTGCTTGTCCGCATAGTACTGCACGGCGCGATGCTGCTTGTACTCCTGATTGAGCGCCAGA
>JAFSTB010000028.1 GCA_017450685.1 Paludibacteraceae bacterium
ACTATATATTGCAAAAATATAACAAAAAGTGCGCAGAAATTTGCACACTTTGTTTCTTTGTTTTACCTTTGCCGCTGTTAGAGAACAAAAAAACTTGTCCCAACAAAACCGAACGGTTTTGTTGGGACAAATCGTTGTAAGGGACTGATAATTAGTTTAGAGTTTAGAGTTGAAAGTTTAGAGAAGTGGATAGTTTTATAGTTGAGAGATGAGAGTTTAGAGTTTAGAGAAGTTGGAAAGTTTGGTAGTTTAGAGATAAGAGTTTTTTAGAGATGAGAGTTGAGATGCTTGGTGGGTACGCAGGTGTGTCACCTGCGTACCCGAGTGAGGCACACCTGCGTACCGTGGAATAGTTTAGAGTGTGACGGCGATGTGGGCTTTGACCCAATGCGGGGGTTGCAGGATACCACCGATGTTGTAATAAGAACGGTTGAGCATATTAGTACACTCCAACGACAGGCGCAACGAACGACCGGCATTGGTGGTCTGCCAGCGATAGTCGTAATAGACCTTTCCTGACAGCATCCAAACGGTCTTATACTGTGCCACTTGTCCGTCACGGTTGAGGTAAGAGCCGTGTCGGTCTTGCACTTGCAGTTGCCAGCACGCGCCTACGCTACGATAGATGACGTGGTCGAGTGTGAAAGAGGCGTTATGTGAGAGGTGGTCGAGGGCATACTTGCTAAGGAAATCACCCTTCGGCTTATCCATATAGAGATAGGTATATTGCGCTCTTATCTGTTTAATGAACTGCGCCAGCGGTTGTGTTGGTTGATAGGCAACGGAGGCAGTGCCACCCACGGTGTGCAGGTCGGTCAGTTGTTTGGAGTACCACCGTTCGTCGGTTGCTTGGAGCGGTTGTATCCAGTCGATAGTGTTAGTGCCGAAGCGATAGAAAGCAGTGAGAGAGGCTTGCCATTGGTGGTAGTTCATTTGTGTACCGAGTTCGGCTTTGACGGCGTGTTCGGGTTGGAGGGAAGGGTCAGACACCTGTGTCTTGGAGGAGTAGTATAGTTCGGTGAAGTTAGGCAGTCGTATGGCACGTGCAGCGTCGGCATATATACGCCAGTGGTTGTTGGGTTGGTATGCCATATCGAGTGAGAGCGTCCAATCGGAACCTATGACATTATTATATGTGCCGGCAACGAGTATTGTGGCAGAGAAGCGATTGATAGCCACCGACTGTTGTGCGAAATAATTGAGTATGAATCGGTTGTGTTTACCGAGCGTATTACTTCTTATGTTTACGTTTTGTCCGGTCAGTCCCACAGTTGTCGTTCCCCACGAGGTATGATAGGCTATACGTGCGTCGATATTGGCGCTATGTGTTGTATGTCTGTTATGGTGGGTGTACCAATTGGGTGTCTCTGTTCCTTCTCGGAAGAGTTCGAAGCGGTCGAAGTGTGCGCGGTAGGCTGCATCGACGGACAGCGACCAGTGTTTGGCGAAGGGGTGTTGATAGGCGAAGGAGGTGAAAGCCGTTCGTGTCGCATCTAACTGTTCGGGATAAGCCAAGGCGTAGAAGGCGTTGGCACCTGCCTGCTTATATTGGATACCTGCTTGCCATTTCAAACGCTTATATTGCAAGTGTGTAAAAGCATTGGCGATGCGATAGTCGGTATTGGAGATGAATCCTGTCGATTGGTTGTATCCGGCGGTGGTGGTAGAGAGCAGTTCACCTTTCTTATGATAGAGGGCAGCCGCCGGTGCGAAATAACCATATTCGCCGCCACGCAGAGAGAGTTGGACGGTGGTGCGTTCTTGTGTAGGTTGTCGTGTTATGATATTGACGACACCTGCGTAGGCACCTAAGGCAGAGGCTGTTGAGGCATACACTTCCACTCTTTCTATCTCCTCACCAGTCAGAGGCATTTCCATTGAGTAGTGTCCTGTCTGCGGGTCGGTAAGGTTGATACCGTTAAGCAGTACCACTGTTTGGTCGGCAGTACAGCCTCTTATGGATATGTCGGCTTGTACGCCTGTTGGTCCGCGTTGTCGGATGTCGATGTCGGGCAACTGTCGGAGAACGTCTGCCACGCTGCTAATGGTGAGCGGGAGCAGTTGCTCGTGGTTGATGACTGCGACAGGTCGTGCTGTCGTCTGAAGCAGAGCCGAGGCTGTCACTTGCACTTCTTGCAGTGTGAGTTGTTCGGCTTCTGTGCTGCTGTCGGGTGGCAGAGCTGCCACCGAAGAGAGTGCCATTGAAGCGAGTGAAAGGGTGGAGAGAGCCATAGTAACTCTTGCTTTGAGCAACTCACGGTTGCATAGAGCAGCACTCAAGCGACCGATAGTCACTTCCTTGTGCATGGAGCGGAAGGCTGCATACCCTTTGTGCGCTAAACGGCGAAAACGCAGCGAAGAACGAAAAATAAAGGGTTGTGAATACATAAAAGAATTATTGAAAAATTCCGCGCAAAGGTACGGCAAATGAGGGAGGTGTAAAAAAAATTTGCGCAAAAAAATTGTCACGATAAAAAAATACCTTTACCTTTGTGGGCTAAATGAGTGATCGCTTTACACATATCTATTTTTTAGGGATCGGCGGCATTGGTATGTCGGCATTAGCGCGTTATTTTGCGCATTTCGGTTACCGTGTATCAGGTTACGACCGCACTCCATCCTCTATCACTCAATCACTTACGGGCGAAGGCATCGCCATCATCTACGATGGTGAAGACAGCGATAGTGCTTATATAGACAGTCTTTCTTCTGAATGGCAGAGGAGCAACACCTTGGTTGTATATACGCCTGCCGTTCCGTCTAACGAGCCTCTGTATCAATGGTTTAGTCAGCACGGTTATACAATGGTCAAGCGTGCTGAGGTGTTAGGTATGATCACCCGTCAAGAGGTGCGTATAGGTACGGTGTCTGAACCGATGAAGGCATTGTGTGTGGCAGGCACTCACGGCAAGACTTCCACTTCCACTATGTTGGCACACCTTATGCACGAGAGCGAGAAGGGGTGCAACGCCTTCTTAGGCGGCATAAGTCAAAACTACCATTCCAACCTCTTGCTTGACAGCCAAAGCGGATATGTGGTGGTAGAAGCCGATGAGTTTGACCGCTCTTTTCACCACCTGACACCATTCATGTCAGTCATTACCGGTATAGAGCCCGACCACTTGGACATCTACGGTACGGCTGAGGCTTATCAGCAGGCTTTTGACCACTATGCCTCATTGGTAAGCAACACGTTAGTGGTTAAAAAAGGCTTCGAAGTGAGTGGTGCACACTGCCGTGTCTATCACTATTCGTCTCAACAAAAAGCCGACTTCTATGCCGACAATATACGTCTGACTGACGGACATATCTATTTTGATTTCCACACGCCTGCCGACACTTACAGCGATATGGTTTTGTCCATACCGGTGTTATACAATGTGGATAATGCCGTTGCGGCATTGTCTGTGGCATGGCTTAACGGCATTGAAGAGAGCAAGTTACGCACTGGTTTGCAGACTTATGCCGGTGTATGGCGGCGGTTTAATATCCTGTTTCGGAACGAGCAAATAGTGTATATAGACGACTATGCTCACCACCCTACCGAAATTCAGTCATCGCTTGCGGCAGTGCGATATGCTTATCCGCACCACCGCCTGCTCGCCGTCTTTCAGCCGCACCTCTTCACCCGCACACGCGACTTTATGTCTGACTTTGCATCCTCTCTCTCCTTGGCTGACGAGGTGTTGCTCCTGCCCATCTATCCGGCACGCGAACAACCGATAGAAGGAGTGACGGCAGAGGCATTGGCACAACAATTCACCGGTAAGGTGCAGGTTATAAGCAAAGAGCAACTGTGCTCTGCCGTCATTGACCGTATCAGCCGTACAGCCGAACCGACAGTGGTACTTACCCTCGGAGCAGGCGACATTGACCGATTAGTACCTACCCTACAACAACGTTTGCAACAGTTATGACCATCAGCACCAAATGGATATGGCGTTCCCTTGCACTGCTTTTTGCCGTCGGTATCATAGTGGCATGTGTGGTTATGGCTCATCGTCAACCTGATGCTGTGGAGTGCCGACATCTTCAAATCAACATCACCGATGCCGAAGAACATCCTTATATCACCCAAGCGGACATCATCACATTGTTGCGTAATGCCGACTTATATCCTATCGGCAGGAGGGGCGATGACTTGCAGATAGATGCTATCGAGCAGTGTGTGAGGCAGTTTGACCCTATACGCACAGCCGAATGTTATCAAACAAAGAAAGGCGATGTGGTGATTACTCTCACACAACGGCAACCGCTCTTACGGGTTATTACCCCTACCGACAGTTATTTTATTGACACCGACCGACAGCGACTCGCCATACGCCCTAACACTAACCCCAAAGTGCTGATAGTGAGTGGCAGAGTGAGTGAGAAAAGAGCCAAGACCGACATATATGATTTTGCCGACTATATCAATAGTGACGAGTTTTGGCGTAGTCGCATAGTGCGTATGGACATACTGCCGGAACAAGGTGTGGTGCTTCAAGAAGCAGGTAAAGACCCTGCCATCGTGTTAGGTTCGCTCAAAGGCCATAAGACCAAACTGCGACGAGTACGCACCTTTATGGACGAGAGCGGGAAAATGGATTTACCTCAATATAAGGAATTAGATGTTCGCTTCAAAGGACAAGTAATAGGAAGGAAATAGAGTTATGGCTAATCAAGTAAGCAATATTCCGGATGCCAGAGAAATATTAGTGGCAATCGATTTAGGCAGCAGCAGTGTGAAAGCGATGGCTGCGCGTCGCATAGATGAAAACACGCTTCAGATATTAGGTGTAGAGAGCAGCAGTCGCTATAGTTGTATGAAAGACGGTGCGGTGGTTCAGTCCTCCAATGCCGGTTTCACCATCCGCGAACTGCTGCAGTTGCTTGCTAACCGTTTAGGAGTGAAGGAGTTGCCTCAGGCATTCATAGTCAACGGCGGCATGAGTATGATGGTAAAGCCGATAACATGGCGGCACGATATGCTGATTAAAACACCTATCACGCAACAGATAATGGACGAGATGGAGGCTGAATGTATCCAAAACGTGGAGACCAACAATCCACATGCTGCCGTGTTAGCACTGGTGCCTGCCTATTACGACTTAAACGGAAAGAAGCAGACCGAATGCCCGACCACTAAGCAAAAAGCTGAAACACTGAATATCACATACTCCGTATTCGCAGGCAAACGGGAATTAGTACAGAAAGTGCAAGACAGTTTCGACCGCGCCGTTATTGTCATTGAAAAGACTTTTGCTCGTCCGGATGCTCAATTGAGTGCTCTTATAAGCGACCACAACGAATACTTTGAGAAAGGTTGCGCCGTTGTTGACTTTGGTGCACAAACGACGACAGTGACCGTATATAAAGGCAGTCACTATCTTGAATGTCGTGTCATCCCATTAGGCGGCTGGCATATAACACGTTTTATCGAGCAACAAGGTGTTGAGCCACCATACTCTGAAGCCATCAAGACACGCTATGGCTATGCCTCACCGGAACTGATGCTCGCCGACCAAGAGATGCAAGATGCAACGATGAAACTGCAATCAAGCACCTCTGACAACGGGTTTATAAGGCTGAAAATAAGTGAACTGGCAGAGATAATACAGATGAAGGAAGATGAGATTATCGACAAGGTACTAACCGTCTTGAAGCCATACGAAGAGCGCATATCCACCATCATACTCACCGGCGGTGCCAGCAAACTAAAAGGATTAGCCGAATACATACAACAAAAGACTACTCTGAACGTTGATTATGGCAGTTTTGCACCCTTGTTAGACTACAACACACCGGACGAATACTATATGCCCGAATATTCATCGCTGGTAGGCGCACTCATTCTTGGCAGCGACTACCGCAACACACACCCCAAAGACACACTGCCAGAAAGAGCAACCACACTAAGAGAACGACTCAAAGCAGTCAAGCAAAAAATAATGGACCAAACGGTTGATATATTTTCTCAACCTGAAAGAAAATGATCGCATTTCTTAACCTGAAAGGATATAACAGAATCTCAATAACGAACCATTAACACAGCATATTATGGAAGAAGATTATCTGTCCTTGCCCTTACCCTTGGACATCAAAGACGAGGCAATCATCAAAGTGATGGGAGTAGGTGGCGGCGGCTGCAACTCCGTTAACTATATGTACAGTCAGGGAATGAAGGACGTGTCGTTCCTTGTGTGCAACACCGACCGTATGGCACTTCAAAAATCCAGTGTCCCCGCCAAACTGCAATTGGGTCCGGGCTACGGTGCCGGCGGCAAGCCCGAAAAAGCGGAGGAGTTGGCAGAAGAGAGTCGCGACCAGATACGCGAGGCTCTTGACGACGGTACGAAGATGCTCTTTATCACTGCCGGTATGGGTGGCGGCACAGGTACAGGTGCTGCGCCGATAGTAGCGGAAGTGGCACAAGAGATGGGCATACTGACGGTAGGTATAGTGACCATACCTTTCGCTTTCGAGGGAAAACCCAAGATACGCAAGGCGATGAAAGGTGTGGCTAAGTTTGCCCAACACGTGGATGCCATACTGGTTATCAACAACCAGAAACTCCGTGGCATCTATCCCGACTTCAGTGTCCTCAACGCTTTCTCCAAAGCCGATGATGTGGTATGCAACGCCGCACGGTCGATAGCGGAGATAATCACTATTCCCGGACATATCAACACCGACTTCCAAGATGTCTATAACACCCTCAAAGGCGGCAATGTGACGATAATGAACGTGGGAAGGGCACAAGGTGAAAACCGTATCACACAAGCCATCACCAACGCACTTAACTCACCTCTGGTCAATACCAACGATATACACGGTGCTAAAAGAGTGCTGTTTCAAGTGTATTTTTCCAGCGAGTACCCCTTGGAGTTGCAAGAGACAGACGAGTTGAACGAGTTCATCGATCAGGTGGGTGACGAAGTGGAAGTGCAATGGGGCATCAGTATAGATGAGAGTCTTGGACAAGAAGTGCGTATCACTGTCATCGCCACCGGTTATGAAGTGGACGACATACCAGACCTCACACGCGAGGATAGTATAGAAAAAGCAATCGATGTGAACTACAACCTGCCTAAACCAAAAGACATCAAAGACAAGAATAAAGATAAGAAAGAGGATAAGGATAAGAAAGAGGATAAAAAAGATGACGAAGTGACGATAGAATTAGACTTAACAGGTACTATCAAACCTACACGCCCCACAAAACCTACCAACAATAACACACAGAACCTGCAAATAACGTTTGAGGAAGAAGAGCCAAACAATAAAACAGAGGTAAAAAAAGAATCCCCCAAGCCTAAAGAGCCGCAACAGAGATCACTCTTCCCATGGTTTAAGGGCAAAAGGTCGTAATTCACATTATAATTCGAAAAAAACATTGTTTCATATAAACATATAACTGATGACAAACACTGATATGAACCTATGGGATGTATGTGTCCTTTTTTGGAATAAGTTGGCCAACTGTTGCCGTCAAGCCATAGACCTTTTATGTTCGATGCTTCGTCTCACTTATCGCTTGTTGTGGGTAGTAGGAATAGTGATGGCATTGTCTGTGGCTCTCGCCGTTTATTACACCCGTCAGGACAACCGTTGGTACAGGGTGCGTGCAATAGTCACTCTCAATGGTCCGACCACCAACGAAGCGAAGAACTACTATGAGCGTCTTAACAACTCTTTCTCACCAAGTTATTTGGAAGAACAGAGTCTAAGTCTTCAGTTGGGCATAAAGGCTGACGATTGCCGCTATTTAGGCGGGTTTCACACAGCATACGTAGTGGACAACTTAGACGATGGTACAGCCGACTTTGTTGATTGGCAGCATAGGAATGATGGCACCGATTCGGTCAATGTGAGGATGCGCGACCAACTGGGTCTTGAGTTCGTATGCTCGAAGTTGAGTCTGGTGCCGGAGGTGGAAGAAGCAGTGATGAAGTACCTCAATAGTCAGGAACAGTTTCAAGCGCAGTTTGTCCAATACACACAACACACCAAGCGTCAGCACCTTTTCGACTCTGTTCAGGTGAACCGTTTAGACACCCTCACCTCGCGTATGTACGCACAAGCAGGTGCCTTGCAGATGCAGTCCAACGCTTGGAATCTGACGATGGGCAAACAGTCAATAGAACTGCCACTGGGCGACATAGACCATTTTATGGACAAGAAACTGCGTCGTGATGCTCGTTCAACACTCAGCACTGCACCTATAGTCCTTCAAGGTCGTTTCACCGCTCAGAACCGTCCTATCAATTCTCGTAGCAAATGGCTCGTCGTAGCCCTGCTTTTGGGTTGGATAGCAGGCTGCATAGTAGCCTACGGCATAGAACAAAGAAAGCAGATACACCACTACTTAAAGAGTTAGTATCTGCTCGCAAGTTTAAGAGAA
The DNA here is from genome assembly GCA_017450685.1 of Paludibacteraceae bacterium. GTDB lineage: Bacteria > Bacteroidota > Bacteroidia > Bacteroidales > Paludibacteraceae > Colicola. Next base: position 8,384 of record JAFSTB010000028.1, read on the forward strand.
GTTATCTTCACATACACTTGTATAAACACAAGGATAAGCAAACGCAGGTCATAAGTTTATGACTTGCGTTTGCTTATTATATACTTGACAGCCCAATAAAGCACGGCTATTCCCACCACGGCGATGATGGCAAGACTTAGTTCGTGGCTATAGGCTTTGATGACATCCATCTGTCCGTGAGCCACATAGCCAATGACGGCTAAGATACAATTCCACGAAAAAGCACCGAGAAAAGTGTAGAGCAAAAAACTGCCCATAGGCATACGGCTCAGACCGGCAGGAATACTGATTAACTGACGTATGCCGGGAATGAAACGACCGATGAAAGTGCTTATCTTGCCTCGCTCATTGAAATACTGTTCGGCTTTTTCCAACTTCTCTCCACTCAACAAGCACAGGTGCCCCAAACGCGAATTGGCAAAAGCATACACCAGAGGTCTGCCTAACCAAACAGACAGATAATAGTTGATGATAGCACCAAGCATAGCACCTAACGTGCCGAAAAGAACGATGATAAGCACATCAACGGAATAGATACCTGTGGTGTAAAGCGGACTATTAGGGTCGCTTGCCACATAGACGGCAGGCGGGATAACAACTTCCGAAGGGAACGGAATGAAAGAGGACTCAACGGTCATTAAAGCAGTAATCGACGCATAATCAATATGCGTCGAATACCATTGTATAACATTATCTAAAAAAGTCATAATAAACCTTTAGAGAGTCAATTACTACTGGTCAACTTCTTACAGGAAAAGCAGTTGCACAAGGATATAGATAGGTAGCAGCACTATGAGTGAGAAGCGGAACATATATCCGAAGAACGACGGCATTTTTATTCCGCTTTCCTCGGCTATGGCTTTAACCATAAAGTTAGGTCCGTTGCCTATATATGTGAGTGCCCCAAACATAACTGCGGCGATAGAGATGGCTTTGAGCAGTATCTCAGGTATTCCTGCAACGAATGATGTTCCACTAAACATACCCGTTACCGTACCTGCCTCTGCTGCTGCTAACGCTTCAGGCAGTCCGGAAGCCACGCCATGGAACGCCACGGCTGTAGGTGTGTTATCGAGGAAAGCTGACAAAGCACCTGTCGAATAGTAGAACTGCCATGGTGCAGCAAGACCTAAGTCGGCAGCATGGACTTTGAGGTAAGCCAATGCAGGGGTCATAGTGGTGAAGATACCAAGGAAGAGCACTGCCACCTCCACTATAGGTGTCCACGAGAACTTATTGGCACCGAATCTGACTTCACGCTTAGTGGTGTAGAGAGAGAAGAAAGTGAGTGAGAGCAATACTATCTCACGCAGGTACTTAATCCACATCGGTGCATTCTCTTCACCCATAGCGCGAATATAGCCTTCGTTGATGAATGCAACAGAGAGGATGACACCTAACAGATAGAGGAAATTGATCTTTCCTTTGATTTTCAGTTCGGTTGCTTCACGTACATCGGCTGAGATATTAACCCAGTTCTCTCTGCGGAAATAATAGGTATCCGCAAGGAAGTAAATAAGCAATAGCACTATGCCGGTGAACGCCCATTCAGGTAAGAGATTGAGGAACCAAGTGAAGGAAGCGCCACGCAGGAAAAGCATAAACAATGGTGGGTCGCCAAGTGGAGTGAGCAGTCCGCCACAGTTAGCCACCAAGGCTATAAAGAACAGGATGGTATGTACTTTATATTCCCTCTGTTTATTAGTTTCGATGAGTGGACGAATAAGCAGCATGGCAGCACCTGTTGTTCCCATAAAAGAGGCGAGTATCCAACCTAAAGCGAGGAAAGTGGTATTGACCCAAGGCTGTGCTTTCAGGTCGCCAGAGAAATGGATACCGCCCGTGATAACAAAGAGTGCAAGGAGCAGAATAATAAACGGCACATAGTCGAAGAAGAGTTGGTGTTCCAACTCGTGAGTCATACCACCAATGATAAGACAAACGGCAACGGGGACACCTAAGACGAGCGATACTATCAGTTTATTGATGTTCCTTTCCCACCAATGTTCCGCCACAAGCGGACCGACAGCAATCATAAGCAGCATCAGAGCAAAGGGAATCATGCTCCAAGCAGAATGGACGAATTCATACATAAATAATTATTTTTATTGTTGATTAGTTCTTAAAGACAAAATACACGGCAAGTATCATCAGCAGTGCAGCGACGCAGTGGTTCCATTTGAGTTGCATACGAAAGGCAACAACACTGAACAAGACAAAGACGGTGAGTGTTATCACTTCTTGTATTATCTTGAGTTGCATGAGGTTGAATGGTCCGCCGTTGCCCAAGAAGCCCATTCTGTTGGCAGGTACTTGCAGGCAATACTCAAAGAAGGCGATACCCCAACTGAAGAGTATGACTCCAATGAGAGGAAGGTGCTGAAACCATTTGACCTCTGCCATCTTCAGATGCCCGTACCAAGCGAGCGTCATAAAGATATTGGAGCAGATGAGCAACAAGACGGTGTAGAACGCTTTCATCGGTTTATAGTTCGTCTTCGTCTAACTCTTTGAATATACGGCTCTTGGACATCGAGTTGAATTTGCCGAAGCCAGCCATTGTCTTTTTGTTGATTTGTTTGGGGTCACCCATGATGATGATAGTGACCGGCTTGCCTTGTATATGCTGTTTGTAGTAGTCGGAGATCTGTTGGAAAGTGAGGTTGTCGATAGCGGCAGCGTTCACTTTGGCTGGGTCGTCCATGTAGCCGAAGCGTTGCAATTGGTCTTTGGCAAAAGTGAGTGCACGGAACGACGGTTTGTCGGCTTGACCTTGCTGTTTGAGGATAGTACGAATAGTCTCTATGCGTTCAGGATATTCGGGCATATTATTCATCAGATCCATAAAAGTGCGAACGGCATCTGCCACTTTGTCGGACTGTGTACCAATATATCCCATGAACATTGCGTTATGGTTAGGCAAAACGGGGCGACTCATCATACCGTAAGCGGTGTAAGCCATTGAGCGCTTGGTACGTATCTCGTCCATCACCAGACCCGTGAAACCGCCGGAGAAATATTGGTTGAAGGCTTGGCGTACCACATCCTGCTCTTTGGTATAAGGTGCGTCCTCAATGTAGAAATAGACTTTGGCTTGTTGCACTTTGCTATTGGGGAAGAAATAGATGGACATATTGTCATATTTCTCTCTTTCGCGAATGATGGGTGATTCACTTTCCTGCACGTTCTTTTGCAAGGGAAGGTTGCCTGTCAATATCGTTTCAACTTCTTTTGCCGGCAACTGACCGCAGTAGTGTATATCGAGGGCATAGCCTGTGGCATTGACGAAGTCGGCTGTAAGAATGGCGATGGAAGTATTGATGATATCACGCATGGGTATAACGTCTAAATAGTCAGAGCGTTTGCCATAGAGTGCATATTCGAGCAGTGCGTCAATCTGCGCTTCGTCCATCTCAGGAATACTAAGACGTGAGACGAAATATGAGCCGCGCACACTCTCCATCTTCTTATAGTCGAGGTTAGGCATCAACATCTGCTTGGTGACCAACTGACATATCTCTTTGAGCTTGCTTTCATCACCTAATATCTGTACGGTCATATAACTATCGTTCACGCCGTAGGCGAGGCTACCACCCAGTTCGCTCAATTGGCGACGGAATTGTTGGTTGTCGGTATCGGGTGCTATACCTGCGCTATTCATCAGAGCAACAGCATATTGCAGCATCGGGTTCTTGCGTGTACCGATGCCATAGCGCAGAACGAGCGAGAAGATATTGTTCTTCGGGTTCTTAGCATAATGCAGATTCACATTGGGGTCGATCTGTTTGACCAGCACTTTGCTGTAGTCGGTATAGGTCTGTTTGACAGGGTCGGAAGGCAGTTGTTTGAAAGCACGTGCATACTCAGTCTCCACATTGGTAGGCGGATTAAGGGGTTTGATTTGCGGTTTGGCAAGTTTGTTTTTCTTGGGTTCACCTTCTTCAAACTCCACTGTGAGGTGGTCAGCCGAGAAATAGTGTTGTGCTACGCGTTTTATATCGTCGATGGTGAGTGCAAGGAAACGCTCTTTCTGTGTAAAGAGGTCGTTGACGGGTTGATTGTAGATAAAACTCTCTACCATGTGGTTCATTTTAGCATCGGCATCTTCGAAGGTAAGGTCGAAGTCGCGTATATAAGCATCCTTAACCGACTGTATCAGCCATTCGGGTATATCACCTGTTTTGAGGCGATTGACTTGCTTCATCACTATTTTTTCGGTTAGTGAGTTGCTGTCATACGAGCGTTGGTTGGGGTCGTAGTAAGGGATGGCGGAAATCATTATACGCCCTGCATCACGGCGTGCGTCGAGATAAGCATACACACTGCTTACTTCACCGTCCATACTTATTTTGTCGAGCAGACCAGTGTTAGCGGAGTTGTTAAGCAGATTAAGCACTAACTGCAACGGCAGCATATCGTCGTCTCCCACTTTGACACCTTTGTATGCCCAAGTGACACGCGGACTGTAACCAATCTTAAATCTCTTTTTAGGATTGCCTGTGTAGTCGGCATCGGGATAGGTCTTGCGCTCGGGCAGTTGTTTAGGTTGCAAGCGACCGAATGTTTGTGCGATCATTGGTTTGGTGCGTTCGGTATCGAAGTCGCCAACAAGGATAAGAGCCATATTATTAGGCACATACCAAGTATTATAGAACTCAATGAGTCGGCTCAAGCGGGGGTTTTTGAGGTGTTCGGGTTTACCTATGACATTGCGTTCATAGGGGTGTCCTTTATACACTTCCTGATAGAGTCGGTTGCTCTGTTGTGTACCCATACCGTCTTCATACATATTGTACTCTTCGAAGACGTTTTCCAGTTCGGCTTGGAAAGTACGGAAGACGGGGTCGATGAGTCGGTCGGAGAAGATGGTGAGCCATTTATACATCTGGTTGGCAGGGAAGGAGTTGTGGTAGCACGTCATGTCGTAAGAGGTGAAGGCATTAACTCCTGTTGCGCCTATGCCGTCCATAAGGCGGAAGAAGTCTTCGGTGGTGCTCACTTCAGCAGCCGCCATTGACGCTTCGTTGATTTGTCGGGTGAGATCTTCCCTCACTTTGGGGTCGGTGGCATCCGAATACTGGTCGTAAAGAGCAATAATCTTTTCATACAGAGGTTTCTCTTTTTCCCAGTCAAGAGCACCTATGCGTTGTGTACCTTTGAAGAGCATGTGTTCGAGGTAGTGAGCCAAACCGGTATATTCGACGGGTTCGTCGATAGCACCGGCACGCACTGCCACATAACCTGTCACGTCTGGCGCATCGTGGTCTTCCCAAAGAAGAACAGTCATACCGTTATCTAACTTATATTCGCTCAGTCCTTCACGGCTTTGAGCCACCATAATAACGGAGGTTAACAAAGCCACCATAGCCAATAATACTTTTTTCATCACTTTGAACTGTTTATTTTTTATAATAATCTTTCAATCAATTATTCACCATTGTTATTCTACTCCACTCTTCTTCCTGCTGCGTCATACACTTGTCCGTTGCGGATGATACGTAACTGTCCGTTGTACAGCACTTTATACGATTCGTTTTGGAAGTTCTGAGCGGGATAGATATCCACCAGACCTGTCTGTGAGCCGTCCACGACGGGAAGAGGCAACTGTTTGCCTGTGAAGATCTTCACCTCTCCGGGTTCGAGGACATAGGTTGAGGTGTTGGCTTTGGTCTGTTCATAATAGTCGTACCACGTACCTGAAGGCAGATTGATGGCATTCTTTTGGTCGGGTGAGAAATTGGCAGCCACATACACCTCGTTACCCCATCTGACGGTGCGGACGAAAGAGGAAGCCAGTGATTGTGTGGTGGGATTACCTGCAAAGACTTGCGGCAAGAGTCGTGTACGCAGTTGGATGGCTTGCGCCACTTTCTCATATTGTTGCATACGCAGGTGTCCCCAAGTGAGCCAACCTAAGGTAGCCGGTTGCGGTTTGGTGCCGGTGCGACCGTTGTTGTCGATAGAGTAGTCATAGCCTAACTCGCCAAACTGATAGAGCATGTGTGAACCGTTGAGAAGGGTATTGAAAGCCATGACAGCGGGTACACGATTGATACGTTTTTCAGTATCGTTTTTAATTACTGCCGGTCCATACGTCTTGGCTTTGTAGAAGTTGCGTTCTTCGTCGTGTGACTCGTTGTAAGCCACATATCCGTCGCGGTTGGCATCCACTATACTGCTATTGTCAGTGTAACCCATAGCCAGTTGTCCGTAGGCATTACTCAGACCGTTACCTGTCCAGCAGAGCATACCATCGTTGATAAGGTCGGACTGATAGGGATAGCCACCACCCCAATACTCTTGAATAAAATAGGCATCCGGGCTGACGGCTTTGACAGCGTTATAGTACTCTTTGAGGTTGTTATATCTGTTGTTGCAGTTAGGTCCGCAGAAGCCGTGACTGAGGTCCATACGGAAGCCATCGACTTTATACTCGGTGAGCCAGTATTGCAGCGCGCGTGAACACATGTTGCGTACGGGTGCGAAATCGTGATTCCAGTCTTGGTAGTACTCCACACCGCCATCTTCGTTCTTATGGGGTGCTGTCACGTTGAACCAAGGGTTATATGCCAGTTCGCTACCATAGGGGTAGAGTTTGTTCATCGGGTTATTGCCGGTCACGTGGTTGAAGACCATATCCAGGATGACGGCTATACCGCGTTTGTGGCACTCATCGACCAACTGTTTCATCTGTTCGGGTGTGCCATAGGCTTTGTCGAGGGCGAAATAGTGGTTGGGTGAGTAACCCCAGTTGTAGTTACCGTCAAACTCGGTGACAGGCATCAGTTCGATAGCGTTCACGCCGAGGTTCTGTATATAGTCCAGACGGCTCATCAGTCCGGCGATTGAGCGTGCGGGTGTATAGTCGTATATCCACAGTTCGTATATGACGAGGTTATTCTTATCGGGTCGATTGAAGTTGAGTGTGGCATCTGACCACTCGTATGCTTTTTTGCCTGTTTGCAGTACACTCACGTATCCGCCGTCGGCACCTTTGGAAGGATAGCCGATGAGGTAAGGATTGACGGTGCGGGGCTCATACTCATCTTCATCTTTGCACAGCACTTTTTCGGAGAAGAGGTCCGACACTTGTTTCTTCACTCCGTCGGCACGCATAACGGCGTATTGGAAACGGTACTCTTTGCGTGCTTTCAGCCCTGTTAGTTTGATCCAGAAGTAGTTACCATCGCGTTTGAGTTGGTAGTCTTTGTTTAGTTCCCAGTTAGTCATATCGCCTATGAGATAGACGTGTTGTGCGGGTTGCAGTTCGGCATTGGAAGCAGCAGATGCTTTGCCGGCAGCGTAGGTGCAGAGAGTGACGGTGGTAGGGTCGTTCTCGTCGTAGTATATACCCATCTCTACACCTTTGGGGCGGGCTTCGATGATGGGGTCTTCAAGAGTGATCTTACTCCATATATCGTCATCGGTCGTCTCCTTACCAAGATAGATGATGATATCTTTTCCGTTAGCGGTCTTGCCTTGCATTGAGTTGTCGCCATTTCCATCGTGGAAGACCATTATCAGTGCGGTGATGGTCTCATCGGTGGGACAACCGAAGTAGGCATTCAGGTTATTGATAGTCAGTTGCCAATAATTACCCACCTTCGTCCATTGCGGTTCTGTTTTCTTGCCCCATGCATCCACTTTGATATACTTCCAGTCGGAGGTATTTTTGGATTTCTCTGTCAGCAGTCCTATGTGCGAATAGCAAGCAGTGGCTTTCGCCATACCGCCATTGCCGGCAGTGGGGTCATAAGTAAGTACCACTTCATCGGTATAACCCACAGGTATGGGTGAGGGAGTGGTGGTCACTATTTGTGAGAAGAGTTGTACGGCTATTGCCGAAAGAAGAACAATAAAAGATATGCGTTTCATACTCATCGGGTTTATATTCTATTTTGCTTAGGGGATATAGGCGGTTATCAGCCGCCTATGTCCAAAGATTGTTGATTAGCGCACTTCTGCACCTTGTGCATTGTAGAGTTTGCCATCACGGATAATCAGCAGTTGTCCGTTGCGGATCACTTTGCTTTCAGTCTGTTCAGCATTGATGATATCCAGACCTGTTGATTCGCCGGAGTCCTCGGTGATATTGGTAACATACACTTGGATGTTGCCATTGTAGATAGCCACGCAACCGAGCATTGTATAGGTCTTGCCTGCCTCGAAGGTGAACTCATCTTTCCAGTTGTTGCGGAAAGCGACGGTCTCTCCCATAAATGTACCATTGATATTGGAAGCCTTTGTAGAAGCGAACTCACCTGCCTCCATAGCCACGCCGCGGAACATCATCACTTGGTTAACTTCTGAAGCTGTGGGAACAGCGGTTGCATCAGCAATAACAGGAGCAACGCCTTCAGTGACAGTAACATTGGTTACATCGGTAACTGCCATCTCGGGAAGACCGTTGTATAGTTTAGCAGTACCTTTCAGACCGGTAACGACATTTCCTGCCTCAACCATTTGAGCGAGGTTGTAGGAATAAACGAGGGTGGTAGCGCTCGCATCTTGTACATATACGTTTGAACCTTTAGCAAAGACAACTGTTACTTCGCCAAGGGTCATCTCTATGTCTTCCATCACGCCATTAACGTCAGCGCAGGTGTTGTAAGTTACTTCGGGTGTCTCTTCCTTCACAACATAGAGTTGGTCATTCTTATACTCGAGTTTGAGATAGAAACTGTAAACGCCATCTGCCTCTACCATCATATCTGTACCATCGATAGTGAAGTAGTCAGCACCTTCAGCCACATTAACAATGAAAGCGGTCTCAGCACAACGGCTATAAACAGAGATGATATCGGTTGACTTAAGAGCGAGATTGATTATTTCCCATTGACCATTATTAAATGTACCTGCTACATAGTTTTCGTTCACCATCAGACCATAGTTATCAACGCAAGGAGCGTCACCTTCTTCTTCAATGGAGATGATGTTCACTTGTAAAGTATTGTACATTGACACAGCACCAACGATGGTATAAGCCTTGGTAGCATCTATCTCGGTAAGGTCGATATTCCAAGTGTTATAGAAAACGACCTCCGTTTCCATAAATGTACCTGTTGCGTTTCTGCCATTAACAGCCATACCTGTTACACCGTTGAAGACGAGTACTTGATTGATTTGTTCGAAAGTAGGAACAGCGGTAGCGGTAGCAAACTCAGGAGCAGCACCTTCCACTACGGTCAGTGCAGCATACTCAGTAGAGGGAACTAACTCAGGCAGGCCTTTATAAATAGATACCTTACCAGCCATACCTGCAGCCACTTGGTCACCGGCTTTCAAACCGTAGTTAGCCTTATAGATAAGCGTCATACCGGTCTCATCCTTAATATAGGTATAAGCACCATTAGCATAAACGACTTGGAAAGCACCGAGGGTCAGTTCGGCGTTGTTTTCTGCGGCATTAACGTCAGCGCAAGTGCTGTAAGTAACAACAGGATCAGCCTCTTTAGTCACATATACTTCGTCGTTACCATCTTTGATATAAAAATTATATGTGCCGGTGGTGAGAACGGTATATTCACCTTCGTTATTGCTGAAATACTCACTGCCACTCATCAAGGTACGAGCCACAGTACTCTCTTCACATTTGTTATAGAAAGAGAACACATCATTTTCTTTCAATTCAACGCCAAGTGCTTCCCATTGTGCACCATATCCAGCATTAGCATTATAAGCAGCATTGGTGAAGTTACCGTTGATATTCAATCCCATAGTGGAAGTGCACTCCACTACTTCGCCACCATTCCAAGTGATAGTGATAGAGGACAAATACAATGCACCGCTTTTAGAACGAACACCTACATAAGCATAATCACTCTCAAACTCATAGGATTGAGAAGCGCCATCACTCATTTTAAATGTTACCACATTCTCACCTACCGGGTTGCTATAGAGTTGTGAAGCAGCAGTATATGCCTCATTGGAAGCATAAACCTGCAATTCACGCGATGACACGGTTGATTCATCAAAGACGATAGCGATGGATTTGATAGTACCGCCTGAAGTGGTGGTAACGATACCACAATCCGAACCATTGGAACGCAATTGAATAGCATCTGCAGCTGATTTAGCACTCTTACCAGCGTACACAGCAGTGTTAATCTGCACATTAGAAAACTCGGTGTAGTTGTTGCTGGTAGCAGCAAAATTTTCCGCAGTCAACACATCCGTCACCTGTGCCATTGCACTAACTGCCATTACAGCAGTCACAAACAAAGAAAAGATTTTCTTCATAATGTTTGGTTTTTAGTTAATAATGTTAATTGATTAAAAATTATTTATATCTTTTGAAGATATACTTTCTTCTCTAAACTCTCAACTAAATAGCTATTTTGTTAGCATAGGCGGTTATCAGCCGCCTATGCCATATAATGTTTAGCGCACGAGAGCGCCTGTCATATTGTACATCTTACCATCACGCAAGATATACAACTGACCGTTGATCATCACCTTACCATTATTCGTCTTGATATTCTCTATATCAATGATACCTGACGGGTTCTGGTTAGGATAAGTAACGGTAACAATCAGATTGTCACCATCGATGGTGTAAGCGAAGGTATAGTCACCGGCTACATCAGCAACCATACGGCAGTTGCTTTCCATCGATTGACTGAAGGTCCAGTTCTCGTGATACTCACGAGTCATCTCTCCGTCATTACCATACCAAGTCTTCTCTTCACCGAGTATGCGAACGATCTTGAAGGCATAGGTGCGACCTTCGTCAGACAGAGTGGCAGTTGCCACGCCGTCCACCATCTCTATCTTGCCGTTCTCCCAGTCGGTCATATCACCAACAAGGTAGTACTTGGCAACAGGTGCTTCCATGCCCCAATAACCGAGGCTGTATTCGTGCTCACCCCAAGCAGTGATGGTATAAATCATCGAAGCATCAATAGCGAGCATATCTGTGTGATTCCAGATTAGTTCCATATTGAGCGACGGAGTAGCAGTCTCACCATTGAAGCGTGCGAAACCAATCGAATCGGCATCTTCGGGTATAAGACCTACAAGTGTGTCAGTACCTACAAACCAGTCGGACATTACGCCGTTAGCGAACATCGTCTCGCCCTCTTTCCATGTTACAGCAGCGAACTTAGCAGCAACTCCTTCCACATTCCAGATTCCGGGAACAAGACGGATTTCTACCATGGTAGGCTCTACAACCGGCTCTACATAGAAGTTACCCGTTACAGTGAAGGCTTCAGCGGTATAAGTAACTACCACATCACCTGCCTCTGCAAGTGTGAAGATAATGTTACGGTCGTTATCGGTGGTGATACCCTTGGCTACCTCGGTCAGTTCGTCATAACCTTTTATTTGACCACCTTCCCAATTACCGTCAACGACAACTTTCAGCATATAGTCACCGGCGGCAAGGTTCTTGAAGGTATAGCTGTCTTCCATTACCTTAACGGCATTAGCTTGCCATGCCAACTCTTCACCTACCAAAGCGGCATTACCCGTGATATAGAACTTAGCTGTCTCCTCAACAGGGGCCACATAGAAGTTACCCGTTACAGTGAAGGCTTCAGCGGTATAAGTAACTACCACATCACCTGCCTCTGCAAGGGTGAAGATAATGTTACGATCGTTATCAGTAGTGATACCTTTGGCTACTTCGGTCAGTTCGTCATAACCTACTACCATACCTTCATTCCATGTTCCGTCTTTGGTCACTTTCATTGTATAGTCACCGGCGGCAAGGTTCTTGAAGGTATAGCTGTCTTCCATTACCTTAACGGCATTAGCTTGCCATGCCAACTCTTCACCTACCAAAGCGGCATTACCCGTGATATAGAACTTAGGTGCGGGTTCAGGTTCAGCACCGAAGACTGACCAAGTACCTGTTTGCTTTTCGTACTTATCCCCTGTAACAGTCATTGTGAACAGGTCCTTACCTTCCACTAAGTCGATATCATCGGACTGATTCCACAATTGTTTATCACCTTTAGTCCAACTTGGTTCAGCAGCCTCGCTACTGAAGCGTCCAAAGATGATTTTCTTATAACCATCAGGAACGGTAAACTCATAGATGTCTGTCTGCTTTTCTGCCAGAGAGATAAAATCACCCCAAGCAGCAGCTTCAGACCCATCGAAGTAATAGACCGCAAACTTAGCATTGGCTTCCTGCCAGTTGGCACTGGGAGCGAAATACAGTTTGCCTGCCCATGACATTACGCTCATAAGGAGCATAAGCCCAAAAGATAAGATCTTTTTCATAGTCATTAGCATTAGTTAAACAATATATTCGTTGTGTTAGGGAACAATCATTTCACTTGTTGACCGAATATGTCATACACTTTGCCTTCGTGTAATATATATAGGTGGTCGTTTACTATTACTTTATTGTATTGTTGTACGTTTTGCATAGCGTCCAACTCTTTTATATCTGTTCCTTCGTCCACACCGTCACAAGTGTCGTCCACAACAGCACGGCGACATTCGGCACGCCATACATAGCAGGTGTTTTCGGTGAGGAAGATATCTTGTGTTTGAGGTTTACGATTACCTTCTGTGAAGATAACAAATATCTCTTTCACATCCTCTTTCATTGTCCATGTATGCCATTCCACATCATTGATCACTTCTGTTTGTGTCCATAGCATACCCGGCCATTTGGTTGTTTTGCCATCGAGAGCGTAAGGTGTATCTTTGTACTTATTTCCCACTTTGACACGTGTGAAAGCATATAGATAGACTTGTTCCCACTCTTGAGGTTTGACGAAGCGAACAGTTATAGGTCCGTCTTGTGGTGCTTTGTAGGTATAAGTGTTTGTATAAGTGTCAGTCTGCTCTTTGGTGGCGGCATCGAAGGCATAGGCTTGTACGGTGGCAGTCTCGTGAAGAGTGAGGGTGACACTGTCTTGAGCAGGATTAGCACAGAGAGCAGGGTCAGAGCCATCGGTGGAATAATATATTATCGTTCCGTGTCTTCCTATAGCATTGATTGTGACGGTGATACCTTCTTCTTGGTCGCGGAAGGAAGAGGTCTCGGGACTGAGGTTAAGGTCGAAATCAGGGTTGAGTTCCGGTGCTTGCTCATATTGCACCTCATACTGACTCTCTGTCTCAAAGCCTTCTGTCCAGCCGAAGTCGGCATCATAATCCACTTCAAGGTCGTTGGAGCGGATATTCAAGCCACCGCAGTCCTCACCCGAAGAGATGCAGAAATGTACGGTCTCGAGCGATTGGTCGAACTCATAGCTATACCAACCATCGAGGTCAGGGTAGATGCGTTGTCCGGGATAAGCACCCATGATATTTTCCGAGGTAGCATTACCTTCTTCATCCACACCAGGTATCCAAGCGTAATAATACACTTTCTCCCATTGAGCGGGTTTATCAAAGCGCACGCGAATACCTCTCTTGAGCGGCTCACGATAGGTGTAGGTATAAGTCTGCACTTGCGACTGAGCAGTACCGCAAACAGCCATCACCTTCACTGTTGTCGTCTCCGTTATTGTCAGCGGTTCGGTATAGACGAGCGACTCGGTGGTAGGTTCAGTGCCGTCTAAGGTATAATAGATAACACCTGCACCGGTGCCGCCTACGGCTTGCATCGTCACTTGCACACCTACCTCTTTATCCTCGAACGAAGCGTCAGGGGTAACAATAAGTCCGGGAGCCACATCGCTGTCGGCATGCACCCACATCTCATAACTCTCGTTATGTTTATTGCCGTTATCGTCGTAGGTATGATAACCGCTTGCCATTAGTACGCAACCACTGTGTTGTTGACCTGTCTTATCGCCCAAGCAAAGAATCAGATAACCGTTCTTACCAACGACAGTGGCTTGATAGCCTGTGTTATTAGCGGACCACGACTCATCTTTCACCTCACTCTCCGAATGGATGCCGGCACAATGACGAGCGTTAATCATATCTTTGAGATAGTCTTTATATTTGTACCAGTGAGGATAGAACAAACAAGGCACACCAGGCATTGAGAGTATGAGTGCGTTGGCATCCAAGAGACGATACTTGAGTGCGTCAGTCATTGAGTTGCCATTACCGCCAAACTCTTGTCCGTTGCCGCGCAGGAACATATCGTGGTTATCCACCCATGTGACAGCATATTTCTTCCAATAGTCGTCAGCCATCAGACCTGCACCTCGACCGCTATAGTTCCAGCCGGCTATTGCATCGATAGCGGAGTACTTGGTTTGGAAGTCAAGAGCCATCACGTTATTGCCTGCCATTCCTATTCGGTTTTTTATCTCGTCGTTGCCCGACCAACATTCCATAAAGGCTATATCAGGTGTAGAAGCACGGTTGTAGGTGTCCATGTGTGCATTGTTGAAGCCGTCACCTTTATCGTAACGCCATCCGTCGAAGCCCATCACATTGCGCATCCATTGCAGGTAGGCTTTGAACATCGCTTGCACTTTCGGGCTCTGGTGTGCCCAGTCGCGCGCTGCATCCCAGTTGGCTCCGTCATCTTCCGGACCGGTGGCTGTACCCCAACAGTCGCCTGCCAACTCTTCACTCTTATTGGCAGGATGGTTGATCTCGTCGTTGCTGCATATATACGAACCGTCGGGTTCAAATACGCCATACTCGCCGAAGTTCTGAACGGCAAAGTCACACCATGTAGCCATAGCCTCGGTATGATTGATAACGATGTCGGCTATCACTTTTGTACCGCTGTTATGGAAGGCTTTGATGAGCGATTCCAACTCGGCACGACTACCCCAGTCGGAGTTCTGGTTGGAGTATTGTTTGGGGTGATAACCCACACCTGCTGCGTAGCCCGATGGCGGCAACCATATCATATCAAAATACGCACCTATCTCACCTGCTTGGGGGAGAAGAGTGCGCCACTTGGTATCGCCATAAGTCTCTGTTCCGTTGCCTATGGTATCATTCACATCGTAAGAGTCGTAGAAGAAACCTTGCATCATCACTGCCGTTGATTGCGAAGGCACAGAGCGCAAATCCTTGCATGAGTTGCAACCGATATAAATCTGGTTGTTGCCATACCCCATCATCTTGATGTATATATCATACACATTGGTTTCAGCCACCAGATACCAACTCTCACCTTTTGTTATGGAGAAAGTGCTGGCAGGGTCAATGGGTTCAACCCAACCGGCTTCACTGCATTTGTCGTAAATCTGGAACTCCGTACCGGCGGTAAGTGTCTGTTGCAAAAGCATATACTCCATTCCCACGCCGGTATATTCGTTATTAAGCGTGGCAGGTATATAGTCACCGCCATTGATGAGGATACCGAAGCAAGGTGTATCGCCATCTGTGCCGCCTTGACCGCCTGAACAGTTGCTACCCGTCTGACACCAGATGCTGTTATCGTTCATCTTCAGTTTGATATAAAAATCATAACAACCTGCCACATTGCATGTTGCTTTGTCTGCCGTCTCTGTAAAATTACCTTTGGCACTGGTAGCACCCGACTCCATTGGGGTCATAAAAGCCACTTTATTGGTGTTGTCATACAAGGTGAGGTAGTCACCTTCTTCCAATTGCACCGATACCAAGTACTGGTCACGACCCTGAAAATCCTGATTTCCCAAAGCAGTGGCTTTGTGGAAGGTCGTACCGTTAACCATTATGCCATACGACTGAGCAGACACATACATCGCCACACTTAAAAGGGCGAAGAACAAGAAATTACGTTTTAACATCTGTTTCACTGATTTATTTTGCGCTTTATATGCGCACTATTGAACGCGCAAAGATAAGGATACTTTTTTGTTTGTGCAACATTATGCGCAATAAAAATAAAAATACCGACTAACTCTCACACTTTATAATTTTTACGACTATTGCCAATTTTTCTTCCACTCTAAAAGAGACTTCCCATTTGTCGTATCTAAGGTGATAGATTCGCTGCATATCGTTTTGATAAGCGGGACGAGGGTCATAAGAGAGCACCTCTTCCACTTGTTCTTTGGAGCGACTATCCATACCTGACGTATCATCCCAAACCACTGTCAGTCTGTCTTTTAGTCCGTTAACAGCGAAACCGTCCGCAGCATCGGGATGTGAGTCGGTATATGCCAAATAGGGTTTGATATCGTAAACAGGTGTACCGTCCAACATATCCGCGCCGGAGACCAAGAGGGTATAACCTTCAGTTGCCGACTGTTCAACGCCAAGCAGTCGCACACTGCTCATTCCTATCGGGTTAGGGCGATAGGGTGAACGAGTGGCAAAAACGCCAACGCGTGTGTTTCCGCCCAGTCGAGGCGGACGAACGGTTGGCGACCAACTCATACCTGCTTCAGTACCTGAGGTAGCGTTTTTAAGGTCGTGGAACCCCCATAACAACCACAGATGACTAAATTGCTCTATACCTCTTAGCGACTCTTTGACGCGATAATCAGGTTCAAAGACGATGCGCGTAAGGAGCAAGGTGCGTTCATCGGTCTGACGAGGAATACCAAACTTATCCTTAAACCCGTTGCGAGCACGAGCAATAACTTTTAATTCCATATTTTGACCGGTTTTTTGAGTTTTTTGAATATTTTTTCATTTTTTTGCTCAAAAATTTTGCAGGTTCACAAAATAGCCTTACCTTTGCACGCTTTTTCGGCGCAACTATAGCGAAAAGTGCTGCGAAAAGCGCAGAATGGTACCTTAGCTCAGGTGGTAGAGCAATGGACTGAAAATCCATGTGTCCTTGGTTCAACTCCAAGAGGTACCACACTAAAAGAGAGGCTATTAAGCCTCTCTTTTGTTTGTTTATTTGAGTTCTCTTATCAGCATACCTACATCTATATGTCCGCCTGACACTTTGGTGAAAGTGGTGTATTGGATATCTGCATTGGCGGCATTTTCTTCTCCTGCCATAAACCGGTTATCCCAAATCTGACCGGCAACAGGTTTGATGACGGCTACTTGTTTGTAGGTGGTGCGACCATCTTTTTCCACTTGTTGCAGCACTTCGAAGCGCGACTTGTCGGATATGTTTTCTTTCAGTCCTATAGGTGCTTTGATGGGGTCGGCACTGACCAGTCGGACTTTTGTTTTGAACACTTCGAAGTTGCGCGCGAGGTTGGCTATATTCTCGTCGATAGCACGCGTACAGGCTTTGCGCACCATTTGGTCGGGAGTGTCAAGGTTAACCCCCATAAAAGAGATGTTCTTGCCCGAAGATAGTTGTGAGCCTATATACTCGAGTTGGAACATATCGTGTTGTTGGTTGAACGTTTTCACTTTTTCAACGTCAGCGGTATCGGTGTACATTGTCTCGTAGAAAGTCTGTGCTGTCTCTTCGTCCCATTTGAGTCGATAGAGGTGTGTATTCACTTTGACGTTGAAGCCTTTGATTGTATTCACCATAGAGGCAGCGACTTGTGTTGTGGAGTTGACAGCGTTGCCCACATCTCCACCGACGGTAGCACCTAACACCCCTCCTAACAGTGCGCCAAAGACTGACATTGCAGTACCGGCAGCCTGTGCTTTGGGTGCCTGGTCGATATAAACGATGTCATTAACCAATACGAAGGTGTTGTGTATCAACTCCTCACCTGCATCTTCAAGCATAGCGTTACCTCTCACTGTTTGTGCTGCCAACTGACGCTTAAACTCAGATGCGTCGTATAGTCCGCGTTGAGCGATAAGCGACATATCACAAACGCCTGTTTGCGGGTCACGGTTGAACCAACGTCCCACCAAACGAGCGGCTATATGGTTGTTTTTCAGGAACTGTTCACCTTTCTCATTGGAAGGTAAGGTGGAGTTGGTTTGAATGACTTTGACACTGAGATCATGGTCATTGTACTTGTCGGAAATAGGCATATCGACAAA
This sequence comes from Paludibacteraceae bacterium, assembly GCA_017450685.1. GTDB lineage: Bacteria > Bacteroidota > Bacteroidia > Bacteroidales > Paludibacteraceae > Colicola. Next base: position 26,162 of record JAFSTB010000028.1, read on the forward strand.
CACATCGGCTATGTTCTTTCCGAAATCCTGCTCCGCATGATAGATGAGCAACGAATAGATAGAACTGCGCCGATAGTCAACCTCGCTGATAGTGCGACGTTGAGCCAATAGAGAAGTGCAAAGGGAAAGGAAAAGAATGTATGTAAGTATTCGTTTCATAGCGACACCGGTTTAATAATCCCAATCCGTTTCAGGGATAATGGTTGTTAGTTTATATACACGTTCTCTTTTGGTTACATACAGAATAAGGCGTTTCAGTTCTGTATCATCAAAGTGTTGCAAAGGCAGGTTCTTATAGTGATTGAGGGCTCTATATGCTTGTGTTTCACTTTTTAAGACAGCGGGTATCATCTCCTCTCCGAATGCGTTTACCATACCGAAAGCAGTGTCTCTGCGTTGTATATGTCCCACTACGAAAGCGCAACCGCCATGCATCAGACTATCGGCACTGACGCGACTATTGTAACGGAAGACATCATAATATCCGCTCATTTGCTTGGTGGTAGTATTGTAAAGGGCATATTTGTCAGCATTCTTGACAACGACAAAATCATTTTTCCGATAGAGCAACACCTCGTCAAAAGCCTCAGCAATTATCGGTTTGAGACTATCAATAGACATCAACCGCCATTTGTTATTCTCTTCCCTCACCCCGAGAAAATGTCCGTCACCTGAGATAGCGGTATGGATATCAATATAATTGAAGGGCAATACCTGTTGCATATTCACATCCACTAATCCCCATTTGCCGTTATCACCTTTGGCAGCCATATATCCGTAGGATGGCGGATAAACGCCTTTGTAGGAGAACCTGCCAATCGAATCGCCTTGTTCGTTGAGAACGATACTATAAGAGAGCGCCGACTGAGCATCGTTCATATTAACGATGGCACGCGAACAGGAATAAGGGTCGAGGGTGTAGGTAGATAGTGACGTTGAATAAAAGACGTGCAGCAACTGCTTCGTTTGCAAGTTATAATAGGCATTGGCTATCACCACGTCGTTTTTGGCACGCTTATAGGAGTAGGTCAATACGGCTATGTCCTCTGAGAAGGAATGTTCTTTATTAGGGTAGTATTTGGAGCGTTTCGACCATTTGGCAGGCTTATTGTCAGCAGTGTAAGGAGCGAACATCTCTGCATAGACCGACTGCCGTTGTTTCTTGTCATATATGTTTTGCCCTAGGGCATCACATATACCTTTCTTGGTTATGGTATAAGTATTTTGTGCATTGACAGGGGCAAGTATCCCTATCAATGCACAAAACATCAATACACTTATTAGGCGTGTTTGTTTTTTCATCTTATCTGACAAAATTGGTAGTGTTAGGCTGTTGTCCTTTACCGAAAGCCACTCCCACTTCACGGGCAGCGTCAATGCGTTGTTTTTCCAGATCCACTTTGTCGGTGTATTGTCTGAACTCCAATTCCACATCTTCTCTTACTCGGCTACGAATGTCGGTTATGAGTTTATCCACTTCGGGTCGGCATTGTGCATCGGGTTCTATCTCACTTATTTTAAGAGCGATAGCGCGTGCTGCCTCTTGGTTTTGCGTAGCAGCCCATATAGCGCGTGATTCGGCAAGCAGTTGGTCGCAGCGATAGTTGGTATATTCTCTCCAATAGGTTTTTATAAGGCTCAGAGCCTCGTTATAATACTTACTATCCACAGGGAAGGCGCACACTATAGACAGGGCTTTCTCATACCGGTGCACTTCCGCAGCGGCTTTGGCTTCCATAAAGAGGCGTGTGGCTTGAGTGTCGTACCAGTCCACTATCTTCGTCTTGCCGTCGGCAATGAAACGTTTGAGTTCGTTGCTTTGCAGATTGATATGTTTGACAGCATCTTGGTAGCAGCGTGTCCGGTCGGTGCCTAACCCTTTGGCAGTGAAGGTGGTGGTGGCGTAGATACGTTTATCCACAGCGTCCACTATATAGAGGGTGAAGTCGATTATTTGAGCCACTTGTGCCGGTGCCGTGGGCATAACCTCTGTCTGTTGCGGGATTGCCACTACGGTCAGTACAAAGCGGTTAAGAGGGTCTTGGGTAAGAATACCGTTCTGTGTCAATAAGGCATTCAGTTTGTTCTCCACCTGCACCTTGGCATTGGTAGGGAAAGGTTCTACCAAGTTATCCACTGACACACTCAGAGCGAGGTTCTGACCTTTGTCTTGTGCGCACAGAGCAAAAGTGAAACACAGGCTGAAGGCTAACATAAATATCTTTTTCATAGCGAATTGCGTTTTAGTGGTTATTTAGACTTGCTTACTTATCTCCTAACACCAGCACCACTTTACCCAGTCCTCTGTTCATCAGTTTGACGGGTAGATTATAAGGTGCTTTTCTTAGTACGTTCCTCAGTTGTCTGCCCCACATCTCAGCGTCCATAGCCATACCATTGTCGTTGTAAAGGGGTATGCGCACTTGTTCGTAGGACATAAAGTTCTCGGTCATATTGAGTTTTGAGAAGCGGTGAGCGACGGTGTTGTCGTACATCCATTGGTCGATTATCTCGCTCAGTTCTGTACCTGAGTCGAACTCTGTTTCGAGGTCCACTCCTAAGGCATTACCTTGGAAGACACGTATTTCGAGTGCTATCTCTCTGCCGTTAGCGAACATATCCTCGAAGTGTCGTTGGAGGTTAGCGTTGAAGTTGTCGATATTGGCTATCACTGCTTCTTGGAGCAGCACCGGCACTTCGGCTGCGAAAGAGGGAGAGCCTACACCTTGTGCTGAAGCCACGCTCTTACCCGTATAAGCATCTTTGGCTTCAAGTATATAGGTGAGTGTTTTTTTCGGACCTGTGGTTTTGACATCCCAGTTCAGATAGATGATGATATCTGCTTTAGCGGTACGCAGCAGTCGGTCGATGGGTGACTCTGCCAACTCCAGACCGCTCTTACTCTGTGTGAACATCTCCTCTGTCTGACTCTGCTGTAGGTTCTTGAGTGTCTGCTCGAGGTCTTTGAGTGGGAAGTCGCGTTCAGCCATCAGGTTATTGAGGGTGGAGATAGCGAGGTTAAGGTCGGTATTCTCTTGCAGGGCTTTGCGGTAGTCAGGTACGCGAACGACGCGACCGCCGGTGTCATAGTCTTCAAGGAAGCCGTTGTTGTTGCACCAGTTATCAGAGGGAACGACCATCAAAGTCGGTTTTTTGGCTTGACTGAATGCCACTAATGAAGCGGCAAGAAAGAGAGCAGATAAAATGAACTTTTTCATAGTCATTATTTTTTTATTATTCCATCTTGTATCAGTTTGTCTTTCAGTTTCTGTCTATTAACCAGCACTGTCACTTGCGCCACAGTCTGTGCATCGGTGCGTGAGTAGTTGGTGGTGACGGTTCGTTTGGTTTTGATAGAGCAGTATTTTTCAAACTCTTTGTCGTTGCCGAACAAAGCGTTAACATAGTCGGCATATTTCTCTTGGGCATTGAGTTCGGTGATGAGTGGTCTAAGTACGGAAGTGGCTTGTGTGTTGGTGCCTGACTGTATCTGTATATCTTTGAACATCACATCATAGACGGCAGTGCGACGTGCGTTTTGGTAAGCACGTGCGGCATTACGTCCCCTACCCCATACGCGCAGTGTATAGTTGCCATCCAGACTATTGGCAATCACCTTGCTCTCAAAATCATAATAGGCTTCGGCGCGGTGCGTTCCGCAAGAAGCGAGATAGAGCATCATCCCTAAGAAAGGAATAAGTAATAAGAGTTTTTTCATAGGATTGAAGATTGTTGATTATTAGAAACCTGCATTGAGGGCTTTTATTACGCCTGCTTGTTCGAGTGCTTTTCTCAGTTCGTCTTTGCGGACGGAGATGACCGTACCTATCTTATACTCTTTTCCCACTTTCACAGTCTCATAAGTGCCGTTGAGTGCAGAGGCATAGCGGCGGAAGTTACCGTCTTTGGAATCGAAGAAACTTTTGAAATAGTCTTCATATTCCATTTCCACGCCGGGGTTGGTGACCAATGGTCGTTGAGCCACACAACCGTTAGCACCTGAATAGCCTTTGAAGATAATGCCGTGCACGGCGTTCTTCAAGCATTGGTCGGCTGCCACTTGTTTCTTTTTGGAATAACTCCACACTTTAACCAGAAAAGTGCCTTGTGCACCGTTGCCAGCACATTCTATCTCATAACGAAAACGTTCGGTATCCTTATTTGCTTTTTTCTTGGCTACGGCTTGTGCATTAACAAGCGAGACGGCAAACAGTGTTGCCAAAAGGATTAACAATGTTTTTTTCATAGACGAAAATATTGATTGATGGTTTATTTATACGCGGGGTCTAACCGTTGTTTCTTTGTCTGAGGGCTTCGTACATCATTATACCCGCAGCCACCGACACATTGAGACTTTCGATTGTGCCTGCCATAGGGATACGGACTTTCACATCGCATATTTCGAGGTTCTTTTCATATATCCCTTTCTCCTCATTTCCCATAACGATGGCCAATGGACGGGTCATATCTGTTTGGGTGTAAAGCAAGTCGGTATGTTCGGTTGCAGCCACAAGTGTCAGTCCGGCTTCTTTTAGATACTGCAAAGTCTGTGCCAAACTGTCTGTTTTGCAGACGGGTAATGTATGAAGTGCGCCTGCCGATGTCTTGACGGCATCGCCGGTGATGGCTGCGCTGCCTTTGGTGCTAATGACCAAAGCGTGTGCTCCTGCGCAAGAGGCAGTACGGGCTATAGCGCCGAAATTGCGGACATCGGTAACACCATCCAGCACCATTATAAGGGGTGTCTCACCGCGTTCAAAGACCTCTGTCACCACCTCTTCCACGCTGTAGAACTCAATAGGTGAGAGGAAAGCGATGACCCCTTGGTGGTTTTTGTCGGTGAACTGATTAAGTCGTTCTACCGGCACACGCTGCACCTGCGTAGAAGCGAGGGCTTGATTAGCCTGCAAACGGTCTAACAACTGTCGAGCCAAGGCTGAAGACATATCACGACGGATGAGCACCTTGTCTAAGGTCTTACCTGCGTCGATAGCCTCAATGACAGCGTGCAAACCGAAGATCATCTCTTTCTGTTTAGGTCTTTGTTGAGCGTATGCACGGTTGTGCGACCTATTGTAAGTGCGAGAGGAGGTAGTGTCGGGTGTGGGGTTGGTTGATTTATAGAACATCGTTTCTTATTGTTGTTTCACCGCTTTGAAGCATACTTGTGCTGCGTCTGTATCGGGCAGACAGTCAAGGTGGTAGAGTGGTTGTAGGGTTATCATTTGAGATATAGTGTCATATAGTGCGTCCATGGCGACGGGGTCGATTTTGAGTCCGCTGGCGGAAGAGAGCATATAAGCGTATGCTTCCGGCAGTCGCAATGGTTGAGCCTCGTTGTGTGGTGCCTGGTCTAACTTCACTATGCCTCCCACCACTGCTTGACGGTTGATATAGCATGGTGTCTTGCCGCTCCATGGCGAGCCATAGACGCGCAATACAGGTTTGCCGTCTTCCTCTTGTAGTCGCAGGATGGGGTTATCGTCGTTGAGCAGCCAAGCGTCGGAAAAAGCCTTGAGCCATTGGCGTGCGTGAGTGGACTTGCCGGTGCCGGACTTGCCTAAGAACAGATAACCTCTGTCGTCTTTGACCACCACGGCAGCGTGCATCTCCAATGTGTGGTATTGAACGGTGGAGAAAGCATAGGTGAGCATAGCGGCGTTGTTGATGGCAAAAGACATCTTGTTTTGTTGGAGCACGTGCATCCTCACATCACTATAATCGGCGGAAATAAAGAGATAAAAGACGGTAGGTGTCTCTTTGTACATCGACACGGCGATAAGCCAACCGTTGTCGGTCTTATTAACCTCTATGCGCGGCATATCCGTCTCAGTGGCATCGGTGAAGAGGTTATGATGCGGCATGTCTTCTATCTTGTCGTCGGTGAGTTGAAGACAGAAACGGCAGTCTAAGGTCAGTGCTTCCTGCTCAGGGATGAGGAATGGTTCATAGTTACCGAGAGGCAAGTCACAACCCTCGGGCAATTGTATGGCGAAGACGTGTTCCGCTACTCTATAATACCTGCGTTCTGCCATGCTTCACATGTGTTTTGTGCATCTTGCAATGCTTGTTCTTCACTCACCTCATATTCTTCGAGCAGATAGTCAGCCAATCGCTTGGCATCAAAGTCCGTTCCGTCTGCCACTTTTTTCCAAAGATAGGCAGCGGTCTCGTTCATAGTGATCATCTTGTTGAAGTTAATCTGCTCAATGCTTTCACCCACGAGAATGAACTCGTTACCTAACGGGCGCAGTTTGAATCCTTGTTTTGCTTTCATTGTTGATTTATCTATTGTATGCTTTTGAGGGAACGTCATATTCCCGTTAATTGTACATATATTTGCGTATTGTATGTCTATACACTTTGAGCCAGAACCATCTGGGTCGGCACAGTGTTCGCCATATCCATCCGTTGGTTATCCATTTGCGGTGTCCCCACGGTGTCTCTATCCGAACAACCGTTCCGAGTATATCGTTTTTCATACAATGTTCCTCACCTCTGATGTTGCCGTCGCCTTTCATGGTCACTTGTTCGCCTTGCACTGCCACCACGCGGTGCAGGACGAAGCACAGTTGTTGGTCGGGATAAGCAGGCAGTTGTGCCAGACAGATGTCCCCCACTCTCACCTTCTGTTTTTTCAGGAGTACGACCTTATCTTGTCCGCCTTCGATGAAGGGTCGCATACTGTCGCCTGTAGGCGTGAAGAGAACACGCTTACCTTCGGCGAGCATTCGACCTATCTCAGGAATGAGTATATGATTGGCTATAAGGTGATTCACAGTTATATATCCTTTCTTCTTTTTTATTTGAGTCGGAGGAAGCCTATGCCGAAGCGTTCAACGGCGGCACGTTCGAGGTCTTCTCTCACCGATGGGTCAGCAATGCGTATGAGTGCTTTGGCACGATCGGCTAACGGCAGGTTGCGCAGATAAGCGATGCCGTGTTCGGTGACTATATATTGTACTTGGAAGCGTGTGGTGACCACTCCTGCACCGGGTGCGAGACGTGGTACGATCTTCGACTGTCCTTTCTGTGTCTTGCTGGTCAGAGCAAGGAAACATTTGCCTCCTTCGCTCAGAGAAGCACCGTAGAAGAAATCGTGTTGTCCGCCCACGCCTGAGATGACGGTCTCGCCTATGGAGTCGGCACATATCTGTCCGGTCAAATCCACCTCGATGGCAGAGTTGATAGACATAGCCTTGGGGTTCTGGCGTATGACTTGCGGGTCGTTGGTATATGCCACATCGTGCAACTCGACGGTAGGGTTGTAGTCAAGGTAGTCATACAGTTTCTTTGAGCCTAACACCAATGACCCTACCGACTTACCCGGCAGCACTTTTTTCTGTGAGTTGTCTATCACTCCCGCCTCGATGAGCGGCAGCACGCCGTCGGTGATAGCCTCTGTATGCAGCCCCAGATGTTGGTGGTCACGCAGGGCATTGATAACGGCATTGGGTATGCCGCCCACACCTATTTGCAGGGTGGCACCGTCGGGTATCTCGGCGGCTATATAATTGCCTATGCGTGTCTCTATGTCTGTTGGTGTGGGTGTGGGCACTTCAATAAGCGGTTCGTCGATACGGCAAACGGCATCCAGGCGCGACACATGTATCTTAGCCGGACCTTGTGTATGCGGTATATAACTATTCATCTGTGCGATGACCACCTTTGCACATTCGCAGCCTGAATAAGCGAGGTCGGCTGAAATACCGAAGGAGCAATAGCCGTTCTCATCTGGTGTGGACACTTGCAGCATCATCACGTCGCACCCTAACTGTCCGTTGCGGAACAGGCTTGGCACCTCACCCAAGAAAACGGGTATAGTGTCAGCCGTACCCTCACGCATGGCTTCACGCAGATAGTTAGGGACGAAGATACTGAGTGCGCGGAAAGAGTCGATATACTCTTTTTTGGCGTATGGTGCACCTTCGGGATGGATGGCAAAACCGGAGATGAGTTTGACATCTCTCAGTTCGGCAGCTCGTTGAGTTAAGGCTTTGAGCAGAGCCATAGGAACGGATGTGGAACCTTGAATGACGATAGTGTCACCCGAATGAACGAGTTGCACTGCCTCTTGCGGGGTTTGGTATATGATGTTTGCCATAGTGCCGGGGATTAAGGGTGTTGGTTGCTAAAGTCTTCGTTGAATTTTTTGAGTCGTTTATCCAACTCTTCATATTGGTCTTCTCTTATTGCGCTGGCGCATCCTCTCATACCTTCTCTTTGTGCGCCGGTGGGAGCGAGTGCGATGGCGGAGACACCGTAATAAATCAGTTTATTGAGCATCTGTTCGCCTGTCCAATCTTTGTAGCCGAAGGTGAAGAAGAACCCGTTACCCACATCTGAACCGTCGGCATCTTTATCATAGACGATATGGAAGCCGTTACGCACCATTATCTCTTTTATTCGTGCGGCGCGGCGTTCATATTCGCGTGTATGGTCCACAAAATTGAGTTTACCTTGACAGGCTGCTCTGAACATGGCAGCCATAGCGAACTGAACGGAGTGTGTCACGCCGGAGGAGAGGCTATAGAGTATGATATAGACGAAGTTGCGCAAGAACTGTCCGTCGTTGCCATATCGTTTGCCCAATGACGGGAAGCAGCGGTGAGCGAGAGCGGGGTTGATAGCCACAATAGCACCTCTTTGTCCGGCATAGGAGAACATCTTGGATGAGGAGATCATGTGAACGCAGTCGTTGGTATAACGTCCTACGGAAGGTTGGTAAGGCGGCTCATAGGGAGTGCCGCGTTTCTTATCGCGGAAGTCCATATTGAGGTATGCCAAGTCCTCTATGACCAACACATTATATTTGGTTGCCAAACGTCCTATTATCTCCAACTCTCTTTCAGTGAGGCACATCCACGAGGGGTTGTTAGGGTTGGAGAAGAGCATGGCTGCTATGCGACCTGTTTGGAAATGGCGTTCCAACTCCTCTGCCAACTTTTCGCCTCGGAAGTCAGCCACGTCGAAGCAGTCCACTCTCACGCCAATCACTTTACATTGCTGTTTCTGCACGGGGAAGCAGGGGTCGATAAAGAGTACGGTATCACGTTGGGAGTCCAACTGCGCCATCGTCATATTAAGTGCGAAGGCGGCTTGCATTGACCCTACGGTAGGCACTATGCACTCGTCGGGTATATCCAATCCCACGAAGGCTTTGACGAACTCCGAACCCCAGTGTTTGAGTTCGGGAATACCGGTGATGACGGGATACTTGGCACCATAGCCGGCAAGCAACGCTTGGTGTTCGGCTTCTATACCTACCGCCTCTGAAGGAAGACCGGGCTCACCTAACTCCATGTGGATAAACTCCTGACCGGTGGCGCGCTCTATATCCTTAACCACACCTACTAACTGACGGATAGATGCCGCCCCAAGTTCGTGGGCATTGCGAAGCCCAAAGTCGATACATATATGATCAACCGTCTGCTTATTAAGTGGAAACATAATATAAAGGTTTTTATGTTGTTAGTCCAAGTCTTCAGGTTCAAAGAACTCCGTTACCACGTGGTTGATACCTTCCACCTCGGCAGAGGCACATATAAGATGGCTCAGCAGGCATGTCTGTATATGCACCTTAAGGGTGGTATAGAGAATCATATTTCGTCTTTGTCGTTTCATTTCACTTTTTGTCCTTGAGCATTAAACCTCGTACCCTCAATCTCAATGATGAGGATACCGTTTTCAACGAACTTGCGTATCTTATCCCCGTCGGTGTCACTATCACCTTGCAACTCTTGCAGCGGCATTAGAATTGTCTCACCGCTGTTGGTAACAATTTTTATCCTTGGCGTAACACCATCGGCTGCATCCACAGTGAAGAAGCCACGGAAAGCAGGCATTGTATTACCCTGATTGTGTGAATAATAAAGTCGGTTATTTTGCAGGAAGATACGGTTTTTCCAATCTGGGTCGCTGCTTCCGGGCAGGAAATAGCGTCGGTTGGTGGCGTTGAAGCGAACGGTTAGTCCGTCCTTATATGAAGCCAGGGCATCGCCGTCCTCATTGGAGATAGCGTCGGTGAAATGCAGTACGGGGTTATCTTCAGAGGTGGTGAAGACCAGAGAGGTGATCATCTCATCGGGGTGAATGAGGTATGGCACACCGGCTTGGATATGATTAGTGATAATGAAATTGATATACAAGCCGTCCATATAGTTGCCCGTAGCACCTGTATATTCATACACTATGCCGTCTAATGGTGTGTTTTCCGTATAGTAAGAGAAGGGCAGCGAGAAGGCGGTCCATTGGTTGGCTTGGAAGGTGCGGTCGTAGGTTATAGAGGTGAGTGATACGGAGTTAGAGCCATCGCCGTAGTAGGTCTGCGCCATTTGGTCGTAGTACTCGTCAGCTTGTTTATCTCTCAACACCACTTCTGATTGCGCAAAGGTGGCAGTGAGTGTCATACTCTCCTCGATGGTGAAAGTGCGTATCTGTTCACCATTGCCATCCGACCAGTGAGCAAGCGAATAGCCGTCAGCAGGATAAGCCGTTAGGGTGAGCAGTTGTCCGGGTTCACACATATATGTATTGGTATGAGCCACCTCATCGTTGATGAGATAATTGACGGTGAGTGTACATACCTCGAACGGTGGCTGATAGACTGCACGAACAGGCATACCGAAACATATATATCCGTAGCGACTATCTGTAGGTATGCCGTCACCGTATGTCACCTCTCCGTTGAAATAGCAGTAAGCCTGACTATAATACTTGGTGGAGTTATAGTGTGCCAAGGTGGAAGTCCAATAGCCGGCGTGTCCGGTCGTTATAGGGGCATTAGCGTTAGTGGTAGGAGCATATACACCTGCCTCAGGAAGGGTTATCTGCCTCGTAGGATAAAGCGGATTGACAAAAGTATTGGCATCGGTCATACACTTATCCACCAGCGTTTGGAACTGCTCTTTGGTAGGCATTCGCCAAGTGGAACCTAACACTCTATATGCAGCGTCAGCAGCAACGGGCAGGTTATTTTCTTCTCCTACTGTATTAACCGAAGAGTAGAAATATGAAGCATCGTTCTTTACTTGGAACGCTGTTTTAGCACCTGCGGCACCCCACCAGAAGTAACTACCGTCGGCATCAATAGCGGCAGCACCTATGTTACGGTCTGCCCAAGCCGTACCATAACCCATATCGACAGGAGTGTAGAAGATATTGTTGACGATAGATGTAGGCAGGTCGTAGAGTATCTTCGTGGTGTCGGCAGTAGCGTTTTGGTTGATAGACACCGGCAGAGCCTGCTTATCATCCGGCAGGAAGACAGCGGTATAGGTTACATCGTCGGTAAGGGTAACATATCGTTGGGGATTGGTGTTGTCGGTTTGGTCAGCCCAATAAGCGAAGCGGTAGTAGGGATAAGCGGTAGCAAATAGTCTGACCGTTTGTCCTTTCTCATACACTCCTTCTCCGCAAACCTCACCGCTCTCATCGGGTGTGACGGCAGTGGTCAGTTGGCACGGCGTGTCGTATGCAGTGGTGAAAGTAACCTTGCAGGTTATATCATTGACCATATCGAAGGTGCAGGTTGGGTCGGTGGAGAAGATGACACCGTCATCGGGGTTAGTCCATTCTGCCACAGTGGTGGTGGCACTATTGGTGGGATAAGCGGTGACGGTCATCTGCTGACCTCTCTCACATATATCGTTGACAGAGGCGTAATAAGCGGTGTTGGAAGAAGTGGTGATAGCATTAGTACCACCCCAGAAGAAATATGGCCCCACTTGCGTACTATCAGCATCACCTACGTTCTTGTTTGCCCAAGCCACACCTGCACCCATGTCCACCGGACGATAGGTGATACCGTCTTCACCCACAACGGCAGGCAAGGAATACAACAGACGTATATAAGCGTGAGAGGTGTTAGAGCCGTCTTGATACACATCCACACTTCGCGACTGACTAACCGCCTGCGCAAAAGCAGATGGCATAAAAAGAAGACTTAGGAATAAGAATAAGTAAATATATGATAATTGTTTACGCTTGTTCGTCATAATCTGTCGGTTACTTATAAACAGCCATATTCGCCTCTATCATCATTCCCTGTCAATCGGTTTGTTTCTGTTTATCTCTACTGCATTTTGTTTTTGGAATGTTCGTATCCTGCTTCCACGGCAGCCACGTTTTTTTCCACCACCTCATCGCCTTTTCTTGCGAAGACGCGTCTTACACCGGCAATCATCTTATCGTGGTCGATACCGAGCATCGGTATAGCGGCACCGAGCAGCACCATATTGGCTGCCTGTTGCGGAGCACCGGCGGCTTTGGCAAGTGCGTCCACATCAAGCAGTACATGGTTGGGGTGAGAGGACACATGAGCAATCACCTCATCTATATTAGGATAGTCGGGGATATTAACAAAGGGTATAGACGATGTAACTATCCAGCCTTGCGGTTTGAGGTATGGCAGATAGCGTAGTGCTTCCATCGGTTCGAGTGAGACGATAAGGTCGGCATCACCTTTCTCTATCAAGTCGCTCATTATCGGTTCGGACGAGAGACGCAGATTGCTCTGCACATCGCCGCCGCGCTGACTCATACCATGCACCTCGGCTTGCTTCAAATACAGACCTTCTGACAAGGCGGCTTCGCCTATGACCGTGGCTATTGAGAGGATTCCTTGACCTCCAACACCGGCTAATATAATATTCTTTTTCATAGTGGTGACTTTCTTTTTAGGTTATTTCTTATTGGCTTTCAGGTGACGTTTGAGTGTTTGTATGCACTCGCGACGTGCGATGACAACACTCGTGCCGTTGTAGTCGATCTCTTCACGCAACACCTGCTTTATCTCATCCATATTCTTAGGCAGTGGCACTACCACACGCACATGCTCTTGCGGCACACCCACACCATAACATATCTGTTCCAATCGTCCGGTACCGGCTGAGTCCTGTCCACCGGTCATACCGGTAGTGAGGTTGTCGGAGATAAGGATAACCACATTAGCGTTGGAGTTGACGCAATCGAGCAGACCTGTTATGCCGGAGTGAGTGAAAGTGCTGTCGCCGATAACAGCGATGGCAGGATGTTGACCTGCATCGGCTGCACCTTTAGCCATTGTAACCGAAGCACCCATCTCAACACAAGCATGGATAGCATGGAAAGGAGAGAGAGCACCAAGTGTATAACAACCTATATCACCAAAGATACGCGGAGAGGGATATTCGCGTGCCACTTCATTAAGAGCAGCATACATATCTCTATGTCCGCAACCTTGACACAATGCAGGTGGACGATTAGCCACCAGACTGTCAGCCTCTTTCACCGGCAGAGCGTTCAAGCCTAAAGCCTTACGCAGAGCATCAGGCGACAGTTCACCCATACGAGGCAAAGCACCGGTGAGACGACCAACGACCTTCACCGACGAAGGCACCATACCGCGAAGCAACTCTTCCACTACAGGTTGACCCTCTTCCACCACTAATATCTCTTCCGCTCCGTCAGCCACCATACGGTTGATAAGAGCAACAGGCAAAGGATATTGCGTGATCTTCAACATAGTGCGCTCATTGCTGCCTTGCAGATGTTCCATCACATAGTTATAACCTATGCCGCAAGCCACGATAGCCTTTTGGGGGTTGGTTCCGCAGGTATAGATATTCTGTCCGCTTGTCTCGGCATCGCGTATGAAATCGTCTTGTGCTGCCACCAACTCGGCATAGTTGCGTTTGGCGAAAGCGGGCAAGAGAATGAAATGTTGCACATTGTCGGGCATCGACATCGCATTCTGCTCTCTTTTGTTGTCGGCTGTCATCACCACGGCACGCGAGTGAGCCATACGAGTAGTGACACGCATAAGGATAGGCGTGTGCAGTTTCTCGGAGAGGTCGAAAGCGCGTTGTGTCATATCATAGGCTTCTTGCTGATTGCTTGGCTCAAAGGCAGGGATCATAGCAAACTTACCATAGAAACGGCTGTCTTGCTCATTCTGTGAAGAATGCATTGAAGGGTCGTCGGCTGCCACTACCACCAGTCCGCCATTAACACCTGTGATGGCTGCATTCATAAAAGCGTCGGCACAGACGTTCATCCCCACATGTTTCATACACACTAAGGCGCGTTTACCCATGTATGACATGCCCAATGCGGCTTCCATTGCCGTCTTCTCGTTAGTTGCCCAACGGCAGAAGATAGGTTGCCCCTCTTTGCGTTTGGACTCGCTCAGTTGAATAAACTCCGTAATCTCAGTGGATGGTGTGCCCGGATAGGCATACACTCCGCTCAAACCGGCATCAATAGCCCCTTGAGCAATGGCTTCATCGCCTAAAAGTACGCGTTTCATAGGTATATGAGTTTAATTGGTTAATGTCTCTTCGGCCTGCCGTAGTGCTGTGAACAGAGAATACATTTCTCCTGTTGCGGGAAGGTATAGAGAATGGTCAGTTTCAGTCCTGCCGACCATGAGTGTATCTGCTTGTTCTTAGCCACGTCCGAGTACCAAATAGGCTGTGCATGGAAGGTCTCAAAGTCCCATTTGGTCTCGTAAGGGATGTATAGTGAGCGGCTGCTCGAACCGTTAGAAAGGTTATTGAGAGCGCAGTCCACGAACCCTGCCAGACGCAAGTGTGTATTGTCTTTAACCAAGAAGTCGTAGCCCACTTCGAGCGAAAATAAGAACTCGAGATGGAAGGGTATCTTTTCGGCTGAGCGCGAGAAAGGTACATCCTTGCGATAGCCGTGGTTGTCCATCTCTTCCCAATACTGACCGTCGCCTATGCCGTAATAGCGACTATATGTCCCTCGTGAGGTGATAGACATAGAGGTGGAGGCTTTTTGCCATATAGGCACTGAAGGTGTCAGTCCGGCAAGGAAATACAGTCCGTAGTAGTTCATACCGAAGAGTATGGGTACTTGTGCATATAGTTGCTGCATTTGGTCGGTACGTCCTTGCACATCATAGGTGAGCATAGAGAGGCGCATTCCCCACGAGTCGGCAACCGTGCTCCACCGTTCGTCCCACGACTGTGCCATATCAAGGTTGGAATAGCGATAGTCGTTGATGTTCGTTTTTATAGTTCTGTACATCAGTCCTACACCTGTCTGAACCGTGAAATAGCCGTGCCTATACTCATATAGTCCGCCTGTTCTGATGTTGCACCCACCGGGTTTAGGAGTAATGAGAGATGAGTTGGATATGAGTGAGGCATAACCGCCATAGACGTATGCGCCCAGCGAATGGTGACTGCCTGTATATTCGGACTTGCGCAAGCCGCGCAGGTCGGTATAGCGTTTGCGGTCACGTGAGGTGAAAGAGGAGTTGCCGCGACCAAGATAGCGCATCCTGCCTTCGGCTGCGATACGTGTCTGAGACATAGCAGGCAATTGCCATAAAAGGAACAGACACACGACTGATATGTAACGCACTATCTTCATCTGACTATCACTTTCACTGCTCGGTTCAGACCCGTTGCTTCACTCAAATGGAAGATATACACACCTGAGGTGGCAGGCAGACGCACCTCGTAAGCATTATGCGCTCCGGGTGTGAAGCGACCGCTCGTACATAGTGTTCCCAACTCGTCATAGACGGCATAATCGCCGGTGGTGACGGAAAGGATATTAACCACAGGGTTCTCTTTGACCACCAAAGTGGGTACAACGGCTATATATGGTTGTTCGGGTGTTACTGTCTGCGGGCGACTAAGGTCAGGCACCAACTCACAAGTGAAGAAGGTGAGTGAGTCGTCTGAACGCGTAAGAGCCACACTATACAAAGCATCCTCTTCCAGATACTGCGGACAATAGAGATAGGGGCGCGTCTCACCATACATAATCTCGTTGTTTTTATACCATTGGAAGTTGGTGAAATGGTAGCCTCCGTTGAGCGAGTCAACCAACACGCCGATGGCATCGTTCCAATGCTGCTCTAACAGCCACGACGGGTAGCGCAAAGAGAAGGATATGTCTTGTGCCATCAGAGTGCTGTCTAAACATATACCGTTGTCGAAACAGATGGTGGCCGTGTAGTTATTAGGTCTGACATAGTCAGTGCGTTTGCTGTATGGTGGCAGGCTGACGGTGATAACATCGTCGCTCTGACTAAGTGAGGTCCAACCCACATTGACAAACCCTTGTGTGAGAGCCTCGTCGCTAAAGGTGATGCTATAAGCCACGGGCGACAAGCCAACATACTTATAATTGACATCGAAGGCTGCATCGTCGGCACAGATAGAGGCTTGCGGTTGCACATTGAAGTGAGTGAGCGGCACGGTGGACAGTTGCATAGTGACGATAGAGTCGCAGCCCCACTGGTTGACGAGTGTATCGGTATAAGTGCCGGCCGTGGTTAGACGATAGCGGTTGAACACCAGCGTATCGCCTTCGCATATAGTCTCACTCTCCCACGTATGGCGGATAGGTACCACTGTCACTTGGCGGTTATAGATAGAGTCGCAACCATAGACAGTGACACAACTGTCGGAGAGGTAGAAAGTGGAGTCGTTGAGCCACGTGAGTGCATCGTCCGGACGTAGGTTAACACCTTCTTTATGCCCTTGCCATACATAAGGCAGAGCGGAAGCACAGATAACATCCGTGTCATCAAAATAGTAGGCTTGATGCACATTGACAGTGAGATAATAGACGGAGTCGCAATTGACGATAGTGCCGTAGTTGATCTCGTCGTGCAAGACGGTGGCAGTAGGACTGCTATACTCACGGTTATGCCAATAAGCCGTCTCGTTGGAACATATATCGATGGTGTCGTAGAAATGGTAAGCGGGTTTGACATAGAGGTGCAGAGTGAAGGTGGAGTCGCACCCGCACTCGTTCTGCGTATGCAGCGAGTCATAGACCGTTATCCAGCCGAGAGTGTCGGTGGGGATGGAGAATAAACGGTTATGCTGCTCATCGTATAATGCCGTTGTATGCTCAGTGCCATCGGTGAACCAATGGTAATCATCATAACGACAAACAGAATCCACCTGCGCGTCTAAATGGTAGTAGTTATAATAATACACATCCAACTCATAGGTACTATCGCAAGCACCGGGTTTAACATAAGTGGCTGTATATTGAATAGGAGGAACGGCATTTTCATTTGCCGGCTCATAGTAGATCTTCTTATGTTGCCAATCGAGTGTATCGTTCTTACACATACGTTGCACTTGATGACTGTTGAAATTGGGTATGACTGTCAGGTCAAGCACGTATGTGGAATCGACATGATAGTAGTAGGTATGCAGGCTGTCGTAGTAGATACCTGACGGCAGGTAGTTCATTTCATTGTACTTACGCCAGTCTAACCGGTCGGTGCTACAGGTAGTGGTATCCGCCACAAAGCGATAGGATGGTGCCACCACGAGTGAGTCATGCACTATACTATCGCAGCCGTGTATGGTGGTGAGGGTGTCTATATAGAAGAACTTGCGTATCTCACGCGTGGGGTCGGTATAGTCGCTCACGTGGAAATCGCGACCGGTGATGATATGGTCGCCGTGTCCGAATGTCCAAATGGTATCGTTATCGCCTATGGTGTCGTAACGCATAAGGAAAGGTGAGCGGTTGAGGTTGAGGTTAAGATAGAGGATAGAGTCGCAACCGGCATAGGTCTGTCCCATGATAGAATCGCGTATCAGCCCTTTTGTAAGGTCGCTCTCGGTCAGGCGTACCACCTCGTCATAAAGGGTCGGGTCAGGCAAGGAGTTAGCCTCGTTGTCAAAGTCGGAACCTACATACAAGATACGATGCCATATATATGTCTCATTGGAGCATAGAGCATCCTCATCTGTCATCACATCCGAATTGAAATAAGCGTTGTACGATGGTTTGACATAGAGATGGAGTGTCCAGACGCTATCGCAAGCGGTGACACGCGTATTAACGCCATGCGGATCAACAAACATCGCACGGGTGGTCATTGAGTCGGTTATATGATACCAGCCCGTGTCCAGCAACGATATACGGTCTATCTGTTTATTGTCTTGGAAGAGGCGGTGAGTGGCAGCCGAATGACCAAACCACTGATAGTCGGTCAGGTCTTGACAAACGGAGTCTGACTCTTCTAAATAGTAGGTTGGCATACCTGTCAAGGCAAGTACGAAGACGGAGTCAAACTCCAGATATGTCTCAAAAGCGTCGTAATAGTAGTGTGTCTCGCCGGCGGGCACTCTCACATCTTCGCACAGTACGGTGTCTGTTCCGTCTTCCAACTCGCGACGCCAAGTGTAAGTGCAGTTGTCGCAAACAAAATCGTAGGTCGTATCACGATAGACCTTACCCACTCGCAGGCGGAGCACTACCGTACTGTCGCACTTGATATCACCTGTTCCTATAGCGTGGTGCGACTCAATGATGGTATCTTTGGTAACCACCACATCGTGTGGTTCTTGCGTCTTTTGTCCGCCATAAACGACACCTTCCCACTCATACGTCTCCTCTTCCGACATCATATAGCGGAAAGCGTGGTAATAGGTAGGATTGACGGTGAGGTGCAGCACCCAAATAGAGTCGCAACCACCACCGGCACAGTCGGCACAGGTAAGTGTCTGCATACGGTCGTAATACACATATTCGCCCACCTTGTTAATCAGAATACTGTCGGCAGGAACGGCTTTGCCTTCGGTATCATAGAGGGTACGTACCTCAGTGGTCGAACCGTCTTTATAGTAGTGATTAACCCATTCGTAATAGATATTCACCGTGTCTTGACATATAACCTCTTCCGTTCTGTAAGCGGCATTTGTCTCACCCGAATAAACGGGCATCACTCTCACTGTCCACTCCTCTTTGTACGGACAATGGTCTGCCTCAGCCGAATGGACATAGGTGGAGAAATAGTGCACACCTATGGTGGAGTCTTTGGGAGAGAAGGTGACACCTGTCGTTCCCATCACAAACGCCTCGGCATCCACGCATACAGACCTTGTATAAGAGCGCAGATCGTCATCGAAGAAACGCAGGTTCAGCATCGTTATACTATCGCAGTTGTGTATGGTTCGCAACGTGTCTCTATACCCTGTCACACTCTCATAGAAACGCATTGGTTGAGAAGGATTAGCCTTGTCGGTATGTCCTTCCCAAACGAAGACCTGTTCGGAGCGGCACACCACTGTGTCTAACGTTATCGGTCCATAGACAGGATGAACATGCAGTGTGAGACGATAGACGCTGTCGCACGACCCTTTGGCGCACTCGCGGCAGGTGGTAGTACGCAGACTATCAGTAAGTACAAAGGTGGCTTCCGTCTGATTATTCCACAAACGTCCTCTGCCGAAAGCAACACGCTCACCGGTCAGAGCATCATACATAGGGCGACCGCTGGTGGAATGGTCGGTCCATACATAGTCCTCATTGGCACATATAGTAACCTCTTCTTCGAAAAGGAAACTGGGTCGGATAAAGAAAGTGACATAACACGTGCTGTCGCAAGCATTTTGTGTGGGGAAGACATGCTTATAGTCATACTTCGTGTCCTGCGCGGGGAAGCGAAGGTGCACTTGCTCAGTTGTGGGTGACTTGGCACCGGCAAACACCATTCCGTTCCACTTCACCGTCTCATTATCACATAAATATAACGTATCATAACGAGTGAAAGACGGACTGATACGCAATTCCAGATAGAAGAGCGAGTCGTAGTATTCGCGTTTCGGAGAGGTCTTGAACGAATCCACCAACACCTCGTGGAAACCGTTATTAAACACTTCTTTAGGCGTGAAAGAGGAATTAGGATACTTCTCTTTGTATCTGTAACCTGCATATATCTTGCCACGCCACATCACCGTATCCACATCGCACTTATTTTCTTCGCGAAGTGTCATCTTTATCTCACGGAAAGTAACCTCCAGCAAGAATATGACAGGGCATATACCCGGCACGTTTTTTATCACCACGGTGTCATACACTGTCGTATCTTTCCATGTCTCATTTGGGGTGTAGGTTCTTTGACCCGACACCGTACTGGAACTATAATGCCAGGTGTAAGGTAAATTATTCGGTCGGTTAATAACCGTCTTTATTATCTCTACGGGCTCGCGAGTAAGAACCAGTACATAGTTGCTGTCACAACCGTCGGAAGTCTTGTAGTAATCGTGGAATTCGTGCGTCTCACCCACCTTGATAACATTGGCTATATCTTTTGCCCATATAGTGCGATTAGTGGTTACGTCTCTCACTTGCAAGTCGTTACCATCTTTATCTGTCAGGTGTCCCGTCCATACGAAATTACCCCAATCAACTTTGTATTTCGAGGGACTATCGGTAGTGTCGCAGAAGAAGGTCTCCACCGTGTCGCGCAAGTGCAAGCGCAACTTAATTACGCTATCGCAACCGTGGAAGAGAGGGTCGTCAAAACCGGCATCCTCACAGTTGAGAGCCGTCAGATGGTCAAGATAGACACCCGGACGAGAGAATGTCTGACCTGAGAACATCACATTATCGCCGCGCGGATAAGACACCGACGGCTTATCATGACTGATATAATCCTCTATAAGCGTTGTATCGGGTGAGGGGTTGACATATATTTCGAAAACAACAATAGAGTCGCACTTCGACTGCGATTGGTAGAGCCTTGCAAAGCGATGGAAACCCAAGCCGCAAGCATAACGGTGCTTGGTTATCTGTCTATCCTCGCCACGACGACAAAGGATATCGCTACCGACAAACTCCGTTGAGTCGTTATTACCCAAAACGCTCTTCTCACTGAGGTTGGGCAGTTTGGCGAAGACACTGTCGTAGAAGAACCGCACCGTATCACCCGTGCAGATGATGCGCCGAACGGTATCGTTGTACGAGCGAAGCACTCTTACCACTGTTCGCAGCGTATCACCATAAATAGAGTCTTCCGGACATATCTCACGCGAGCGCAAAGGTATGCCACGCACCTCATAGTCGGTAAAGGGCTTACGCAGTTCGGGGGAAGTGCCGCGATCGGGAGCAACTGCCATCATATGCTCCCAATATTGCAGTTTGGCATCATCGGCTACCTCCTCTCGAAGAACCATCGTGTCGGGCAAGATATCCCATATCTCCCAAAGATAACTCTCAAATGAGCGGTCGGCCTTAACCAAGAAATGCACTAATGTAGAGTCGCACACAACGGCTGTATCCAACCTCTGCTCGGAGGCAGGCCACTCTTTTAACTGACGTTGATACCAACCTGATTCTTTGCGGTTAAGGTCATAAGAGGTACGACTCATTATGTTATCTTCTTCGGCTATAAACAGCGAATCGGGGTGTGCGTTCGGACGATAACCGAGAGTGTAGAGGTACGACATACCATCGGCAAAACCGTAGATGAAACCGATAAAACCTTCGCCGGTAGTGGTCAGTTGGTGCTTACCGCTTTCCGCCACAGGCAACGAGGCATACGCCATCTTGTCGTTACCACCGTAGGTCTTGAACTCCGCAGCATCCACTGCCGCACCGTCCAACTGCAACAGACCAATCTCGGCCTTAGGCACCGTCACCTGAACATAATGGAACTGCCGGTCACCTTCCAACGTGGTATTGAGCGTCTTAGTATAGAAAGTCATATCCGTCACACGCTGTTCCCAAGAGGTCAACATAGCATTCGACGGGTCACTCCAGTTGATAGTCTTGGGGTTACCGCTATCGTCATACTCCGTCACCGCATTGACAGCCGCACTGGAGAAATAAGTGTAACATAAGACGGGTTGAGTGGAACGAATAACGATATTGGTAATCACCATGTTCAAAGGCGGTTTGACTGACAATGACTGTCCCGCCTGAAGGGTGGTATTAACCAATGCTACACGCTGTGTATTAGCGTTATAGCGATACTCAGTCACTTCCGTATTGTCATACAAAGCCGTGACACAACAGAACATATTCTGTCTATCGGAACGCCCTACATAGAACTCTGTACCAAAACTGGTGAGAGGTGGTATCTGTTCAAATGTATAGTCGTCGGAATAAGCCTCGTTCATAGGCACTTTCAGAGCCTCGTTTGCTCCGAAAACAGCCACAGGTTTATCAGCGCAGATGGTACTACCGGACAAGTCCATTGTGTCACGCTGCTGCTTACCTTCTTCGTTCTGTTTACTGGACACCATCAGTGTCTGACCGCGATTAAGACGCATCTGTATCAGTCCGCCTGCCGGCACACCGTTGAAAGTGTTGGCGGAAGGAACGATATTGACCATCGTGTTGTCCTCAGTGGCTACCACCGCAAACTCCGTACATTTGCCGTCTTGGGGATAGGTCTGAACGAGATATTCCTTGCCATAGGTATGTTGCGGCAGCAGCAGTGCGGCATCTCGCGCCGATGCTCCCACCGTACCGGCTTCAGCATAAGCATAACAAGAGAACGGAATCTTTTTTTGAGGAGTATAGATATGCAAACCTCTATCGAAAGGCGACTCACTTTGGTCGATATACGCTCGCATCGGGTCGCTTTTGGGAGTGAGCATATATTCGGCATATCCGCCTCCTGCGGGGATAGTGAGCCTTGTCATCTCTTCATCGGTAGCACCGTGAGCCACCACCACTTCCAACTCCTCTTCCGACGACGAGGTAATCATCACATACAGAGAGAGTGAGGCATCGTCAATCTTCGTACCCGTCATACGCGGATATGCCACCCAGAAATCCGTACCTTCGGTCGTGATAGGCAGCGACTGGAGATTAGTGACCTGCGCTGACAATCCTTGTGCAAAAAGGAATAAGCACAAGAGAAGTGAGAAAATATGAAGTCTTATCGTTTGCACAATAGCCTAAAATCAGCCCGCAAAGATACGACATTTATTTTTATTGCGCAAATTTCTGCGCAAAACAAACAAAGCCGTCCAATAGGACGGCTTTGTTGTGCATGTGTTATCACCTTATTTACAAGGAGATAGCCCCGCTTGGGCAAGCATCAGCACAAGTGCCACACTCGGTGCACATATCCGGATCAATCGAATAACGGTCGCCTTCGGAAATTGCTCCCATCGGGCATTCGTCTTTGCAAGTGCCGCATGCAATGCAGTCTTCTGAAATTTTGTAAGCCATAGCTGTATAAATAATGAATAGTTTTGCAAAGGTAGGGCAATTCAAGCATTTATGCAAAATAATTGCTCACTTTTTTTTCGCCAGCGCCGCCAACAGTCGTTGGTTTGGCGTGGATAACGTTTTGTCAGTCAGTCCGTTTTGACGCGCATAGGTAGTCCAATCTTTTGCTGCATGTTCGGCGCTGAAAGGCAGTCCCAACTGCAAGAAATGGCAGTAGGCAATACCCAAAGCGTCGGTTGCATCGAGTTTGGAGGGCATCATATCGGCAGGTATATGCAGGAAGCGTTGCAACATGGCTGCCACCTGCTCTTTGGTGGAGTGACCGTTGCCCGTTATTGCCATTTTTATTTTCATTGGCGAGTACTCGACAATTGGTATATCGCGACTCAAAGCAGCTGCTATGGCCACTCCCTGTGCATGCACTATCTTTATCATCGTCTGCGGGTTCTTATCCACGAACTGCGTCTCAATGGCAAGGCAGGTAGGGTGATACCGATCGATCAACTCTTGCAGGAAGAAGAACTCTCTTTGCAGTCGGGCATACTGTCCGTCCAGTCGTCTGACATCCAAATAATCGAAGAGGACGGGTGTTGCTTTTTGTCCTTCCACGTCGAGCAAGGCATAGCCCATAAGCAGTGTACCGGGGTCGATGCCTAAGATACGATGACGATGAACTAAACGGTCTTGCATAAGCCTCATTATCTGACAAGAAGCATCATTCAGTCACCAAATATACATCTTCGCTATCGGCGTGCATATAGTAATGTTCGCGTGCATAACGTTCCAGAGAATCAGTGTTTTGCATGGCTTGTATATCGCGTCTGCACTGTTCTATCTCCACCTGCCTCATTTCCAATTGCTGACGACTCTGATAGATCTTATATCCGCGCCGAAAAGCACTCACCACACTCTGTTTGCCGACAAAAAGCAGTATGACGACAAAGACAATACTGACCACCCAATATCTGTTTATACGAAATCGAGCCATATCAATATAGTATTATTTTACGTGTTGTGGTATATCCGTCAGCCATTCTGAGTACGAGCATATAGCATCCGCTCACACACGGCAGTACGAGTGTTTGTTTAGTATCGGAGAGTACTGTTTCGGTGCACAGACGTCCTGTTTGGTCATATACATAACATCTGCCGTTAGTTGGTGTTTCCACTGTTATCTGCGGTTGTTGTCTTGGAGCGGAAGTGGGATAGACGAGTATCGGATAGGGGTGCGGTGTACCTGCTTCCTGTATCACTATCGGGCAGGATGGCACATAGTCTTCGCCTTCGCGTGCAAGAGAGACATAGACAGTGTCACCCGGCGAGAGATAGTCGGACTGCAAGAAGGGTTGTGTACTGGTTATGTTCGGTTTGCCTACCACCGTCCAACGATAGCCGCTGAAACGGTAGCCGCCGTTATAAGCGTTGTTAAGCAGAGCCACCACATTACCCCAGTTCTGCTCCATTATCCACGACGGATATTTGATAGTGAAGTTAGTCTCTTGAACTACTGTTCCGCAGACACCGTTCGAGAGTGTGAGTCGGCAACGATATTCGCCCGGATTAACATATTCGCCGCCGTAACGAGCAGGCATAGGTATATGTATCTCACCGGAGAAGGGTTCTTCTTCTATATTCTCAAAGCCGGCACGTTTAGCCATATCGCCTATGAACTGCAACGAATAGGTTTGTGGTCTGACACCGCTATAGACGGGAACAGCCACTATCTCGTTAGCATCGGCGCAGTCGTCACGCATACGTAGCGAGAGCAAGAGCGTGGAGTCTTGCACATGGAGGATGAATTGTGAGATAGCCGAACGGTTATAACGCAGATAGTCGAGTGTGTCATTAACGGTTATATTATCCTTATACCATACTCCGCTGAAGCATACGCTATCACCGCGACAGATGGTGTATTCAGTGGTATCGCGACGAGTGGTGAGAACGGTGAGGTTGAGGGTATAGGTGGTATCTACACAGTCGTTATCGGCATCATAGACGTAGTCTTCATAAATGCCGGTGTCGTAGTATTTCTTGTTTCTCCACAGGAACGGTGTCTCGTAGTCGGCAATGGTTAGTTTAGTGAGGTCGTTGATAGCGGGACGACTGACGGTGAGGTGCAGTGTGCGTACGCTGTCGCAGTTATACTGTGAGTTGAAGCGCACGGGGTAGTTACCGGGTCGGTGGTAGGGTTTGCCTTCGAACCACAGAGTATCGCCCGAACATATCTGAGCCGTTATATCTTCATAGATAGGCTGTACGGTGTCGAGGTTGAAGCGATAGAGCGAGTCCAAACCGCCATTGGTCCAGTAAGGTACGCGATAGGTGCCTACGGTGTCGAAACGCATAGAGCCGATATAGAACGGCGCGTTGGTACATTTATATTCGACACCCACTTCGGAGCACTTATTAGTAACCACATAACGTACTCGTCTTATACTATCGCAACCTGTGTCGTAGGTAGAGAACACGTTCTCGAACGTCTCAGATGTATAGTAGAGTCTGCCTTCGTGCTTATATGGCAACTCGTCGTAACACAAGAGGATAGTGGTATCGAGCAGGAAGGAGCGTTTGCCTATGAGGTGCAACTCGAAGATAGAGTCGCATCCGCCAATAGTGCGCAGACTATCGTAATATATACCGGGTGAGGTGAGAACCACGTTGTTATGGTGTCCCCACCATGTGTAGCCTTGTCCTTCGCAGGCTGTCACCTCTTGTTTATAGAGGTAGGTCTGCGAGTGGTTGACCACATAGTGTATTATAGAGTCGCAACCGGTATGTGCGAGCAGTGTGTCATAGTAGTTGCCGGCTGTTCTGATGACGCGATTGAGCAGGTGCAGTTCATCGTCGTTGCATAAGGTCACCTTGAGTACCGTCTCCGGCACACGCGGATGAACGATAAGGTGTGTCCATACCACGCTGTCGTAACCTTGAATGGTACGCATAGTGTCTTTGATGATGGTGGACTGACGATACTCCTTACGGTTGTGAACGTACGGGAAATCGGGTGAGTCGTAACATATAGTGACTGTATCTTCCACAAAGGCGGCGCTCATCACATAGAGGTGCAGACGGATGATACTGTCGCAACCGGTCACCGTCTTTGAGCGTTGATAATAGGTGCCGTGCTGGTATATCTGTTTGCCGTCGAACAGATAGGATTCACCCTCGCGTATGGTGTCATAGCGGTCGGTGGCATAGGTAGGATACTCATTGAGTATATATCGGATGATACTGTCGCAGCCATAGTTGGTTATCAGCGTGTCGTAGAAGACGCACGGCGGAGTATATTGTTTGCCCTTGAATATATATGGTTCGCCTGCGCAAGTACGCACTTTCTGTTCCACGAAAGCGGTGTACGACTTATTGATAATGAGTCGTATGACGCTGTCACAGTCGCACGAAGAGCGCAAAGTGTCGTAATATATACCCGGCTCTTTGATGGTTCTGCCGTTGAAGTTATAGTACTCGTTGTTGCACAGTGAATAGGTCTGTGTATATACGTATGCCGAATCCACCTTGAGGATAAGGGTATATATACTATCCGTACCGCTTACAGTGGTGTATCTCTGCTCATAACGTCCTGCCTGTTCGTAAGGTTTATTGAACCATATATAGGGTAGTTGGTTGGTGCAGACATGCACGGTGTCATAGCGATAGAACCCTTCATTGACAGTGAGATGGAGTCGGTAGATGATGCTGTCGCAGCCGGTGGTATTATACCTTAAAGTGTCGTAATACACACCTTGGTCTGTATAGTTCTTACCGTGCCATAGGTATGCGCCGCCGTGATTGACGGTGATACGCTCATCCACGAACATCGTCTCTTGACGGTTGAAGACCAGTTTGATAACGCTGTCGCAACCGTGGATATTATATAAGGTATCCAAATAAACACCTGACTTCTCCACAGGGCGACCTCGGAACATATACACATCGTCGTTGCAAACGGTCACTTGCCGAACAGTGGTATCGGCTTTTGTAACGTAGAAATAGAGAGTATATATAGAGTCGGCACCTGTGGCGGTAGTCATATTCTGGGTGTATATACCTGTCGTTGATAGCGGACGATTGAACCATATATACGGCAACTCATTGGAGCAAAGACGCACGGTGTCGTACTTGTAGTATGTCTCGTTGACGGTAAGGTTAAGGCGATAGATGACGCTATCACAACCGGTAGAGGCATAACGCAAGGTATCCAAATAAACACCTTGGGTATAATACTTTTTGTTCCTCCATTGATAAACACCGCCTTGGTTGATGGTGGTACTCTCATCGATGAGCATTGTCTCTTGGCGGTTGAACACCAGTTTGATAACGCTGTCGCAGCCGTGTATATTATATAAGGTATCAAGATACACACCTGACTTCTCCACCGGGCGACCTCGGAACATATATACATCGCTGTTACAAACGGTCACTTGCCGAACGGTGGTATCGGCTTTGGTAACAAAGAAATAGAGTGTATAAACTGAGTCGGCACCTACTATGTTGGTGTAGTTTTGAGTATAAACACCTGTTTCAGTCAGAGGTCGATCATACCACACATACGGCAGTTCGTTGGAGCAACGTCTGACGGTATCATATTGGTGGAAACCGTCATTGACGGTGAGTGTGAGGCGATAGACAACACTATCACAGCCGGAAGCAACATAGCGCAGCGTATCGTAATAGATACCTTGGTTGACATACTCTTTTCCCCGCCACGGATAACTGCCGCCGGTGTGGATAACTATTTTCTCATCCACGAACTGCGACTCCTGACGATTGAAGATCAGTTTGATTACGCTGTCGCAACCATTTATATTATATAAGGTGTCATAATAAATGCCCGATGTTGCCACGTCTTCACCTCTGAACAAGAATACATCGCTGTTACATACACTTACTTGCCGAACGGTAGTATCTGACTTATAGGCTTTTATATGCCATTCGATGATTGAGTCGCAGCCATGTATGGTGGTTAGACGTTGGTCTATTATATTCACTTTCCCGCCTATGGTCAGTTGGTCGGGGAAGATAGTGAGGTTTTCAAGTCGTAATGGCAGTGTGGATGAGCACAGCGTGGTATCTCTGCGTATGCGGAAGGTGTCGGCAGGCAGTATGCGGAAGCGGTAGATAGTGTCCGGCCCTACCTCTATGCCGAAGCGACCGATAGTGTCATACACCACTCCGCGTACCTCTACCGTCTGTTCGGGGCATAGATAGAAAGTGTCGGGGTCGGAACATTTGGCAAGTTTGAGTTGCAGACTATATATACTGTCACAGCCATATTGGTTGACAAACGTATCTGCCACTATTGTGTCTTGCCAGAACTTGCGTTCGCGCCAACGGAAAGGCAGTGAGTCTTTACAGACTATGGTATCTAATGATTCGATGAATGCGGTGTCGATACGCAGGTCGAGCATAAAGACGACAGAGTCGCATTGCAGACCTCGTGAGTTGTCATAAGGTATGGCATCGGTGTAGATATTCGGTCTTGTCAGTGTCTGTCCTCGCCATGTGAAGGTGTCGTTTTGGCACATTGTGCGTGTCTGCATAATGGTGTCAGTGGCTTTGACAGTGACGATAGTGCGATAGACGGAGTCGCAACCGAAAGCGGTGGTATAGGTCTTATCGAACACACCCGACTTTGTGACGGTGTCACCATTGACCACGATGAAGTCGCCTTGACAGATGTCGTGATACTCCACTTGCATGAAGTCGGGACTGACAACGAGGTCGAGCATAAAGACGCTGTCGCAACCATAGCGTGAGAGCAGCGAGTCGTAGTACAGACCTGTCTCATAGTAGTTATTGCCGCGCCATACGTATGGTAAGTCTGATGAGCAGAGACGTGCTTGTGTGGTATCGAAGAAGGCTTGGTGAACGGTCATCTCGAGTACAAAGACGCTATCGCAGCCGTGCTCGGTGAGAAGCGAATCGGTGTAGATGCCGGTCTTGTAGCAAGGTTTGTTTCTCCAAAGGAATGTGTCACCCTCACATATATGTTTGTATTGGCGAGTGAGGTAGTTAGGAGTGAAGTTCGTCACCACACGTGTTATACTGTCGCACCCGTGATAGGTGAGCAGGGTGTCGTAATAGACGGTAGGCTCATAGAAGACGGTGTCTCTATACTGTATGCCTTCGCCTGCGCAACCCCATAGTTGTTTCTCGCGGAAGGGTCTGTCCCAAACGGTGAGATTGAGTTGATAGACGCTATCCACACCGGCATAGGTAGTCAGACTATCGTAGTAAGTGCCGCCTTGATACAGCAGTTGGTGTCCGTTGAAGTCAAAGGGCAGATCGAAAGCACAGATGGCTGTATCTTTCTTATAGAAATGTACTTGATTGAAGTGCAGTGTCAGTTTGTAGATAGAGTCGCACCCTAAATAGGTGGTCAGCGAATCGTAATAGACACCCTCTTGTGTCAGTTCTCTGTCTCTCCATATATAGGTGCCACCGGCATTCATTTGGTCGTGCGTCTCCATCAGATACGATTGCAGACTATTGACCACCACGGTCACTATACTATCGCAACCGGTAGAGGTAAGCAATGTGTCGTTGAAAGTGGTAGGTTCAGTGATGTAATTACCTTTATATGAGATACTTTGTCCGCGACATATATAGAAGTATTTGGTGTCATACTGTGTGGGATTGACCTTAAAGTCGAGTGTATAGACGCTATCGGCACCCCAGATGGAGCGGTACATAATGGTATAAACGCCTGTTTGCGTGAATTTATGGTCTTGCCATTCATAGAACCCTTCACTCTCACAAATGGTAGCCGTCTCGTAGAAATGGTAAGTGGGATGTGTGAACACTTCCAATTGGTAGATGGAGTCACAGCCGGTCACGCTCTTCAGGTTATCGTAGTACGTACCGCTTGCCACCACACGCTGTCCGTGCCAATAGAGTGTGTCTTGCTCCACTTTGTGCAAGGTGTCGTAGTAGTGGTAGGTGTTACCCACATTGAGTACGAGGGTGATGATACTGTCACAACCTCGGTTGTTGAGCAGTGTATCGTGATACACACCCTGTTCGGTAAGGATACGCTCACGCCACATAAAAGTGTCACCCGGGCATACTATCCCTTGCTCTGAGGTGTGAGGGATAGCGTAGAAGTTGATAACCAACCGCTCTATGCTATCGCAGCCGCCTACGCTGTATAAGGTCTTCTCATATATGCCGGTCTCAGTGATGGTATCGCCATGGAAATTATACATATCACCGTCGCACATCTCCACATAGATGGGTACTATATAGTTCGACACTTTGTTCACCACCAGCGTCACAATACTATCGCAACCTTTTCTCGATACGAGAGTGTCACGATATACACCTTTCTCGTCAATTATGGTGCCGCGGAAATCGTAGGTCTGACCGTCACATATCTCAACATATTTCTCAGTATGATAGACGGTATCGGCAAAGAGGTGCAAGGTGTAGATTGAGTCGCGACCATTGACGGTCTCATATCGGTCGTAATAGATACCTGTTTCAAAATACTCTTTTCCGCGCCATTCGAACGACTCATTGCCACCGCATATATGCACCACTGTATCAATAGTATAAGTGGGATAGTTATACACCACCAACTGATAGATGGAGTCGCAGCCATAGACGCTGAGGTGCTTATCTTGATATATGCCGGCTTCCGTTATTTTTTGTCCGCGCCATAAAGGTGTGTCCAACTCGTCCAAGTTGACGGTATCACTATACATATAGGTCGGCGCACGGTTGATATACATCATAATAACACTATCGCAACCGTAATAGGTATGCAGGGTGTCACTCACCTGACCTTCACTGATAACCTGACCTTGATAGACAAAAGTCTCGTCACCGCAGAGCCATATTGTCTGCTCCTCATATTTCTTTTTGGCTATATGCAGTTTCAACTCAAAGAGGCTATCCACATCATTGCCATGACGGATGTCGGCATCCTCGGTCTGCTCATAGTAGTACTTACCGTGCCAATGGAAAGGCAGGTCGTTCTCACACACCGTGGTGTCCAATATGTTATAATACTCGGCTTGCCACTCAAGCACCAAACGGAAGATAGAGTCGCAACCCAACGACGACTGCTGATTGTCGTAATAGACACCGGCTTCCGTGTATATCTGTCCATCGTGTGCCCATTGGTATTCAGAGCCGTAACGCAGTTTGGCGCGCGTCTCTATAAGATATGAAGGAGCCAACTCCACCACTATCTGTATCAGACTGTCACGCTTACCGGATACACTATATAATGTGTCGTAATACTCACCGGGTTGAGCAATCAGATGACCTTTATATTGGTATGTCTCGTTCCGACAGATTGTCAAATACTCTATGTGCTGAATCTCTAAACCGGCGGCTTGCAAGGTTGGCTGAGCAGCAGGCAAACCCAACCACAACGACAAGATAAGCAATAAACCTGTATATAGCAACTTTCTCATAATCAAAATATTTATTCGTAACACTGACAGCCTCTATGCCAAGTACCGGTAGCACCGGTGCGGCTGCCGCCAAACATATATGTTATCTTCACTCCCACGAAATACGGAACGATGCGTGCATCGGTCTGCTTCAACGACAAGTACGGATTAACCTTCGGCTCAGTGGCAATCGTCTCACCATTGGCATTGCGGTTGGGAAAACTGATGCGTTCCAGATTGGCATCTCCCGCAATAAGATTATTCAAACCATACTCAAAATAAAAACCGACCTTGAGTAAGTTACACAACGAACCTCTTGTCCGTTTGGATGCCAACACATCATATCCCACCTCGCCAATGAGCGAACCGCCTACATTCATCTTCACCTGCTGCGAACCGCTGAACTCATTGTTTTCCAGCGGCGGAGAAGGCATAGCCACATATTGAGGATAGTCATATTCGAGGTCGAAAGTGCCACTGTTGTTCACCTTCGAGGAAAGAGTAAAACTCACTTTTCCACCTGCTCCGGCATAAAAACCGTTGTAATAATATCCGAACATAAGCGGCACATCCACAAAGGTTAATTGTTGTGTCTGCTTCTCGTGGAAAGTGTAATTGAGCATCACTTGCTTACGGTCGGTCTGCGTATCCAAACCCGTATGCTCATAGTGGAAGTCATCAATTTTTGACTTTGAGTTATGCAGCGACAACTGACCGCCGACACTCATCCAAAAATGTGTGCGCCGAAACTCATAACCAATACCTAACAGTCCGCCGAAACCACCGGTGGTGGACATAACGTCCACATCCTCACCAAGACCGGAATAACCACCACCGGCACTGACATAGATAAAATGGTAATTATCACTGCTGCCACGATTACCGCGACTATAAGCCCTGCTGCCGTGACGGTACTGAGCTACCGCCAATAACGGCAAAAAAAGACTTAAGCCCAATAATAAGAACCGCATGTTGTTTGAATGCTTCATATCTTTTCTTTAAAATTCTCTTAACATTTAACCTTATCTTAATCTTTTATGTCGTAACCTCTAACTTCTCGTTCCGACATACTTTGACACCTAACGTATTACATACTTTGACGTTTGCTTATACTTTTGCGCAAATGCATAGTACACAATATGCGCCGCAAAGGTAGGTATAATCTGTAAGTTACACAAGTTTTCAACATTTTTTTTCATTTTCTCACTCCGCACCACACTTTTTGCACTCATCTCACCTACCCTACGACTAACCAATTACTTAACCCAAGAAACAAAAGAAACCAAAATTGCATTTTCTTTACAAAATACACAACCCACTTTCCCCCACAATGTTAATAAATTGTATATATTACTAAATATAAGCACATTACACACATACTCATACGTCAAGAAACCTGTTGATATACCTGTTGAAAACTTTTTTGTGGGGAATTGTGGGGATATATGAAAAAGTTTGCTTACCTTTGCAGCGTCTTTTGGTAATCAAGTATATAACAGGCATCGACACACTATGACTACATTTATAGGACAAATAGCAGCACGCACTGATGACAAAGGGCGTATCTTCGTGCCTTCCATCTATCGCAAGACACTGCAAGAGATGGGGTCTAAACGTATCGTCATGCGACGCGACACCGACAACGACTGCCTCATCTTCTACCCCGAAATGGTATGGCAACAGAAAGTGAACACACTCAAAGCCGCTCTCGACGAATGGGATGCCGACGACCAACTGCTCCTTATGCAGTTTATGGCGGATGCCGAACTGCTCGACACTGATACTCAAGGACGTATCCTGCTGCAAAAAAAGACGCTGGAAAGCATTGGCGCTGCACAAGATGTGCTCTTCGTGGGTATGTTAGACCGCTTTGCACTTTGGGCACCCGACAACTTCGCGCAAAAAAGAATGGAACAAAAGAGTTTGGCTGACAAGATAAGAGAAAAACTCAAAAGCAGTCAGCAAAACGGATAATCATCTGTTTACCACAACCGTTCTGTAAGTTTACCCTATACACTCTCAGACCCTTATGCCAGAAGTTTATCACATACCGGCTATGCTGCCACAAGTGATGGAGGGGTTGGATATCAATCCTTCCGGCACATACGTGGATGTCACTTTCGGCGGAGGCGGACACTCTTATGCACTCTTTCAAACACTGAACGACGAAGGGAAATTATTCAGTTTCGATCAAGATATAGAAGCCTATCTCAACAACCGACAACGGTTTGGCTCCGACCAAAGATGGCAATTCGTACACAGCAACTTCCGCTATCTCGCTCAATGGATGGACTACTACGGCATCGACCGAATCGACGGTTTGATAGCCGACCTCGGTGTCAGTTTCCACCATTTTGACACAGCCGAACGAGGGTTCTCCTTCCGCTTCGAAGGACCACTGGATATGCGTATGAACCAGTCAGGCGGCAAAACGGCTGCTGACATCGTTAATACATATACCGAAGAGGCTTTAGCCAATATACTATATCTATATGGAGAACTGAAGAACAGCCGCTCTTTAGCACACCGCATAGCGCAAGCACGACAACAAAAAGCCATCACGCGTACGGAAGAACTGACTGCCGTCGTAGGTCAAGATAAAAAAGTGCTGACGCTCGTTTTTCAAGCACTTCGCATTGAAGTGAACGACGAAATGGGAGCACTTAAACAGATGCTGACAGCAGCACTGCAACTGCTCAAAACAAACGGACGAATAGCCGTCTTAACCTACCACTCGCTGGAAGACCGACTCGTGAAAAACTTCTTCCGAGCAGGCAACTTCGAAGGAAAAGTGGAAAAAGACTTCTACGGCAATCCTCTCACACCTTTCCGCCTTATAGAAAAAGGTGCAACAGCCAACGCTCAAGAAGTGGCTGACAACCCAAGAGCCAGAAGTGCCAAACTCAGAATAGCACAACTGATACAGAACCAATAATAACGCATATCATGAGTATTCGCGACCTACAACAAATACTGAACGGAGATATCTTTACCCACGATTTCTTCAAGCGTCACCG
Source organism: Paludibacteraceae bacterium (assembly GCA_017450685.1). Classification (GTDB taxonomy): domain Bacteria; phylum Bacteroidota; class Bacteroidia; order Bacteroidales; family Paludibacteraceae; genus Colicola. The sequence continues at coordinate 60,531 of JAFSTB010000028.1, forward strand.
TACACTTCTGCTCCTCATCGCTGTATGGATACTCATCTATATATATGCCGGGTTCTACTCCGAAAAACAACAACACGACCTCTCCGTTCTTAAACGCCAACTCAGAGACGCTGACTATGAACTGGTTACGCTGCAATCCTCACTAACCGACCTGACACGACAATCCACCGTGGTGAACGAACTGCAAAAGCGTGGCAGCCAACTCAAAGAAAACAAGAGAGCCGTTAAACGCATCAGATAAATATGTCAGACACTCAACGTACAGCCATCATTCGGTTTGCCCTCGTCTTTTTGGGCATCTTGCTTTTTGCGTTGTGTATAGTGGCACGTATCATCTATCTGCAAACATCGCCCAAACAGCGACGACGCGCCGAGCAAGTACTGGCATGGCAAGTCAAAGCCAATTGTCCTATAGCACCCATAAGAGGAAACATCACCGACTACGAAGGACGATTGCTCGCCAGCAGTATGCCACTATACAACGTCTATATGGATACGCGCGTCAAACCTCTACATAAGAAAAACGGTTCTCTGTATCTTTCCAAAGCCGACTCCGTGGCTTATGGTCTGAGCACTATTACAGGCGCAATGAACGCTCAAGACTATCGCCGAAGAATGGACAAAGCCTTCTATGCCAAAGAGGAGAAAGAAAGGGATTTCCGTCTTTGCCCTAACAGCGTCAACTATATACAAAAGAAACAGATAGAACAACTGCCACTCATCAAACTCGGTCGCTACACCAGCGGTGTCTATTTCACTAACCAACATAGTCGCAACCACCCTTACGGCGATTTAGGCAGTCGCACTATCGGCAGTGTCTTTGGCAACAACGGCACAGGTTACTCAGGACTGGAAAAGTATTTCGACGACTACTTGAGCGGCGAAGAAGGACTTGCCACACGACAAATGGTGGCAGGCTCATGGGAAGATGTGCCTGTCAAAGAAGCAGTCAATGGCTGTAATATCATCACCACCCTCGATGCTAACCTGCTGGATATATGCGACCACGCCTTACGCCAACGACTACAACACACCAATGCCGACTGGGGTTGCTGCATACTGATGGAAACAAGCACAGGTGCCATAAAAGCCGTATGTAACCTCGATAGGAAAAAAGACGGACAGTACGAAGAAAAGCACAATCATGCTGTAATACGCGTCGAACCGGGCTCAACATTCAAAACCATCAGCCTTATGGCAGTGTTAGACGACGGGAAAATGGATATCGATGACACCATACACGTGAACAAAGAGTGGAACTATCGCGGTTCCAAACATCGCGACTCACACCCTAAAGATACTGTCTATACGCTGAAAAACGGATTAGCCATTTCAAGCAATATAGTATTTGCTAAAATGGTAACACGCAGTTACGAAAAGAAAGCACAGAAGTTCGTTAACAAACTGCAATCGATGGGTATATGCACCGATTTTGCCACTGAGATACCCGGCGCAACACCACCAAGGATAGACGTGCCGAAAGACGAAGTCACACTATCCAAGATGTCGTACGGCTATTCAGTCGAACTCAGTCCGATGCAAATAATCGCCTTCTACAACAGCATAGCCAACGACGGCAAGATGGTGCGACCACGACTCATCGCCCGTATTGAAGACGAAGACGGCGAAATAGTAAAAAAATGGCATACGGAGATACTCGACTCGCATATATGCAAACAGTCAGTACTGAAAGACGTGCGGTCCGCACTGCACGACGTGGTATGGGATAATAAACTGGGAACAGCATCGGTCACTCCGTGGAAAACGCCCAAAGCACAAAGCGAGATCGTGAAGATTGCCGGCAAGACAGGTACGGCACAAATGCTCGTCAACGGCAAATACAGAAGCAACCAACACCGTATGACCTTCGTAGGGTACTTCCCTGAAGAAAACCCGCAATACACCTGCCTATGTATGATCTGCCACCCGAAAAATATCGGTTATGATGCCGGTATGGACTGCGGTAGTGTGGTCAGACAAATAGCAGAACAAACAATGGCATACACCGGCGAATACTTATGGGAAAACGGACAATGGGTGTGGAGGAAAAGGTAGTTTTTTAGTTGAGAGTTTAGAGTTTACAGTTATGATATTACGTGACCTTATTGCAGCAATTGAGCCGAAACAGGTTATCGGCACAACAGAGATTGACATCACCAATCTTCAGTTCGACTCACGCCTCGTCGGTCAAGGCAGTCTCTTTTTCGCCACACGAGGCACCAGCGTGGACGGACATAGTTTTATACCACAATGCATCGAAGCCGGCGCACAAGCCATCGTATGCGAGGAGTTACCCGACAATATAAACAGCCAGAATAGCACCACCTTCATCCTTGTCGATAACTCACCTCGCGCCTTAGGTTTAATGGCAAGCACTTTTTACGGAGAGCCGTCCAAACAACTGACCCTCGTCGGTGTCACCGGCACCAACGGCAAAACAACCATCGCCACACTACTCTATAAGTTAGTGCGCGCTTTGGGACATAAAGCCGGACTGCTCTCCACCGTCTGCAACTACATAGAAGATGAAGCAGTCCCCGCCACCCACACCACACCCGACGCATTGGAACTCAACCAACTGCTGCGACGTATGGTGGACCAAGGCTGCGAATATTGCTTTATGGAAGTGTCGTCGCACTCCATTGCACAAGAACGTATAGCCGGACTCGACTTCAACGGAGGTATCTTCACCAATCTGACACGCGACCATATAGACTTTCACAAGACCTTCGACAACTACAGAGATACAAAAAAACATTTCTTCGACTGCCTAAGCAAACAATCGTCCACTTCCGATATACAGACCTTCGCCGTTACTAACAAAGACGACAAAAACGGTCTTGTCATGGTGCAGAACACCAAAGCCGCCATACATACCTACTCCACCCGTTCACTCGCCGACTTCCAAGGCACCATCTTAGAAGAAGGATTTGATGGTATGTTGCTCAATATCAACCGACAAGAAGTGTTCGTACCGCTCGTGGGACGCTTCAACGTAAGCAACCTGCTCGCTATCTACGGCACTGCCGTATGCTTAGAATTTGAGCCACAAGAGGTACTGCGCATTCTCTCGACACTACAGCCCGTCAACGGACGATTTGAAACAATACACTCACCTAAAGGGTGGACTGCTATCGTCGATTATGCCCATACACCCGACGCCGTGGAAAACGTAATCAACACCATCAACGAAATCAAACGCGGCAAACTGATAACTGTGGTAGGATGCGGAGGTAATCGCGACAAAGGTAAACGACCGATGATGGCACAAATAGCCAAACACGGCAGCGAACAACTGATCCTCACTTCCGACAACCCACGCAACGAGGAACCGGCTGACATACTGAAAGATATGGCGGCAGGACTAACCGAGGACGAACTGCGTAATACACTGATAATAGAAGACCGTGCCTCAGCCATACAAACAGCCTGCCTGCTCGCACAGAAAGATGATGTCATTCTAATAGCCGGAAAAGGACACGAAGACTACCAAATAATAAAAGGTGTCAAACACCACTTCGACGACCACGAACAAGTGAGAAAATATATCTGACCGAAAACACAACTGCCGCGAGAATCTCAATTGTTCAACAAGAAGGTAGAACAAGAAAACAAAGATAGGGAATTATAAAAAACGGCATCAGATGAACGAGAAATCAATAGAAAATAGAGGCGAGATCATCATCCATCGTGCTGAAGATGACACTATTCAACTCGATGTGCGCATGGATAATGAAACCGTGTGGCTGACACAAAAACAAATGGCAGACTTATTCGGAGTGAAAAAAGCAGGCATTTCGAAACATGTATCGAACATCTTCAGCCAAGGAGAATTAAGCCCGGACGCTACAGTTTCCAAAATGGAAACAGTTCAAATTGAAGGTAAACGTACTATTGTACGTTATATGGATTATTACAATTTGGACATGATTCTGTCTATTGGCTATCGTGTGAATTCCAAACGTGCTATAGCCTTCCGTCAGTGGTCAACGAAGATTCTAAAAGAATTTATTATCAAAGGCTACGCCATCAATGAGAAGATTCGCCGTGAGCAGTTGTCGGATCTACGGCAGTTGGTGCAGATTGTGGGACGAACGGTACAAAGCAAAGCAGTGGAGAGTGAGGATGAGACATTACGAGCGTCTGACCGTCAAATAGACGACTCCCAAAGAGCGATTTCATGCTACGTATGAGAATGCATGCAGACGATTAGTGCGTTGCGTGAGACGTTCGGCGGCAGTACGCTGTTCGGAAATGAGAAAGATGATTCGTTCAAAAGCAGTATAGGTCAGATTTATCAGACCTTCGGAGGTTCAGACCTCTATCCGAGTGTGGAGGAGAAATCGGCGATATTGCTGTATCTGGTAACCTAAAACCACTCCTTCTCGGACGGAAACATGATAGATGATATATGCCCTTTTAGGCGGAGGCCGCTTCTCCCGTTTGTCGGGAGAACGCTCCGGGTTCTTGAACAATAACGGCATTCTCTACCGTGAGGATGGCACCAAGCGAATAGCAGATAATACGCTTGTCGCCTTGACCCTTATGATAGCCGAAAGCCGCACAGAAGAGAAAGACACCATGGTCAAGGTGGTAGTAAACTTGATTAACCAAAAGAACTAAGGGGACAATAAAAACGACACCCGATAGTTTGACTTGCGTCAAAATAATATACAATATACTAATTAAACATGCCAACGCTTTACCCCACCGACATACGCGAGGACGAAATCAAACTGCGCGTGGCAAAAAATTTCTTCTCGCAATACGACACCACCAAAATTATCGGCAACATCGATTTCTGCGTGTCCGTACCATGGGACGGAACACTTGAGGATGCAGACGGCTCACTTGTTTGGGGTGAAGCCAAGCAAGGCAATACCCACAATATCTACCACTCTTTTGTGCAACTCATCCTCACTATCGGCAAAGCCCGCACTTTCGACAAGAACCTGCCGCCACAGTACCTTGCCGCGTTCGATGCCGAACAATTCGCGTTCATTCCCTACCACGCCGTGCAAGATGTGTTCTATCAGAATGACTTCAACTGGAATGTAACAGCCTCCGACCATAAGACGCAGGAGTTCCTGCAACTTTACAACCTTGTGGAGAAAACGCTCCGCGAGAACGCTTTTGTCTATAACTATGTGCAGGACGAAAAAGAACTCTGCAGGTTCATCCGTCAGAACCTCGTACTCGGCAACCGCAAGACCAAACGCCACAAAGTGAACAAGAACAATTTCACCTTCGTCTATCAGCGTTGGTGCGATGAGGTGAAGCAGTCCATACAAATCGATTGGGACAAAGCCAAAAAAGCGGGACTATTGGATGCCGATTTCTTCCTTGCCAAACTGCGCGACATCATCTCCGCCCCCGACAAACGCCGCAAACTGGTCATCTATATCAATCCGCCGTATGCAGAAACTAACTCCCCCTTTAAGTTAGAGGGGGCAGGGGGGCGTGTGTCAAATACCAACCAAGACAAGCATTGGGTAATGAACACCGCTGATATGAAAGCCTATCGCTATGTGGTTGTCGAGCTGAAAGCGGTCAAGTATATTCCCGAGTTTGCCGACAAACTGAATTTCTATGTAACGGCTGTAGATGAGTTGATGCGTGGCGAACATGACAACCCGACCGTCGGTTTGGTGATTTGCAAGTCCTCTGACAAGACGATCGTGGAATGGTCGCTAAAAGATATTCAGAAACCGCTTGGCGTTGCGACGTATCAGTTGGAAGAAGTGGTTGAACGCACCGTCAAAGAGATTGAAAACAGAAAGTAGGAAATGCCGATTCAAGCAGATAGATGAGTTAAAAGAACTGACACGCAACTCATACGAGATTGTCAAAAACAAACACAAAAAGAAGAAATAACATCGCTAACAATTAAACAACATATATTTATGTTATACCACTTATTTGATTATCTGACGACAGCGTACGGACATTGGGCAGGAGCACGGTTGATGACCTACATCTCTTTCCGCGCTATTGTGGCAGCGGTCATTGCACTGCTCACCGCTATGTGGTTCGGCAAACATTTTATTGCCCTACTCAAAAGCAAAAACATCAGTGAGACCCAGCGCGACGAGAAACTGGACCCGTTTAACACCAAGAAAGTGGGAGTACCCACAATGGGCGGCATCGTCATCATTGTAGCCATACTCATAGCAGCATTGCTAATGGGCAAACTAAGCAACGTCTATATGCTGCTTATGATAATAACCACCCTGATACTCGGTCTGCTGGGTTTTTTGGACGACTATATCAAGACCTTTCGCAAGAACAAAGACGGATTGAACGGTTGGGCGAAGATTGCCGGACAGGTGGCACTCGGACTGATAGTAGGTCTGACCTTGCGTTATAGTCCGCAAGCCGTAATGAACGAGACGGTAGAGATGAGACCGGTAACTGTTGTCAGCACCGACGATAATGCAGCCACGCAAGAGAATGAGGCAACCTATCTCTACAAATCGCCGACAGTCAAATCCACACGCACCACTATTCCATTCGTCAAAGACCATAACGCCAACTATGCCGACTTGTTCTCTTTCCTTGGCGAGACGTGGAAATACAAAGTCGGTTGGATCTTTTTCGTCCTTCTTATCGTGTTCGTAGTGGCAGCCTTCAGCAACGGAGCCAACCTCAACGACGGTATGGACGGTATGTGTGCAGGCAACTCGGCTATCATAGGCATAGCACTTATCGTCCTCGCCTACGTAAGCGGCTCAACGGTGTGGGCTGACTATTTCGACGTGATGTATATCCCCGGAAGCGAAGAGTTGGTTGTCTTCCTTGGCGCATTCGTGGGAGCACTGATAGGCTTCCTTTGGTACAACTCCTACCCTGCACAGATCTTTATGGGTGACACAGGCAGTCTGACCATAGGCGGTATTATCGCCGTCAGTGCCTGCATCATGCACAAAGAGTTGCTCGTGCCTATTCTGTGCGGCGTGTTCTTAATGGAAAGTGTGAGCGTGATAGTGCAGACACAGGTGTATAAATGGGGTAAGAGGAGCGGCAAACATATCCGTATATGGAAGCGCACACCGCTTCACGACCATTTCCGCACTTCCGTTGAACAAGTGCTCAAAAACGACCCGACATGCATTATACGCTTCAAAGGCAGCAACGACCTGCACCACGAAAACAAGATAACCATTCGTTTTGTTCTGGTTACCATCCTTTTAGCGGCATTCACTATTCTAACTCTTAAAATACGATAAGTTATGGAAGCGCGTCCATTAGTAGCCATATTAGGTGCCGGTGAGAGCGGTTGCGGTGCCGCCGTTCTCGCTAAAAAAGTGGGGTATGATGTGTGGGTAAGTGATAGTGGCAACATCAAACCCACCTACAAAGCCGTACTCGAACAACACGGCATAGCCTATGAAGAAGGCACTCACACAGAGAGCCGCATCGTGGGTGCACAACTCGTCATCAAATCGCCCGGCATTCCCGATAACGCACCTATAATAAAGAAGATACGAGAGCAACATCTGAACGACAACACCTCAGAAACGGTCATCTCCGAGATTGAGTTTGCAGCACGATATACCGACGCGAAGATGATTTGTATCACCGGTTCTAACGGTAAGACCACCACCACCTCACTCATCTTCGATATCCTTCGCCGAGCAGGATTGGATGTGGGCTTGGCAGGCAACATTGGCAATAGTCTGGCTCTGCAAGTGGCTGAAAACGACCACGATTATTATGTCATCGAACTGTCATCTTTCCAGTTGGACAATATGTATGACTTTCGTGCCGACATTGCCATCTTGCTTAATATCACACCCGACCATTTGGATCGCTATGGCTTTGAGTTTCAAAACTACATCAACGCCAAGATGCGTATCACTCGCAACCAGACAGCAAGCGACGCTTTTATCTATTGGAGTGAAGACCCTGTCATCAGTCGCGAATTGGAGAAACTGAATCTCAAAGCCACTCTCTTCCCCTTCGCTGAGAAGAAGACACCTCTGTCAGCCACTGCCAATAGCGTCAATATGGCGTATGTCGATGGCGACAATCTCATCCTAAGAGCCTCCACCGACGAGCCTTTCTCTTTGCCTGTCAGCGAATTATCGTTGCGCGGCAAACATAACAGACTCAACTCAATGGCTGCCGGTTTGGCTGCACAGATACTGCATATAAAAAGCGATGTCATCCGTGAGAGTCTGACTCAGTTTGCAGGTGTGGACCACCGTCTGCAATACGTTGCCACAGTCGGCGATGTACGCTTTATCAACGATTCCAAAGCCACTAACGTCAATTCGTGCTGGTACGCATTAGAGAGCATGACCACGCCCACCGTACTCATTCTTGGCGGCAAAGACAAAGGCAATGACTATAGTGAGATAGACAAGTTGGTAAGTGAGAAGTGTCACACACTGGTCTTCATGGGGCTACATAACGAACCTCTGCGCCAACATTTCGGTTCATGGTTCAAAGGGCTGATCATCGATACGGATAATATCCACGATGCCGTAATCGGCGCTTTCAAAGCCGCACATCCGGGCGACACCGTTCTTCTGTCTCCTTGCTGTGCCAGTTTCGACCTCTTCAAGAGTTATGAAGACCGAGGTAACCAATTTATGCAAATAGTACGTTCACTATGAAACTGCCTGTCAAATATGTCGATCGTCCGTTTTGGATGATGTACTTCGCCCTGCTGATAGTGGCGATGATAGCGCTTTTCAGTGCTTCCAGTGCTGAAATATTCAAGCACGGCTCTATCTTCCATACCATCGGCAAACAGGTCTTCTTTTGGATTTTGGGTTTAGGGTTTGTTGCCGTACTGCAATATATACCCAGTCGCCTACTCCGCAAATCAGGGTTCATCTTTTGGGTTATAAGTATGATATTGCTCTATTCACTGCTTATACCTCATAATCCGTTTGCAGAGACACACGGTGAAGCCACCAGATGGTTCAATCTCCGTCCGATAGGTATTCCTCTTACCTTCCAACCGTCAGAATTAGCGAAGTTCTCGTTAGTGCTGTTAGTGGCAGACTATCTATCACGAATTGAGACAGAGGAAGACGGCAAGAAGTATTTCTTCCTCACATTGGGTATAACCGCCGTCACTATCCTTCCTATCTTGCCCAATAACCTGAGTACCTGCATACTCATTTGCGGTGTGGTGTTTATAATGTGGTTTTTGGCTCGCGTGCCGTGGAAATATCTGTTGGGCATAGTCAGTATTGTGTTAGCTATCTTGTTGTCAGGCTATTTCTACGTGGAGTATGCCTACATCAAACCTCATGTTGAGATTAGTTCCACACACCCTCTTAAACGTGCCGTCACTTGGGTAGGTCGCGTTGACGCTTTCCTTGAGCAGACCGATGAGACTGACGAAGAGTTTGAGGCAAATATGAAAGATAAGGACCACTATCAGCGTTCACTCTCCAACACCGCCATCGTCTTAGGCGGCAAGACTCCTTTCGGTGTCTTCCCTGGCAATAGTCAAGAGCGTGATTTTCTGCCTATTGCCTACGCTGATTATATCTTTGCCATTATGGTTGAAGAGACCGGGATAGTAGGTGCTGTCTTCATCCTTTTCATCTATCTGGCTATACTCTTCCGCGCCTGCTATATCTCTTCACGATACACTGACTACGGTTCGATGCTGATGATGATGGGTATGGCACTTATGATCACCTGTCAGGCATTAGTGTCGATGGCAGTGGCTGTGGGTATAGGTCCGGTAACGGGACAACCGCTACCTCTCATTTCAGCAGGTGGCACCAGTGCTGTCATCACAAGTCTGTATTTCGGCTTTATGTTTGCCGTGGCGCGCGAACAAAAGGCGTTGACTGACCGACAAGCACAGGTGCAAAAAAGCAATATAAACGATATACCTGAATTTAATTTAGAAGTATGAAATATCTTATCAGTGGTGGCGGCACGGGCGGACATATCTTCCCTGCCGTCAGTATTGCCAATGCCTTGAAGGCATTAGACAAGGAAGCCGACATCTTGTTTGTTGGTGCATTAGGTCGAATGGAGATGGAGCGTGTACCTGAAGCCGGTTACCCTATAGAGGGGTTGCCCGTTCGCGGATTCGACCGACAAAAGCCGTGGAAGAACATTTCCGTTGTTTGGGATATGCTGCGCAGTATGGTGCAAGTGAGGAAGATTATTCGCCGTTTCCGCCCTGATGTGGCAATAGGTGTAGGCGGTTATGCCTCCGGCGCTGCTATGAAAGTGGCGGCACGTATGGGCATTCCCGTTCTCCTGCAAGAGCAAAACGGCTTTGCCGGAGTAACCAACAAACTGCTGCGCAACGATGCTAAAAAGATATGTGTGGCTTACGAGGGGATGGAACGCTTCTTCCCTAAGGATAAACTGCTGCTAACAGGTAATCCGGTGCGTCAAGACTTGGTTAACGGCGACAAAGAGCGCGCCATCGCTTTCTTCAACGACACCTTCGGCACACAACTCACAACCGACCGTAAGACACTGCTCATCATTGGTGGCAGCCTCGGAGCAAGAACCATCAACGAAAGTATTATCGCTGCCTTGACAGAATTGGCGAAAACAGACATACAGGTTATTTGGCAGACAGGTAAGGTCTATTACGACAACTGTATGCAAGCCTTCAACAACATACCCGAACTGAAAGAGAAGATGGTATGTACCGCTTTTCTGAAGAATATGCCTGATTGTTATGCACTTGCCGACCTCGTTATCTCTCGTGCCGGTGCATCATCCATAAGCGAGATATGCTTGCTGGGCAAACCGTCAATACTGGTACCTTCACCTAATGTGGCAGAAGACCACCAGACACATAACGCTATGGCATTGGTTAAACGCAACGCGGCTGAGTTAGTGCGCGATAAGGATGCTATGAACACACTAATGAGCGATGCCTTGCACCTTATAGGCAACGACACACGACTCAAAACATTGGCTCAAAACGCAGCACAAATGGGCATGCCTGACTCCGCCAAACTGATTGCGCAAGAAGCAATGAAACTCATTTAAAACAAACATTGATTTTTAATTATGACACTTTCCGCTTGTATTCAGTCGTTCCGTCTTCGCACCCTGCCATTGTCTATGTCAGGCATTATTTTGGGTGGCGGACTGGCTTATCACTATCTGACGGCAAACCAAACCTTCTGCTTAACACACTATTGCCTCGTCTTTTTCCTCGCCCTACTGACCACTCTCAGTCTGCAGATCTTGAGCAACTTGAGCAACGAGTTAGGCGATGCCGACCACGGCACCGACGATGGTCAGGATGCTCGTGTGGCATATGGACTGCAAAGCGGTGCCATCACCTACAAAGAGATGAAAATGCTCATACGTCTTTTCGTAGGCTTATGCATCGTCTTCGGCACTGAATTGGTATGGACAGCCTTCGGCACACTGCTCAGCGTACGCAGCGTTGTCTTCCTCGGTTTAGGTCTGTTGGCTATCATCGGCTCTATGACCTACACCTTAGGCAAATACAACTACGGTTATCACGGCTTTGGCGACTTAGGTGTGTTCCTCTTCTTCGGCTTGCTCAGCACTATGGGCAGTTTCTATTTGCAGACCTACACACTCACCACTGATGCTCTTCTCTCAGCAGTGGCTATTGCTCTGCCTATAGTAGGTGTACTCAATCTTAACAACATCCGCGATATGGATAACGACCGCGCACACGGCAAACATACCTTTGCCGGATGGTTGGGAAAGAAAGGCGGCAAGATATACCACACCTGCTTGATTGTGTGCTCACTTGTTATCTTCACCTGCTTGGGGCACTATCTGACCTTGCTGGCATTGCCCGTGCTGATATGGCACTTAATATACATTTGGCGGCACGAGGATGGAATGCTCGACCGCCAAATGCCTGTCTTAATGTTCACTTCTATCGCCCTTGCCATTTTGGCAGCGATAATGTAGTGACCTTTATCTTATAGAGTTTTTTGCCTGCTACCTTATCTTTTAGCAGACTGTGTGAGAACGTCCAAACCGCGTGCAACCACGATGGCAAGGGCGTTTCTCGTATTATCTGTCATAGTGAGAGTGAGGTTCAACTCATTGTTGCGCTCTGCATTGAGTTCAACATAGTCGGCTTGGCGAAAGAAGTTGATAAGACTCTCATAGTAGTTCTTACGATAAGTTCTCAGATAATTAGCCCTACCGCTTTCTTGGGCTGCTACCTTTTTCTCCACAATATCCGTAAACAACGACATATTAGCATAGGCATACAACATATCGGACCCTTTCACTTTGTACGGGCGTTGTGTGTTCTTTTGCATTTGGTAGTTCTTATCCGTCGAGATAACCGTTATCTTCTCATCACCTGCGTATGCCAAAGTACGCGGCATCTCTTCCTCAAAGGCGTTCAGCATCTCATCCATCGCTTTTTTAGGAGAAGGCAGTACTATTGTTACAGAAGGGTCATCTATGCTTTCTTGTGCGTATGCAGCCACTGCAGCCGTTCCGTTAAGCGTCTGTATATAGTCGGCTACCACTTGCATTATCGGAGCCATCTCTCCTTCCATATACGGTTTGAGTGTCTCACCTGCCATTTGCCAATAAGCAGCACCGTCCAAACCAAGAGCCGCTACACATAACAATTGCTCGGAAGGCAAGTAGTCGAAATAAGCCTCGTCGATTTTCTTAGCATTGTACGATACGATGTCTTCGTTGGTACGTGCAAACAGTCCCATACGGATAGCACCCTTATCAAAGTTAAGGTTAGCCATCAGTTGCGATTTCATCAGTTTGTCGTATGCCTCCTTCACTTGGGGTGTTTGTGCCAACGCTTGGTTCTCTTCCACAATCAGTTGCCATATCACTTCCTTTGCGTTTGCAGGGATGGCAGCGGCATTGAACTCAAGAGCGATATCACCCTTGTGCGAATTCATAAACTGACCTGCCTCAGTGTCAAAGAAGTTATTATCGGTATTCTCTTTAGAGAGCAGTTGTTTGAGTGTATTGGACGATGCCATACCCATCAACAGCACTTTGTCTGTTATAACACCGCCAAACTCACTGTCCATACGGAAGAAAGTCATCTTGTCCTCTTCAGAAAAAGTTAACTTATAGTCGTCATCGTCCAAGGCATTGATCAGTTTTTTCTTGTTGCTGACGGGCATGAGGAAGAAAGGAATAGGCTGTTTGTCAATCATACAAACAAAAGCGTACATAGGGTTCATAAAGTCAATTCCGGTCTGACGAGGGTTATTCACCAACTCTTGCACTTCTTCCAAGAGTTCGTTGTCCATTTGAACTTCCTGCATAAACTGCATGAACGCCTCTTTTTGATTGGGCAGGTCGGCTTTAACAGCCATCTTGCCTAAGTTCAGTTCACTCACCAAAACAGCATCTGAAGGGATAACTTTTCGGTATTCATTCTTACAGCCCACTAATGCAAATGCCACAAGGACTGACAACAAAAGAGAGAAAAAATGTTTCATAAGTGTTTGAAATTTAGTTGGTTTATGGTTTTAGTTTAGAGTTGAGAGAAGTTTTTGAGTTGAAAGTTGAGAGTTTTAGAGTTTTATAGACTATTTCTTTGACGTATTGCGCCCATTCGACAGGCGTTCGCGATTGGTCAAAAGTAGTGTAAGGTATAGGCTGACCTATACGAGCCGTGAAATGCGAACCCTTGGCTTTATACATCTCGTCAGCAAGATAAAGCATCTCAATATTGACCTTTATGCCTAACTTCTTACGCCAATATGCCAACTTATAGAAGAAATTGGAGTTCTTACCTTCAAAATAGATTGGCACTATATCACGTTTATACTGCACTGCATGACGGATGAACGATTTTTTCCAGTCGAGGTCTCTTATCACTCTACCCTCTCCTTTGATATCTTGCAGTCGGGAGCAAGCACCTGCAGGGAAAGTGAGTATATCCATATCCGACTCCCATAACTGCTGATGTTTGAGTGCATACTCACGACTCTGTTTGCCCACTTTATTAACCGGCACAAAAATGCCGTTAAGCGGCTTGATATACATAAGCAGGTCGGTAACAATAAGTCGCAGGTTATACTGTCGTTGCTCACCCAACATAAGCGCAAGCACTATACCGTCTAATCCGCCCAAAGGGTGATTACTGACGAAAAGCAACGGTTGGTCGGTCTGAGGGATATTCTCCACACCGGTTATATTGTAGGTGCAATGCAAGCCTTCGGTCAGGTAGATACGCGCAAAATCAAAATCGTAGATGTCGGTATGCGTCTTCAAAAACTCGTTCATCTCGTCCTGATGGACAATCTTTTTAAGCCAGTTGATGATGCATCGCGGCACATATCTGCCCGGTAGTTTGGCACGCACCGCAGCCTCCACATCTATTGTCAGCGGTTCGCTCATACGGCACGCAATACTTCGATAATGGGTGAACGGGCTATTGATACTATCTCGCAATCAACGGCTTCGAGGTTCTTTTGCAACAACTTCTGAGCCTTCTCTATATCGCTTGCTTCCACCAAAATACTGACAGCCTTGCGCGACTCCTTACCGTTATCTTCCACCGTAATCATCTCCACACGTGCCTTGTACCAACGGTCACCTTCCTCCGAAGGGAAGATGTCAAAATACTGTGCTTTATTGCATTTGGGCACTTCCACATCGCCGAAAATAAAAGGCTTGATGGATTCGATAAGACGCGTTTCTACATCAGCACAAGTCAGACCTTCTACAAGATAGGTCTCTTTCACCTTACCGGGATTATCCTCTCCCGTCTGTCGGTCATAATGAACCTTGATTTCGTAAAATAACATATTGAGTTGTATATTAAAGTTTAATGTTTATCTATCAGTTGCAATATCCAACCTGCTATCTCCGTGGCTTCGGCTGTTTGGTCAGGCAGACTAAGAGTATGTGAATGAGTGAGATAGAGAAGTGGCACGGTGGGTTGTTGTTCCATTACCTTGTCTATCGTCTGCTGTTCGTTATAAGCCAATTGCCACCCTGCTTGCAGGTGGAAGATCACGTCACCGGCATTTTTCTTGCTAACGGTAGCGGCTATCGTCGGGTCTAAATATGCAAGGTGTTGAGGTTGAGCGATACGCACCCCCTCAAAATCCATCAGGAAATCCGCCACCTGTTGTTGAACGGTTGGCAGCAACATCTGTTTCTGTTCAATCAGCGGTCGGTTGAGATAGAGCGAGGTGCCGTACCCGCCTATCACCCATTGTCCTTGCCCATACAGAGCCATCAGGTAAGCGGAGGTAAGCGCAGAGGCTTGGTCGGTATAGAATGTCTTGACCGGCATACGTGAGGCTGCCAGTGTCTGCAACGATATGCCCTGACGCGGCACACCTACCACAAAGAAATCCACATTCTCTTTTCCTACTGCTCGCTGCAACTGCTCAATAAGGAAGCCAAGGTCTTGATTGAGAGCCAAGTACATATCCTCTTGTTCGGCTGAGGCAATATAGTCGCTTTTGGCTTTGGGCGTTCGTGTGGTCATCTGCACCAGCAATAGGTCTGGTGTGTCGTCACCACCCAAAACAAACGTCTCACGCAGTTGCAGTGTCATCTCCACTATAAGGGTATTGATAGCGGGTGTGTAATGCAACGGCTCGTGTGTACGATAGTGAAAACCGTTCTTTTTCTGTTCATTATCCGTAGGTGACATATAAAGGGGGAAGTCCATACGCGGCATCCACTCTTGGTCTATAGCTCGTTGTATGCGACCTGACACATTACACTCGTCAGCCACGGCAGGCAGTCCGGCAGGATAGAACGATGTTGTTCCCCACTGCTCGGTCATAGGGTCCAACCAGCAACAACCGTCGGCGGCATGACCTGCCATCAGAATAGTGGTGGCAGGAGTCTGACCGACTGCATATATATGTGCATTCTCGCCATATCGGAAACGGAAACGGTCGGCTATGGCAGGTGCTAACAATGCTCGTGGCGACAACGGTCCGGTGGCACTGATAGGGGTCTCGGCTTTATCTTCCAAAACAGGGTGGATAAGTCGGTCAGAACGTGAGAAACAACTGTCCATAGCGATGCCGTGGATATAAGGTTGCTCACCTGTTAAAAGCGTAGCCACGGTCTCGCAACCGCCATACACCTCATTATCAAAACTCACAGTTGCCTTTTCGGCTTGTTCGACAAGCAGACGAAGACCACCTGCACGAAGATAAGGCTGCAGGCGTTGAAGGTTGTCTTGCCGTAATCCGTCAACCATAACCACAACAGAAAGACGTGGTGCTGCTTGCAACAAAGAGGACAGACAAAGGGCAATCAGCGTAATATATAGATAAGTCGTGCGCATAAATGAAGTGAGGGTAAAACCAGTAGTCGCCAATTGAAGCCGACTAAGGGATGAATGGAGAAGAATGTTAAGAAGATGGTAATCGCGATAAGACATAAATAGACAATGCCTAACACTATGTCCACCGCTATTGTCAGTTTACCTCTTTTTCTGTCATACCACGAAAGTACTGCCAAAGCAATAGCAAAAAGGCACAGATAGAGATAGACCGATTCCCACCATTGTACAGGTTTTATGACGAACGGTTCGGCATTGGATTGCAGCACCACCGGTGTACCGTCATCGAAGGTGGCTTGATCCATATAAAGCATCAACTCTTCTGGCAAGAAAAGTCGGCTCTCACCATACATCGGTCGGTCGGAGCGCCTGCCGAATATCATGTTTATCAAGGCATTGATAACGGTATGAGGACGAGTATAATGCTCTATGAACCTGCGATATGTATTACCCTCATTTCCAGCATACGGGGAACGGATACTATCGCCGGTTATCTGCTGTAGCAGACGGAAAGGCCGAGTACAACAATTGTCCTCAACAAAGTTATACAGATAGTTGCGGTTCTTGGGGCGTGAACCTGTCATTAGCGATGTTATTAAACACTTCTTTTCGCTTTCCGTCAGGTTCAACTTTTGCGCATAGACAGGACGTTTATCCACTATGTATTCATACATAAACATCTCTGTCGATTCGTAAGTGAGCATATAATAGGTCTCACCCTTTACGAACTTATAATAGAAATGTTCGGTATTAAAAGAGAAAGTGCCATAGTTGAAACATAGGTCTAAACCTTGCTCTGTATCCATCACTCTCAGAGCTGTATGACCATACTGTTCGTATAGTTGTTCTCCGGGAGCACAGGTAAGAAGCCAGACATATATAGCAAGCATTTTAAGCATAGACTACAAGCACTGGTAATGAAACAGAAACGATACCTAAAACGAAACCTGCCACCACTTGCAGCGGCGTGTGTTCACCTAAATAGAGCCGAGCATACATCAAAAATAGCGATAGTACGGTCAGAAGACATAAAGTGTCAATAGGCAGCACCGATGCATATAAGCCATAACCTACCACTGCACCCAATAGTCCGCCCATTGCGGTCAGATGAGCAGAGATCTTCCATCTTCTGTTTATGAGCAGCACCACAGTTAAGGCTATCAACGCTCCCATTGCCACCAAAGGAAGTAAGAGATTAGGAACGGATGAATCGGCAAAGAGCGTCTTCAATGAGAAGAACCACGCCACATAACTCATTGCAGTTACTATATAAGGCAGTCTGCGTTCACGCCTGTCACTCATAGTGAAACCACTGACATGCTTACGCCAAACAAGCCAACCAATACACAGCATCGGCAAAAGACAGGTAAAAACAAAAGTACCGCCACATAAAACCAACCACACATAAACAGAAGACTCTGTATGCTGCATCCGGCTCAACAACACACTGCAATAAAGAGCCATACCATAGGTCGGAATAAACATAGGATAGAGTATGACACTCAATGCCTTGGCTGCTATATGTGGAATAGTATTCATTTCAAAGAGGTGCAGTTGTTACACTTCTTTTCTCAGTCTTGCCACCGGTATGCCCATCTGCTCGCGATACTTGACCACGGTGCGTCGCGCTATCTGATAGCCATACGCTGCCAGCACCTTCACCATCTGCTCATCGGTCAACGGACGCGACTTGTCCTCACCGGCTATGATCTCTTGCATTATCTGCTTCACCTCACGCGAACTGACCTCCTCACCTTCGGTGGTCGTCATTCCGGAAGTGAAGAAATATTTAAGCGGGAACACACCAAACTCCGTCTGCACATATTTGGAGTTGCTTACGCGAGAGATAGTGCTTACATCATAACCCGTCATATCCGCTATGTCTTGCAGAATCATAGGTTTGAGGTACATACTGTCACCCTCTAAGAAAAAGTCTTTCTGCTTCTCTATTATGGCGTTCATCGTCTTGAGCAATGTCTCGTTCCGCTGCTCAATGGCATCAATAAACCAACGGGCAGAGTCAATCTTCTGTTTGACGAACTGCACAGCCTCTTTCATCTTCGTTGTCTGATTGGCGGTATTGGAAGCATAGTCTTCTATTAGTTGGCTATACTCGCGATTGATGCGCAATTCGGGCAACTCACCCGTATTGAGCGTCACCACCAACTCACCTTCGCGCGTATCAACGATGAAGTCAGGTATGACAGTGGTCAGATGACGGTCATAGACAGTACCAGTCCACGCACTACCGGGCTTGGGATTAAGGCGCGTTATCTCCTGAACAGCCTGCTTCAACTCTTCCTCACTCACACCGCACTTGACACATACCTTGTCAAAATGACGCTTACTGAAATCATCAAAAGCCGTTTCCAAAACACGTATAGCAAGCGATGTGACATCGGTGGCAGGCTGCTGCCGCAGTTGGATAAGCAGACACTCTTTCAGGTCTTTGGCTCCCACACCGGGAGGATCGAAACACTGAATCTCACGGATGATATCTGTTATCTCTTCTTCGCTCACATTCAGTCCTTCACGAAAAGCAAGGTCATCCGACAACTCCTCCGCAGTACGACGAAGATAACCATCCTCGTCTATATTGCCGATAATAAACTTAGCAATATGTCTGTGAGGCTTGTCCATCTTGGTCAGATAAACCTGACTCTTTAGATATTCACCAAAACTGACACCTGCCGTCATCGGTATATCAGTCATCTCATCGTCCACACCCGAAGGGGTAGAATGAAGACGATAGTCAGGTATCTCATCGTCTTGGATATAAGCGTCATAGTCGAAATCTTCATTTTGCAACGGGTTCTGATATTCGTCGGCTGACTGCTCCGTATATTCGTCCTCGCCGATGCGTGCTGACTCACGACCGTCTTCCACCTCCTCTAAAGCAGGGTTTTCCTGCAACTCCTCATTGATACGCTGCGACAACTCGTAGGAAGGCACCTCTAATAGACGTACCGCAAGTATCTGCGCAGGAGACAGACGCTGCTGCAATTTCTGCTGTTGCTGAAGACCTAACGACTGCATAACTCTATCACTTCCAATACATTGGCGGTTATATATTTCAATTGCTCTTCGTCCAAACAAGTATGCATCGGCAGACTGAGTACACACTCCGACAACCTCTCAGCCATTGGGAAATCGCCCTGCTTATATCGCTCATCTTGGTATGCTTTCTGCAAATGCAACGGTATAGGATAATAGACCATAGCAGGTACCGAACGCGACTGCAACTGCTCACGCACTGCATCACGACTGACACCCTGCAAACGCAAAGTATATTGGTGGAAGACATGCGTTGAACGTTCCGCACGCGACGGAATCAAGATATGCTCATTGTCGGCAAAGGCTCTGTCATAATATGCCGCAGCCGACTGCCTTGTACGGGTATATTCGTCTAAATGAGGCAATTTAGCAGACAGGATGGCAGCCTGAATACTGTCCAAACGCGAATTGACACCCACCTCATCGTGGTGATAACGAACCACCATTCCGTGGTTGGCTATCGCTTTTATATGCGCTGCCAACTCATCGTCATTGGTAAACAAAGCACCGCCGTCACCATAGCAACCAAGGTTCTTCGAAGGGAAGAAACTGGTGCAACCTATATGCCCCATCGTACCTGCTTGCAGTGTCCTGCCATCGGAAAAAGTGTATCGCGCACCAATAGCTTGACAAGCATCTTCCACCACGTACAGATTATTCTCTTTAGCAATCTGCATAATGGCTTCCATATCAGCACACTGACCGAACAGGTGTACCGGCACTATCGCCTTCGTACGAGGGGTAATGGCACGACGAATAGCGTCAACGGATATGTTCATCGTATCCCAGTCCACATCCACCACTACAGGGGTCAGACCTAATAATGCCACCACCTCAGCCGTGGCTATGAAAGTGAAAGTGGGAGTTATCACTTCATCACCGCGCTTTAGCCCAAGAGCCATAAGAGCAATCTGCAATGCATCGGTGCCATTGCCCACAGGAATGACATGACGAGCACCGGTGTAGGCTTCCAACGAATGAGCGAACTGCTCCACTGCAGGGCCCTTAACAAAAGAGGTACTGTCTATTACCGCCTGAATACCTCTGTCTATATCAGTTTTTATCTGCTCATATTGGGTGCGCAGATCCACCATTTGAATAGGTCTCATTCTTGTTCGATTATATATTCCACTTTGTCGGGATCAATACGCACATTCAGTATGCGTGCATCCGTCACATCCGCATGCAATGGCAGATACTGCGCCGCGCGAGTGGGATAACTGCACCACAACTTAAGCGACTGAGCCGTAATTCTCTCATAATCACCTATCTTAACACGAGCATAAACCGTCACATGAGATGGAAAAACCCTCACACGCTTATCGCGAGGGACATCCAATACCTCCACTGCTATCTCTAATCTCTTTTCCGTGAACACATCCGTCTCATCCTCCTGTCTCTCACTCACTTGCTGTTCCGCTTGAGATGCAGACGAACTATGAATGGAACGTATCCACCACACTAAAAAAGAAAAGATAACAAAAAGCAGAAAAATCAATATCTCCTTACCTCTTTGCATCTGCCTCTTTCGATGCTTGCTGTGCCTCATCGGTAGTAACATAAACACTGGCTTTATCCACCTTTATGCACACCTCTTTCGACACCTCTATAAGAAAAGTATTCTCCTGCACCTCACGAATGATACCGTGAATGCCGCCGGCTGTCACCACCTTGTCGCCTTTCTTCATCGCATCACGCTGCTGTTGCAACTCCTTCTGCTTCTTCGTCTGAGGACGAATCATAAAGAAATAGAACACAACGAAAAGCAATACCATCATTATCACCATCTGTGTCATTGAACCTGTACCGGAATTGCCGGCAGCCTCATCTAAAAGAATAAAATTCAACATATTAAACTGTTTTTTTAAAATGAATAATTCAGTTTTTTGGGAACATCCGGTTCCTTATTTTATTTGAGTAGCACATTATCCTGCTTCATTCCTTTGAGTATCTCGTCAAGCACACCGTTGATAAAAATATGACTTTTCTCACTGCTATACTCTTTGGCTATCTCCAAATACTCGTTCATCGATATCTCAAGCGCTATATCCGGGAAATTGAGAATCTCAGCAAGGGCTGTCTGCAATATTATTCTATCCATAAATGCCAAGCGTTCGGCATCCCAATGCTCCAAACGGCCTTTCACTTGCTCGGCGTACACATCATGATTAGCAATGGCACATTCAAGCAGTTTTTCTCCAAACTGTACCTCTTCCTCCTTATCAAACATAGGCAGAAGGGCTTGAGTGGCATCACTGTCCTCCTTGAAACGCTTAATGGTCTTCACCACATAACTCGCCACTATATCTAAATCGGTGGTCCAATGGTTCTTATCAAAAACCACTTCCATCTCCTCTAAAGCGGAAAACATCTCTTCACTTTCAGGCACGATGTCGGACATTATTCTGCGCCACACACGACGGTCATCTTCATATGTGACAGTCTCTTGACGCATATAGTCACGGAAAAAATAATGGTTATTGAGTTGCTTATACACATCCTCAACGGCATTCATTCCTGCATCCCAAGTCAGATGTTGCTCATCTATATAATGCCTCAGTTGAAGATTATTAAACACCTGTTTGGCAAACCTATTCTCCACGAAGCGGCGGTTGGGAACAAACTCACGGTGAACAACTTTGGCACGTTCCACTGATGCTTCCAACTGCTCTTGCGCATAACGCGTGAGAGCATTCACAAATTCCAACAGCATCATATAAAGGCTGTAGGTGTCTGAAAAACTGTTACGTAACTGCTTGAGGGCGTGAGAAGGTGTGTCACCCTGATTAGTGTAATACGCAAACAAGGTCTGAACAACGCGAGTGCGTACCATCGTTCGATTGATCATAATCGACTAAAACATTTGTTGTTAGTTTCTACTTTAAGTACATCACTATGTACTACACCTAAGTGCCTCATTAAGCACTATAGTGCGTGCAAAGGTACAATCATTTTTTTATTCCTACAAAATTATCCGCTTCCGATAATGTTTCCAACTTACCCACATCTAACATTTGGAAATGGTCAGGGATATACGCTCTTATAGGCAACTCCTCGCAAACACTTATATAATAGTCTATTATAGGGAAACAGTCGGGCATGGACCACATCTTTTCAAAAATGCGTTTCGTCACTATGTGCGTACCCGAAAAAGCCAACATACGCAAACCGCCTTCTCTATGTAATGCACCTATCTCTTCCGCCCTCTGAATCGGACGATATTCACCGGTGGATTTATTATGCCACCCCACTAACAACCCTTTCTCGTCGAACAATAAATACCGTTGTGTCTGTCTTTCACTCACCACCAAAGTGGCTGCATCCCGTTTGTCATAAGAGGCAACTAAGACATTGATATCAAGCGTATTCAGAACATCAACATTAAGCACTAAGATTGGTTCATCCGTTCGGAAAAGTGAGGCTGCTTTCCTAAGTCCGCCACCCGTCTCCAACAGACAATCACTCTCGTCGGAGAACTGTACCCTGCAACCAAAAGCATCATTTTCTTTTATAAATGACCTTATCTGCTCCGGGAAATGGTGAAGGTTAATCACCACATCCACTATTCCCGCCTTTTTCAGTTTCTCTAACTGCCATTGTAAAAGCGGTTTACCTCCAACCGGCACTAACGCCTTCGGCATCGTATCAGTTATCGGTTTGAGACGCGTTCCCAAACCAGCCGCAAAAATCATTGCTTGCATAAAAACACCCTTTCCGCATTTTGCTCTCGGTGTACAAGACGTACCTCCACACCAAAAGTATCATTTATATGTCGTGCCATCTTCTCCGCGGCATACACACTCCTATGCTGACCACCAGTACAACCGAAACATACCATCAAATGCTGAAAACCACGCTCCATATAACGCTTAACATTTGTATCTACCAATTGATATGCCGACTCTAAATACTTGGCCATTCCGCCATCCTCTTCTATAAAACGAATAACAGGTTCGTCCATACCAGTAAAATGAGTGTAACGCTCATACTTACCCGGATTATTAAGCGCACGACAATCAAACACATAACCTCCGCCATTACCACTCACATCAGCAGGTATGCCTTTCTTATAAGAGAAACTGAAAACACGCACCACCAAAGGCTGCTTCTCTGCCTGCTTGAACTGCTGCATCTGCGTCATCTGCTCCAACACTTCTATCAAATACGGATAATCGTCAGTCTTCTGCTGCAAGAGACGGTTAAGATTGGCAATGGCAAACGGAATGGACTGCAAGAAATGCGGCTTCTTCTCAAAATAGCCCCTAAAACCGTATGCGCCAAGTACTTGCATCGTGCGAAAAAGAACAAAATGCTGTAGCCTCTCAAGAAAATGCTGTCTATCCATCGGCATATATTGCTCTAAACGGTCAAGATAGGCATCTATGAGTTCATTCCGTAATCCATCGCTGAAATTAGCCTTTGCCTGCCAAAGGAAAGATGCCACATCATAATACACCGGACCACGCCTGCCGCCTTGAAAATCAATAAAATATGGTTGTTCTACCTCATCTTCCTTCTTCACTATCATCACATTGCGACTCTGAAAATCACGATACATAAATGTACTCATCCGCTCCTGCAACAGTATATACGCCAACCGCTCAAACTCATCCTCCAACCTGTTCTCCTGAAACTCCAAACCGGTAGCCTTCAAAAAACAGTACTTGAAGTAATTGAGATCCCACAATATACTCCTTAGGTTAAACTCCGGCT
Organism: Paludibacteraceae bacterium; assembly: GCA_017450685.1. Lineage (GTDB taxonomy): Bacteria > Bacteroidota > Bacteroidia > Bacteroidales > Paludibacteraceae > Colicola. The sequence continues at coordinate 84,535 of JAFSTB010000028.1, forward strand.
GAGGGTAACAATACTGAAAATCAAAACCTTCAGCACCTTTAGTCTGCAACTCCGCTAATAGTTGTATCGTTCGCTTGAGCATAGCCTTCTCCTCTATAGAAAACTCACCCGTCTTACGACCATCGGCTATATAATCGAACAACAGTCGATTACCCAAATCCTCCTGTACATACACCATCCTGTCTTCACTTGCCGCCAACACACGAGGAACAGGTAAACCATTATCTAAGAAATGTTTAGCCATATACAGGAATGCCGTATTCTCCTCTGCTGAAGTCCCCTCCACTCCTATCAATGGACTGCTGCCTTCAACACCGCTAAGACGATAATAGCGACGATTACTGCCTGACGCTGTGAGAGCATCCTTTGCTGCCACTTCTTTTCCCGTAACCGACTTATATAACTCGGATAATCTGTCTGCTTCCATAATACATAATCTGTCTGCTTCCATAATATTTTTTATAAACCTACAAGGCTGTTATCTTCCTAAGGCTAATCCTTAAAATTGATATCTACCTAAGGCCAAATCTTATTCCTAAGGCTCAATATTAAAATTATATCATCCTTACGCTCAATCTGCGCACCAATCAACGCTGCAAAGGTATTGTTATTTTGACAATTACACAAAATATGACATTTTTTCGGTTAAAGATTTGCATATATTTGCAAAACGCCGTACCTTTGCACCCGCTTTTTGGCGATAATATGTTGTCTCCCTAGCTCAGTTGGTAGAGCAACTGACTCTTAATCAGTGGGTCGAGGGTTCGAGTCCCTCGGGGGACACAAAAGACAAAAGTCTTAACAATGAATAAGTTAGTAGTTTTGTGGACTGCTAACTTTTTTGTTTCCTTACAGCGGAATACTATATAAACAGTAGGTAAACAAAAAAAAATGAAAGTCAAAATTAACCCTTGGAAAATCCTATTTATCTCAAATTTTACAAATTTGTAAATTACAAAATTGATAATTTCTGTACAACGGACGGATCTTTTATCAAATGAACAAATAATTGCATATTTTTTGCAATAACTTTAATATCTATCGCTTTTAGTATAGGGTCGTGGTAGAGTGAGATAACTGTTCCATTGCTGCAATGTCTCCTTTTTATAGTTTTCGAAGACGTTGCCGTGTGTAGAGAAGGTTAGTTCGCCGAAGAACAGATTGCCATTGACCTCATAGAAATCCACGCGCACATGCGGGAATGGTTGAGCCAATCGGCAGGCATAGTCAATCATCTTATCGAGTGTGGCAGGGCGTGGCAATGTTTGGGTAAACTGTTCTTCGTCTTTTCGCAGGTACTCCCTTTGCCAATCTAATGAATAGGACATAGCAAAAGGCTGTTTACCTGCTGTTTCGAGGTCGTTACGCACGAGTATGGATACGGGTTTTGCCATTCATACAGAAGAACTGATACTCTAACCAATCAGTTTGCTCTTCTGTTTTCAGATATCTCTCCACAACCAACTTAAATGGCATTTTGGCATACTGATATTCAGCCGTTTCGATGCCATAGGTATGTTGTCGCCACGACTCAAAGAGATTTATTGCGCCTTCTTTATGCAACGATGCTTTGTCAAAGCAGAATTGCAAAAATTTGTAACAAAATAAGGGTATAATCAGTATAAATTTGTAACAAAATAAGGGCATAATCAGTATAAATTTGTAACAAAATAATGGCAAAATCAGTGAAATGTTGCTACTGTGGTGTGAGTATTTGAAACAGGGGATTTTCCCATACTATAGTATAATGATACTGCGAGATAAACTCCGCTATGTATGATTTTTTTTCATTGTTCGCCGTGTGCCAATCAGGGCAATCATATATATCAGTCCACTCTTTGTTAGGTATATTCCATCTTGTGTCGTTTCCTTTGCCCAGTACTATAACGGGCAGTGGTTTGGTTTGTACAGCGTTTTCAAAGGTTGTGCAGAAGTTATCATACGTGATTATTCCCTCCCAAGGGTTGTCTAAATATGCAGGTGTGCGTGTAAGATAGTTTATTGCCGGTATATTAGGATATGCTAAAATGTAGGTATTGCTATGAATGTGTGGTATAAGGTGAGTCATTAGTGTATCCAACTGCGCAGCGTTTTCTTTGGAAGTGAAAGTGGTATGTTGTAGTGTTAGTTCCGGTCGGACTGTTTTCTTGACCCTTGACCCTTTATCGCGATAACTCCATAGGGAAGTGTCGTACAGAGAAGTAAGGACGAAATAAGCAACGAATACAATAGCATATATCCGGCATCTTGACAACAAAGTGTCCGCGCCCGTGTGTGTGTGTGTGTGTGTAAGGAAAGTATCGAAGGTATGTTTCACGCTTGCAATAAACGTCTCTTGATGATGTAGCAGACATATAAGAGCGATATTGAGCACTACACCTATTGCAAAACCAACGACAGCCGCTCCAAAAAAGCGCATTGTGGTTTTGAGCGACTGCGTCTGATAGTAAAAAGGAATAAGTATGGCAATAAATGCCACAAGACATATATTGGGCAGACGGAAGAACACTCCCACTCCCACAATCATACCCGCTATCAACATTAAGTACTTTTTCTGTTGTGTCAGGGCTTTATATATCGTCAGCGAAGCGGAAACGGCGATGAGAGCAGTAGTATAGTTATAGTGAAAAACAAATATATAATGTGTGTGTATATGATGCACATAAACACACCTATGAATGTACACTATCTGTTAACTATGTCTCTGAGAGCCGGATATACTAAACGTGCCACAAATGTAATACACAGAGCCGACATCATCATTGAAACAATCATCCCCTCAGCGGGGAAAAGCAGATGTTAAATGCCTCTTTTATATCTTTTTGATTAAAATATATGGTCTATCAATCCCGATTTCCCCAGACGTCGGTCAGAGATAAGAGCGACATTGCGTCCGTTATAAAATGCTTTTTAATCATTATCGTTTCTGACTCTCTATCGCAAAAATACTCATCAGATACATACCTTCCTATTACAAACGGATTGAGCATAAGATAATTATCAATTATACCCGTTGGCGGAATTAAACCAGCGCATATTTGATTCTTCCAATCGGTTTGTTATTGATAAAGTTAATATATTGTAGGACAGTCATTGCGCTGATTTTGCTGATAATACGAGCAAATAGTCCTACTTGTTGTTTAGCAT
>JAFSTB010000029.1 GCA_017450685.1 Paludibacteraceae bacterium
CCCCGTCCGCATCAATGAAGATGGAAGATCGTATGCGGACGGGGACGTCCGCGCTCCAAGTGAGTATTGCTCCAACAACTTGTCGTAGATCATACCTACCAGTTCACCCGCCTTGACACTCACTTCCATCTCGCGGCGAAGGTGGTCGTTGCCTTCGTCCACCAAGAACAGCAGGCGGTAGTATTCCTTTTCAAGGTCTTTCAACAGTATCTTCTGCGGTTCACCGTTGGGCTGCTCAAGGTCATAGACCCAGAACTCGGCGAAGTTGCACGTTACTATCCATCGTGGTCGCTGACTGTTGGGCAGGGTGTCGGCATAGCGTTTGGCTTGTTGAAAAGGGTTGAGCAGACTACCATCGGACTGACGTATGCCTTCGCCGAGGTTCTTGCCGAGCGACTTCTGTTCAATCATCACCTTGGTGGCAGGAATACGCGCATCGACAAAAGAGGTGTGGTCGAGTTGCACCTGCTGCTCGAAAAAGATGAAGGTCTCCGGGTGCTCAATGCCAAAGACCTGACTGAGGAGAGTAGTCCAAAAAATCTGACTCTCACCTTTCTCGTAGCCCTTGCCCGTCCAGTTGGCAACGAATGTGGCGGCTGCTTTCTGCTGCTGTACAGAGGTCATATTCATAGTCGTAAAGTTCCTTACATACGTCATTGTTACAGTACAGAATCCATATATTTTGCGATTACAACCGCAAAATCTGGTCATTATCTCATTGTCGGTTCTGACCAAAACTTATCGGCATCGGTCGTTACCGTACTGCCACCACCTATTATATCCGGCATAAAACCTGTAGGCAGAAGACTGATATACCGGTCGCGAACGACATCGGGGTAGTCTAAGTCTTCTTGCGAATAGGACAATGAGCCCCAGCAGGAGAACCAATAGGTGTTTTTTGCTAAATAAGCATAGTAGTAATGGGCTTTGTCGATAGGAGTGGCGAAGTTCTGCCACATAAGCATCTGCTCACCGCTTATATAATGTTCGCGTATATCCCTCATTGACAGCAGGTTGCCGTCCTTGTCGGTGACGTAGTAGCGTTCATCGGTGTCGAGCATAGCCCAACGACCTGTTTCAGGCAGCCACACCTCATTCACCACATGACAGTCGCAGTCGTTGTTATCCTGCGGAAGGCAAGTGACGAAACGTGCCGGTATGCCGGCTGCCAATAAGAGTTCAAAAGTTAAGATACTATGCAGGCGGCAGTTGAAAGCCGGTGCCACCGTCTGTGTATATTCCCATAAACCGATGGCATTCACCTCTTCAGGGTAGTTCTGTTGGTTATCGTGAGGTATGTTGTCAGCCACAAACCGACCGATGGCAAGAGCCTTGGTCCAAGTATCGGCATCGGCTGGATAAAGACTATCCAACTGAAAATACTCTTTTATTCTTCTTGCCTGTGTCGTGTCCTGATAGAGGGTAAAAGCCACTTGTGTCGTGTCAGGTGCAAACGAACCGGAAGTGCGTAGCGAGTCCACATAATCGGTATATTTGCCGAATTGAGCCTCGAAGACAGCGAGACCATCATCATCGTTTCGCCCGCTCATACAGATAATAACAACCGCCGTTACGGCTATACATACGGCAACGATAACGCCTATAAAGATTTTATGTTTAGTTTTCATTATCAATCACTTGTCTATGTTAGCATTTACTATTGTCAATATCTCTTGTTCTTCTTTTTCGGCTTTGCGAACCATTTCGGCGGCTTGGGCAATGAGGGCTTCGGCACGATCGCGGTTCTTGAGTCCGGCGGCATTGATACGCACGTTCATATCGGCTCCTCGCACGGCTGCACGGGCTGCCAATGCACCGACACCGACATCCGAAGCGGAAGCGGGATTGCCTTTTTCCGCCATCGCTTTGAGGACAGGAAAGGCGCGCATAGCCGTCTGCATCGTGCGAAGCGGCACTTGGGTAGCGTAGAGCGTGGCGGCTTCCATCGCCTCGGCACGGGATGCTTTCTCTTCGGGTGTGGTCTTGGGCATAGCAAAGACAGCCATAATCTTATTGAACGCCGCCGTATCTTCATCCACAAGCGCGAGCAGTTCGTTCATCACCTGCTGACCTTCTTCAGCCACACGGGAGAACTCCTCCCAGCGGTCGTCCCAGCCGCGTTTGTGGGCACTGAGGTTAGCCACCATCGTACCCAAAGCAGCACCTAAAGCACCCATATATGCAGAAATCGAACCGCCGCCCGGGGCTGCCGATTCGCTCGCCGTCTCAAGGGCAAAACCTTTGCAAGTCATACGGATAAGACGCTCTTTCTCTGCCTGCTCGGCTTCGTCCACCATCATATACTCAATCACTTTCTCTTTGGGGTTGAAGGGTTTGAGCTCGTCCAAGCCCATTGATTTGACGGCGATGCGGATAATCTCGTCCTCCGCTATGCCCAATGAGCGTTGTTGGCGTGCGAGGTAGAACTTACCCGCATCAATGAGTGCGCATTTTGGCACCAGTCCCACAATCTCCGCACCCGTAACACGCATACCTCTTGCAGCAGCCGCACGACTGACCTCCTCAAATGCCACATGCAAGGGGGTAACCCTTATATCGGTGATGTTCATACTCACTTGTGCTATGCCGTATTCGTCTATATACCAGCCTATTGCCTTGCATGCTTTCAGTGTGCCGGGTTGCCACATCTCTTCGCCGTTGGCATCGCGCAAGACCTTGCCGGTCAGTGTGCCGCCCTCACGCATCTTCCTGCCTTTCTCGCGAACATCAAAAGCCACAGCCATAGCACGACGAGTGGAAGTGGTGTTGAGGTTGAAATTGACGGCAATGAGGAAATTACGTGCACCGACATTAGTAGCACCGGCGGTGGCGACACGCTCGGTGTAGGTGTCCGGACCGAAGTCGGGACGCAATTCGGGGTCGGTCATCTTCTTGGGCAGAGCCTCATATTCACCTTCGCGGCATACGGCAAGGTTCTGACGCTCAGGACGATAAGCAGCGGCTTCGTAGCAGTAACAGGCTATCTGCAACTCTTCCCACATACGTTTAGCAAGAGCACGAGCCAACTCGGCACACTCTTCCAAAGTGATACCTGCCACAGGGATAAGCGGACACACATCAGTGGCACCGCTGCGAGGATGCGCACCGTGGTGCAAACGCATATCTATGAGTTCGGCGGCTTTCTTCGCACCACGGAATGCGGCTTCCACCACCACCGCCGGTTCACCTACGAAAGTGACAACAGTGCGGTTTGTAGCCTCACCGGGATCAACATCCAACACCTTCACTTTCAGTCCATCTACTTCAGTGGCTGCAATCTGAGCCACTATACTGTCAATAACCTCACGGTTGCGCCCCTCCGAAAAATTCGGCACACATTCAATAAGTTGTTTCATTATCTTTGAGATTTAGTGTTTTTTTACGGAATTATTTTTGCAGTTCCTTCAGATTTTTGATAACCCCAAAACGCTAATCACCGATTTGGGTTAAACATATTGAGCAGACAAAGGTATAATAAAAAGAGTTATTGCAACGAATTTTCAGTCACTTATTTTTCTTTTTTATCCAAAATCCTCTGTTATTTATGCTGAACTTTACTTCCACCCCTTACTTTGGGTTGTATGTCGCGGCTCTATTGAAAAAGAAAACATCCCCTACCGGAAGCAAATTTTCCACAAATGTGTACAATTATTTGCCTAACCGCCTGAATTACCCTACCTTTGCCGCCGAAAACAAGTTGTTGTATTTGAATAACCGAAGCAAATCGAATAGAGTTTAAACGTGAATTGACGCGTGACATCGATTTAGAGAAGGAGGTGGTTGCTTTCCTTAATTATCGCGAAGGAGGTATTATCTATTTTGGTATAGACGACCAAGGTCACCCCATCGGTGTCAGCGATTTAGATGGGGATATGCTGAAGATTAAGGATTGTATTCGTATGGGCGTATCCCCTTCTCCTATGGGGCTGTTTGAAGTTACAACAGAACGCATTGACGGAATACAGGTCATTCGAGTATTTATTGCCAGCGGAACGGAAAAACCGTACTATAAAACGCGGTACGGACTTTCAGAAAAAGGATGTTTCATTCTGTGGGTACGGCGGCTGAACCGATGACGCAGTCCCAAATAGACAAACTATATTCACACAGAAACCATATCTCTCTTCGCCATATTCCTGCTCCACGCCAAGGAGTCAATTTCCCTGTAGCGGAAGATTCACAAGTAGCCGGTCACCGTCTATATACGCTGAGCATATATAAAAACCTGTCAGCTCTCCCGATGCAAATTCACACAAAATCACTGCATTTATTTGTATAATCCGCAGAACACCCGTATCTTTGCCGCCGAAAACATACGATAGTCTCTCCTATGACGTAAAACAGGAGCATCGCTTACAGATGTAAAATAGTAAGGACATAATTTAAGACGTTCGTTGAACGTTGTTTGCGACTAACTGAAATCTTCGCATCATTTCGTACCAAGTCCAAACAGCAGCCAATGAATGTCCTCGTGGGTATATTATACCGAAGTCCATAGTCATACTGGACGGGAGGGTTAGATATATCAAGCGTGGACTTCGGTTGTTTTTCTACTTGGTACAGGGATTGCGAAGCCCTCAGTTAGCGTGAAGAACAAATGAACTTCACGCTTTTATTTTTGCACCATACACCACACGACACCAAGGTCGTAACAAACCCAATTATCAAACCAACTAAATTTTTACGCTTATGAAAAAGCAACAAACGCCCCACGGCGCACTACGCGCCCGAACCCGCGCAACCTTCTGCGCTATGTTTTGCTTCATGCTGCTGTCTGTCAGTCCTCTTTGGGCAATAGATTACAGCCTCGATGAAGACTACAACTATGCTTTTGATGCTACATCCGGTTGTAATACCATTGAGGCATTTGAGCGTGTTCCTGCCCTTGACAATGGAACTACTGCCTTTTGCTGGAAAGTGATTTTTTCTAATGGTAAAGACCTAAACACTAATGGTGGAATGAGAGTGAAACTGCTCTTTTATTCTCCATCTGCCACAGAACTGCCAACGGGGGATAATATAGTACATGCCAGTTATGTGGTTTCGGACACGAAAGAGCCATTGACTCTTCTGAAATCAAACGGTATAGCTATCGGCAAGACTGCTGCCACTGCTGAATTTGACACAGAGGACTTTGACGGTTCTTATATTGTGCATAACGTAAGCGGAACGAGACGTGTGTTTTTTATTCGTTCCGGCTGTACAAATCCTAATCGTTTGGATTATATTGACTTTGCTTCCGTAAAGGCTCAGAATAAAATAGGAACATATTTGTCGACTGCTAATAAGCTTTTGTATAATAGCAATTCGCAATCAGTAAGCATTGAACAAATGGGAGTACTGCCCGAACATACGCTGACAATGGCAGTTATGCCGACAGAAGCGGCCGCTGCCGGTTGTTCTGCAACACATAACCTTGCTTCTAATCCGACACTCTATGGTACACGATGTACAATATCAGCATCTGCAGGGTCAGGATGGGTATTTGCACAATGGAGAAATATAATGAATGAAGGTCGAAACCCATATACCATAGCCTATGTTTATTCAGATACAACCTATACGGCATTCTTCGTTCCTGCGGGAACACCTACTCATAAGGTTTATCAAGTAGTTAATAATGATACATACGGACGCATCAACGGAGCAAATCCCGTAAAGATTGACTATGGCTCACCGAATGACAATTTGTATGAGGGAGTTTTGTGCACACTAGCAGCTCGTTCTAGATCGAACGGCATATTTGTAAAATGGAGTAATGGCTCACACACATTAGCAACTAATGTAATAGTTGGCACATCGGATGCTACATATACGGCCTATTTCGTTGCACCGGATGCCACAGAGAGAACCATCACCATCAATACTATAGGTAATGGCACGGCTGTCGGCGATGGTGGCTATTATGACGGTGTACCCGCTTTCCTGACAGCCACACCCGATGACGGTGCTACTTTCGACCACTGGGAGAACGGCAGCGGCGAGAATGTCAGCACTGACAATCCTTACCAGTTCACCGTTTCAGGCGATGCCACCTATACCGCTGTCTTCAGCGGAGGCGCTCCTGCTACACCTACTTACGATGTCGCAGCAACCGTCTCCCCCGTAGAAGCAGGCACGGTAACAGGCACAGATACGTTTGATGAGGGCGATGATGTGATACTTACCGCCATTCCTGCCAACCGCCGCTACGTGTTCTCGCACTGGACGGACGGAGGTAGCAGCGCGGGAACAGACGGCGTTGCCACATACACCATCAACGACATCGCAGCCGACCATAATGATGTCGTAGCAGTCTTCACCGAAGTGCCTGTCACCCTCGCGGACAACGAAGAGACCGCTTATTACACCGCCACGGCAAGCACCTTCACGGGCAGTATGGATTTCCAGATGATGCGCACTTTCTATGCCGGCATGTGGAACACTGTCTGCTTCCCCTTTGACCTCACTGCATCGCAGATTACAGCGTCCGACATGAGAACCGCCACCTTCTACACCCTCTCTTCCGTTACAGGCGACGCTGCCGAAGGTCTGGACTTCAACGTGAGCGAGGTAACATCACTCTCCGCCCGCACACCTTATCTCGTGCAGGTCAGCGGCGCGAACATCGTCAATCCCGTCTTCGAGGACGTGACGCTCGCCGCCAATGCTTTCACCAACAACACAAGCGGCACAAACGTAGGCGATACACGTTTCTTCGGCACAGTGCATCCCACCGCTCTTGAGACAGGCGAGAACAGCGGCTTCCTCTTCCTCGGACAAAACAACGCCCTTTATTGGCCCAATGTAGCCAACAAGATTCGTGCTTTCCGTGCCTACTTCTATAGCGGCAGTTCTGTTGTACAATCCGTTCATCCCCGCGCCCGTATTGTGGTAAGAGGTGAGACACCGACAGATGTGGAAAGCGTAGATGCGGGCAAGGACGACCGCGCTCCAAGCGCACACAAGTACCTGCAAAACGGTTCTCTTATCATCGAGCGCGACGGCAAACGCTATAACGCCGTAGGGCAGGAAATAAGATAAGTTTTTTCAGTTTTGGCGGCGGGATTTTCATAATGACAGATTTTAGGGGAAAAATAGTCCCCGCCGCCAAACTGAAATTTTGAAAGAGAAGGAGGAATGAGAATAACCAGAAAACCTAAGATAACCAGGAAAACTAAAAACCATAGGATAACTAGCCCCCTCCCCCAAAAAACAACGTTTAACCCAAACTAAAAAAACAATCCACAACAATGAAAAGAGAATATCAGAATCCCAGAACAGCGGTGTCAGCAACCCAAGCGATGAGTGTTATTTGTGTCAGTGCCGGTGGCGGCAGCACTCCTTCATACGAGAATCCGAACGCAGGCGGCGGCGACCCCGAAGACGCGATTTAATTAGGAATGAGGAATGAGGAATGAGGAGTGGGTACGCAGGTGTGTCACCTGCGTACCCCGCAACATTTACTCAATAAGAATTTGTGCAAATGCTTGAAAGTCCGTACCTTTGCGGCACATTCGGAGTGCGGATGTCCTCGTCCGCAGTCTCATCAACACTGACCGTCAATGAAACATTCTTCTCTCTACTCTCTTTTTGCAGCCTTAGCCTTCGTTCTGTTGCTCTCTTTATCGGCTTGCACCTCCTCTTCGTCTCCTTCTGACAACAGTCAGACATACTCACTGACTGTCAGTCGCATTTGGGCTAATGACCACTACTGCTCTTTCACATCACTTGTGCGTTTTCGCGGTCGCTATTTCTGCACTTTTCGTGAGGCTGTAGCCCACCACTACCAAGGTGATGCCGCTACGGCAGGCAATGTGCGCGTCATAGTGTCAGACAACGGTACTGACTGGCAACCATTGGCATTGTTTGCCATAGAGGGTATGGACTTGCGCGACCCCAAACTAAGCATCACTCCCGACGGACGGCTGATGCTTCTTATCGGCGGTGTACTATACGAAGGGAAAGAGTACAAAGGCTCATATACTAAAGTCACTTTCTCTTCTGATGGTCAGACTTTTACCGAGTTGCAAGACGGCATTATAGACCCTGCCGTCTCCACTAACAGAGAGTGGTTATGGCGTCTCACATGGTTTGGAGAGACGGGTTATGTCGTTTCCTACGGTCCCACTTTCAACCTTTTGCAGACCACCGATGGTATCCATTACGACCTTGTATCACCGTTAGCCGTCACCGGTCGTCCTAACGAAACGACTGTTCGTCTCACCACCGACAGCACTATGTATCTTATGATTCGTCGCGAGGAAGGCGACCATCGCGGTATGTGGGGTAAGTCGCGACCGCCATACACCGATTGGCAATGGACAGAGATGGACATCCCTCTTGGCGGACCAGAGTTCGTCATCTTAAGCGATACAGCCACCGTGGTAGCCACTCGTTCACTCTACTCAACAGAAAAGACGATGCTCTTCAAAGGTGGTTTGGACGGTCACTTTGAAGAGGTCTGTATATTGCCTTCCGGCGGCGATGACAACAGTTATGCCGGTATGATAATAGAGGGCGACGAACTATGGGTGAGTTACTATTCGTGCCACGAACAAACGATGGCAGCCATCTATATGGCACGGCTGCCTATGAGTTGGTTCACTCAAAAAGGAACGAACAAGTATTTCTACAAACTATAGAATCAAGCCCTTTTTAGAGCATTACCACTTCTTCCACTATCCTTTCCGCCACTTCTTGTTTGGTCATCAGCGGCAGAGTGAGTGTCTGACCTTCAGCAGAGATAAGGGTCACTTTATTAGTGTCATATCCGAAGCCTGCACCTTGGTCTTGCAGGCTATTAAGCACTATCCAATCAAGGTTTTTCGACAGCAGTTTTTTCTGTGCGTTCTCTTTTTCGTGGTCTGTTTCGAGTGCAAACCCTATCAGTCGTTGATGTGGTTGTTTGTTTCGTCCGAGAGCGGCGGCTATATCTGTTGTTTGAGTAAGTGTCAGCGTCATAGTGTCCTGCCCTTGCTGTTTTTTCATTTTGACGGGCGACACTGTCATCGGCGTAAAATCAGCCACTGCTGCCGACAATATAGCCACATCGCTTTTCTTCCAAGCCTCTACGGCGGCATTAGCCATCTGTCCGGCTGAAGCGACATTGATTAGTGTCAGTCGGTTCTCGTAGATGTCAGGCAACGACTGATTAACAGGACCGCTGACAAGTGTTACGGCAGCGCCTCGTCTGAGGCACTCAAGGGCGATAGCATAACCCATCTTGCCTGACGAATAGTTGGTTATATACCTTACGGGGTCGATAGGTTCACGTGTCGGACCTGCCGTTATCATCACATTGGTGCCGACCATCGTTTGCGGTGTTAGTGCTTGGATGACAGCCTCTTGCAGTTCCTGAGGCTCAGGCATCCGCCCTTTGCCTTCGGAGCCGCAAGCCAAGTCGCCATCAGCGGGTTCGATGACGGTGATATTGTCAGAAGCGGCAAGTGTTTGCAAGGCTTGTTGTGTGGCAGGATTGGCATACATACGGTCATTCATAGCGGGTGCTATGATGACAGGTCGCCTTGTCGCACACGAGGCAAAAGTGGTGGTTAGTGCATCGTCGGCAATGCCTGCTGCGAACTTCCCAATCACATTAGCCGTGGCAGGTGCCACGAGCAAGAGGTCAGCCCATACGGGCAGGGATATATGTTCGGTGGCATGTTCGTTGATAGCGGCGAAGACATGGGTATAGACGCTGTTTTGGCTCAGGGTGCGGAGTGTATGTTCAGTGACGAATTGTAAAGCGTTGCGTGTGGTCACGCAACGCACCTCGGCACCTGCTTTACATAGAAGACGTATGAGCAGTGGAATCTTATAAGCGGCTATACCGCCACTCACGCCCAACAATATATGTTTACCTTTGAGTGTCAGCATAGAACGGGATTAAGTAAGCCTATTTAAGAGCATCGTCTTTAGACGACGAGCGATAGACTATTTGGTCGTCAATCAGTTCTTGTGTAGCGATGAGTGTGGCTTTAGGCAGGCACTCATAACTACGTGATATCTCAATCTGCTCACGGTTCTCATAGGTCTCATCTGCTGCGTCTTGAGGGGTTGAGAAATCTTGCAGTTTGGCATCCAACTCTTTTTTCAGAGCCTGCGATATTTGGTTGGCACGTTTGCCGATGATTGCCACCGTCTCATACACATTGCCAACTTTCTCTGTGAGTTGAGTCATATCACGGGTGATAGTGGATTTCGGGGCTTTGGTTTGTTTGTAATCCATAGTATAGTGTTTTTATATTTTCTCGGGTGTTTTTGCCGGATATTCCGGGAATTTGGGATACTTCGGATTGTCCGGCAGGGGTATCATTCTTTTTTATTGAGGGCTTTTTTTATCTCTTTGCCCATTCGTTCGGCTTGTGAGCGATGTTTGCTATCGGGATACGATGCCACAAAACTATAGTACTCATCTTCAGCCTCTCTTGCGCGGTCTTCCTTCTTGCTTTCCAACGAATGCAACATCTGCTGATATTTGCTGGCGAAAATAATCCAGTTGAGTTCTTCTTGATAAGAGTTGCTGGGGAAGTCTTTGAGCGCGTTATGGGCAGTTATTTCAGCACTTAAATAGTTATTACCCAAATAAGTACCCATATTATAATAGAGTTTGGCACTGAGCAACTCTTTATACGCCAACTTATCATACATCTCGTTTTGCTCTTTGTAAGCCTGTTCCACATAGTCGCTTGCGGGGTAGGTCTCTATGAACTTCTCAAAAGCATCCACCGAGCGGTAGGTGATGTCTTGGTCGAGCCTTGCATCGGGTGCATCTAAATAGTAACAATGCCCCACTTGAAAACTTGCTTCGGCGGCATAACGCCCTTTGGGATAGTTGCGCAAATAAGCCTCAAAGTACTCAGCAGCAGAGGTATAGGACTTCTGCCCCATATAACTGCGACCTAAGTAAATAACCACCTCTTGTGCTCTTTCCGTACCTTTATAGTAAGGTGCTATATCTTCGAGCAGTGTCTGCGAGCGGACATACTTGCCATCATTGAAATACTGCAAAGCCATAGAGTATTTGAGTTCCGGGTCACGCGACTTAAGCACCTTTTGATATTCAGTGCAAGAGGTGACAACAATGGTTGTCAAAAAGGCAAGGATAATATGTTTCAAATTCTGTTTCAAGCCGATACTATGCTAAATTACGCCGCAAAAGTAGTGCATTTTTTCCGATTGCGCAAATATATGCACAAAAATGGCTATTGTTTCTATTTACGCCATTGCCCCGTTCACTTGTATCACCTGTCCGCTGATGTATGAGGCGAGGTCGGAAGCGAGGAAAAGAGCGGTTTTAGCCACCTCTTCGGGTGTACCGCCACGGCGCATAGGTATAAGTTTGACAAACTCTTGCAAAGTGTCTTCGGGCAATGCGGCGGTCATATCAGTCATGATAAACCCGGGTGCTATGGCATTGACGCGTATGTTTCTGCTGCCCAACTCTTTAGCCGCTGACTTAGTCAGTGCTATGATACCGGCTTTAGAGGCTGCATAATTGGCTTGACCGGCATTTCCGTTGAGTCCGACCACCGACGACATAGAGATGATAGAACCGCTGCGTTGGCGTACCATAAAAGGTGTGAGAGCGTGGATGAAGTTGAACGCCGACTTGAGGTTGACATTGATGACGGCATCCCACTGTTGTTCGGTCATACGCATAAGCAGTGTATCTTTGGTTATACCGGCATTATTGACGAGGATGTCTATCTTACCGAAGTCGGCTATGGCTTGTTCCACTGTACGGTGAACGCTCTGGAAGTCAGCAGCGTTGTTCTCATAGAAGCGGCACTGCACACCTGTGGTTTCTATGTCACGTATGGTCTGTTCCACTGTGTCATTGCGTTCAAGGTCGGTGAAAGCGATGTTGCACCCTTCGGCAGCGAACTGCAGGGCTATGGCTTTGCCGATACCGCGTGCGGCACCGGTGATAAGAGCGGTCTTATTGTCTAATAACATAAGCGGGGTCTGATTAGAAGTTATAAATAATAACCGACATTATTCTTCCAAGGGGAAGAAGCCTGTGGGATAGAGGATGGTGTATTGCGTCATTGTCTGGTTGCTTTCAAAGCCTATACCCATGATGACGGACTTATCGCGAGTGATAGTGATGGCGGAGTCAGACCACACGCGTTCGGTCTTCTGATTCCAAAAGAGTTGTTCCGTTTCGAACTGTTCACCTTCTTCGTTGAGTGCATGCACTGCACCTTTGAGTTCCCACACCTCCTCTTGGTCGAGATACTTGGCATAATTGGCTTTGAGTGAGGCTTCAACGTTCAACTCTTCGTCGAACTCTTCGAGGTATATGCCTGCGGGGAAGAGCCAATAGGACGGTTCGGCTTTGTCGTATATCTGCCATTTATCGGCTGATATACGATAGCGTGTTATGCCTGAGTCGGAGATGAGGGTGCTGACGGTGTCCACGTCTAAGACTGGCATAGCGGCGCGGTCAGAGATAGCGTCGGTATGGAACTGTTTCTTGTGTCGGCAACCTAACATAACAACGCACATCAGTCCGACAAGCAGAATGATGTGCGTCTTTAGCGATGTGTTCTTATTGAGCGGCACGACAAACGGTAGTCTCGTTAATCCAGCCACCTACTACGAAAGTACCTTGATTGAACTCGTTAGGCAAGTCGAACATCTCCTCTTTGGTGGGGAAAGACTTGCGATAGGAGCTAATCAGTTTGTTGGCATCTTCTGTGCAAGAAGGATCCACTTCTTTGGCTTTGACGAACTTATCCACAGCAGCCCAATAGACTGTCTTATTGAGGATAACGCACTTGGCAGCGGGATAGTTGTCGGTAGTATAAGGACGAGCATTGGCGTAGCACAGACCTATAAGGATATAACATCTGCCTTGAGCGGGGTTGTATTCGAGGCTCTTGCGAGCATAGGTACGAGCTTCCATATATTTTTGGAACTTATCGTAGTTGATGAGTGCAATCTTATATGTATAGTCGTCTAAGTCGTCATCGTTTTCTTCTTCCACGAGACTGATAGCCTCATTATAGTAATCGATAGCCCCTTTCCAGTCTTCTTTCTTCTCGCACATACGAGCGCAACCTGCTGCCGACTCTTCCGTCGGTTGCAGTTTGTGTGCTGCCAAGGCAGCCGAGAAATAAACATCCGACTCGGTGCAATCAACGCGTTTGTAGAGACGGATAACCTTCAATAGATTATCCATATTTCCTTGATTCTCTTGCACATAGTTAGCATACAGTTCGTCCAACTTGCCACATTCGGCAGCACCTGACGCAGCGAAGAGGTTATCGAGGTTATCTTTTTGTTGAGCAGCGGCAGAGGCATTTTTCAATGCGGGGTTCTCAGCCAGTTTCTGCAGGTATCCGCTGACAAGGGTATAGTCGGCTATAAACTGCTCACCGTATTGGTCGGGGTTCTGCTTATAGATATTATAACTTACTCTTACATACTCCACCATAACGGTTATTTTCGACTGTATGCCCAGTTTCTCCACCGACTCTTTGAGCCAAGGGTAAGCCACCTCTTTAACAGGGTCGTTAGGGAAGTGCTCACAATACTCCACGCCTTTTTCACCTAAGATATAAGCGGTGGGGTATTTGGGGTCATCGCCGAAGTACTTGATACGTTTGTCGCAAATCTCCAGTGCGAGTCGTGCCCATTTCTCCTTCTCTGCCTCGTCGGTAGCTTTGGCGTAGAAATAGTCCACGATCTTTGCGCCATTGGTATAGATGGACTTATTGGCATTAGGGCACTCATTGTAGAGTTGCATCCACGGGTTAAGGGCAGCCTCAAACTGCTTGCTCTTCACATTTTCGTGAACGAGACTCACATTGCGTTTGCAGTCTTCGGTTATGACGGGGTCGTCTTGCCATTCGGGATGTTCAACCACTAATGTCTGTTGTTCGGCAACTGCCACTTCGGCTGTCGTGGTCTTACTCTTTTTAGCGCAAGCCATTGCAGGAACGGCGGCGGCTAAGATGAAGCATAATAATGTCTTTTTCATATCGGTCAAAAAAAATCTGTTATCGGTTTGACTCATATTGAGAATCGGTTATTGACTACCGTATTAGAGTTTGCGTTTGAAGAACCATGTCTCGTTCACACCCACGCCGAGGGTAAACTTCAGGTTATTCTCTTTCATTCCTTGCAGCGGGTTACGGCGCGTATATTCGACTGCGAAATTTAGGATGGTGGCAGTGGTACGGAGCGGGAATCCCATACCGAGGCTCACCGACCAGTCTTTGCTATTGGTGGCACGCACATAAGAGTCGGTCATTGATACGCCGGTACGCCAGAACATACGCTCGCCATAGTTGCGCGACATAGGATTATGCCTATATTCGACACCTAAAGCATATCTGGAACGATCCTTAAACTGCCCTTTCTGACCAAAATACTTGGCTTTGCTCCACTCCGTACGGGCAAAATCGAAAGCCACTGTAAGACGGTCTTTGTATCGATAGGATGCACCTACGCTATAATACAGAGGCACCTGAAAACCGGACGACTCAACGATGACAGAGTCCAAGGTGTAGAGTTCATACTGCACATACTCGCCGTTCATACGTTGCCTATGTTCCATCACGGCACCGAGCACCACTTCATGGTCTTTGGCGAAGGTATGAAAAGCCTGCAAGCCGTAGCGCATACGGAAATTGCGTACCTCCATATTCCTATACATAAGTGAGCCGCTGATGCCTGACTCGTCAAAAACAAGTTCCGTGCCATTAGTCACATCGCCGAACATATAGTAGAAGTTAGCGCCGAGAGCCACCCAATTGAGGATATTAAAACTAAGGCCGGCACACACTTGTGCTATACCTCCTTCACCCATATATTTGAGAGTGAAGTCGTGCCCGCCTTTTGAATCTGCCACTGCAAAGTCGTAACCCACAGACGAATACGGCATTACACCGGCAGCAAAGGCTATATGCTTCTTCCAAAGAGGTATTTGTAGGGTGACATACTCGAGGTTACCGTTAGGGCGATTGCGACTGCCGTTCATATCCTTATATTGAGTCCATATAGCGGAAGCGGCGACGTCGAACATAAAAGTCATAGTGTCGCACGCGGTATAGGATGCAGGCTGCGCCATGTTGATGGCGTTGTTGCGTCTCAGACCTACGGAAACGCCGCCCATTGAGCGGAAAGGAACAGGTATATTGTCGTTCAGTTCGCCATAGCCGAAGCGTGACGAGGGAGAAGAGGTGGCATTCTGCGCTGATAAGCAGAGGCTTATAAGCAGAAAAAGAACCACGGAAGATATGTATCTAATGTGTTGCATAGTTTTCAGCCTGCAAAAGTACAAGAAAAATGCCAATTGTGCAAAATTCTGCTCAAAAAGTTGCATAATAGTGCTCTAAGGTGTTGTTTTTAGGTTTGTTGTTGTCGTTTGCGCAACATTTGTAGCACTGTATTTTTTATTCTGCTCACGAGCGACCACGTGGCAGAGGCTTGCGGTATATCGGTAAGGAAGGTGTCGGTATCGATGCCGCCGGTCTGTTGTTCGGGATAAACGACGAGTGTGCTAAAACGAGAGAAGAAACGTTGGATGGTGTCCGGTATATTAGTAAAGAGGGGGTTATAGGAGGCGGTAGATGGTCTGGAAGAGAGTAGCACGAGCATATCGTTACGTCGTATCTGTTTGGCAATGACGAGCAAGTCTTCCCAGTCGTCCATCTCGCGAAATTGTGCAGGCAGGTTCTTACCTTTTCGTCGGCACATACGGCGCAGCACTTTTTCCGTTTCGCTGTTGGCAAAGAAGATAACGTCTGCACCTATCTCGTTTGACAGTCGTCTGACGAGTCCGAAGCAGGTGATGAAGTCGCGCTCCTTCTCGGCATATCTGGGCACCGCCACCATAAGGCGTGAGACGGTGTTAAGCGGCTGTTTCTCTTCATATACAGCCACGGAGCATGTCTCTTGTTCGACTATGCGATTGACGGCTTGCCACGATTCGACGCGAGCCATCTGCACACGTTGCAACTGTGCTGCTTCTGCTAAGGTCTGCAAGTGCTGTTCGGCGGTGGAGAGCGAGAGCACCTGCCATCGCTCCTCCTCTTTGTCTGCCGACATCTGCGCATCCTCTTGCAGGGCAAGACGCTTGGCGGCATGTTCGGTGACAAAAGAAGAGGCGGAACACAGAACCAAGATCATCAACACAGCGGCGTTAAGCACTTGGGCTGAGAAGACTTGTGCATTATATCCTATTGTCACCACCGCCAGTGTGCCGGCGGCAGAGGCGGCTGTCAGACCGAACATAAGGCGGCGTTCGGTGGCACTCATACGCCATTGGTGTTCAGCCACGAATGCTGCCAACCATTTGCCCGACAACTTAACCAAGATCATCGTCAAGGCTAATATCCAGGTGGTGGCACCGCTCCAAAAGACGCGCACATCTATCATCATTCCCACGCCCAAGAGGAAAAGCGGCACGAAGATACTATTCCCCACAAACGTTATGCGTCGCATCAGTGTAGAGCGATTGGGCAACAGTCGGTTGAGAGCCAAGCCGCAAAGAAAAGCACCGAGTATGCCATCCATATTAGCCGCTTCAGTCAGCCAAGCCGACAGAGTGAGCAACAGCATAACGAACATAAAATCCGCCACAGGGTCGGTAAACCGCTTGAGGAATGACTGTGCCACACGAGGGAAGAGGACTTCAATGACGACAATAAGCAGCGGAAATTGCCATATCAACCGATGCCAGTCGGTGCAGGTAAGATGCGCTTCCACCACGGCTAAGAGCAGCAGTGCCAACGTGACCGACACCATCGTGCCGCCTACCACTATACTGACCGTAGAGGTCTTCTGTATGCCGTAGCGCGACACAATAGGATACGTCATCAGCGTATGACTGCCGTACATTGCACCCATCAAAGCCGATGTGAGCCACGACATACCCAGCAGCCAACGACATACCACCAGACCTATTACCAAAGGAAAGAAGAAAGCATAAAAGCCGTAGAGCAGCACTTTCCAACGATTGCCTCTGACCTGATTGAAATCGATCTCACTACCCGATTGGAACATCAGGTAGAGCATTCCTATCTTCCCAAGCACAGTCACCGTCTGTGTATCAGGCAACCAATCCAAACCGTTAGGACCGATAGCCATACCCACCAACAAAAACCCCACGATGGCAGGTACGTGAAGTTTATGGCTGAACATCGGCACAAGCAGAATAACTGCCAGAACAAGGGAGATGGGAAGAAGCATTCTCAAGGACTGACGCCAAAACGTCTATGCAGGCACTAAATCGCCACTCTCAACACTGGTACTCAAGTACATATGAAGGATGACGGCTGCAATAACAGTTTCAACTATCAGGATTAAAGGAATAAAAATAAGGAACTCTTTATGGTGCAGTTTATGTCGGAAGATGAACATCGCCAGCAGTTCGCCTAAACTGCCGCCGAATATAGCCAAGGTCATAAACAAGTGGGTACTGACACCACGAGCGTGACGATGACGACGATGCTCCAACTTATCAACATAGAACATAACAAAAGTGATGGTGTTAATGAACAGCACATAGGCTAAAGCAATGTACAATTCTTTGGTCATAACGGTAAGATTTTGTGTTAGAGAAACGGTTTATTATCAGCCTGTTTTTACTGTTTGGCCGATCTATTTTTTTGCAAGTATTCGTTCATTGCTTTTGCGGCTTTTCTGCCGTCTGCCATAGCGAGTATGACAGTGGCACCGCCGCGCACTATATCGCCGCCTGCGAACAAGAACGGCAACGACGATTGCATAGTGTCGGAGTCAACACCTATAGTGCCTTTGTCCGTTATATTCAGTTCTTTCACCGAATTGGGGATGAGCGGGTTAGGACTGACACCGACAGCCACTATCACCATATCGACAGCCACGGTCTTTGTCACACCTTCCACCGGCACCGGACTTCGTCTGCCTGAAGCATCGGGTTCGCCCAACTGCATCACTTGCAGCACCATCTCGTTCACCCTACCCTGCTCATCGGCATTATAAGCGATAGGGTTATGCAAAGTGAGGAACTCTATACCTTCTTCTTTAGCATGGCGCACCTCTTCTATACGTGCCGGCATCTCTTGTTCAGAGCGGCGATAGACTATCATCGCATGTTCGGCGCCCAGCCTTCGAGCGGAACGCACCGCATCCATAGCCGTATTGCCACCGCCTATGACTGCCACACGCTTACCGCGGAAGAGTGGCGTATCAGAGTCAGAGGAAGAGGCATCCATCAGATTAACACGCGTGAGATACTCATTGCAACTCATCACGCCGATGAGGTTCTCACCCTCAATGTGCATAAAGCGAGGCAGACCGGCACCCGAACACACAAAAACGCCTGCAAAACCTTGTTCACGCAAGTCGTCAATAGTCAGCGTCTTACCTATGATAGTGTCAGTGACGAACTGCACACCCAAGGCTTGCAAACCGCGCAACTCCTTATCTACTATACTATTAGGCAATCTGAACTCGGGAATACCGTATTTGAGAACACCGCCGGCTTCGTGTAATGCCTCGAACACGGTCACCTCGTAACCGTTCTTAGCCATATCGCCTGCAAAAGCCAAACCCGACGGACCACTTCCTACCACTGCCACTTTCCCTCTTCCTTTATTGGCTGGCTTGCTACCACTCAGTGTGTTATGGTCAGCCACATAGCGTTCCAGATAACCGATAGCCACTGCCTCATGACCCATCTTCAGATGTATGCAGTGAGCCTCACACTGTTTCTCTTGCGGACAGACGCGTCCACATACGGCAGGCAATGAAGAAGACTGAGCAATCACTTCCGCAGCAGCGTTGATATCACCTTTCTCCACTTGCTTGATAAACTGCGGAATAGATATATTAACCGGACAGCCTTCCACACATGTGGGGTTCTTGCAGTTGAGGCATCGTTGTGCTTCGGTGCGAGCCTGCTGAGCGGTAAGTCCCTGATTGACTTCTATATGCAACGATTGTATGCGCTCTAATGGCGACACTTCGCGCATACGTACACGCGGTATGGCAACACGCTCTTTGGCTGTCAAAGGTTTAGTTTCGAGCATCTGCTCATAGTGCTGCATCGCCTCGGCTTCCTCAGCCTTGTAGGACTTGAGTCGTGTGAGCATCTCGTCCCAAGCCACGGCATGGGCATCGAACTCAGGTCCATCGACACAGACAAAGCGCGTCTTACCGCCAACGGTAACGCGACAAGCACCGCACATACCCGTTCCGTCAACCATAATAGTGTTAAGCGAAGCATCGGTGGGGATGTTATATTTGGCAGTGGTGAGCGACACGAACTTCATCATAATAGCCGGACCGATGGTGATACATTTGTCCACTTTCTCGCGTTGTATAACCTGCTCTACACCAACGGTTACCACTCCTTGTTGCCCCATCGAACCATCATCGGTGAAGACCAACACTTCGTCGGAGCAAGCCTGCAATTCGTCGTGAAGGATAATCAGGTCTTTGTTTCTTGCAGCAAGCACTGTTATCACTCTGTTGCCTGCTTTTTTCAGCGCTTGTGCGATGGGCAACATAGGTGCTGCACCCACACCACCACAAGCACATACAACAGTGCCGAAACACTGTATATCAGTGGCTTTACCTAACGGACCTGCTATGTTGAGGATGGTGTCGCCTGCCTGCATAGCACATAGTTTGGCTGATGACACTCCCACTTTTTGCACCACCAGGGTTATCGTTCCTTTTGCCTCATCGGCATCGGCTATGGTGAGCGGCATTCGTTCACTATGCTCATCAATACGCACTATAACGAAATGACCAGCTTTCCTACTTTTGGCTATCAACGGGGCTTCTACTACTATTTCGGCTACATTTTCAGAGTAAAAACGCTTGGAAAGAATCTTATTCATAAACAGCAATATAATTACAAAAAATTGCGCATAAAGGTGCGCAAAGGTACGGCAATTTTTTGATAATCAAAAATGAGCACACAAAAAGCCAAAACTATTCGTTGGAAGAACGGTTTTGGCTTTTCATTTCGCCTTAGCTTCTTACCTTGTTGTCAGGCACCATGTATCAGTTTTCGAACGAGAGTTCGCCGTTTTTGAGGCTCACCACCACAGGCTTATTGCTATCCACTTTTCCGGCTATTATCTCTTTACTCAATCGGTTGAGAACGAGTCGCTGCAATGCTCTTTTGACCGGTCTGGCACCGAACTGCGGGTCGTAACCCTCATGGGCAATAAACCTGACGGCATCGTCCGTAACGCGCAACTCTATGCCGTTTTGGTTCAACATCTTATGTATCTGTCCTATTTGCAGGCGCACCACATCAACGATGTTCTCCTCGGTGAGGTCCTCAAAGTGTATGATATCGTCTATACGGTTGAGGAACTCAGGTCTTACTTGTGCACGGAGTTGTTCTTCGGAGAGGTTAGAGGTGAGGATGATGAGTGTGTTCTTGAAGTTGACCACACGTCCTTTGTTGTCGGTCAGTCTGCCATCATCGAGCAGTTGCAGCAGCAAGTTGAACACATCGGGGTGTGCTTTTTCCATCTCGTCGAAGAGCACTACGCTATACGGTTTGCGCCGGATGGCCTCTGTCAGTTGTCCGCCTTCGTCATATCCCACATATCCCGGAGGCGCACCAATAAGTCGGGTGGCAGAGAACTTCTCCTGATACTCACTCATGTCTATACGTGTAAGCATGTTCTCATCGTCGAAGAGGTAGTCGGCAAGTGCTTTTGCCAGTTCGGTCTTACCCACACCTGTTGTGCCGAGGAAGATAAAGGAGCCTATTGGTCGTTTAGGGTCTTGCAGTCCGGCACGACTACGACGGATAGCATCGCTCACCGCACGGATAGCATCGTCCTGACCGATGACACGCTTATGCAGTTCTTCCTCCAAATGCAACAGTTTGTCTCTTTCGGTCTGCATCATCTTCTGCACGGGGATACCGGTCCAACGAGCCACCACTTCGGCTATATCGTCGGCATCCACCTCTTCTTTAATCAGCATTGCACTATTAGTGTTAACGGTACCATCGGCATTGGTATTCAGGCCTTTCAGTGAGTCTTGTGCCGCCTTGATATTGGCTTCGGCAGCCGGTATCTGACTATAGCGTATCTCAGCCACCTTACCATAGTTACCCTCGCGCTCTGATACCTCCGCTTCGTGCTTGAGTTGCTCTATACGCGCTTTCTCGTTCTGAATGGTGGCTACATAACCTTTCTCCTTCTCCCACTGGGCATTAAGCGTATTGCGTTTGGTGTTCAACTCCTTCAACTGCTGTTCTATCACCGTCAGTTTCTCCTTGTTGTTCTCGCGTTTGAGTGCTTCACGCTCTATCTCTAATTGTTTGATCTGACGATCCAGATTATCCAACTCTTCGGGTTTGGAATCCACCTCTAATCGCAGTTTGGCGGCGGCTTCATCCACAAGATCGATGGCCTTATCGGGCAAGAAACGGTCGGATATATACCTCGTGGATAGTCCGACGGCGGCTATCAAAGCATCATCTTTGATACGCACCTTGTGGTGAGTCTCATATTTCTCTTTCAGCCCGCGAAGGATAGAGAGAGTGGCTGCCTCGTCAGGTTCGTCCACCATCACTTTCTGGAAGCGTCGTTCAAGGGCTTTATCCGTCTCAAAGTATTTTTGGTACTCGTCGAGTGTGGTAGCACCAATGGCACGCAGTTCACCTCTTGCCAATGCGGGTTTGAGGATATTGGCAGCATCCATTGCGCCTGAAGTCTTTCCCGCTCCCACAAGGGTATGTATCTCATCAATGAAAAGGATGATATCACCGGCAGCACCTACCACTTCGTTGATCACGCCTTTGAGTCGCTCCTCAAACTCACCTTGATACTTGGCACCTGCTATGAGCGCACCCATATCCAATGAATAGACACGTTTCTGTTTGAGGTTTTCCGGCACATCGCCTCTTATAATGCGGTGTGCTAAACCTTCCACAATGGCGGTCTTACCCACACCGGGCTCACCTATGAGTACGGGGTTGTTCTTCGTTCGACGGGACAGAATCTGAAGCACGCGCCGTATCTCGTCGTCTCTGCCTATGACAGGGTCTAACTTCCCCTGACGGGCACGCTCGCATAAGTTAATAGCGAACTTCTGTAAATTTTCAAGTTTGTTCTCCATAATATTGTCGGTTTTAATTGTTCTGATGTTTGTTTGTTATTCGGTGTTCCGACACCTTAATATCATTCGGTGTTTGAGCACCTCATTCGCTCTATTGTTGTCAATATCCATACCAATGCCGAATTATCTGCCAAATTGGCAGACCTTTGTCAGTTGGTTAGGAATTAGGAGTTAGGGGCGTGATGACGTAAGAAAATAGAGCATAGGTTTGCATAATCTGTAAATTTGCCTTACCTTTGCGCTCTGCGACGGTTCCTTAGTTCAATGGATAGAATACGGGTTTCCTAAACCTTAGATCCGGGTTCGATTCCCGGAGGGACTACCAACGCGCCTGATAATCAGGCGCGTTTCTTTATTATATGTTCCCACCTAAGATAAATATCAAACATCTGACCTTTTTGACCTTAATTAAAAAGAAAACGTTCAAATATAAGAATTTTTGATTATAATAAAAAAACTTATAATAATTTTTGATTACAATAGAAAAAACTCATACCAATTTTCGATTAACTATGATTTTTTCAGAAGAGCATCACTAAGAAATACCTCGCTTGGCAAAAGAGGCAAATCAGCCGACACAAGCCAAGCACAAAAGGAACAAAAGTGCCAACATAAGGGCAAGCCTATTTAGCAACTGTTTTGTATGTTGATCTCAATAAAGAGTAGTTTACAATAAGATTGAATTGATTACTGTCCGATAAAACTTCTTTATAGCGTCAGAAAGTTTTATCGGACAGTAATAGTTTCTTTTATCCGAGGATTATTGCGAGATTATAATACTATCTTGGTTCGGTCTTTGACATACAATCCGGGTAGGAATATCCGCTGCGGGGTCGGTTGCCTTTTTTCTCGACTTTTTGTTGGTCAGGCAGGTTGCTCCCATCGTCAGCAACCTTCTGTTCTCGAAAGCCAAGTCCTGCGTCGTTATTCGGTTGATTCCGTCAGGAAGCATAACCGTAGCACGCGACAAAGCGAACCCCTTCGGGCAACCAAACCAAGACCCTGTTCACCTCACGCAACAAGATGCGCGATAGCATGGCTTTTACTCCTCCGATTAACACCACATATAGACACAGAGCAATGACCGCCGTGTAAAAGACTATTCGTTTTCCGCGTTTCATAATATTCAGATTTCTAATAAAAAGAGGGAGAACCTCATCAATGAGATTCTCCCTTCTTTGCGGTGCGGACGAGACTCGAACTCGCGACCAGCATTTTACTGGTATTCGCTTCGTTCGGCTCTTCCAACCTGGCGGTGCGGACGAGACTCGAACTCGCGACCTACGGCGTGACAGGCCGGTATTCTAACCAACTGAACTACCGCACCAAGATTGTGCTTGTGAAAACTTTTATAAAGAACTCTTGCTCTCAAAAGCGGGTGCAAAGGTACGGCAACATTTCCTATTGTGCAAATATTTGCGCACTTTTTTTGAAAAAAGTTTGTAACACACTATAAATATGACAGGTTCTTTGTCGGTTGCGCAAATTGCAGTACTTTTGCACAAGATTAAGAGTCTGAAAAGTTAACATAGGCACGGTATGGCACAACAGGGTGCAGGAAAACCGATGCCTATACATTATGAACAAAAAAGTTTTTTTACGAAGAAGATGAACATTGTAAGAAAAGAGATTCAATTGCCGGATGGTCGTACCATCACCTTAGAGACCGGCAAATTGGCTAAACAAGCAGATGGAGCCGTGATGGCGACATTAGGAAACACGATGGTGCTTGCCACTGTATGCAGTGCGAAAGATGCTATGCCCGGCACCGATTTTATGCCATTAACGGTTGAGTACAAAGAGAAGTTTGCCAGTGCAGGTCGTTTCCCCGGCGGTTTCACTCGCAGAGAAGGTCGCGCTTCCGACTATGAGATACTGATAGCACGTCTTATCGACCGCGCTTTACGCCCACTCTTCCCCGCTAATTATCACGCAGATACCTTTGTTAATGTCACTCTTTATTCCGCTGACAACATCGACATGCCTGACGGTATAGTCGGATTGGCTGCCTCAGCAGCACTTATGTGCAGCGACATACCTTTTGAAGGTCCTATTTCCGAAGTGCGCGTTGCACGCATCAACGGAGAGTTTGTTATTAACCCCACTTTTGAGCAATGCGAGAAAGCCGACCTTGAGTTGGTGGTAGCAGCCACATTAGACAACATAATGATGGTGGAAGGTGAGATGAAGGAAGTGCCTGAAAGTGTGATGTTGGACGCTATCCGTGCCGCTCACGAGGCCATCAAACCCCAATGTCAGGCGCAACTGGATATGATGCGCGAATATGGCAAAGAGGTAAAACGCGAGTATTGCCACGAGATTAACGATGACGAACTCAAGCAAGCCGTTCACGACTTCAGTTATGCTCGCGCCTACGCACAAGCCACCGCAGCCGACACTAACAAGCACCACCGCGAAGAGATGTTCTCGCAGATACGCGAAGATTTTAAGGCAGAGAAAGCCGACTATATGCAGCAGCGCGCCGAAGCATTAGGCATTGATATTGACGATGTGGCAGCCATGGTGGATCGCTATTATCACGATGTGGAGAAAGAGGCTATGCGTCGTGCTGTATTGGACGAAGGTAAACGTTTAGACGGCAGAAAGACGACAGACATACGTCCTATATGGTGCGAAGTGAGTCCGCTGCCTGGTCCTCACGGTAGCAGCATCTTCACACGCGGTGAGACACAGTCGCTATCAACAGTTACTCTCGGCACTTCACGCGATGAGAAGATAGTGGATGAGGCTCTGATACAAGGCACCGACCGTTTCCTCCTGCATTATAACTTCCCGCCGTTTGCCACCGGCGAGGCTAAAGCCGCACGTGGTGTAGGTCGCCGCGAGATAGGTCATGGTAACTTGGCTTGCCGTGCACTGAAGAACATGATTCCTGAGGACTATCCTTATTGCGTGCGCGTGGTGAGCGATATATTGGAGTCGAACGGTTCCAGTTCGATGGCAACAGTATGCGCAGGCACTCTGGCTCTGATGGATGCAGGTGTGCCAATCAAGAAACCCGTCAGCGGTATTGCTATGGGTCTGATCTCTGAAAACAAAGGTACTAACTATGCTATCTTAAGCGACATCTTAGGTGACGAAGACCACCTTGGCGATATGGACTTCAAGACCACCGGTACACGCGACGGTCTGACCGCTTGCCAAATGGATATAAAGGTGGACGGACTCAGTTATGAGATTTTGGAGAACGCTCTGGCACAAGCCCATGAGGCACGCATGTATATACTTGACAAGATTTTGGAGACTATGCCCGAACCGCGTGCCGATCTCAAGCCTCACGCTCCGCGTATCAGCTCTTTCTATATACCCAAAGACCTTATTGGTGCTGTTATTGGCCCCGGCGGTAAGATCATTCAAGGAATCCAAGCCGAGACCGGTGCTGTCATCTCCATTGACGAGGATGAGCGCGGCGGTAAGGTAGAGATAGCCTCTAACAACGGTGAAGCAATGGCAGCAGCCATGGCGAAGATTAAGGCTATCGTGGCTATGCCGGAAGTGGGTGAGACCTATGAAGCCACCGTCAAGAGCCTGATGCCTTACGGCTGCTTCGTGGAGTTCATGCCTGGTAAAGAAGGTCTGCTGCACATAAGCGAGATCGACTGGAAACGCTTTGAGACGATGGAAGAAACCGGTATTAAAGAGGGGGATAAGATCAGAATCAAACTCCTTGAGATAGATGAGAAGACCGGTAAGTTCCGTCTGTCGGCACGTGCTTTGAAAGAGAAGCCCGAAGGCTATGTTGAGTCTCAGCGTCCACAACGTGGCGACCGTGGTCCGCGTCCTGAGCGTCGCGGTCCAAGACCCGAAGGTGCTGAACGTCAGGAGTTCGGTAATCACGACTTCAACAGCGATGGCGCAAGACTTGAACGCAGACGTTAAGACTCACCAACAACAATAGTTAATAAGATAATGACGTTTCAAGAGTTAATGCATTTATCTAATACGCACAAGCAGAAAGTGTTATACTTTCTGCTTTGTGCCTTTTTTATGTTCCTCTTAGGCAGTTGTTGTGCCGACCACTCAGTGAAAGAAGTATGGCAAGGCGGTCAAGACTTAGAGAACGGACTACGCAATGCAGGAGAAGAGCAGTACCTTATTTTCGCCTACATTGAATACAACCGCGTATTGAAAGAAAACATCATGTATCTTGGCGGGCATTATTGGGATAAGCCACTGACACTCATATCTTTTGCAACACTTATCGGAGTATTGTTGTTAATGTGGTTGATTGTCAAACGCGTGAAGATAATTTACTATTTTTTGGATGGTCAGCCCGATGTATTGCTCAATACCATTTGCGGGATAGCCCTCTCGCTTAATATAGGCAGTTGGTTTGGATATAATCCGTTGGATATATGGTATATCCCTACTGCCATACTTGTTGTAGGGATAGCGTTGGCTGTATGTCTGTCCACTTTTCCGCGTTCGCTGGAATGGCTAAACAAGCCTTGGCAGAAATACATACGCCGCTCATATATAGCCGCATACACAGTCTTCGCTTTCCTTTGCCTAATAGACAAACCGGCTTGGGAAATACCCATCTTCTAAAAGAGATAAGAGCAACGGAAAGAGATAAAACACTAATCCCCAATCACTTATACAGATTGGAGATTAGTGTTTTAACACTTTGTTAGGCAGTAGTAACCTGCCGTGGTATAGAAATCGCGCAGATAGGGGATAGAGCGTAATACCGGCCAGACGGCACGCTTGGTGAGATGGAACTTAACCTCATAATTAGGCTGAATAAACCAATACTCACGCTTCATTATCTGATAGTTATTCGCTTTTACTATCCTTTCGAATCGTTCAAGGGTTATACCTGTCTGCTTTATCTCAAGCAGTTCGTCAATGGTGCTATCGTTCTCTTTGAAGAGCCTGAGCAAACCGCGATAGAGAGTTGTGGGCAAGAGGTGAATGAAGGGTGTCTTGCTTAATACGGATTGACATATCTGTTGGTGTCCGCCGAAAGGCATATACCAAGCGGGAAAGCCGAAAAAGACCATACCGCGTGGTGCAAGAAAAGTGGTGAGAAAAGACATAAACCGTTCCTGATTATGTATATGCTCTATCACATCGCGCAGCATGATAAGGTCGAACTGAGGATGGTCGGTCCAGTCGTATATGTCTTGCGCCAAGAGTGTAAGTCGGTCTTTATGAGGATGCTCGGAGAAAAAAGTGCAAGCATTCTCTATCTGCTTGGAATTGATATCTATGCCCATGCAAGTGAAGCCACGGTCGATGAAGGGTTTGAGGTTGCCTCCTTCACCGCAGCCTATCTCCAAAACGCGCAGACCGTCACGCAAAGGAAAGACTTCCTCAATGAAAGGAATAACATATCTCTCGGTGGTCAAAGCCTGCTCGTTGAAATATAACAATCGGTTTCTATGACGCTCTTGCACGATAAAGGGGTTATGTCATCAACTCTTTTTGACGGTATTCAATATGGTATTGAGTCCAATAAGGACGAGGTTTTTCTCGTGGCACATAGGTGATTGCACTTGTTGCAGTATATAAGGTGCGTGTCCGCCCGTTAGCATGACAGTCGGTTCCGTACCTTGTGTTTGCAGTGCTCGTATGTATCCTTTGACTTCAAAAGCGACGCCTCTGACGACACCTGCCACGATAGCGTCGTGTGTGTTTTTGCCGAAGAGAGGAATAAGACTATTCTCGCTCACATCCACCATAGGCAGTTTTTTTGTTCGGTGGTGCAGAGCGTAGAATCGCATTTTGAGTCCGGGTGCTATATTGCCGCCGAGGTAATGACCGTTGGCAGTGACCACATCATAAGTGATAGCCGAGCCGGCATCGATGATGAGCAGGTCTTTGTTCGGACACATTGCCACTGCCCCTACAGCCGCTGCTAAACGGTCAAGACCTAAGGTGTCGGGCGACTCATAGTCGTTAACGATAGGTACGGGGGTATAGTGATCGAAAAGGACGAAGTGCTGACTGAGTCGCTGCAAGGCATTAACCATCGAAGGCTCGATGTTAATAACCGACGAGACGATACTGTTATGCAGCGGATATAACGAGAAAAGTCGTTCCACATCCGAGGATGTGAACGACTTATAGACAAACGTCTTCACTAACCGTCCGTCGGCGGCAAAGAGAGCCACCTTGGTGCGTGAGTTACCTTGGTCGATGCAAAGGTTCATATTCACTCTGCCATAGAGGTATATAAGAAACGTTTGATGGAGCGTTTAGGTGTTTTTTCGAACTCGTGCGGATAGAGTTTGATTTTGCTTATCTGCTCATAGTTAGCCAGTTGGGCATTGAGGTCACGACGCACATCGTCCATCACTTTCTCCAGTGAATCTTTGTCCAAACCGTTAGCATCCACAGCGTCATAGTCGGGGCATACGAGAGCCACTAAACGAGAGTCGTTTTGCTGAATGACAAGCGATTCGAGTACGTATGGCATATTATTCAGTTTGGCTTCTATCTCTTCAGGGTAGATGTTTTGTCCGTTCGGACCGAGCAACATCGTTTTGTTGCGTCCTTTGATATAGAGGTAGCCATCCTCGTCTATATATCCGAGGTCGCCTGTACGCAGCCAACCGTCTTCGGTGAACGACTCTTTGGTGGCTTCTTCGTTCTTATAATAGCCTTTCATTGTATGTTCGCCGCGCACTTGTATCTCACCTACTCCTTCCTCGTTAGGCTCATCTATACGAGCTTCCATATATCCGTCCCACAGTTTGCCGCAGGAGTATGGGCGTATGTCGGGATATGACGACCAGGAGATGATAGGTGCACATTCGGTCATACCATAACCCACCGACAGCGGGAACTTAATGCGTCTGAGGAAGGCTTCCACTTCGGCGTTAAGAGGTGCGCCGCCAAGGATGATCTGGTTGAACTCACCGCCGAAGGCTTCAATCAGTTGCTCACGTATCTTGCCCAGCACCACATCTTCCAGGTATGGCACTTTGAGTACCCAACTGATAGGTGCTTTGCTTATCTGAGGTGCTATCTGCTTGCGATAGATCTTCTCAAGGATAAGCGGTACAGAGATGATGAGTGTGGGTTTAACCTCTTTGAAGGCTTGCAGGAGGATCTTAGGTGACGGTGTTCTGCCGATGAAATAGGTATGTCCGCCTGCTGCTAATGCACCAAGGAAGTCCACTATACAGCCGTAGGCGTGAGCCAAAGGCAGGAAAGCCACATGACGGCAACCACGATAGATAAGATTAGTGCCTAAGAAATAATGCAGGTGTGAGGCAAGAGCATTGTTAGTAGTCATCACACCTTTTGAGAATCCGGTGGTACCGGAGGTGTAGTTAATGCTGGCAATCGACTCATTAGAGCGTTCGTCGTAATGCACATCGTCCTTGCTAAAACCGTTTGGATAGGCTTTTTGCAATGCTGAGGCAGTGGACTCAAAAGTTATCGATTCGGGTTTCTCTATGCGTGTGGCTATAAGGTGGAAGTCGGCAAGCGAATAGACAGCCTGTACAGACTCTAACTCAGCCAACTCCATACCTTCCCAAATAAGGTCGGTGACGAAGAACAGTTTGGAGTCGGAATGGTGCAAGAGGTGCATAGCATCGTTGGCTTTGAAGTCTTGCAAGATAGGAACAATGACAGCACCATAAGTGATGGTGGCAAGATAGGTGGTAACCCAGTTGCAGTTGTTGCGACCCATAACGGCTATACGGTCATCTTTCTCTATACCACAGGCTTTGAAAAGCAAATGCAGACGAGCAATATTGGCAGATAACTGACTATAGGTTAAGGTATTGGTCGTTCCATAATCGGTAATGGCGGGACATTCCCAGTTGTCGCGAAATGAACGCTCGAAAATCTTTATCAGATTAACATCATCGGAAGTAAACATATTAGTTTATAGTTGAGAGTTGAGAGTTAATAGACTGGTATATCGGGGAAGGGGTCGTTTTGCTCCACTACTTTTTTAGGTGACACGCTAATCAGACTATCAACCACAAACTGACTGTTACCTCTCCACGGCAGAGTGCCTAAATAGCGTTTCCAATGAAGTTTCACTTGCCGCGAAGGACTGTCTTGAATGGTTTGAGCCACACGTTCCTCTTCAACAGAGAAACGAAACTCATTAGACTGAATAGTAGAGTTGGTGTTCTTCGAGTTATAGCCGGTTTGAATCATCTTACCTTCATAAGTCTTAAACACAAATCCCTCTTTCTGAAAATAGTTGATGTCGCCTTCATTGACACCCTCGCTATAGACATAGAAATACTTGACATAGCAGAATATCGTACACCCTAAAAAGAGTACTAAAAGCGACCAAAGCCAAAATTTATTCATAGGTATATAATTAAAATGATTGCACTCAAAGCAGTTGCAAAGATAATGCGATTTTTTCTTTTGCGCAAATATATGCTCACTTTGTCAGTCTTGCAATGACAGCAACAGTTTATCAAACAGAGCTTTATGATGTCCAAAGACTATTATTTGGTGGTTGCCTATCGGTTGGAGCAACAGGTAGTGTGCCGTTTGAGGAGCCTTAACCACTATTTGTGTACGGCAAAGGTTCTTGCGGTAGGTATTTTGCGATATGGTAACATCTTCAGCGAACCAACGTTTGAGATTGCCGCTCACTTTGACTACCGTGGCATCTTTTTCTGACAACTCGCCATGGATAGCCACGCCTATACCCGACTCAAAATGAGTGTCATACAAGTAGGAAGAGAGCATATTCACAGGTGCCGTACAATGGGCAAAGAGCACCTCTCCTTCCGCTGTATCTATCTTTGACGGATTGGCTTGGAAACCTGACATCTGCACCAACTCCTGAGCAATCATCATCGTCAGTAGAGCCGGCACATCGCCCTCACAGGCAGCAGGTATGCCTAATGCGTTGAAGATAGCCAATGCTAAACAGCCTGTGTTATGCACTGCCGAAAGAAGGTCGAAACAGCGCAAAGTGAAAGCGTCCAAATGATAACGACACCTTATTTGGTCAAGTGCATAATAGATACGCAGAGCACCTTGCCAATAGGCACTATCAGAGGCTCGTAACGCTATAGGCGGCAACAACTCTTTGTCGCACGGAAGGGCGTTGATGGCATCAATCAACTCTTGAATATCAATACTAACCAACTCTATCCCTAACCGTTTCTTTACTATCTTGTCGTCGGCATGACTGGCTATCAACCAATCGGATGGACGACCAATAATGCCTGCACGCTTACCTTGGAGGTTTTGGCGGGCGGAAAGGACTTGCAACTCATTCTGTATCAGTTGTGCCACCTCTCTTGATGAGCCGTGCAGTATCTGACCCGTATAACCGTTCTGTTGCAACCACGATAGTATCTCCACCGAGGCTGCCAATGAGTTGCTGCTGTCGGATGCCAACAGATACACTTTCTTAGTCAATATATGTGAGTGCTTTTCAGCCAAATCTAAAAACACTGCTTCGGTGCCGCCGGTGCATACATAAAAGACATTGACATCATCGGCATCTATACTGCCATATTGACTGCCATAGTAATCAAAAGTCAGACCTTCATGAGACAGAGCGGAGCGCACTTGCTCAATCTGTTTTTCCACCGTTGCCTTATCGTGAACGGGCGAGACTAAAGTATAGAGAGAAACTTTCATTATATGGCTTTTATAGTTGTTCGACGGGGAAGTTGAAATAGGTGTCAGCAAACGGTTCGTTTTCCAGAGTGAAGTGCCACCATTCGCTGTCAAGGGGTTTGAAGCCGTGTCGGAGCATAGCCTCTCTGAGTATCATACGGTTATGGAATTGGAAAGCATTGATTTCACCGTTCTCGGCAGGCATATTACCATCATAATGACCCATATATTCGTTTGTTAGCGGATTACCGCAGAAGTCGGGGTGTGACTCAACGCCGAACCAGTCGAAAGTGCCGCCCATATCCACCTCTTTCTCCGTCTGCATATCGAAGAGTGTGAGGTCCACGGTTGAACCACGGGTATGACCCGACTTAGCCATTATATAGTCTTGCTCAAAGAGTACAGGTTTGTCAAGCATAGGATAGAAGAAGCGTTTCATTGTTGTGTCAGCTGGATTATGCGACCACCGAACGAAGTGATCCACAGCACATTGCGGACGGTAAGCGTCGTATATCTTCAGTCGGTAGCCTTGTCGCATCACATCGTCGCTGACGGCTTTGAGCGAGTCGGCTGCCTCACGTGTAAGCAATGCCACCGGCTGAAGGTAACCGTCGATGCGAGTACCAATAAAATTGTAGGTCGAGTAGTAACGTATCTCCAAAATAGCGTCTGGCACCACATCCGTTATATTAACGAAATGTTGCGATTCAGTGTTCTTATCGGTATTCTTCTCACAAGCCGTAAAGAAGAAAGCGAAGAAGATAAAAGAAATGACAGATAAGCGTTTCATAATAGTGACAGGTTTATTGGTTGAGTATAGAAAGTTGTTTGACGAGTGCTTTAGTGCAAGCGCGCAGGGTTATTTGTTCTCTTAGTTTGCCTAATTGGCAACATTCGGTATAGGTGTCATCGGGTGTTGCCCATGCTATCCAGACGGTGCCGACGGGTTTGAGAGCAGTGCCTCCTGTAGGTCCTGCAATGCCACTGGTGGCAATAGCATAATCGGTATGCATCAGTTGGCGCACACCTTCTGCCATTTGGCGAACAACCTGTTCACTGACAGCCCCATACATGTCCAAGTCTTGTGCATTGACACCCAGCACATCTCTTTTGACGGCGTTATCATACGCCACCACGCTACCCATATAGAAAGCCGAACTGCCGGAATGGGCATTGAGCAAAGCGGCTAACCTGCCACCTGTGCAACTCTCTGCCGTGGCTATGGTCTGACCCCTTTGCTTTAATATCCTGCCCACAGCCACTTCCAAGGGTATATCTTCTTTTTCTACGAGCCATTCACCAACCAGTCGGCACATAGTATCGAACTCTTGTTGCAGGTCTTTTCGGTCAACGCCATAGCCGCTCAAGCGCAGACGTATAGTGCCGTCCTTGGGCAGATAGGCTAAGTGCATATCTTTCGGCAATGCCGTCTCCCACTCTTCTAAGACGATAGCCAACGATGATTCGGGAATGCCGCTCACTAATGCGGTGAGGTGCGTTATATCCTGCGTCAATACACCTTTCTGCTGCAATTGTTTCACCAGATAGGGCTCTATCTGCTCTTCCATGGCTATCTGCATCTCGTATGGCACACCGGGCATAGAGATGAGCCACTGCGGATGACCATCAACAGCACTGGTCTCAAAGACCATGAGCGGTGCACTACCCACCCTATTGGGAAGGATAAGAGCCGACTGAGGTACCTGCCACTGAGTCTGTGTCAAACGATTAAGCACTTCCGGACGAGAGGCATAAAGGCGCAATATATGTCGCTTCACTTCTTCACTCTCCACCAAACGTGTGTGAAAAAGGTTACACAACACCGGTTTGGTTATATCATCTTTGGTAGGACCTAAACCTCCTGTGGTCAGCACTATATCGGCTCTGGTGAAAGCCTGCCTAACGGCTGACTGTATATGCTCGGCATCGTCGTGAACAGAGGTGATCTGCTTGAGCGATATACCTAAACGGTTGAGCCGCTGAGCCATATAAGCGGAATTGGTATCCACCACCTGACCGATAAGCAGTTCGTCACCTATGGTTATTATTTCTGCATTCATCATTCTTTCGTGTTGTTCTGCATCTGTTTATGCCATTCCCGGGCTGTCAGTTCCAACTCATCGTACCACTCTTGCCCAAAACGCCTTATCAAAGGTTGCTTAAGGAACTGATAGAGCGGTATATGTTTCTTTTTCCCTAATTGTCTTGCAGGGTGACATATATCCCAGCGGTTGTATTCAACGCCTGTATAATCTCCCACTTTGTTCAGTCGTATGGGGTAAAGGTGGCAGGATATGGGTTTATGTATTGTTGTTCTGCCTTCGTTAAAGGCTTTTTCTATCAGACAATAGCACCATCCGTTACTATCTGTACGGGCAAAGACACAATCCTTGCCGTCCACGATCTGCAGCACCTGTTCGCCGGTAGGGTCAAGATAGGTCAAGCCTTTGTTTTGCACCGCCTCACGAGCAGCAGGTGTCATCTGTTTACTTAGCAGAGGCAGTAGTGTTTGCAATTCGGCGGCTTCCTCGTCAGTAACAGGCGGACCGGCATCGCCTTCCACACAACAGCAACCCTTGCAACGATCCAAATCGCAGCAAAACTCCTTCTCTATAACATCAAGGGAGACTAAGGTGTCTTGGATTAAAAACATAACCCTTCAATAAAGATTTTCACACCTAAAAGAATAAGCACTATTCCTCCCACCACTTCCATATTCATTTTCACTTTGCCAATCAACATCCCCACCACATATCCTACAATAGAGAAAGAGGCAGTTATCAGTCCTATGGTCAGTACGGCAGGTAAGAGTCGGTCGGGGTACGGCACGAAGAGCAGTCCGGTGGCTAACACATCGACACTGGTGGCAAGAGCCAAGAGCAAGAGATTGCTTATCTTCCAGTTAGCCTGCGATATCTCGTCCTTTTTCTCGTGCAGCGACTCCCATATCATTTTGGAGCCTAAGAAGCCCAACAGCAGCAGGGCTATCCATGGCGAATAGCGTTGCATATAAGAGGCGAACAGACTGCCTACAAAATAGCCTATCAACGGCATAACGGCGTGAAAGATACCAAAGATAAGAGCCAACAGCAGTACTCTTGGATGCCATTGTTTCTGCAACAGACCTTGCACCACCGAGACGGCGCAGCAGTCCATAGCCAAAGCTATCGCCATTGTGATGATTGTAAGCCAATCCATAAGTTAGCGTTTGTACTTATATCTTGCCACGGTCTTCCCCTTGGCAATATTGGCCAGTTTATTTTTTATAAACTGCTTACGCAGAGGTGAAATACGGTCGGTGAAGACATGTGCTTCAAGGTGGTCGTATTCGTGTTGCACGATACGCGCCTTAAAATCGGTAAAGGTATCTTCGTGCCACTTAAAGTCGAGGTCTTGATAGCGGATGGTTATTGTCTTGGGGCGCACCACGTTCTCAGATATGCCGGGTAGTGAGAGACAGCCCTCGCTATAGGTGGACTGCTCGTCGGATAGACTGACTATCTCAGGGTTGATAAAAGCCTGCTTGAAATCGACGCAGTCGGGATAGTCTTCGCCTAACTCTGTTCCGTCCACCACGAACATACGGATGGACAGTCCCACTTGCGGTGCTGCCAAACCGCAACCCTCGGCTGCTGTGAGTGTCTCGTACATATCCGATGCCAACTGCTTGACATCCACCTCACCTTGCTCTACAGGTTCGGTGGCTTTGCGCAAAGCGGCTTGACCATATAAGTATATAGGAAGAATCATAATGAAGAATGTGTTTAGTGTGTAAGATAGGTCATATAGTCTTCTAAGATGATGCAGGCTGCCAGTTTATCCACTGCTGCTCTGTCTTGTCTATGCTGCCGTTTCATTCCACCTGTTATCATGGCTTGGTGTGCAATGGTGGAGGTGAAACGCTCATCAAACTCTTTGATAGGTGTGAGCGGAAACCGGCGTTTGAAAGCGGCGATGAAAGGCTGTATATACTGCCACGACTCACTGTCTCTGCCGTTCATTTGCACGGGATGACCTATGACGACCTCATCCACTGTCTCTTTGCTAAGATAGGCTTGCAGCCAATCCATCAGTTGCTCAGTTGCCACTGTCTGCAACGGATTAGCCGTTATCCGAAGCGGGTCGGTAACGGCTATTCCGGTGCGACGCAATCCATAGTCAATGGCTAACAAACGACCCATAACTATGAGACAGTGTTTATTGACCTATGGCGTTATATTTGTCCATCATCTGCAGACGATAGTACAACGAACGCAGGTTGCGGCGATAATCCATATTATCAGGTGCCAACTCGTAGGCTTTCTCAAAATACGGCAGTGCGGTACGGAACAGTTGGTCACTGTCGGCGCGGGCTGCATCATATTCCTTTCCGCTCAGATAGGCTGCTTCATCCATCAGATTATTAGCCATATCGTTATACACGAAGCCGTAGTTCTCATACACCGCAGCATTATTAGGATCAATCTGCAAGGCGCTTTCATAGGTGGCTATAGCCTCTTCATAGCGTTTGAGCATATTGAGGATTGAACCTTTGGATATGAAGTACTGCACTTGCGGATCGGCTTGAATGGCGTGCTCAAGATAAGTGATTGCCGAATTCATCTGACCGCTATTAACAAGGTTGTTAATACGGTTCTGTATGAACCATGGCTCATTGGGGAAACGTCTGATGCATCTGTCAAGGGCTTCATTGGCTTTAACCGAATCACCTATATTGATGTAAGTCTGATAGATATATTGTCCGGCATTAACCCCGTGCTCGGCATTATCGAGCATACTCTCGAAGATAGCAAGACCGGCATCATACTTCTCGGCATTGTAGGCTGCCATTCCCATATAATACTTATAGGTGTAGTAGTCTTCGATCTTTACCAACTGTTCTTGCATTTTCTTATCCTGCATCATTCTCAGTTCGGGAATGGCGAAGTAGCGTCTGAAGGCTCCGTATGCCTCGGTGTAACTATGAGCGTTGAAGGTCTCAATAGCGTAGTTGATAAGTTCAAAGCTGCGATAGTAGTCCAACATACCGGCTGCTACCAGTTTGGGTGTCTTGGTGTCATATTTGGCTTTACCTTTTTTGTTGTAGGTAGGGATTTGAGCCAAAGAGTCAGCCACAAGCCAATAGTCGTAACTCTCAATGACCATTTTGCCACGTTTGATGTTATCTTTTCCGCCTTTACCCAACTGAAGCAGCATCACTTCGTTCTTATTCTCTTGGTAGCCAATCAGACCTGCCACGTACCATGTCTCTGCCAAGTCTTTAGTGGTGGGGTCTTCCAGTGCCGACTTAATGGTGGCACGGGCTGCAACGAAGTCAGGTTTTTCGGGTGACAACGCAAGGTCTTTAGCCTTTCTTACATTGGATTTTTGTGCGAAGCACGCAGTAGCGGACACCGCCACTAATGCGGCAAGAATAAAATACTTTTTCATAAGTCGATTGTCATTTGAGGATTATCGTTTGTAGGTTGGTTATCGGTAACGGTCTGTTCGTCACCTTCTTCCGTTACTTCGGTTGTTTCTTCTTTTGGTACGATGCAACCGAACATCAGTGTATCATTGCGTTTTT
Organism: Paludibacteraceae bacterium; assembly: GCA_017450685.1. GTDB lineage: Bacteria > Bacteroidota > Bacteroidia > Bacteroidales > Paludibacteraceae > Colicola. Next base: position 37,217 of record JAFSTB010000029.1, read on the forward strand.
GCAGTTCTATCAGTTTCACGCCTTGTGTAGCGCGTCCTTGCACACGGATGGAGGCTATGTCAAGTCGTATGGCTGTACCGGATTTGGTGATGAGCATCAGGTCTTCGTCGTCGCTTACGGCGTGCAGTCCTACCAATGAGCCTGTCTTATCGGTCAGTTTCATTGTTGTCACACCTTTACCGCCACGGTTGGTGATACGATAGATAGGTTCACCTTGCTCGTCGTCCAATGCGGTGCGTTTGCCAAAGCCGTGGTCGGAGATAACCAGTACGGTCTTGTCTGTATTAGGTTCTACACAAATCATGCCAATAGCGCGGTCTTGCCCATCTTCGTCCAAACGAATAGCGCGAACGCCGGTGGCTGTACGCCCCATAGGACGGACGGTGGACTCGTTGAAACGCACCACCTTGCCGTTATAGGAAGCGATGAGCATCTCGCTCTGACCATCGGTGAGGGTAACGCCAATGAGCATATCGCCGTCACGCAGACCAACAGCGTTGATACCGTTGGCACGAGGGTGACTATACGACTCTAAAGTGGTCTTTTTCATCAGGCCGTTCTTGGTGGCGAAAATAAGGTAGTGGTTCTTCACATACTCCTCGTCGTTCAGCCCTTTGACATTGATGAAAGCGCGCACCTTATCACCTTTTTGCAGGTTGATGATATTCTGTATTGCGCGACCTTTCGACTGCTTATTGCCCTCGGGTATGTCATAGACCTTGAGCCAATAAAGGCGTCCCATATCGGTGAAGAACATCATTGTGGAGTGCATAGAAGCCTGATGAACATACTCGATAAAGTCTTCATCTCTGCTTGAGGAGGCTTTGCTGCCTATACCGCCTCTACCCTGCTGACGGAAGTCGGCAAGCGGAGTGCGCTTGATATAACCGAGGTGAGAGATGGTGATAACCATATCATCGTCGGCATACATATCTTCGGGGTTGAACTCGGTAGCCATCTTCACTATCTGTGTGCGACGCGGGTCGGCATACTTATCTTTTATCTCTTGCATCTCGTCCACTATCAGTTCGTAGCGCAACACTTCGCTGGCGAGCAACTCATTGAGGTGGGCTATCAACTTCTCCAACTCGGCATACTCGGCTTTCAACTCTTCTATACGCAAGCCGGTGAGCGAACTCAAACGCATATCCACTATGGCTTTCGACTGCAACTCGTCCAAACTGAAGCGTACTTCAAGGTTGCGACGGGCATCGGCAGGCGTATGACTCTGACGGATGATATGTACCACCTCGTCGATATTATCCACCGCAATAATCAAGCCTTCCAATATATGTGCTCTCTCTTCGGCTTTGCGCAACTCGAAGCGTGTGCGACGTGTCACCACATCCATACGGTGCTCTATGAAATTGGCTATCAGGTCTTTGAGGTTGAGCAACATCGGGCGACCCTTGACCAAAGCGATGTTATTAACGGAGAAGGACGACTGCAAAGCCGTGAACTTATACAGTTTATTGAGTACCACCTGCGCATTGGCATCACGCTTGATGTCAATCTCAATACGGATGTCGCGTTTGGAGAAGTCATTGATATCACTTATACCCTCTATTTTCTTGTCGTTGACCAACTCGCCTATGTACTTCACCAAGTCGGCTTTGACCACTCCGTAAGGCAGTTCGGTGATGATAATCTTCTCTCTGCCGTTGTTCTCTGTCTCGATGTCGGCATTAGAGCGGATAACGACGCGACCTTTACCAGTCTCGTATGCATCGCGCACACCCTGATAACCGTAGATAGTGCCGCCGGTAGGGAAGTCCGGAGCCTTGATATATTGCATCAACTCTTCAACGGTTATATCCTCTGTTTCGGGGTTGTTATATCTGTTGATCTGTCGTTTAACGAAGGCTATACATCCGTCAATCACCTCGCCTAAGTTATGTGTCGGCATATTGGTAGCCATACCCACGGCTATACCCGTGGCACCATTGACAATAAGGTTAGGGAAGCGGCATGGCAGCACTGTCGGTTCGCGCAGAGTGTCGTCGAAGTTGAGTTGCATATCCACCGTATCCTTGTCGATATCGCGCAACATCTCCTCTGCCAACTTGCTCAAGCGGGCTTCGGTATAACGCATTGCGGCGGCACCATCACCATCCACCGAACCGAAGTTACCTTGACCGTCAACCAAACAATAACGCATATTCCACGGCTGCGCCATACGCACCAAAGTGCCGTATATACTGCTATCACCGTGAGGGTGATACTTACCCATCACCTCACCCACTATACGAGCCGACTTCTTTGTAGGCTTATCGCTGGTGTTGCCCAACTCGTTCATACCGAACAAAACGCGGCGGTGAACAGGCTTGAAGCCGTCACGCACATCTGGCAACGCACGAGCCACAATAACACTCATTGAATAGTCGATATACGAAGACTTCATCTCCTCGTCTATCTTAACAGGAATAATTCTGTCGTCAGTAATCATAAATCTTTTGTTTATTTTATTTCCTTATTTGCGCATAATTGATGACACCAATTTTTGTGCCAAAAATTTGTGCAAAAGTACTGCAAAAAATCGGTTGTTCAAAAAGTGCGATCTATTTTTTGCTGATTTTTATGCGATTTGCGGCATTTTTATTCTCTCACCAAATAGTGCTCGCTTTTCTTAGCACATTCATATAGAGGCTTCATTTTCCGTTGCAAGGATTGTGAGCAACGGCTTAAGCACAAAATCTCTTTCGTGCCAATAAGGGTGAGGAATAGTAAGACGGGGGGTATTCATTTGCAGAGCCGAACCATCGGAAAGGAAGTAGAAGATGATATCTATATCGATGGTTCGGTCGGCATAGTGGTTTTTCTCTTTCCTGCCCAATTCGCGCTCTATCTGTTCGGTGACGGTAAGCAATGCCAAAGGCTGCAATGCCGTCTGGACCTTCAAGGCTATATTAAGATATTGGTTTTGTGAGTCATATCCCCACGGCTGCGAATAGTGGTCGTAAGAGCGAGCACATATATGCCCCACCCTTTCTTCTATCAGAGAGCAAGCCTTGTTTATGTACTCTTCACGCGGATGGATATTACTGCCTAAAGAGAGATAGACCAACATAATAACTTATTCTTATATTTCCACAATGGTCACTCCGGCACCGCCGTGGTTGGGGTCGCCGTCGTGAAACGACTCAATGCGTTGTCCGCGACGGTTGAGCGAAGAGAGGTAGTCGCGTGTTATCTGTTTGAGTGCTCCCGTACCCGTTCCGTGCAGGATAGTCACCTCGCCGGCTGCCACCATAATGGCATCGTCCATATAGGCAATAAGTGCCTCCAACGCCTCATCGGCACGCATACCACGCAAGTCCAAAGTGCGGTTGAACGACACCTTGCGCTGATGGATGGTGTTGGCTATATTCGACTGAGGCGCAGGCGCGGTCTTTGTCAAAAAGCGCAGGTCTTTGAGGTCGCGCAACCGTTTAGGTCTTTCCGCCGGTGACACCTGCTGCTTCATCTCTTCCACTTTTTCGCGTGCCTGCTTGGTTTTGGCACTATCAGCCTTATGCTCTTTTATCTCGCGTATAGTGCGCTCAATGACGGCATTGGACCGCTGCAAAAGGTCGGCTGCCTCCTCTTTGGCTTGCAACAGGATGGTCTTACGCTTCTCTTTGATTTGAGCCAACTCCTCTTCATAACGGGCTATACGCTCCTCAAGGTGCTTCTCCTTCTGACGGATATTATCACGTTTCTTCGCCCAATAACGTTTGTCACGAGCAATGTCTTGAAGCGAATGATCGTAGTTGATATGCTCTTCACCCACCAACTCAGTCGCCTGAGCAATTATCTCTTCGTTCAAGCCAATCTGTCGTGCTATCTCTATGGCAAAACTGCTACCTGCCTGTCCCACCGATAGTTGGAAGAGAGGTCGCATCGCACCTCTGTCGTAAAGCATAGCGGCATTGAGCAGACCTTCGGTCGTCTGTGCCAAGTGCTTGAGGTTGGTATAGTGGGTCGTCACTATGCCGTAAGCCTCTTTGGCGTTGAGTTGCATCAAGATAGCCTCGGCTATGGCACCACCTATGAGAGGCTCCGTTCCTGACCCGAACTCGTCAATAAGAAACAGCGTACCACCATCAGCCAACTGCAAGAAACGCTTCATGTTCCTCAAATGCGACGAATAGGTGGATAGGTCGTCCAATAGCGACTGCTCATCACCGATGTCAAGCAGTATATGTTCAAACACGCCGCACACACTGCTCTCAGCCATAGGCACCAACAGTCCGCATTGCAACATATATTGCACCAATGCCACTGTCTTCAGACACACCGACTTACCGCCGGCATTCGGCCCGGAAATGACTAAGATACGGTTTTTATCGTTCAGTTGTACCGTGAGCGGCACCACCGTCTTGTTTTGCTGCTGAAAAGAGAGATATAGAACAGGGTGTCTTGCCTCGTGCCAATTGAGCAATGGTCGGTTCTCTATTAGCGGTGCTATTGCTCCGAGCATCTTGCCTAATTGCGCTTTGGCTTGCAGGAAGTCCACATACCCCAAGAAACGGTTAGTGGCATAGATATCAGGCAATAAGGGTCGTATGCGGCGAGAGATGTCGGTCAGTATCTTCACTCTTTCGCGCTGCTCTTCGCTTTGCAGCGAACGTATATGGTTGTTAGCCTCCACCACTTCTTGCGGTTCAACGAAGAGCGTCTTACCGGTAGCCGACTCATCGTGTACTATACCGCCTATATGTCGTCTGTGAGCAGGCGGCACGGGCAGCACCATTCGTCCTTCACGCATAGTAGGCATAGTATCCTGCTCCAACCAACCCTCTCTTTGGGCTTGACGCAAAACGGAACGTATAGCCTTCTCCACCGACCCTTGAGCCATCTTCATCTCGCGACGGATACGAGACAGTTCAGCAGAAGCATTATCACGCAACTGACCATACCTGTCAAGCAAAGCATTGACCCAACCAACAATAGGTTCAACAGCGGAAGTGGTAGTGCGTATGGCACTTAACAGAGGGAAACGCTGACTATCCAAACCTCGAAAGAAAAGCGACAGACGGCAAGCATAATCCATCGAAAGAGCCAATGCCGACAATTCGGCTTCGTCTAGAAACAGACCGTCAACACGAATACGCGCAAGAGCCGAATCGACTTCGCCTATCGTGCCTTCGGGAAACCCTAACGAAGTGTCAGACAGCACTATAAGCATCTCCTGCGTCTCCGTCAGACGACTAAGAATAAGGTTATAATCAGTAAGAAAAGTCATCTTCTCCACCTCTTGCCTTCCCAATTCGGAAGTGCAGAGCGACTGCAATCGTTCACGAAGAAGATGAAAATCAAGTTTGCGTTCAAATGTATCGGGGTAAATCATCCTAACAATCGTATATCGTGAATCACGTTAGAGCCGACAGTCTCGTTGAGTTTCTTCACCAATTGGAAACGGCACTGAAAGAGTTGGTTTTTGAGTGCGGCACTATGCATATAAGCATATAGCACGCCTTGCCGTATCTCTAATCGGGTGGTCATCTCGGCTGCCATCTGCCCCACCACCTGCGGCCACAAACGGATAAGACGCTGCTCCAAAAGAGGTTGCTCCAAACCGGAAGAGCGAAGAAAAGCAGTCACCAAATCACCTATCGGTTGTACAGCGTGATTCATAACATTCACTTTACCTTAATCTCAGTTCTTGTCTGGTGGTCAGAGGCGTTCCCTCAGGAATGCCGTTCAGTTCGTACAGAGTGCGCATCTGAAAACCGAACTTCTGCGATATGGACCAAGCCGTATCACCCTTACGCACCATATAACGAGCATACTTACGCGGGGCTTTCTTGGGCTTGGGATAGAGATAGACACGGTCGCCGCCACGCAACTGACGATTATCCAAGGCATCATTATACCGGCGAAGCGTCTTCTCTTTCATGTTCAAGAAATAAGCCAATGAAGCAAAGGTCTCACCCTGCTCGGCTATGATATAGCGAGTATGGTTCTGCTTACCGGAACGATGCTCCATATACAACGGCATATTCTGCTCCGACACCTTATCGCGCAGACTCTTGCTCTCCGCTATCTCCACTGTATCAGCCGCATACACCGTCTCTCCTTTCTTCGTCACCTTTTGTTTTGCTCCCTCATCTGCCACTAACCGGTTCAAACCATACTCCTCGATGATACGTATCAGTTTGTCAGGATATTGAGGGTCGGTGGCATAACCGCACTGCTTAAGTCCACGTGCCCAACCTTTGTAGTCGGTCAAAGGCAAACTGAATAACTGCTTATACCTGTCTCTAAGCAAGAACCTGGAGTGATCCTCATACGATTCGGAAGCATGGCGATATTTGCGGAAACACTCGTTCTTCTTGTCGTCATCATGCCTATACGACTCACCCTTCCAATCCGACGTACACTTGATACCGAAATGGTTATTCGCCTTTAGCGCCAACTCACTCTTGCCTGCACCCGACTCAAGGATACCCTGCGCCATGGTGATAGAAGCGGGAATACGGTGCAGACGCTGCTGCTCAATCGCTATATCACGGTACTGCTCAATGTATTGCACGTAGGAAGGCAACTTATCGGCAAACAAGAAAAACGATATTAAAAGCGATGAAAAAAGAGAAAAAAAACGTTTCATATTCGACGTAACTATCTGAAAAATCCCTGCAAAAGTACGGAAGATTTTGCAAACCGACAAAAATATCAATACCTTTGCACGATTTTCTTCTTCTTGCTTGCACAGCCAAACCACCACGCACAATGTCTATCACCGAATTTATAGAAGCACATGCCGCCGACGATGTCCGGCAGTTGGCTCTGCAACGACAACGTTTTCCGGCACTTAACAACGAACAATGGCTCTTTTGTCTGCAACAGATCGACGGCAGACAACGTATGCAACGCAAACTGCCGCAACTATGTCAGACACCAGGCTTCACTTTTGCACCACATCTCAACCTCGAACAGTGCAGCAGTGAAGCCACTGCAACGTACAAAGCACAACTGATTCAGTCTTTGGATATTGATACGGTGGTGGATTTGACAGGCGGTTTTGGCATTGACAGTCTGTATATGAGCAAGATAGCCAAGCAAGTGCATTACGTGGAACAGGACGGGACACTCTGCCGCATAATGCAACACAACACTAACTGCCTCAATGCCAATGTCACAGCACACCACTCCACTGCTGAAAACATCTTATCCGACCACTCCTTCTGGCAATCACTCACTCCCGAAAAGACACTCATCTATGCCGACCCCGCACGGCGCAATACCGAAGGCAAAAAAGTATTCCTACTCTCTGATTGCCAACCTGATATCGTATCACTAATGCCGCTTATACAACAGCGTGCCAAACATTGGCTGCTTAAACTCTCGCCGATGTTGGACCCCGTCTTAGCCATAAGAGAATTAAATACTGACGCTATAACACATATTGTCGCCGTAGCAGACGAGGTGAAAGAAATGCTACTGCAAAAAGCAAATAACGCAACTTGTGACACCGTGATTGTCAGCGACTTAACAACCTCTTTCTCTTTCGCTTTCACCCGACGGGAAGAACAACAAGCACAGTGCCTCTATGCAGATAGAGTAAAGACCTATCTCTACGAACCGTCTGCCGCAATGCTCAAAGCCGGCGCTCACAAACGGATAAGCGAACATTGGCATTTGGAAAAATTAGACCCTAACACGCAACTATACACATCCGATACTCTGATTGCCGATTTTCCGGGAAAAGTGTTTATCACCACAGAACAGAAGCCTCAAAAAGGTGCGAAAATGAATGTCCTTTGCCGCAATTACCCCTTAACAGCCAAACAGTTGCAGCACAAACTGCATATCACTGACGGCACCGACAACTACCTTATCGGTTTTCGCCTTAAAGGTAAACCTCAGTTAGTGGTCGCAAACAGAATTTTCTCAAAAAATTTGCAGCATTGAAAATCTTGCCGTACTTTTGCAGCCGCTACGAGGAAAGATGGCGGAGTGGTCGATCGCGGCGGTCTTGAAAACCGTTGACCCGAAAGGGTTCGGGGGTTCGAATCCCTCTCTTTCCGCAAAACAAAAACCATCGGTTGGCATTACCCAAGCCAACCGATGGTTTTGTTTATAGCCTTATCGTCGATTTTGGCGTATAGGTCATATTTAAAATATGCTACCGCGCAACACCTTGCACGAAAATACGATTTTTATTCAACTAACTAAAGTTTCCAACATCAAATAATGTGGATATTACATAATCATTAGATGCTTCATCAGCATCTAAAATATTCTTTGAAAGATTGATTTTTTGAGAAAAAAGTAAAGAAAAATAGCAGATAATCAGAAAATTATTTATATCTTTGTAGTAGCAAAACAATTAAATACAAACTTAAATTCTGCATCTGCTATGGCTTCTATATAACAAATCTGTTATTATCAGTTTTTGTTTTGGTTGCGGGCGAGGACGACCGCGCTCCAAAAGACGGCTGCAAAGGTACATTTTTTTGAATTGCGCAATAGAGTGAGCAATTTTTTTGTGTTTTTGTGCGTTTGAGTGAGCATTTCTACTCATTTTTTGCTACTAATTCTTGTTCGAGAAGTAGTTGAAAGTCATTGCCGATTATTAAGATTCCATTACGGTATCTTCCCAAACAGGATGTAGTGTCAAACTAAAAAAACATTGAAATAGTTGAATCTTTCAAAGCGTTTTCGGCGAAAAGTGCAAAAATATCCGCAATCGGTGTAAGTGCTGATTTCGGATATCGCCGTAATTTTGCAGTCGCTTAGAAACCAGAAATAAACTGATTGTGCAGCATTTTTTATATAAAAAATTTAAACGATATGCAAATCTTTGATTATCAGACACCAACGCGCCTTATTTTTGGAGAAGGCGTAGTAGAGCAACTGCAGAAAGTGATGAGTGCGTTCGGCAAGAAAATCCTCCTTACTTATGGTGGAGGCAGTATAAAGAAGATACCGGCTTTCAGAGGTAAAGCAGGCAGTTTATATGAGTATGTGCGTGAGACGCTGAAAGATTTTGAGATTATCGAACTGCCCGGTATTCAGCCGAATCCGAAATATGATCCTTCGGTATTGGAAGGTGTGCGGCTGTGCAAAGAACATAAGGTGGATGTGATTCTTTCGGTCGGCGGCGGTTCTGTACTCGATTGCTCCAAGGCGATTGCTGCCGGTGCCTGCTATGACGGCGACCCGTGGGACCTCATTTCTTACAAGGTGAAAGCCCAGGCAGCCCTGCCGATTGTGGATATTATCACCCTTGCGGCTACCGGTAGCGAGTACGACTGCGGCGGCGTTATCTCCCGCACGGAGACCAACGACAAGATCGGTTATATGGACCGCCATCTGTTCCCAGCCGTTTCGTTCCTCGACCCGACCTATACGTTCTCGGTCAGCAAGAAACAGACCGCAGCGGGTATCGCCGATGCAATGAACCACACCATAGAGCAGTATTTTGCGGAAGACACTACGCTCCTCAACGACGGTTTCTGCGAGTCCATGCTGCGTTCGCTCATGGAGAACGGCCGCAAGTGTATCGCTAACCCCGAGGACTACCAAGCCCGCGCGGAGATGATGCTCGCCTGCACCTACGGCTGCAACGGTATTCTGGCACTCGGCAACAGCGAGTCCGGCTGGCCCTGCCACGGCATTGAGCACGCCCTCTCTGCGTACTACGACATCACTCACGGCGAGGGATTAGCTATCATCACACCGCGTTGGATGAAGCATATCCTCAATGAGCACACCCTGCCGCGGTTCGTCAAGTACGGCATTAACGTCTTTGACATCGACCCCTCGCTGACCCAATGGGAGATTGCCAACAAAGCCATCGAAGCGACCTACGCGTTCTTTGAGTCTATTAACATCCCGATGCACCTGCGCGAAGTGGGTATCGACGAGAGCCGTCTGGACGAGATGGCACACCATATCGCTATAAATGAAGGACTGGAGAACGCTTACGCGCCTCTCACGGAGCATGATATTAAACAAATCTTAATTGACAGTTTGTAATATGGAAGAATTTCGTGTAGATCCGCGGGTGACGACACCCGAAGCGCAAGCGGCGTATATAGAGCAGGGCCGCAAACTATTTGCATTCAACCAGACCGTTCCTTTCACGCCGGAGAATATCGAAGCGACGAAAGCCCTTTTTGGCGAGAATCTCGGCGAGGGAGCTATCGTACAGCCGCCTTTGAAAGGTGTATGCTTTGATATGGTGCATATCGGCAAAAACGTCATGATTATGCCGGATTGTCTGATGATGTCGCGCGGCGGTATCACCATCGAGGACGGTGCGATGATTGCTGCGAACGTGCAACTCATCAGTAATAACCACGACCTCTACGAGCGCCAGATTCTCATCTGCAAGCCCGTGCGTATCTGTAAGAATGCTTGGGTGGGTGCCGGGGCTACTATCCTACCGGGCGTGACGGTCGGCGAGAACGCCGTCGTAGCTGCTGCAGCCGTGGTGACCAAAGACGTCCCTGCCAACACCATCGTCGCCGGCAACCCTGCCAAAGTCATCAAAACCATTCCACCAAAGGAAACTAATTAACAAAGGAACAATGAGAAAACTCTTTTTAACTATCCTCGTAAGCATCGTCGCCCTGACGGGTTGCAATGCGCAAACAACTAAAACAAATGAACAAATGGTAAATGATAAAATGAAAAAATGTCTTGTGGTCTTTTTCTCCCATGCCGGAGACAACTACGCAGTAGGAAACATCAAAGTGGGCAACACCAAGATTGTTGCCGATTACATCAGCGAACTGACGGGTGCCGACCAGTTTGAGATTGTCACCCATAAGTACGACGGCATGGCATATAAACCGCTTTGCGACCTTGCGCAAGAAGAGCAGTACGCCGATGCACGTCCGGCATTCGAAGGCAAACTGGAGAACCTTGACCAATACGACGTCATCTTCGTCGGCGGTCCCGTTTGGTGGGGAACGTACCCGCAAGTAATGTTCACCTTCTTCGACCGCTATGACCTGAACGGCAAAACGATCTATCCGTTCACCACCCACGAAGGAAGCGGTCTCGGCTCATGCGTCAACGATGTTCGCCGTGCGTACCCGAACGCCTCTGTGCAGAAAGGATTCTCCATCTATGGTCATGAAGTGCGTACCAACAAAGCAAAAGTAGAAAACTGGCTCAAAAACGCAGGATTCTAAGTATGGTAACAATCAAACTATCCAACGGCGTCGAAATGCCCTTGCTGGGTTACGGCGTGTTTATGGTGCCGCCCGAGGAAGCGGAGCGGTGTGTGAGTGATGCCCTGTCGGTCGGCTACCGGCTGATTGACACCGCGCAGGCGTATTATAATGAAGAAGGTGTCGGAGCGGCAGTTGCCAAGTCCGGCATTGACCGCAAGGACCTTTTCCTTGTTACCAAAGTGTGGGTGTCCAACAACGGTGAAGAACGTGCAGCAAAGAGTATCGATGAGAGCCTGCGCAAACTACAAACGGACTACATTGAC
>JAFSTB010000030.1 GCA_017450685.1 Paludibacteraceae bacterium
TGTGTATAACAACTTCCCGTGGCCGATGAATGCGGGCGTGGACGACCGCGTTCCAAGTACTGCCCAAGCCATTCTCGATGCCCGCGCCAAATATCCCGATTGCAGTCTTGCCGACTTATACGACGAGGTAACGATGCCGCCGGAACTGCGTAAAGCCCATCAAGAGAACGACCGTGCCGTGATGGCAGCGTATGGATTCCCGCCCGCAATGACCGAAAGCGAGTGTGTCGCACGGCTGTTCCGAATGTATCAGGAAATGACAGGCGCGGGGAAATAACCCCGCGAGCGAAATCGAAAAAAATAACCCCGCGCGCAGAATCGAAACGTAATACGAAAAACGGAAAACAAACGGATATGGCGAAACTCTTACACACGGATAAGGGGTGGCGGTACGAACAAGAGAAGATACATCTGCTTCGAGCCAAATGGCACGACTACTGCGCGCCGACTATCTATATGCTCACATTGGTAACGCAGGACAGGCTGCCGCTGTTGGGAAAACTTGAAGGGAAAGGAACGGAAGCACATATAGACCTGACCCCGCTTGGGAAGGCAGTGGCGGAAGAGGTAATGCTAATGCCGACATACAAGGGTTTTGAAAGCGCGGAGATCTATACCTACGTGGTTATGCCCGACCATATCCATGTGTTGCTGCGGGTGAGAGAGCGGATAGCCTTGCCGTTGGGGTATTATGTCGGCTATTTCAAGAGACAATGCTCAAAAAAGGCGGCGGGGATGAACCCGCCGAGCAGAACCGAAGCGATGGTCGGTGAGGGTTCTGCTCTCGCGGTTCACCCCGCGAGCACAATGCTTTTTGCTCCCGAGTACCACGACCGCATACTCACCCACAAAGGACAGTTGGAGCAACTCAAACGCTATATCGCCGACAATCCGCGACGGCTCGTGCTCAAACGGGCGAACCCCGAACTGTTCCGGCTGCGGCAGGATGTGCAAAAAAACGGGCTGGTCTTTACGGCTTTGGGTAATCTGTTCCTGCTTGACTATCCTCTGAAAGAGTTGGTGCAATGCTCGCGGTCGCTGATACAGGCTCAGATAGACAAAAAGAAACGCGAGTGCCTGCGGCAAGCCGACTGCGGGGTTGTTTTTGTCAGTGCGGGCATATCCGAAGGCAAGAAGCAGATATGCAAGGCGTTGCGCGTGGCGGGTTATCCGCTTGTTATCCTGCTCAAAGACGGTTTTCCCAAGCCCTATGACCCTCATTCCAAATACTTCAAACCGCAAGGTGTGTATTTCGAGACGTGTTCCAACGGAAGGCTGCTATTGTTGGAACCGAAGTCGGAAACATTTGAAAGAGAGGAGATAGCGCAAGTCATAGCACAACGTTTCCACGACCTGCCGCACCATACTCAAAGATACCGATTCCTTGCCTTGAACGAAATGACGAAACAACTATAAACGCCGTGATGGCAGCCTACGGTTTTTCCTCTTCACTCTCAATGAACAGTTTTTCTTCAATGGAATCCACATCCTTTCATACTGACGCTTATCGTTTGGCAGAGCAATATGCCTTACACACCTCTCGTCCGCTTTTTATCACCGGTAAGGCAGGTACGGGTAAGACCACTTTTCTTCGCAGGTTGCGTGAGCAGTCGCCTAAGACGATGGCTGTGGTGGCACCGACAGGTGTGGCAGCCATCAATGCCGGCGGTATGACTATCCACTCGCTCTTTCAGTTGCCCGTTCGTACCCTCGTTCCCACGCCGCAGTCGTATCATCAGATGTTTGCCGAGCAGCGTCTGACCCAGCGCAAACGCACGATGCTTTATCATATTGAGATGCTTGTTATCGACGAGATTAGTATGGTCCGTGCCGACGTATTAGATGCCATAGATGCCGTTCTACGACGATATAAGTACCGTCAGAACCTGCCTTTTGGCGGTGTGCAGGTGGTGATGATAGGCGACCTGTTTCAACTATCACCGGTGGTAACACGTGGCGATGATGAGCAGATGATGGCTAAATACTACGACGGACCGTATTTCTTCCATGCCAAGGTCATGCAGCAGTTGCAACCCGTATATATAGAGTTCGATCACGTCTTTCGTCAGCGCAACGCCTCTTTTGTCAGTTTGCTTAACGAGGTGCGTGAGAACAGGTTATCACCAGAAAGTCGTCAGATGCTCAACTCACGCTACTTGCCAGCATTTCGCAATACGGAAGACGATTTTCATATCACCCTCACCACCCATAACCATATAGCCGACACTATCAACGCGCAGGAACTGTCTCAACTCAAAGGGGGCTCTTTCACCTTCAAAGCCGATGTGATAGGCGATTTTCCGGAGAACAACTACCCCACGGATGCTGTCCTGACGCTCAAGGAAGGTGCGCGAGTGATGTTCATTCGCAATGACGAGAGGTCAGACAAACGTTTCTATAACGGCAAGATAGGGACAGTGAAAAGCATAGAGAAAGGGGATATAATAGTGCAGTGTGAGGATGGATTGATAGCGGTGGAGCGTATGGAGTGGAAGAACATACGTTATAGTGAAGATAGTCGAACGGGCAAGATAGTGGAAGAAGAGTTAGGAGTGTTCTTGCAATACCCGCTGCGTTTGGCTTGGGCAGTGACTATCCATAAGAGTCAGGGTCTGACTTTCGACCGTGTTATCATCGATGCCGCTCGTGCTTTTGCAGCCGGTCAGGTGTATGTGGCATTGTCGCGTTGCCGCACATTAGAAGGTATCGTCCTCTCCACGCCGCTTCAACAGGTGGCGCTCGCCAACGACCCGCAAGTGATACGTTATACGCAGTCGCAACCTGCCATCGCCGCCGTGCAACAGTCACTGTCCAAAGCACAGTGGGAGTACCGACTGCAACTGTTCATCTCTCTGTTCGAGTTCCGTCGGGCAGTGACACTTGTGGACAACATGGTGAGTGAGGTAGCCAAGACCGTCTCTTTCAACGAACTGACTATGCCTTTCCTCGCTGCTCAGAAAAACGATTTGGAGGAGGTGGTGTCCGTTGCCAACCGTTTTCAGCCGCAGTTGCAACGACTGCTGATGTCCAACGATGATTCGGCTTTGCAGCAACGCCTCAAACAAGCCACCGACTGGTTCGTGCCTAAACTGACACTCATAGCACTGCATATCAGTACATTGCCCGTCAGATGCAAAAACAAAGCCGATGCTGCCGATTTTCAGGTCTTCTTGAACGACCTGTATTTGATGATACATCAGAAGATATGTTTTATCTGTGCAATGGCTGAGCAAGCAAGTACGGAAGTATATCTGAAAGCAAAAAAAGAGTTCGTCTGTCCGCCTATGGAAGTGCAGTCGCTCTTCGGCAAACCAACCCAACAGACCGTGAAACGCCAACCAACGGTGCAACCTAAAAAAGAAACGGCTAAGAAACCTAAGAAAGAGAAAGGTGAGACCTACAAAATAACGCTTGACCTCTATCGCGCCGGCCATTCACCCGAATCCATAGCCCGGCAAAGAGGACTGACCACTTCCACTATCTATTCTCACTTGGCTTATTTAGTGGCACAAGGTGAAGTGGATGTGGAAACGATTGTACCTGCCGACGTCATCCGTCGTGTCCACCAAACTATTTTAGACCATCCTGATGCCAACACCTTGAGCGAACTGCATGCTCTCATGGATGAAGAAGTGAACTACGGTCATATCCGTTTGGCGGTGGAAGCGTGGAACCAACTGAACAAATAACGCAGTCCGGCAATGGAAAGAGCAGTACCCAAACCCGGATAGAAACCTGCAAAAAACTCCGTAGGAATAAAGGGTATGAACTTAAGGCATATGCCCAACCCCATCATAAAGAAGATAAGTATATATCCGTGTAGGTCGAAGAAAGCGAAGAGCGACTTGCGCCGTTCGGGGAAGTTCAGTATGCGTGCCGTGTAACGCTTGACGAAGTTGTTGAACATCAGCGAGAAAAGGATGGCAACAACAATGGCTGTCAGTATAAGCCACCACACACGGTGGGGATGAACGGTGCTCACTTGACGTAGTGCCTGTATGCCGGTGATGAGGATCTTGATACCCGGTCCTAACCAACACAGCACTTGCATTAGGAGCAAGTGCTCTTTCTTAACCGGTACGATATTGTCGGTATTCATAAATAAGAGTGAGTTTCGCGTCAGAATTGCCTTTATTAGATTATCAAGATATTGTAGGACAAAAATTATGCCATATCTTGTTTTTTCAGCATTATTGTTTGTTGCTATTTAACTCTCAAACGCGAATAACCTATTGTGCTTTATGTTTGTAGGATGATTTTTTTGCGTAAAATTGCGCATATATTTGCACAATTAAAAATCTTGCCTTACCTTTGCAGCCGCAATTGAGATAAGAGGCGATGAGTAGTTGCCGAAATCGGATTGCTAAATGGTGGTTTTAGCTCAGTTGGCAGAGCATCGGATTGTGGTTCCGAGTGTCGTGGGGAGCTTAAGACAAAAACTCTAATCCGTTGTAACTGAATAAGTTACGGCGGATTTTCGGTTAAAGTGTCCCGAAAATGTCCCGAAA
>JAFSTB010000001.1 GCA_017450685.1 Paludibacteraceae bacterium
CTCGCCGAACATGTTCTTGCGGCCTTGAGCAGCCCACTCGTCAACATTCTCCGCCATCGGCGACGACGGAGTGATAGGATAGATAGCAGCCACCTCTGTGAACATATACGCGATATGCGCAGCAGCAGCGTTACCATCCATTGTCATGAATTTCTTTTTCTTTTCTGCCATGATTGTATAGTTTGTTTTGATTGTTGAAAGTATATTGTTTAGTTATTTCCTAATTTCTTTAGCTTATTGAGCAATTTTATACCTTTTCGGGTAAGATAATAAGCTTGGTCTTTTCTTTGTAATGAATCAGGGAAACGAAGCTTTACATACCCTGCTTCAACAGCCGGATTGATATATCGCTCACGCAAGTTACCCCTATTCCTTAACTCCATTTTGTCAAGCAGTTCTTCACGAGTAAGTTGAGCATTGCCAAGTGCTAAAACCACACGCCTAACCTGATTGGAAAGTGTGTTAATTTCCTCGTCATAAACAATTTTGTTTTCGTTTGATTTGTTGTTACTTAACACCTCATCATGGTTGCTGTCATGGTTGGTATCATGGTTGGTATCATGGTTGCTCGTTTTTCTCCAAATGATTGTACGAAAATTCTCGTTTTGGTAGAACTCTGGTTCACGCAAACCATACTCTATACAGCGATTAATGAGGTCAGTAGTACCTGTCCCTAATTGTTCAATATATCCTGCAAGATACACAGGTCGCGCTAATAAAGGATTAACCGGAATTGAATTATGTTCACCGCTTAATTTAGCAAGAGTTATTCCGTATGGCAACCTTCCCGGATTCCAAACTTCCAAACGGTCTTTGAACAACATCACTTGTACAGAACCGGTGCTTGTATAGTCGCGGTGAATGACAGCATTGACGATTGCTTCTGTAACCGCTTGTATCGGCAATTCATAGCGGATATCAGCTTGGGCGGATTGAGTGCGTTCACCAACGCGGGCATCTATTTTACTCAATACAAAATCAACCGCACCATCAATCACCTCAAATACATCACCTTCTATAAGTTGTTGCGACAAAATTGGCTTAGACATCAACTCTGTCGGGAAATGAGCACATTTGATTGTTGCACTGATAAACCATTTCTGTACATCTTTTCCAAATAAAAGCAGAGCGGCATTGGTTACTTCATCATTATCAGAAATTAGGTGCAGACTACTCAAGATAGTGTGGATATGCTCTTCGCTATATTGTATCGGAAACTTGCGTTTCTCACGAGCCAGACCTACAAATCGGCGTATCTTGTTTTTATCTAAATCTGCCAATGAAGCAATCGGATGCAACGAAGCGTCAAACGGACCGCTAATCAATTTCCTTTTCACAAACAAGTAATGAACAAGTGCCGCATACACATTATTGCGCAACTCATCAATCGTTGAAAACAGAATCGGATTACGAGTAATATCTTGTTCTATCTTATTCTTAAATTTTTCCTCTTTGGAATTGCGTTTTTCAACATCCTTAACAAAAGCCAAACGATAAGCACTATTTTCGGTTGCTATATCATACTCTCGTTCTGTAGGAGAAACACCTTCAGAGTCTTCATAACCATAACGCTCACCCACAAGAACGATATATATATCAGCAGTTGATGCCGCATCAAGATACGCCTTTTGTGCGGACACATCTTGCGCAGGCAACTCCTCAAAAAGGAATGGCTCAAAGTATCGTGCAAACAAAGCGTCTGTCCGTATGTATTCGGCTATCATGCTGCGCTCGGCTTCAAACTCCGATTGCACACTGCTTATGAATATCGTTTGTCTCATTACTGCTTAAATATCGTTCTGTTTATCGTTGTATTCGCGTGTCAGTTCCCGTTTGAATTCTATGCGGTTGGTTTCGGTCATATCTGTTATTATTCATTTTCCTGATTAATAAGGTTTACCACCACTTTTACCATCGTATCTTTCTCTTCTGTCCTGCTTTCGGCAATCATCAGCGTGAGTGCCACAAGTGTGTTGTCGGCTATGCGTTTGGTGCCGTCCTCGCGATAAAGAATACCGTTGTTATGCAGAAACCACAAAAACAAAGTAGCCGCAATGCGTTTGTTACCATCTGAAAATGAGTGGTTCTTTGTTACTAAATACAACAACATTGCCGCTTTCTCTTCCACACTCGGATAGAGTTCTTTACCATCAAAAGTTTGGTATATCTGCCCTATACTGCTCTTGAATGAGTCGTCCTTCTCATTCCCGAAAAGGGTACTGCCACCGAATTTCTGCCGCAAAGAATCAATAGTCTGCATCGCATTTTCATAGGTTGCGTGGAACTGCTCTTCTGTCGTAGTCTTTTCTATGGACAACCGCTCATAATCATAGTTATCAAGTGTATCAAGAGCGTAAGTATAGTCTACCACAACATCAAACAGGGCTGTTTGCTCGTTTGCTGCATCTTCTACCGATTTACCATCGTCTAAAAGTGCCTTGTTTTGTAATGTCCGCCCGACTATCTGTACTAACTGCCGAAGTTCGACAAGTTGGGACTTGCGCAGCTTCTCATTGACGGCATAACCTTTAGTGATATATTCCTTCAACACCTTATTTGCCCATTGACGGAATTGAGTTGCAAATATGCTGTTAACCCGGTAGCCGATGGATATAATCATATCAAGATTATAGTAATTCACTAAATAGTTCTTTCCGTCTGCGGCAGTTGTTTCCATTTTGGAAACAACTTGATTGAGTTCCAGCTCATGGCTATTCACTATATTACTGATATGTTTGGATATAGCAGCTTTCTTCACGCCGAACAATTCTGCTATTTGGTTCTGTGTAAGCCATACAGACTCCCGTTCTACCTTAACAGGCAGTATCAACGCACCATCCGGCGCACGATAAATAACTATTTTCCCTCTATTCGGTTGCTGTGTCATAAAATGGTATGTTGCGTATTTATCTATAATCTGTGTTCTATTCGGCTGGTCTCGGTCATGTTGGTTAGAAATCTATGTGGATTTTCTATTTGCTTTATACTTATTCCTCTGCGATATTGATTATTGCTTGTGACCACAGTTCAAATTCAAGGTCTGAATATTCTAATTAACGCACATTCTATTTTTTTTGTCGAGTTCGCACACCAACTCACGCTTGAATTCTATACGATTCGTTTCAGTCATAAAGTTGTGTAAATCATATCGCCAAATCCAATGGTAAATCACTGATATCCTTCAATCTTTTTCCTTCTACAAGAATCTTTAACATTTCAATAGAATCTTCTGCGCCCGATGCTGTAACCGCTTCTTGCAATTCAGGAAGAGCAAAATGATAGACACAATCTATATCACCAGTTCCTAATGCAAGCGAAGCAAGCCGTGATGGTAACGGCTCTGCGGTTACTACCACAATATGCGGCAAATGCCCCTTTCGATTGCGTATCAGTCCCAATGCCTCGGTTCTGCTGTTTTGCGCTCTGTCACTGCGAATAGTCCATTTAGCTGAAATAGAAGCATGTAATATCGGCAATATATTATTGCTTCTTCTCAAGTCAGATAATTTACAAACACTCTCATCTACAATTATTTCGTCGATATTTATAATTGCATCTTCTTCTGTATCTCGATATACGACAATATCCGGCGCAACCATATAGTCATTTCCCAAACTGGCAGCAAGTTCTGCATTCTGCTTTATAAAACTGCTTAATGAATCAAGATGGGCATACTGAACAAAACTACTTGTTTTAATTGCGTTTCTGTTTCCTAATTTCGCAATATGCCATTTGCCCGGACGCAGATTTGTCAGCAGTGGAAATGTGGATTGCAAAAAATCCATATTTATTTGTTCAAATTTGGCACCTGACGACTGACCCTGCATCTTCTCATGTACCTCTGCCATCAGTTTGTCAGCGATATGCCGTGCAATAAATTTCGATAATTCAGACGATTTATCCGCATTGCTCGGCACACCGTTAGCATCTATTATCAGTACCTCACTTTCTAACAGATGAACATGATATTCTTTACGCGCTTTGGCTATTATTGATTCCATTTTCTAATACTTTTATAAGTTCTTGTCCTACAGCTTTCGCTACAGGCGGTGGAAAGGCATTCCCAATCATACGGCAGGCTCTTGTCTTTTTGTCCCCGAAACTCCAATCGTCAGGAAAACCTTGAATGCGTGCTATCATTCGCGGTGTCAGTTTTGGCATACCCTCAAAGCCTTTTGCCGGTGCTTCATCCGCAACGCCATTACCGTTTATTCCCATTTCTGCCCAAGCTTGACGCGCTCTTGTCGGACCTAAATCAGGGCCACCATGTTTTTTGCTTCCGCCAACTATTGTTGGAGCTATTGATGATGCCTGCTCACGCCACACTGATACTTTCTCCCAACCGTTTTCTGCCATCAGGTCATAAAGTACATCACCAACTGTCAGTTTTTCTTTAATATTTACAGATGGGTACGAAAAAGTGTCTTCAATGCTCTTTGAGATACCAATAATTACTACTCGTGGTCGAAGTTGAGGCACTCCATATTCTGAAGCATTAAGCAACTTAATGTGAGCGTTGTATCCCAAACTGCGCAATCGGCACATAATCGAATTTCTATAAGCATTAAATCTCGGAGATAACAAACCTTTCACATTCTCAATCATTACCAATCTTGGTTGAATCTCATCCACTAAACGCAACATTTCCGGAAATAAATCCCTCTCATCTGATGCACCGAGTTGTTTCCCTGCAATACTAAAAGGTGGGCATGGTACTCCACCTGCTAATAAATCCACTTTCCCATGATAAGGTTTTCCATCAAAAGAATGTACATCCATACATATTACGTTCCAGTGAGGACGGTTACGTTTGAGACAGTCGCAATACTCTTTCTCATACTCAACTAATGCGATATGCTCAAAACCGGCCTGCTCAAGCCCCAAAGCTTGACCACCAGCTCCTGCACATATTTCTATTGATGTAAACACTTGTATAAATAGACAATATTTATCAACGACTCAATGTGATATACCTTTTCTCTATCTCCTCCCAGTTTATTATCTCCCACAAAGCTTGCAAGTGTGCGGCACGGCGATTCTGATAGTCAAGATAATAAGCATGCTCCCATACATCCATTGTCAGCAGCGGACGCAGACCTTTCGTAACGGGATTCTGCGCATTCAGCTCCTGCGTGATAACAAGTTTGCCGTCATTATCAACCGACAGCCATACCCAGCCCGAACCGAACAAGGTTGTACCTTTCTGCTCAAACTCATGCTTGAAGTTCTCCTGTGAACCGAAGTCGCGGGTGATGGCATCCAATATGCGTCCATGCGGTGTATGACTACCGGCATTGAGCGGTGCGAACTGCGTAAAATACATATTATGGTTCAGCACCTGTCCGGCGTTGTTGAAGATGGCGTCTGATGACTTGCAGACAATCTCTTCAAGCGGCATCTGCTCGTATTCCGTACCTACTATCAATTTGTTGAGGTTATCAACGTATGCCTGCAGGTGTTTGCCGTAGTGGAACGACAAGGTCTGCTCACTTATAACGGGCTGCAATGCCGTTAGTTCGAAGGGTAGAGTAATTAAGGTAAACATAGTATATTGCTGTTTAATAGTTCTCTGCAAGCAGTTGGAAGTAAGCTTGTGCGTG
Source organism: Paludibacteraceae bacterium (assembly GCA_017450685.1). Classification (GTDB taxonomy): domain Bacteria; phylum Bacteroidota; class Bacteroidia; order Bacteroidales; family Paludibacteraceae; genus Colicola. The sequence continues at coordinate 5,601 of JAFSTB010000001.1, forward strand.
GTGACAGACGGGACACTCGTCGGGGGCTTGTTTGCCGACCACTATATGCCCGCAGTTGGAGCATTGCCAGATGCAGTCACCATCGCGGGAGAAAACAACCTTGTCTTCTATGTTTTTGAGCAGTTTGCGGTAGCGCTCCTCGTGGTGTTTCTCAATGGCTCCAACCTGCTCAAATTTCTCCGCTATCTCGTCAAAGCCTTCTTCTCTTGCCTCGCGTGCCATACGGGCATACATATCCGTCCATTCGGCATTCTCTCCGTTGGCTGCATCTTCAAGATTGGCTGTCGTATCGCTTACTTTGCCGCCGTTGAGGTACTTGTACCAAATCTCGGCATGTTCTTTTTCGTTGGCAGCCGTCTCCTCGAAGATTTTGCTGATTTGTACATATCCGTCTTTCTTGGCTTTGGATGCGAAGAAAGTGTATTTATTTCGAGCCATTGACTCGCCTGCAAAAGCCTCCCAAAGGTTCTGCTCCGTCTTTGTTCCTTTCAAGTTTTTCATAATGTGTAACTTTTTAATTTAATATATTCAGTTGTTATTTGCATTATCTCATTAACATCCCTTTCTCCCAATGCAGCGAGGGATAGGTTTTCTTTAGGTATTCCACTGACTGGTGTACATCGCTGCCGCCACTTGTGGCGAAGGGTATAAGCGTCTTGTCTTTCAACTGCTCTAAGTTGTTGTCAATCCAAGAGTTGATGATACGCGGACAGATACCCCACCATATCGGATAGCCGACATAGATGGTGTCGTAGGGCATAATGTTGGTGCATTGCTTGATGGCAGGGCGAGCCTCTTCGTCATTCATCTCAAGTGAGGAACGCGACTGTTTGTTACGCCAGTCAAGGTCGGCAGCCGTATATGGCTCGGCTGCCTCTATCTCCCACAGCGCGGCTTTATGTTCTTTTGCCAACTTGGCAGCGGCTTGACGTGTTGTCCCTGTTGCAGAGAAGTATGCCACAAACGTCTTTGTTTGATTGTTTTTCTGCGCACTGACTGGCAAAACAGCCAATAGTATAGCGCACAGAGTAAGAAAAATGTTTTTCATATTTTGTTATTTTGGCATATTCTTCCAATAGTCATTGGCTCTTTTCAGGTCGTCGGGTGTGTCGATGCCGAAGGTGCGTTGAGCGTGACTGACGGCGACGCGTATCTCATATCCGTTTTCAAGCCAACGCAACTGCTCCAGACTCTCCTCTTTTTCGAGTGTCGATGGCGGGAGAGCGGTTATGAGCGGAAGCACATCAGCACGATAAGCATACAGTCCTATATGCCGATAGAACCTGCCTTTTTGCAGCCACTCTTCCTGTTGCACACCTCTTATATAAGGTATCACACTCCTTGAGAAAAGCAATGCCCTACCCTGCTCCTCACTTCCACGGTCAAAAGCAATAGCCACCTTCGGTGTGTTCGGGTTGGCTAATACTTCTATGCTATCCATAGTAGCGAAGGGCTGTACGAGGGTTGCCAACTCCGTCTTCGCACCGTTTTCAAAGCACTGACATACGGTCTTTATCTCTTCGGGATCGATAAACGGTTCGTCGCCCTGGATATTGACAATCACGGTCTCTGTCGGTTCGTAGTGTGCCGATGCCGACAGGTGATTCCATGCTTCAAGACACCGCTCGGTGCCGCAGGTATGATCACTGCGGGTCATGACGGCTTCACCGCCAAAACCGATAACGCAGTCGTAGATACGCCTATCGTCGGTGGCTACCACTACGGTGGACAGCACCTTGCAGGCTTGTTCATACACAAGTTCAATCATCGGTTTGGTGCCAATGAGAGCCAACGGTTTGCCCGGAAAGCGAGAACTGCCATAACGAGCAGGAATAATGCCTATGTATTTCATTATGTATTAAATCTACTAAAGGTTTATAGGTTAATGTTCTACTTGTGAGTTTTCTATTTTGGTGAGCAGGTGAATAGCCCCTGCCACTGTTTTCACTTGTTCAACCACGGCATATCGTTTGCCGGTGGGCTTACCTTGTTTATCTTTATCTTCCACCATTCGGCATCTGGAAGCACGCGAAAAGACGAAACTGACTATCTTGCCGAAGGCATCGCTATGCCAGTACTTATCGTTATTAGTAACGAAATAGAGGGTGAGATGTTCTTTTTTCAGATACACTTTTTCTATACCGAGTCGGCAGCATATCCATCTGAGTCTGACCACATTAAGCAGTTCGGCAGCCTCATCGGGCATAGTGCCGAAGCGGTCGATAAGGCGTTTTTGGAAGGCTGACAGTTCGGCTTCACTCTTGAGCGAATCCAACTCGCGATAGAGGGTGATACGCTCACTTATGTTCTCTATATAGGTGTTGGGGAAAGAGAGTGGCAGGTCGCTTTCCATCTGTGTATCGTGGCACCATTCGCGCGTGATGTCGGCCGAACTATTGCCATTATCTTCTTCGCCTTGCGGCATACCCATCTCATCTCTTATCTCTTCCACCGCCTCGTTAAGGATACGCTGATAGGTCTCATAACCGAGGTCGGCAATGAAACCAGACTGTTCGGAACCTAACAAGTTGCCGGCACCGCGTATGTCAAGGTCTTGCATAGCCAGATGGAAGCCCGACCCTAACTCTGCGAAGGTGGTAAGAGCATCTAAACGCCTACGAGCATCGTCGGTGAGCAGTTCACGCTCCGGTGCCACCAAATAGCAGTAAGCCTTGCGGTTACTTCTGCCCACACGTCCACGCAACTGATGTAAGTCGCTCAGACCATAGTGTTGAGCCGAATAGATAATCATGGTATTGACATTAGGTATGTCTATGCCTGACTCGATGATAGTGGTGGCTATGAGTATGTCGTAGTCGTAGTTGATGAACGCTTCTAAACGTTCTTCCATCTCGTCGGTTGGCATCTGTCCGTGAGCGGTGATGATACGCGCCTCAGGACAGAGAGCATGCAGACGACGCTCTATACGAGGCAACATCTCTATGCGGTTATTGACCACGAACACCTGTCCGTTGCGACCCATCTCAAGGTCGATAGCCTCTTTTATTAAGTCCTCGTCGTCGGGTGTGAGCAGTTCGGTCTGTACAGGATAACGATTAGGTGGCGGAGTGGTCATCACACTCAGGTCGCGAGCACCCAACAGACTGAACTGTAAGGTACGGGGGATAGGTGTGGCGGTCAGAGTGAGCACATCCACGTTAGTGCGCAAAGCTTTCAGTTTCTCCTTGACGGCAACACCGAACTTCTGTTCCTCATCGATAATGAGCAGTCCCAGATCGTGCCATACCACCTGCTTACTTATCAGTTTGTGCGTACCGATAAGGATATCTATCTTACCTTCTTTAAGGTCAGCCAACACCTCTTTGGTCTCTTTTGGCGATTTACCTCGTGAGAGAAACTGCACTTTGACGGGGAAATTCTTAAACCGTTCACGAAAAGTGTTATAGTGTTGCAGTGCGAGTACGGTGGTAGGAACGAGAACGGCAGTCTGCTTACCGTCGGTGGCGGCTTTGAAAGCAGCGCGCATGGCTATCTCTGTCTTGCCGAAACCCACATCGCCGCAGATGAGCCTATCCATCGGCATCGCACTCTCCATATCGCGTTTCACATCCAGTGTTGCTTTGGCTTGGTCGGGAGTGTCCTCATAAAGGAAAGAGGCCTCCAACTCGTGCTGCATATAGCCGTCGGGCATATAGGCAAAACCGGGCTGACGCTTACGCGTGGCATAGAGTTGAATAAGGTCGCGCGCTATATCCTTTACTTTATCTTTCGTGCGTTCCTTGAGCCTCTCCCAAGCACCCGAACCCAGTTTGGAGATAGTGGGAGGCGTACCCTCTCTGCCCTTGTACTTACTGATACGGTGGAGGTTATGTATGCTGACGAAGATGGTGTCACCACCTTTGTAGGTCAGTTTGATCATCTCCTGCTGCCTACCGTTAACCGAAGTGGTTACCAGTCCGTCGAACTGACCTATACCATGGTCGGAATGGACCACATAGTCGCCAACGCGCAACTGATTGATCTCTTTGAGTGTAACCACTGCCTTGCCTCTACGGGCATTATCGCTCTGCATTGTCACACGGTGGTAACGCTCAAAGATCTCGTGGTCGGTATAACAAACGGCACGAGCATCGTGGTCAATCCAACCGCCGTGAAGAGTATGATCGACGGGTATAAAACTGATGTCGGCATTCAACTGCTCGAACACCGACTGCAAACGGTCGCACTGCTTCTGTTGGTCGGCTAATATATAGACGCGGTATCCGGCGTTCAGACGGCGTTTGAGGTCGTCGGTGAGCAGGTCGAAGTTCTTATGGAAAAGCGGCTGCTGTTCGGTATGGAAAGCGATGGCATCATAGGTGTCGAACGAGGAGGTGTCGCGCATCTCAAGCGTACTGCCGTCAAACTGCCAACCGTTGCCGCTCACTCCGCCGATAGCACTGTCAAGACGAAAACGAACCATACTCCAATCATCACTCGCCCAAACAACGAAAGATGGCAAGTATTGAGCAAAAGAAGTAAGGTCACCACCCTGCTCCAATGTACTATCACCCACTATATCAATCGCTTCCAATCGCTGCTCACTCAACTGCGTCTCTATATCGAACTCACGAATGGAATCCACCTCGTCACCGAAAAAATCCAAACGATAAGGGTTGTCATGACTAAACGAATACACATCCACTATACCCCCTCTTACTGCCACCTGACCCGGTTCATATACGAAATCAACACGCTCGAAACCACCATCTATAAGTTTTTCCACCAGGTCCGACTGACGCACTTTCTCGCCTTTTTGAATATGAATAGTGGCATTGCTCAGTTGCTCCATAGGCGGTACTTCTTCTATCAAAGCATCAGGATAAGTGACGATGATGTAGGGTTCCGTCGGTTGAGAGGACAGGTAAGAGAGCACCTCCGTTCGCTGCACCGCCATAGCCTCATCCACAGCCTGACGGGAGTCAGCCGACTTCTTATGCCGCAACCGGCGATGAGAAGTGGAGAAGAAAAAAGCATTGGTTCCTATCGTCTTCAAGTCGGAAAACATATATTGAGCCTCATCCTCATTCGTCATCACCACCACCAACGACGGTTGCTCCAACGCCTTCAGCACCACAGCACGAGCCGATGCACGGAGAGCGGTCAGCAACAGGTGTTCCCGTCGCGAAAGTAACTGACTCTTGATAGCACTGACAGAGGTGTGAAGAGACAGTTGTTCGTATAATTCTTTTATCTGCATTACCAATCACTAATCGTGATAAATCGCGCAAAGGTACGGTAAAAAAGTGAATTAACAATGATTTTTGCTTAAAAGTTTGCACAAAAGAAAAATGTACCGTACCTTTGTGCGCTTAATTAAACCGACTATGGAAAACGAAAAACAGACTCTTGTCGAGCAAATGCGTTCCTTATTGGAACAGGATGTAAACGAAGTAAAAGAACAAGTGGAGCAACTCAAAAGTCAGTTCTACCGCATCTATCACCGCGAGTTGGAAGAGGCTAAAGCAGCCGCCGAAAAAGCAGCACAAGAAGCCGGAGAAGAACTCGATGGCTGGATGCCGGATGTTGATTCGTTAGAACAGGAAATGAGAGAACTGCTCAACGCCTACAAACAGAAACGGCAAGAATTGGCACGCAAACAAGAAGAAGAAATGGCACAAAACCTGCTCAGAAAAGAGAACATACTCTCACAAATGAAACAGATGGCAGAATCAGAGACAGCCGACGTGATGGGCAACGTGCAGAAAATGCGCGAACTGCAAGCCGAATGGAAAACCATCGGACCCGTTCCCGCACCCAAAGCACAAGAGATATGGAAACTATATCAGCAATATCAGGAGCAGTTCTACGACCTGGTGAAAATCAATATCGAGCTGCGTGATCTCGACTTCAAAAAGAACCTCGAGATGAAAACCTTGCTGTGCGAAGCAGCCGAGAAACTGGACAGCAACGAGAACATAGTGGAAGCCAATCGCGCTCTGCAACAACTGCACGAAGAATGGGCTGAGATAGGTCCGGTGGCACGCGAACTGAGAGAAGAACTTTGGAACAGATTCAAAGCAGCCAGTGCCGTTATCAACAAAAAACACCAAGCCTATTTCGACGAACTGCATAAAAAAGAGGAAGAAAACCTCGAAAAGAAACAAGCACTGCTCGAACAACTGCGCAACATAGACCTCGAACAGATCAAGTCGCCGCGCCAATGGGACGAAGCACAAGAAAAAGTGCAGACCGTGCAAACAGAATGGCGCACTATAGGTTTCGCTCCTAAAAAAATGAACCAAACCATCTATGAGGAATATCGCGCTCTAACCAACGCTTTCTTCAAAGCACGCACAGCCTTCTTCCGCGAGTTGAGAGAAAGTATGAACGCTAATATGAAAGCCAAACGTGCACTCATCGACAAAGTGAAAGAGGCCCTGAGTAGCGATGAATGGCAAAACATGACCAACACCATCATCGCACTCCAAAAAGAATGGAAAACAATAGGTGCCGTGCCACGCAAATACTCCGACGAGATGTGGCAGGAGTTCACCACATTATGCGACGAGTTCTTCAATAAAAAACGTGAGACCGACCGTCAAAACCGTAACGAGAGACGAAACTCACGAGACGAACGCACTATGCAATCAGGCGACCGAAACAGACTGCTCAAACTCTACGACAACCTAACGCAAGAAATAAAAACAGCAGAAAACAATATCCTCTTCTTCACCGGCAAAAGCAAAACAGCCAACCTCCTGGTGGACAATATGCAAAAGAAGATAGAGACTCTCAAAAAACAACTCAAAGAACTCGAACAACGTATCAACGACCTCGACAATTCCGACAAAGCCGATAACACCGTTGCCGACAAAAAGGAAGAATGACACTATGAGTTTAGTTGATTATCAACAGGTGGAGATACGGCAACGCGAACAAGTCATCCTGCGTGATGTCAGCCTGCAAATCAATGAAGGAGAGTTTGTCTATCTGAACGGAAAAGTAGGGTGCGGCAAATCCACCCTACTGAAAACATTCTATGCCGAAGTACCCATCTACAGCGGACAAGCCTCGTTCTTGGATTTCAACCTCAACACCATCAAACGAAGTCAGATACCATACCTCAGACGCAAAGTGGGCATCATCTTCCAAGACTTCCAACTCCTACCCGACCGTACGGTGGAGGACAACCTGCTCTTCGTACTCAAAGCCACCGGCTGGAAAGACCGACAAGTGATGACCAACCACGCCAAAGAGATACTTGCCGAAGTGGGAATGGAAGACAAAGCCTACAAAATGCCTTACCACCTGAGCGGAGGTGAACAACAACGAGTCGCTATAGCACGAGCACTGCTCAACTCACCACAAGTCATCCTCGCCGACGAACCAACGGGAAACCTCGACCCCGAAACAGGACAAGAGATAATGGAACTGCTCTACTCCATAAGCAAAGCAGGTATGACCATCATCATGTCAACACACAACCAAACTTGGCCCGAAAAATATCAAGGCAGAAAACTGCTCTTCAAAGACGGACAAGTAACAGAATAACACTATGGAATAACTAAATGATAATATCCGCAATGGCTGCCTTGTGCAGCCTATTGTGTTATAAGTCCAACACTTCTTTACTGCACTCCAAAACATAAAAACCTTGAAAAAAGCGATAGAAACCAAACTCAACCGATAATTTTTGCGCATAAATTTGCACAATCGGAAAATGAGCCGTACTTTTGCAAAGAAGAAACAGATAAAAAGATAAAATCGTTAGTGGTTTTACTTTTATCTACCTCATAATCAATTTATCAATCAATAAAAAACACTTTTTGTCATGCAAAAACAAACTGTTGTTGTTCGATTCTGCGGTGACTCAGGTGACGGTATGCAACTCACGGGCAATATGTTCTCGTCGTTAAGTGCCATCCTGGGCAACGAGATTTCGACCCTTCCGGATTTTCCCGCCGAGATACGTGCCCCACAAGGCACCTTAGGCGGAGTGAGCGGCTTCCAAGTATGTCTTGGCAATGGCGTCTATACGCCGGGCGATAAGGCTGACGTAATCGTGGCTATGAATGCCGCTGCATTGAAAGTATGCACATTAGGCAGCAAATTCAATGTGGCTGGAGCACGCTACGACGAAACAGAGAGTATGTATAAGAAGAATGCAGTGGTGATTGTGGATACCGACTCTTTCACAGCCAAAGACTTGGAAAAAGCACTCTACAAAACCGACAACCCCTTCACCGAGTTGGGCATTCCCGAAACAGTGCAGATAGTACCCGTCGCTCTCACTCAAATGACGAAAGAGAGCCTCAAAGACAGCGGTTTGGACAATAAAGCAGTGCTCAAATCAAGAAATATGTTCGCCTTAGGTGTCGTATGCTGGCTCTTTGCAAGACCTATCGACAAAGCCATTCACTTCCTCGAAGGTAAGTTCGCCAAAAAACCGGCACTGATAGCACCTAACGTCAAAGTGCTGACCGACGGCTACAACTACGGCAACAACACAGCACTCAATATCAACACTATCACCGTTGAGAAAGCAGAGGATCTCGCACACGGCACCTACACCTCCATAGCCGGTAACAAAGCCACAGCATGGGGATTGATAGCAGCAGCACATAAATGCGGCAAAAGACTCTTCCTCGGCTCCTACCCCATCACACCTGCCACCGACATCATGCACGAACTGGCAGCAAGAAAAGATATGGGCGTGATGGTCGTTCAAGCAGAAGACGAGATAGCCGGTGTCTGCACAGCCATCGGCGCTTCATTCGCAGGAGACCTGGCTTGCACCTCCACCTCAGGTCCCGGACTGAGCCTCAAGAGCGAAGCCGTAGGCTTGGCAGTAATGGCTGAACTGCCGTTAGTGGTCATCGACGTACAACGCGGAGGACCATCAACAGGTCTGCCTACCAAAACAGAACAGACCGACCTGATGCAAGCCGTCTATGGACGCAACGGCGAATGTCCTGCCGTCGTCATCGCTGCTTCCACTTCCGCCAACTGCTTCCAATATGCCTACGAGGCCTGCAAGATAGCATTGGAGAATATGACACCCGTCATACTGATGACCGATACTTATCTGGCTAACGGCACCGGACTATGGCAACTGCCTAAACTGGCAGAACTGCCTGAGATAAAAGTGCAAGGCGTGCCGCAAGAACTCAAGGGTCACTACAACGCTGCTCTGCGCGACGAACGTAGTGTGCGCTATTGGGCCGTTCCCGGTATGGAAGGCTTCGAACATAGAAACATAGGTCTCGAACGCGATAGCAAGACAGGTGCTATCTCCACCAACCCCGAAAACCACGAACGCATGGTCAAAGCACGCCAAGCCAAAGTGGACCAAGTGGCTGACAGAATACCTCTACTCACAGTGCAAGGCAACACCAAGAGCGACACACTGTTAATAGGATGGGGCTCAACAGAAGGACACCTGCACGCCGCTGCCAACGAGTTGAACTGCGCACTGGCACACTTCAACTATATCAACCCGCTACCTAAAAACACAGCCGACATCATCAAACAATATAAGAAAGTGGTTGTGTGCGAGTTGAACAACGGACAGTTTGCCACACTGCTCCGCTCCAAAGTGACAGGCGTTGACTTCAAACAGTATAACGAGATAATGGGTCAACCCTTCGCCGTTGAACGTATTGTTGAACACGTTAAATCATTATAGTTATGGAAGCAGCACAATTCAAATCAGACCAATATGTACGTTTCTGCCCCGGTTGTGGCGACCATGCTATATGTGCCGCACTGCAAAAAGCAATGGCAGAGATAGGTGTTGAAACATATAACACCGTCGTTATATCCGGTATCGGTTGCTCCAGCCGTATGCCTCACTATCTTAACACCTACGGCTTCAACACTATCCACGGTCGTGGCGGCGCTATCGCTACCGGCGTTAAGACCTCACACCCCGAACTCACCGTATGGCAAATGTCAGGCGACGGCGACTGCCTCGCTATTGGAGGTAACCATTTCATTCACGAGATAAGACGTAACGTGGACCTGAATATATGCCTGTTCAACAACCGTATATACGGTCTGACAAAAGGACAATACTCACCCACCTCACCCAAAGGTTTCCAGTCCAAATCCAGTCCGTTCGGCACAGTGGAACGCCCGTTCATACCCGCCGAACTGGTAATGGGTGCAAGAGGTACTTTCTTCGCACGCACACTCGATGTGGATATGCCTAACACCGTCGAATGTCTCAAACAAGCACAACAACATAAAGGTGCTTCCGTCGTTGAATGTTTGGTCAACTGCGTTATCTTCAACAACGGCACTCACAACTGGATAGCCGACCGTGAGACACGTGCCGAACGCACCATCCTGCTCAAACACGGCGAAAAAATGCTCTTCGGCGCAAACAAAGATAAAGGTCTGGCTCTCGACTATTCCAAAGGTGTCATACCACAACTGATTGTGGTAGCAGCCGACGATGAGCGCGTACTCACTCACGACGCTCACACCGAAGACCCGACACTGCACCGTATGCTGGCTCTGATGGGACAAGAACGCTTCACCGATGTTAATAATGCCGACATCGAACAGACACTGCCCGTGGCTCTCGGCGTGATAAGAGACGTGGAAGCCGAAACATACGACCAAGCAGTGGGACAACAGATAGAAAAGATAAGAGAAAACAGCAAAGTGAAAACATTCGACCAACTGCTCGGCACACTCGAACAGTGGGAGATGTAAAAAACTGTCATTGAGGGGATAAGGATAACCAATAGGGAGTCCGTCCCCTCAATCTGTATAATAAGTATCACCTTTATTACGGGACGATACATATCAACAACCTCAAACCCTTTATTACTATGAGCGATTTTTTGAAAACGACATTAGTCTTTGGTATCGGAGCGGCAGTAGGTGCCGCCGTAGCAGCGTTATTAACCCCGGAGAGCGGTGCCGAACTGCGTCAAGACGTTCGACGCATAGCCGGCGAAGCAAAAACGAAGTTGCAAAACTACTGTGAGCAACAACACGCACGTATGCAAACCGCACAAGCCCCCGAAACAGAAGAGGAGGCATAACAATGGCTGACAATAAGATAACCGAGCCCACATCATACGACCAAACAAAAGAACTGGTCGGCATAGTTGAACACGATGTGCGCTCGTGGCTGACTACACAGTACAGCCTTGTTCGTTTGCGCATTATAGGCGGTGTGAGCCGACTGTTAGGCTTCGTGCTGCTGATGGTAACCGTCATCTTAGGCGTGTTCGCCACACTCATCTTCGGCTCTATCGCCGCCATCAGCGCTCTGTCAAGTTGTATGCCCGTTTGGGCGGCTTGCCTCGTGTTCGTAGCACTGTTCATCCTACTCATCATCATCGTTATATCAGTTCGTACCATACTGTTTGTCAACCCCTTCATCAAACGACTAAGCAAGATGTTGTTCGCCAAAGAAGGACAGATAGCAGAGGAAGAGCGATTAAGAAAGGAGGCAGAAAATGACTGACTTCAGCCAAATACATAACTTGCAAGAGTTGGAATACCAAACCGACCGTATGCAACGACGCGCCGATATTCAGTGGGACAGAATAGACGGACATATAACCTTCGTGAAAAAAGAGATGGACCTCGTCGAAAGAACGGTCAAAGGTATAGTTACACCTTTATATAATACCTTCCAAAAATACAGACACACCTTCGACCTCATCGCACAAGGCTTCAAATATGTAGGAAAACTGCTGAGATAACAGAGAGCGGAATGTGCCGAGCTAAGACGCTTGACACGATGTCATAACACCAAACAAGAACAGAATATATATGCTTGAAAACCTGTATAATATACTGCTGCCATTCTTTGTCAGTTTGCTCATTGCCTACATCTTAGACCCGATAGTGGGTTGGTTTCAAACCAAATGCCGTATTCGTTCACGAGTGCTGGCAGTGATGCTGACACTATTGTCGGTTATATTCGTGGTGACAGGTCTGATAAGCACAATGATGCCCACCATCAACTCACAAGTAAGGCAAGCCAAAGCAGGCTTTGAAGCATACGTTGCCAAGTTCGACATCAACAAGTATCTTACTGACGAACAGCAAGAACGGCTCAACACTATGACAGCAGAATGGAACATAGAGAGCATCATCGCTTCACCTGAGGTACAGTCTGCCGTCAAAAATATCGTTCCTAAGATAGGCGATTGGATAACCGGCGGATTGAGTTGGCTCTCAGGCTTGATGGTCATATTTATTGGACTGATGTATCTCATCTTCCTTATGATCGACTTCCCTAATATGCGAGCCTCGTGGCAGAAATATGTACCGGCACGATATAAGACGCAGATAGTAACGCTCATGCAAGACTTAGACCGCAATATGAATGCTTATTTTCGCGGTCAAGCCATGGTGGCTCTATGTGTTGGCGTTCTCTTCGCTATCGGCTTCACTATCATAGGCTTACCTATGGGTATAGCCATGGGACTGATAGTAGGTATGCTCAACCTCGTACCATATATGCAAGCACTCGGCATACCACCTTGCATCATCTTATCACTTATACAAGCAGCACAAAGCGACAGACCCGTTTGGCTATGCCTGTTGCTGCTGGCTGTCGTCTTTATAGTGGTGCAAACAATACAGGATATGATTCTCACACCACGTATAATGGGTAACGCCACCGGACTGAGTCCTGCCTCTATACTGCTCAGCCTCAGTATTTGGGGAGCACTATTAGGAGTGATAGGTATGATAATAGCACTGCCTTTCACCTCACTCATCATCTCTTATTATCAACACTATATAGCCAAACCAGCCGCAAGAGGTGCTATCGGTGATTATAGGGGAAGGATAAGAAAAGAGAAAAAAGAATAATTGATAAACAAGACATAAAAGTCTATATACAAGAAGCAAACACTCTACTGAAACTTGAGTTGCAGAAGATTGATATTAAGCATACTGGCAACGATATATGTCGTTGTCTGTCAGTCGCAAGTGCTCTACGAGATCTCAGGTAACAGCACACAGGATAAGTCGTACCTCTTAGCCACCAACCGTCTGACCGACATCACCTTCTTAGACACTATACCCAATGTCTTTAAGGTGTTTGGCAACTGCAACCGCGTAGTTACCGAGTTCGCAATGCAAGACTACGAAGCCTTAGCCGCACTCCGACAAGCAGCCATACTGCCTGACTCCGTCATACTAAGGAACTTCTACTCCGAAACTGACTACAACAATATCAACCAAGCACTTCAACTGACCTTGGGTATGGGGTTCGACCAAGTGGGACGAATGAGACCGGCATTCCTCACCGAGATGTATCGCAACGAACTGATGCGCAAATGGTTGGACTACAACGAACAACGGTCGATGGAAAACTTCTTCGAGAAAATAGCAGCGGAAAAAAATATCCCCGTTGAAGGATTAGACAACGTGGGAGAAACGATGTACATCCTCTTTGAAAGAGAACCGGTACACTGGCAGTGCGAAGAACTGAAAAAAGTGATTGACTACCCCGAAAGAGAAGTGAGACTGGAAAAAGACATCAAGAACATGTATCGCGAAGGTCGAATCAACGACATAGCCTATCTGCTCGTCAGTCCGGATAACCATACCTCACTCTCCTATTCCGACTACCAAGTATATGCCAAGCGCAACCTCGAATGGGTCAAACGATTAGCACCTTACCTCAAAGAAGGTAAGACCTTCATCAACCTCAACGCTATATATATAGGTGGCGATAAAGGGTTGATAGCCTGCCTGCGTAATGCCGGCTACCGCGTCAGAGCCGTCAATAGAGGCAAATTAGTGATTGAAGAACAACCAAAAGAACAATAGATATGAAAAAGGTTATTTTCCTTCTTTTATCGGCAATAGCACTTCTCTCTTGCCATAACAGTCAGAAGACCAAAGATATAGAAGTGACGAACCCCATTATGCCCATCCACTATACCGGTGGTGAGATGCAGATTGTACTCACCGACTATCTGCCGTGGCTCAGCCAAGAAGAACTGCTGCTAATAACCAGCGATGAAGACCATTATATGGTGTTGGACATTGCCGAAGACGGTTCTTCAATCACCCTTACCGGTGATAACACCCTCTCTTGCCTCACACTGAGCAACCAACAACAGCAATGGGACATACCCATAGTGCCACACCTGCCTAATCAACAAGCACTTATCTCCACCGCCGCCACCTCTAACACAGTGGATATAACACTTCGCGACACTACCGCCATCACACCGCAACTGATAGCCTTAGTGCAAGACCAACGCCTAAGCGACAACCACATAACCTGTCACGAGGACGGACGCTCTTGGACTATCCACCTCACTAACACCATCAAAGGACGCTCCTTCCTGCGCGTCTATGCCGCCACTACCGACAAGATATACAACGACATACTCATCCCTCTTAACAACGGACAACCTATCCGACACACTGCCGAACTGTCAAGACACGACGACCAAGCACAAGTGCTCTACTCCATCCTTATCGACCGCTTCGCCAACGGCAACAAAGAGAACGACTGGAAGATGAACTCACCCGAAGTGCTGGATATAGTTGATTATCAGGGTGGCGACATTGCCGGCATAACACGCAAAATCAACGAAGGATATTTCGACCAATTAGGCATCACCACTCTATGGATCAGTCCCATCACACAAAACCCGTGGGACGCATGGGGTTACTACCCCTTCCAACCCGCACAAGACAGTGGACTATATATCAATAAGTACGACCCGACCAAAGCCTATACCCGCTTCTCCGGCTACCACGGCTATTGGCCTATCTACGCCACTGCCATCGATAAACGTTTAGGCACCGGCGAGGAACTGACACAGATGCTCGCCACTGCACACCGACACAATATGAACGTGGTCTTAGACTATGTTGCCAACCACATGCACATAGCCTCACCTACCCTGCAAGCACACCCCGATTGGCATACCGACTCTATCCTACCCGACGGACGACGTAACTTCGAGTTATGGGACGATGCCAGACTCACCACATGGTTCGACAAACATATCCCCACTCTCGACCTCGAAAGAGAAGATGTCTATATGCCAATGACCGACTCCGCACTCTATTGGCTCGAAAACTACGACTTCGACGGTTTCCGTCACGATGCCTGCAAACATATCCCCGAATGTTATTGGCGCACCCTCACCCACAAAGCCGTCACACGCTTCCCCAACCGACATATATGGATGATAGGTGAAACCTACGGTTCGCCCGAACTGATTGGCACCTACGTCAAGACAGGTATGCTCAATGCACAGTTCGACTTCAACGTCTATTTCACCGCACAGTCGGCTCTGTCAGGCATCATCAGTATGGCTACCATCGACCAAGTGGTAAGAGAATCGCTCTCAGCCTACGGCGCACACCACACTATGGGTAATATCTCCGGCAACCACGACCAAGCACGTATCACCTCCGTCACCGGCGGTGCCATCCAGTCCGACGAAGATACTAAAGAGGCGGGGTGGACACGCGAAGTGGGGTTCGGCAGCAAAGAAAAGGCCCTTCGCAGTGCAATAGCTCTCGAAGTATTAAATATGACACTGCCCGGAATACCGTGCATTTATCAGGGCGACGAGATAGCGGAAACAGGTGGCAACGACCCCGACAACAGACACCCCATGCGATTCGAACAACTAACGGAAGAAGAGACACAATTCAAACAAAAAGTGCAGCAGTTGATACAAATACGCCGCAACAATATGGCTCTGCTATACGGCGATTATATACCACTGCAAGCCGACGCTAATAAACTGACCTTCATGCGAGTATATTTAGGCGAAACAATCTTCGTCTCCATCGACAGAAACGAAGGATGCACCATACTCGATAATGAAAACAATACGATATGGAGTGAGCAATGAGGAGTTAGGAATAAGGAATGAGAAATGAGGAATGAGAAATGAAAGAGACTGATATGAAAAAGATTGCACTGATGATGTTGCTTGCACTGTGTATGGGTATGCAAGCACAAGGGACAACAAGTTGGATACCCTCCGACGGCTTACAAGTTCTCACCAACGCCATTGATGACAAAGGCAGAGGCAAGGTGACAATAAAAGGCAGACTGACAGAGAAAGCCGAAAAGAAGATGAAAGCCGTGGTCGAGATATGGCAGGACCAACGGATGATTGTTCGCAAACAAACGAATGTCAACCCGGGTGCAACCTTCTCCGTCAAATATACTCTGCTCAATGCCGACACTTGGAGAGCCGACAAACCGGCACTCTATAAAGCCGTCTATATTCTCTACGACGGCAAAGAGCAGATAGATCAACAACAGACCACTTTTGCTTTCCGCACCTTCACACAAGACAATGAGAAAGGTCTCCTCTTAAATAATCAGCCTCTCAAACTGCGTGGTTTCGTATGGCAAGAGAACCTGCCGTGGCTCAAGCGTATCAATACCGAATGCAAGAGAGCTATGCTTCATCGGATGCAAGAGATGGGGTGTAACGCTCTGATGCTCAAAGTCTGCAAAGAGAATGACGACCTCTACGACATTGCCGACGAGATGGGCATACTGCTGCTTATTGACTTGTCTGGCAACGATGAACAAACAATAAAAGAAACCGTCTATCGCCTTCGCAACCACCCCTCGGTGGTGATATGGACAGTAGGCGACCTCAGCCTCGAATGTTCGGACGAGGAAATGGATAACATCTGCCGTCTGACACAGTCGGTGCGCTCTGCCGACCAAACAAGGCTACTGACGGCAGGACTCAAACAAGTGGATAAACCTCTGAAAAAAGGAGTGATAGACACCTTAGATATAACAGCCCTTAACAACTGTCCCTTGCGTCTGTACGAAGCCTCACTCAAAACAAAGAAAAAGCAAGTGCTCAGTCTGAACGCCACCACATGGCAAGAGAAAGAAAGAGAAGCATATAAGCAACCGTGGTCGTTAGGACAACTCCTTCTTTCCGACCTTAATATGTTAGTGGCTCAGGCAGACACTTTCTTCCTCTACCGCAGTGAATGGAACAAACGCGATCATACCCTGCATCTCGCCACACACTGGACACGCAAAAAAGGCGAACATGTCATCGTACCCGTCTATACCGACTACCCGACAGTGGAACTGCAACTCAATGGCAAGAGTTTAGGCAAAGAGCCGAAAAAAATATGGCAAGTGCCTTACCAAGAAGGTACACTCACCGCTATCGCCTACAATAACAACGGCAAAGAAGTGCAACGCACCACACTGCAAACAGCCGACAAACCGATAATGGTGGAAGCAATTGCGCAAACCTTAGGGAACTTGAGCATAACTCAGTTAAGAGTGCTGGATAAAGACCAAAACATCTGTTCCAACTTCCTTCAGACAGTGAACATCAGTCTTGAAGGTGACGGCACTATATTGGGTTACACCGACGGTATCCGTTACACCTCAGTGGAAGCATCGCAAGCCGCTATCACTCTGAAAGAAGGTCATGCCACCGTTATCATCGACGGCAACGGCACACTCAAAGCCAAAGCCAATAGCCTCATTGGCAGCAAAGTGTTTATCAACCACTAACGCATTCACTATCATATATTATATCCTTTTAATTACGAATAAGAATGAAACACACATTTTCATTTGCGCTCTGCGCACTTCTTTCACTCGTTCTTGTCGGTTGCTGCTGCAAGCAAACCGAATGTGAGAACGGCAGACACGTCTCTTGGGCTTACGATGCCACTATCTACGAACTCAACACCCGCCAACTGACGGAGGAAGGTACGTTCCAAGCCGCAGAAAAAGAACTGCCACGCCTCAGAGAAATGGGCGTGGACATCATCTGGGTTATGCCATGCCAACCAATAGGACAACTGACAAGAAAAGGCAGTTTAGGCAGCTACTACTCTATCATCGACTACTGCCAAATCAACCCTGAGTTTGGTACACGCGCCGACTTCGAGCATTTCCTCGACAAGGCTCATAAGTTGGGCTTCAAGGTTATCCTCGACTGGGTGGCTAACCATACCGCTCCCGACAGCGAATGGACCAAAAACGAAGGTTGGCACTATCGCGACAGCCTGGGCAACCTGATGGTTCAATACGACTGGACCGACATCTCCAAACTCAACTACTACAATCAAGATATGCGCCAAGCCATGCTGGCTTGCATGCAATGGTGGATGGACAGCATCGGTATAGACGGCTTCCGTTGCGACGTGGCAGGTGAAGTGCCAACCGACTTCTGGAACGACGCAATGGCTACACTCAGACAAAACCACCCAGATATGTTCACCTTGGCTGAAGATGAAGATAAGGCTCAAGAACTGACCGAGACCGCTTTCGATATGTACTACGGCTGGACTCTCCACCACCTGATGAACGATGTGGCACAAGGTAAGAAGACAGTGGACGACCTGTGGGACTACTTCTGCCGCACCGATACCACTATTCGCCGAGAAGCCATTCGTATGAACTTCACCTCCAACCACGACGAGAACTCTTGGAACGGCACCGAATATGAGCGTATGGGCGATGCAGCACACCTTATGGCTGCCTTCACTTACGTCGTTCCCGGTATGCCGATGATCTATACAGGTCAACCCAGCGGCAACCACCATAGACTGGCTTTCTTCGAAAAAGACCTCATCGACAGAGTGGCTGACGCTCCCGAATATGCTATGTATCAGCAACTCAACGCTTTCCGCAAAGCCAACCGCGCCTTGCGTAGCAATGAGAAAGGGGCTCCGATGATGCGACTCGATGCCGACAACAACAATATCTTCGCTTGCGTACGCTCTTACAACATTCCTTGCTGCAACCAACAAAAACAATGCGAAGCAAAAGAGCAATGCACAAATGAGAAAAAACAATGTTGTCACCACAACAAATGCAAGAAGGAGAACACCGTTGTGGCTGTGATGAATATGTCCGGCGAGGAACAGACGGTAACAGTGCAGTTGGGTGACTTCGCCGGCACATATAGCACTATTGATGGCGAAAAGACAGAACTTGCTGAACAAGAGACCCTCACACTCCAACCTTGGGAATATCGCCTGCTGGCTAAATAAGACATAAGTCTGATTTCCCGTATGGTTCTTCCTTAAACTTTTGCGTAGATGATAGTTTTTCCCAACGCAAAGATCAACCTTGGTTTGCACGTGGTACGCCGTCGTTCAGACGGCTACCACGACTTGCAAACCTTGTTTTATCCAGTCTTAGGTCTTAACGACGAGTTAGAGATAGAAACAACACAAGGCGATGATATACAGTTTAGTAACGATGGCATAGAGATTGATTGCAATGCCGAAGATAATCTGATAGTGCGTTGCTATCGCTCAATGAAAGAGCATTATCCTTCCATTGGTGGTGTCAGTGTTCGTCTGAGCAAACATATCCCTTTCGGTGCAGGATTAGGTGGTGGCAGCAGCGATGCCGCCTTTATGGCTAAAGCCCTGAACGCGATGTATGACTTGCACCTTAATAACGAACAACTGTCGGCTCTTGTTCGTCCTTTAGGTGCCGACTGTCCTTTCTTCATCTACAACACCCCTTGTTGGGCACGTGGCATAGGTGATCTACTGACCCCTACTCCTTTGCGCCTCAATGGCTATTTTCTGCTTATGCTCAAACCGCCTTTCCCTGTCAGCACACGCACCGCTTATGCAGGTATGCAACCCACCGGCACCGAACAACAGTGGCAAGCAGACGGTAGCGACTGGCTTACCTATACCAACGATTTTGAAACCACAGTCTTCCAACAATTCCCGCTGCTGGCAGAGATAAAAAGCCGACTATTGGCTTCCGGTGCCAACTACGCCGCTATGTCAGGCAGCGGTAGCACCATCTTCGCTCTGTTCGATAAACAGACCCTCAACAGGAACAAACAACAAGTTGAAGAGGTGAAGAACGACTTCAGCCAAATGATTATCTATCAAGGCTATATACAGTAATCCCATCCGCTTATTTTGTAATTTAATTTTTATGAAAGAAGACATCATACAAGAGATAACTCCGCTTGAGAAGCACGATTTTATGTATGTGGCAGACAGGCGTAAAGCGGAGTTTGACTATCCTATGCATTGGCACGACCTGTTCGAACTCAACTACGTGGAGAACGCTGAAGGTTGTGAACGCATAGTGGGTGACTCGGTAGAGACGATAGGCAACTACGACCTCGTGTTGGTCACCTCACCCTCACTGGTTCATTCGTGGATGCAGAACGACGACAAGAAAAGAGACATACATGAGATTACCATTCAGTTCGCTCTTGACTATGAAAATAGTCCGTTTTTCGACTCCAACCCCATGCGCTCCATCAAGCAGATGTTCATTCGCGCACAACGTGGTCTGGCTTTCCCTATGCCCGCTATTATGACCGTCTATGACCGTCTTGTTCACCTAAGCGAAATAAAAGAAGGGTTCTTGGCATTAGTGGAACTGTTTCATATCTTGTATGCGCTGTCTAAGTTTGACGATGCTCGCGAACTGTCCACATCCACTTTTGCCAATGCCACTCATCGATCGGACGACGGACGAATAGTGACTGTAAAAGACTATATACTTGACCATTATCGTGAGGAGATACGTTTGGAGCAGTTGAGCCGTATGGTGTCGATGTCACCCACCGCTTTCTCCCGTTTCTTCAAGCAGCGCACCGGCAAGACCTTAGCCGAATACATAGTGAATGTACGTTTAGGTCACGCCGCCAGACAACTGATTGATACCAAAGAGCCGGTATCACAAATCTGCTACGATTGCGGATTCAATACTCTGAGCAATTTCAACCGCCTTTTCCGACTCAGACGCGGCTGCTCCCCAACCGAATTTAGAGATAAATATGCCAAAACCAAGGTAATAGTTTAACATCTGCTAAAATTGTGGTAGGCTAAAGCATTAAATGGCTGTAATTTTGCAGCGTGTTTTAATGCTTTTGCTATGAAGAGATACCACCTTTTGTTTACAGCGATGTTGCTAATGTCGGCAGGTTGCACTCAAGCGAGTGCTCCTGAGGCAGAGCAGCAGCGCGTTTCTTTTTCTTTATGTAATCCGTCAGCCACAGCCGAGACTCAACAGTTATGGCAAGCGTTGTGCAGTCAGTACGGCAAGAAAACGTTGTCGGGCGTGGTGGCCAATGTGGATTGGAACACACGC
Source organism: Paludibacteraceae bacterium (assembly GCA_017450685.1). Taxonomy (GTDB): domain Bacteria; phylum Bacteroidota; class Bacteroidia; order Bacteroidales; family Paludibacteraceae; genus Colicola. Next base: position 26,638 of record JAFSTB010000001.1, read on the forward strand.
GAGACAGAGAACGTGTTGGCGTGGACCGGTAAGTACCCTGCCCTCAACGTCTTCGATTTCATCAATATCCATGCCTCCAAGGATGTCAATCCGAGCGGTTGGTTGGACTATTCCGACCTTTCCCCCGTTGTTGAATGGCATAATGCCGGTGGCGTGGTAGGCTGTATGTGGCACTGGCAGGTGAAAGCCAACGACGGTGTCAACTACACTTGTTCACCGGGAATAGAAGCCAACAAAACAGCATTTGACGCCTCTAAACTCAACGACCCTAATTCGGCTGAATATAAGCAGATTGTGCATGACATCGACCAAGTGGCAGGTTACTTGAAGAAGATGCAGAAACAGGGTATCACCGTTGTATGGCGACCGCTACACGAGGCAGCCGGCAATATATATGAATTCAAAGGCGGTCAGCCGTGGTTCTGGTGGGGTGCACAAGGTGCGGAAGCATACAAAGCCTTATGGCGATTTATGTATGAGCGTATGGTTAACTATCACAAACTCAACAATCTTATATGGGTATGGACATCGCAGACGGGCGACAAAGAGTGGTATCCGGGTGCAGACGTGGTGGATATAATAGGCAGGGATAACTATTACGCTTTGCAGTATCCGCTCAAAAAGGAGTTTGACTATTTGAGTCAGACCTACCCCGACAAGATGATCTGTCTTGCTGAGTGTGGCAACGGCGATGAGGTGGATATGTCACTGTGGTCGGATATATGGTCGGAAGGAAGTCGCTGGGCTTGGTTTATGACGTGGTACGACTACAGTTACAACAACGGCTCGAGTCAAGACCACCGATTCGCAGGCGAACAATGGTGGAAAGATGCAATGAACAGCGGCGTGGTTATCGACCGCGACGAGATAAAGAAACTGATGGAGAATAGGTTTTAGTTGAAAGTTGAGAGTTATGAAACAATATAAGTACATATCCGTTATTATTCTCTGTTTGCTATCTCTTCACCCTGTCTATCTTATTGGTGTAGAGCGCACTATCCTTCTCGGTCCGAAGACGATAGGCAGAGCATGGAAAGACAACATCGTGTTGGAATCCCGCCATTTTGCCAATGCCAAAGCAGGCGATATCCTCACCGTATATAACGACCAAGTCAAGGGCGGTGCTCAAGGTGCATTTCAAAATCCTGCCACGTGGCAAGGAGTGTCACCTGAATATGCCTATTTTGGCATCAACGGTGCGTTCAAACTAACCCTGACTGACACTATTTTAGCAATTGCTCGCACAAAAGGCATTGCCATTGGTGGTCATGACTATCGTATTCTTCGTGCCACTTTGACCGATGCTGCCGACTATCAAGAGACCATCACTTGGCGCGGACCGAGCGTGACAATGAAAGCCGACTGGAGCGTGAGTGCTGAGATACCCGGCAAGACTTTCGCTACTCTGCGTTTAGGTGATGCCGTCTGCTTCCACCTGAGCAAATGTGAGGAAGGTGCGGCTATGAAACTGATGGACTTCACTTGGAATAGCCTCGACCCTTCCTTAGACGGAGTGCCTGTAGGTGGCGACAGGTATATATGGCAGGTGAAAGAGAAGAGCCTGCTTCTTCAATTGCAACTGATGGGCGACGGTATGCAAACGGCAGTACGTGTAGGCGGTAAGGGCTACCGATTGGATAAGATAGGTATAGTGCAGTTCGTAGGCACGGTGAGCGACGATGTGTCTGACGCTCAACACGCACCCAAAGAATATGTCTTGCAGCCGGGCGAACTCTATCACGGCGAACACACTTTTCCTTCCGACTGGAGCGGCAACCTTCGTCTGACGGCTGCACCCTTCCAAAAATGCACGGAAAATGATGTGCTTATTTTGTCGTACAGCATTGATACAGAAGCCGTTTCAGCAGGAATTAAGCCACAACTCTCTTTTCGTGACGGTCGCAACTGGAGCGAACTGACAGGTGCTGCCGAACCTGTTTGGTACGAACTGGACGGCACCGACGTGGTTTATATGTTTGACCCCGTAGCATTAGACCAAGTGAAGACACGTGGCTGCATAATAACAGGCGTGGGGTTTACACTTAAACGAATAGAACTGATATCCGCTCAATAAGAAAAACATAACTTATATATTATCAATCTTATGCGACAATATTTACGCCTTACTTTTCTCTTTTTATGTCTCACTTTCTTGACACTGACCGTTTCATCTCAGACCCTCATTAGCGGTACTGTTTCAGACGGAGCATTGAAGGGTGAGCCTGCCGTGGGAGCCTCAGTGCTGGTAGTGGGCACCGGTGTCGGCACTATGACGGATACGGACGGTCAGTTCTCATTGGAAGTGCCTGATGGTAAGTTTATTCTTCAGTTCTCAATGGTGGGTTACAAGACGCAGGTGGTCAACATACGCGGCAAAGAGCGTGTGGATGTGACCTTGCAGGAGGATACCCAAGTGATGGATGAAGTAGTGGTGGTAGGTTACGGTACGATGAAGAAGCGTGACCTGTCGGGTTCGGTCAGTCAGATCAAGGCAGAGGACTTATTGCAGGGTGGTCAGTCGGATGTGGCTCAAGGCTTGCAAGGAAAGATAGCCGGTGTGGATGTGCGCACTTCGGATGCTGCTCCGGGTGGCTCCACGAGCATCACTATCCGCGGTGCCAACTCGTTCACCACCTCTTCGCAACCGCTTTATATAGTGGATGGTATCCCTTACGGCACCGACCCTTATGGCGTGCCTCAGTCGGGAGCGAACGACGGACTCAATCAGTCGCAGAACCCGCTCACACTGCTCAATCCGAACGAGATAGAGAAGATAGAGGTGCTCAAAGATGCGTCGGCAACGGCTATCTACGGTTCGCGCGGTGCCAACGGCGTGGTTATTATCACCACGAAGAAAGGTAAGGAAGGTAAGCCTAAGGTGGAGATAGGCATCAAGGGCAGTCTGCAACAGATAGGCAGACGCGTGAAAGTGCTCAATGCCTACGATTATGCTATGTACCAAAACGAGGCAGCAGCCAACTCACGCTATTATGAAGGCAGTTCCGTTAGAGACCCCTATCGCGGTGAATGGGACTACCCTTATATAGGTTCAGGATATGTCTATACACAAGGCACTTACAACCCTGCGCCGGAAGATTTTCTACATCCGGGGTTGGTGAGCGACAAGTATGGCAATATCGACGAGGTGGCAGCAGCCGACTGGCAAAAAGAGATCTACCAATTGGGGTGGTCGCAAGAGTATAGTGCTTCCGTCAGCGGTGGTACCGACAAAGGGTATTACAATTTTTCGGGGTCATATTTAGATCAAACAGGTATAGTTCGCAACACGGGTTATAAGCGTATTGGTCTGTCAATCAACACCGGCTGGCATCTGACTAAGTGGTTTGAGATAGGCACTTCGCAGCACTTCACTCATGCCACCACCGATTTTCAGCGCACCAATTCAGAGAACACGGGTATCATTCGTTCCTCACTCATCTTTCCTCCCACTTATGGTGTTCACGAGCAGACGGAGCAGTTGGACGAGTTGAACTGGCTCGCGGCTAACCCCGTCAATTATGTCAATGGGGCGAAAGACCGACTCAAGCAGATCTCGTGGTTCTCGTCGTCGTATATGGAGTTTCAGATACAGCCTTGGTTGCGTCTGCGTCAGAACCTGGGCTTAGGCTATAACGATGGTCATAGGAACACCTATTATGACCGTCACACACAAGAGGGCAAGTCGCCTTACAACGGCAAAGCCGGCAAGGCAAGCAATATATGGCGTTCACTGACATCGGAGACGCTGCTCACCTTCGACCATAAGTTCAGTGAGTTTCACACTCTTAATGCCGTGGTAGGTGCCACCTTTGAGCGTGGCAGAGGTGAGACGGAGTCCACCACCGCCACTAATTTCCCCACGGATGCCATCAAGGATGCTTCTATGCAGTTGGCTTTGGATCGCGCCACACTGCAATCGTCATCATCCGTTCAGTCGTTGGCTTCATTCCTTGCACGCGTCAATTATACGCTGATGGGCAAATATCTGTTCACTGCTTCTGCTCGTGTCGATGGTTCTTCTTCCTTCGCCAAGAACAACAAGTGGGCACCCTTCTTCTCCGGTGCTTTTGCATGGCGAATGATAGATGAAGACTGGATGCAGGAACAAAAAGCGTTCTCCAACTTCAAGTGGCGTGTGTCGTTTGGCGAAACTGGCAATCAGTCGATAGGAGCCTATCGCACACTGACCGTGTTCGCCGATGCCAAATATCCGTATAACGGCAACTTAGAGTCGGGTGTGGCAATGATTGACTGGCGCGGACCTACCAATCCTAACCTTCGTTGGGAGACGACCGACCAAGCCGATGCCGGTATAGACATCGGTTTTCTGAACAACCGTCTGAACCTCACTATTGACTATTACTATAAGCGTACACGCGACCTACTGCAAAACGTGACTATACCGTCCTCTTCAGGTTTCAGTCAGATGCTGATTAACAACGGCTATGTGACCAACCAAGGTGTGGAGATCACTCTCGGAGCAGAGGTCATCCGTATGGGCGACTGGCGATGGCAGTTGGATGTCAATGTGTCGGTCAACCGCAATAAGATAGGCGGTTTGGACGGCGACCAATATGCCACGTCGCTATGGTCGAAAGCCGACCAAGTGTTCCTGCAACGCAACGGTCACGCCATTGGTACACTGTTCGGATACAAAGAGGACGGGTTCTTCAACACCATTGATGAGGTTAGAGCCATGGCTCAATACGCCAATCTGAGCGATGCCGATGCTCTCAAATATGTGGGTGAGATACGCTACAAAGACCTCAACGGCGATGGTTATATCACTTCTGCCGACCGAGATATAATAGGGAACACCAATCCTGATTTCACCGGTTCACTCACCTCACAACTCAGTTGGAAAGGTCTAACTTTCTCTTTCATGCTTCAAGGTAGTTATGGCAACGATATTCTCAACTACAACCTCACCGATGTGACCATGTCCAATATCGGCAATATCACTCAGGATGCCTACCGTTCACGCTGGACAGCCGCCAATCCGTCCGGTGCTCGTTGGCCTAAAGCCACAGCCGGCTACAACCGCACTTGGTTGCTCTCCAATCGTTATGTGGAAGACGGGTCATACCTCAAAATCAAATACTTGACGCTGTCATACGATTGGGTTAAACCCGCCTCTTGGATAGAGAAGATCAACTTCAACTTCACTATCGGCAATGTCTATACCTTCACCAAGTATTCGTGGTTTGACCCCGATGTCAATTCCGGCGGTGCCAACCCCGCTTGCCCGGGTGTGGACAGTTATTCCTACCCTTCGGCTCGAACCTACTCACTCGCCGTCAATTTCACCTTCTAAACGCTAACCACTATGACACACACATATAAGACCATCATTTCCTTATCCTTAATCCTTTGTTCGGTAGTACTGGACGGTTGCAAATGGATAAAAGAGGACACCAAAGATCAGTTGGTGGCAGAGACCATCGGCGACTCAAAAGAAGATGCCTCTATGCTTGTTACCGGTGTCTATTCCAAGTGGATATACGATATGTTCTGTTGGGGCTATTTTCCTCGTATGCTGGAGTTTGATGCCGACTATATCAGCGGTCCGGACTGGCTGTTTGGCACATTCGGTGCCGGCAATTTTCAGGGTGAGACCGACTTAGTGGATATGCTATGGAAAGGTTGCTACGGGCTTATTGGTCGCGCCAATACCGCCATTCGCATCATCAACAATATGGAAAACATACCTGCTCACTACAAGAACAACTGCATAGGTGAGTTGCGTTTTCAGCGTGCATTTGCCTATTTCCTGCTTGTACGCGCCTACGGCGATATACCCATTCAACCCGAAACAGAGGAGTTCGACCGCAATCAACCACGCCGCAAAGTGACAGAGGTATATGACTATATCATCAGCGACTTGGATCTTGCCTCACGCCTTCTATACAAGAACACTGACAGCAACTATGAGTTGGGGCATGTCAGTGCCGGTTCGGCAGCCGGACTGTTAGCCAAGGTATATGCCACGGAAGCAGCCTGCGCCATGCCGGCAGGGGAAGAGGTGGTGGTGCGTACAGGTGCTCCCTACACCACCGACGGAAACGGTAACCGCCGTTATGCCGACTTGAAGACAGTCACATTGCAGAAGAAAGTGGTGGCCGGATACGAGAGACTCGACTATATGCAACTGTGGCAACAAGCAGCCGACTGGGCAGAAGCCGTGATGGACGGCACCTTCGGCACTTACACATTGTTGGACTATGATAACCTCTGGAAAAAAGCCTACTCACTGGAATCGGAGTTCCTCTTCTCGATAGGTACAGTCAGCGGCGATGCCACCTATAAGACCTCCGTACATACACAATATGAGGGATATATGACTGTTTCGGGTTCCGACTATATACAGTCGGGCGGTTGGATTGGTTGCACACGCCATTGGTACGACCTCTTCGAACACGATGACTATCGTATTACCAAAGGTGTTCGCCACCGCTGGAGAGTATATACACAGCAAGCGTCCAACAGCGGATTCTACTACCCTTACGACGACGAATATACGATAATGGCAACAGGCAGGAACCTCAATGGCGACTGGGTGAAAGACCCTTCGGGTATATATGCCGACGGAATCAACTATTACTATTCGGCTGATGCTCAATGTCTTGCGTTCACCACCAAGTATGAAGACGTGTCGAACGATGCTATTGATAATGCCGATGCCAACTGGCCTTTCCTTCGTTTGGCTGACGTTATTCTCATCTATGCCGAAGCATTGAATGAGTTGGATAAGGCAGGTGATGCTATGCGTGAGTTGAACAGAGTGCGTGAGCGCAGCAATGCTTCGCGTGCTTCTATGGGTGGCAATAACGCTCTCTCCACCAAAGTATTGCGTCGTTCCGCCATCTTAGAAGAACGCGCCAAAGAGTTGGCTTGTGAGGGTGACCGGCGTTGGGATCTCATTCGCTGGGGCATATACCTTGATGCAATGAACGCTATAGGCGGCACTGACGATGGAGGTGTACAGAAAAACAGAACAGAGCGTAACCTGCTCTTCCCTATCCCTCAACAAGAGATAAACACCAATACCGCTATCAACGCTAATAATACAGGATGGCAATAACCCTAAAAACCGTTATACATATGAAAAAACTTTCTCTATTTTTACTTTTAGTTCTTTGTTTATCAGTCTATGCTGATGAAAAAAGCGTATGGAAAGGCAGCAAAGCCATTTCTTGGAACACAGATGTCTATGCCGGTGAACAGTTTGAAACACCTGATGGTATCTTCGCGGGATTGAAGAAAGATGATGTCATCAAAGTGGCAGTAGAGGCAAAGATAGACGAACCGCAATATGTAATGACCTACAAAGCCGGTGCCGATTGGACTTGGACTGACCTTGAAGGTGTTAGTGTGTCGGAAGGGATGATGACCTACAGCGTTGCCGATGACGAGATAGCCGGTTTCATAGCCGACAGAGGTATCGTCTTTCGCGGACAAGGCTACGATATGACTGAGATATGGGTCATTACCAACGATGAGAACAACCCCGATGATGGAAATCCCGATGACAATCAGCCTGAAGACATTGAGTATGAATACACTGATGTATGGACGGGCGATATGGCAATATCGTGGAATCAGGAAGTATATGCAGGCAGCGAGTTTGACACTTACACAGTAGAACAAGACATGCTGGCAGGCATAGCGCAAGGTGACGAGATAAAGGTTTCATTTGCCGAAGCCATAGCAGATGCACAGTTTGCCCTGACCTATAAAGCAGGTGATGATTGGGCATGGACGGACCTCACTATCACCCAAGGCAACGGTTGCTTCACCTACAGAGTTGCTTCTAACGAGATAGCACAAGACATTGCCGACAGAGGTATAGTGGTTCGCGGACAAGGTTACCACCTCACTGCCATCGCCATAGGCAAAGCAAAAAACACCACTGCCATAGATGAAACAAATGATGATATTTTCAATTTTAATGCACAGAGGTACAACCTCTTAGGACAAAAAGTAGGTAAGGATTATAGGGGGATAGTTATTCTTAATGGCAAGAAGATAATGAAACAATAACCATTACAACAACAATTGATATGAAACGCATTTTTAATCTTATTCTGGTCTTCTGCTTGTCGTTGAGTATGTATGCCGTCAAGCAGGTTGTATGGTCCGGCAGTCAGTCCATCTCTTACAACCAAGAGTACTACTCCGGTGTCACTCTGTTCATTTACAATCTTCAGGAAGTGGCAGAGGGTGATGTTATAGAGGTTCAGGTGAGTGCGGGTATGGAGTCGCCCACCTACGATATGCAGCGTCAAGCCGGCGGTGAGTGGTCATGGACCAGTCTCAATCCGACCGTTAATAACGGCATTATGTCATACACCGTAGAGAATGCCACCATTGCCAAGGAGTTGGCTACTCGCGGACTTATTATCACCGGTCAAGGTTATGATATATCGAGTGTTACGTTGGTTAAGAACGGTTCGAGCGAGGTATGGCGTACGGCAGGATATGATGTGTCCGCCAACTTCGACACATACGAGACCACTTATCTGAGCACTCTTCGTCCGGGTTATACAGTGAAGGTCTTTACCTTAGGCGGTTCACCCAAGATGCAATATAAGGTAGGTGGCGGTTGGTCATGGACCGACATTGAAGGTGTCACCACAGCCAACGGTGTGATGCGTTATACTGTCGCTTCGCCTCAGATGGACGAGTTGTTACGCACACGCGGTTTGGTGGTTTGCAACAGCGGCACTATCAACCGCATAGCCATCGAGACATCGCAAGACATACCTCTGTGGGTAGGTTCGCAAGAGATGACGTGGAATGAGATAAGCAACTACGAACAGTATCTGACCTCTGCCTACTCCTCTTGGTTAGAGGCAGGTGACAAGATTATTATCACCATCAGTGGTACCACAGGCGATGATCGTCAGGTAGTGTTGCGCGATGGCAGCAGCCAGAACTTGCAGTCAACCACCCTTGACAACGAGGGTGCGCAGACCGTATCATTCACTCTCACAGCCGATGACATAACGGCACTTGCCGATGGTATCAAACTATCAGGTACAGGTTATACGGCTACGCAGATAACCCTGCATAAGTCGTCCACGCAACTAACAGAGCGCACCGTATGGCAATCGGCAGGTACACCCATCTCTTGGAACCAAGAGTACTACACCGGCGGAGATATGTACACGGTGGAAAATAATATCGATATGTCGGGTCTTGCCATAGGCGACAAGGTGCGCGTGTTTGTCAAAGCCGGTATCGACTCACCCACTTATAGCCTTCGCTCCAAGTCTAACGACGACTCGTGGAACGAGATTGACGATGCCTATTCGTCTATCGTCACCACAGCCGCTCCCACTGCAGCCGGCGAATACGGATATATAGATATCAATCTTACGACAGCGGCAGAGGTGTCGCAGATGGTTAATCGCGGTATCTTGTTCAGAGGTCAAGGCTATGATGTTGTTGCCATCCATAAGCAGGTTAATGCATCCTTGTCGGTTAGTGACACATCCGACCCGACAGCCACCTTGGAGAGTTTGTCAGGTCTGAACGCCGCTGTTGACTTCACCATCAACCGCACTCTCTATCGCGACGGATATTATAACACCTTGTGCTTACCTTTTGATATGAGCAGCGAACAGATAGCATCCTCGGCTCTTACCGGCGGCTCTGTCTATCGTTTCAGCAATGCTGTGGTAGCCTCTGATGGTGCAGGCGGTTATACGCTTGAGTTGCAAGTGACGGCGGTGAACGACATAGAAGCCGGTGTACCGTATCTTATTAAGTTTGCTCCGGCAGCCACCGACCTTACCTCCATCACTTTCGAGGATGTGGTTATCCGCACTTCCACCGCCTCTTCCATTGATGGCGGCGGTGTCACCTGCTACGGTATGTTTGCTCCTACTCATCTTGATGTGGGTACGGGTGTGAATGCCTACTTGTTCCTTGGTGCGGAGAACACTCTTTACTGGCCTGCCACTACCGACACCGAGTCGGATAAGTTGAGCGGATTCCGCGCTTATTTCCAAGTGAATACGGTGGTAGATGGCGGTAGCAGTTCACCTATCCGTCGTGGTATGCCGGCACGCATAGTGGAAAGTAGTCAGACACCCACTTCTCTTACCACCGACATGCTCAATGAGACTAACAGTTCGCGCAAGGTGATAGAGAACGGACAAGTGGTCATTATCCGCAACGGTGTTCGTTACAGCCTTATCGGCACACGACTTGACTAAAAAAACTAAACAACGAAAGATATGAAAAAGCAATATATAAGCCCTATGAGCAGCACTTTCAGTGCCACTTCCTTACAACAACTATGCTCCTCGAGCATACATCAACAGAGCATTGGCTACGGACCTCAAGCAGGAGGACGATAAGATGAAAAAGTCCATTATCGGAATGACTATCGTATGTCTTCTGTCTGCATTCTCATTGCAGGCAGAAGTCATACGTTTGCAGACACCTTCCTCTTGTCTTCTTCTCAATGCTGAGAGGGGTGGCGACCTGACCGTGCTTCATTACGGAGAGCGCGTTCCGACAGAAGATGTGGTGACCCTAAACCACAGTATGCCCTCAACGGCTATGACTCACGCCTTACCTGCTTTTGGCACGGTGGATATGATTCATCTGCCGGCACTGCAAGTGGAGCACAGCAATGGCGATTTAAGTCTCAACCTCAGTGTTGCTGATATGGTTCAAACCGATGAGAAAGACTATTCTCAAGCCGTCTTTACTCTTCAGGACAAGGTACAGCCCTTTGAGATTAAGGTCTATTATAAGGCTTGGCACAATGTGGATATCATAGAGACATGGACATCCATCCGTCATACCGAGAAGCGTGCAGTGACGCTCAAGCGTTTCGACAGCGGTCACCTTTTCCTTCCATCGTCTGATATATGGCTCACCCACCTGCATGGTGATTGGGCAGGCGAGGCGATACCTACGAATGAGCGTTTGCAGCGCGGCGAAAAAGTTATTCGCAACACCGATGGCGCACGCAATGCACATCTCGACGCACCGCAGATAATGCTCTCGTTGGACGGTGAAGGACAAGAGAACAGCGGCAGAGTGATAGGTGCCGCATTATGCTGGAGCGGCAACTTTGAGATACGCCTCAACGCACCCAACAACGAAGGATACCACCTCTATGCCGGTATCGACCCGCAGTCGTCGGAGTACGTGCTCGAACCAAACAGCACTTTCACCACACCGCATCTGGCTCTCACCTACTCCACCGAAGGTATGGGTGGTGCGAGCCGTGCGTTTCATAAATGGGCAAGGCATAACGGCATGTTGCACAACGGTAACACCACACGCGACATCTTGCTCAACTCATGGGAAGGTATCTATTTCGACATCACGGAAGAGCGTATCACCGACATGATGACCGACATAGCCCTTTTCGGCGGCGAACTGTTCGTGATGGATGACGGTTGGTTTGGCAGCAAGTATCAACGTCTGTCCGACGATGCGGCTTTAGGCGACTGGGTGGTGGATAAGCGCAAACTGCCTAACGGCTTGGAAGCACTGACAAAAGCCGCCAATGAAAGACATATCAAGTTCGGCATTTGGATAGAACCGGAGGCTGTCAACACCCGTTCCGAACTCTTTGAGCAACATCCCGAATGGGCATTGCAAGTGGAAGGACGCGACCTCAAACTCGGTCGCGGAGGTACGCAACTGGTGCTGGATATGACTAACCCTCAAGTGCAGGATTATGTCTTTTCCATCGTAGATAACCTGCTCAGCCAACACCCCGAAATAGCGTATATCAAATGGGATGCCAACGCTTCTATTCAGAACCTCGGACATATAGCAGCCAAACGCTCGGACAAGGGTGTACCGACACAGAACATCTATATCGACTATCACTTAGGTTTGATACGCACCTTGCAACGTATCCGTGAGCGTTATCCTGATGTGGTCATACAGAACTGTGCATCGGGTGGCGGCAGAGCCAACTACGGTTTGATGCCCTATTTCGATGAGTTTTGGGTGTCGGACAACAACGATGCCTTGCAACGCGTTTTCATTCAATGGGGAATGTCTTATTTCTTCCCTTCCAATGCTATGGCTCAACATATAGGCGGTTCACCTTATCTGATGACCGGTCGCACCACACCCATCAAGTTCCGTTGCGATGTGGCTATGTCCGGAAGGTTGGGAATGGAACTGCAACCGACGCACATGAACAAAGAGGAAAGAGAACAATGTACGGTGGCTTTTCGCGACTACAAAGAGTTGCGTTCCATCATTCAGTTGGGCAACCTCTATCGACTGCTCTCGCCATACACTAACAACGCACCCGCTCAACAGCAAGTGGCTTCACTGATGTATGTTACTGACAATAAGGCTCAAGCCGTACTCTTTGCCTACGGACTAAGTTCCTTTATGAAGCAGTCGTCAAGGGTTATACGCTTGGCAGGGTTAGCCCCAGAGCGCCGCTATACCATCAAAGAGAAGAACGTCAAAGCAGGTGCCGAACCATGTGCGCTCGATGGCAAGACCTTCAGCGGGGCATATCTTATGGAAGTGGGACTGCCCGTTCCACTCAACACCGAATACAGCGGCGACTATCCGTCACGCATCTTCCTTTTAGAGGCTGCTAAGCAAGAGTCCGACAACCTGTTGCAACGTCTGACCCGCTTGCAAAAGAAGGGTTGTATGTTTGGTCACCAAGACGACCCTTTATATGGTGTTTACTGGAAATGGGAAGAAGGCAGGAGCGACGTATTGGAGTCGTGTGGCGACTATCCCGCCGTTATGGGTTTTGACCTTGGCGGCATAGAGTTAGGCGACAGTCTGAACCTCGACAAAGTGCCTTTTGCTCTTATGCGCGAACATATACAACGTCACCACCGTCGCGGCGGCATAGTGACACTGAGTTGGCATCCGCGTAATCCCGTCACAGGTGAATCGACATGGGATGCGAAAGAAGGTGTTGTTAAACAGATACTGACAGATGCTCAGACCCGCCAACTGATGCAGGATTGGCTGAAGCGAGTGTCGGCTTTTATCGGTTCACTAACCGACGATGACGGTAAGCAGATACCTCTTATCTTTCGTCCGTGGCACGAGAATAACGGTTCGTGGTTTTGGTGGGGTGAGACCCTCTGCACAGCCAATGAATATAAGTCGCTGTGGAATATGACGCAAGACTATGTACAGTCAGCCGTTGCCGGTTCGTCGGCTCTCTTGTGGTGCTACTCTCCTAACCTTCAAGGCGGCTTCAACGATAGCCTTTTCCTTGCCCGCTATCCGGGGGATGACAGAGTGGACTTACTCGGCTTGGATGCCTATCAATGGGGAACAGAAGAAGAGTTTGTTGTTCAGACCAATGCCGACCTTCGCTACTTAAGCGATTATGCATTGAAACATAATAAGTTACTGACATTGTCGGAATGTGGTCGTCAGTCGATGCCCGACCCTACATGGTGGGAAAGAGTGCTGCTACCTATCCTCCAATCACATCGTTTGAGTTATGCACTTCTCTGGCGCAATGAGGACGAAAAAGAACATTTCGGTCCGATTCCGAAGACGGAGAGTGCCCAACATTTCCTGCACCTCTACAACGACAGCACCATACTCTTTTTGAGAGATATAACGCCGGAAAATTGTTCGGCAAAATAAACATATAACACTGACATTCAATATAGAAAAAATCTAATTATCAATGAAAAGGTTCTTTCTCATCATCTTTTTTGCCATAAGCATTGTTTCGGCATGTATGGCAGATGTTATCTATCAAGACGAATACCGTTTAGGCAGCGGTTGGGCTGAATATCAGCAGTTGCTTGTCAGCAATCACCCTATGCTCTCGAAAGCCGTTGCCGGCGATGTGATAGCGGTGACGGTAAGCGAAGTTGGCAGTGGAGCACAACTGATGTTGCAGACGACCTCGTGGATCGATATGGAAGGCTGCTTTGCGCAACTGACAGCCGATGGCGTCTATTCTTTTGCTCTTACTGAAACGACTGCCAACGAAGTGGCAAACAACGGGTTAATAGTGAAAGGTATCAACTATACCCTCAACAAAGTGGAACTGCTCTACGACAAGACTATATGGACAGGTTTGGTAAGCGATAACAGCGGTTGGACACAGACCGAACCGCTTGCCAACAGTCTGTTTGCCGACCTCAAAGAAGGCTCGTTGTTAGGAGTGACCATCGACAAGATCAATAATGGTGCTGACTGGCATCAGTATGCTTTCTATGCCAACTACCGCAGCAACCTGCTGAGCAACACCACCACCGAGGCACAGACCATCATTCACACACTCACCGCCGCACAAGCGGATAGTCTGCTCCACCGGACCATCACCATTGCAGCACAATACCTCGATGTGACAGCATTACACACCTACACCGCCACCCGTCAGTCGGCTTCGGCGGGTGAGACACAAACGGTATGGACGGGTGAGACGGTGTTCGCCGACAGTTGGTCGGTATGGGAACAGTTACCGGCATCGCTGTTTGCCAATGCAGTGGAAGGACAACTGCTACGACTCAAATACAGCCATGTGGGTGCAGGAGCGCAACTGAGAGTGAGCAAAGGCGACTGGAACGATATGCCTGACGCACCTATTGCCAATATAAGCGGTGTCTATCAAGACTTTACCGTCACCGCCGAAATGCTCACAGCACTGAAAGAGGGCGGTATGATTGTCAGCGGCATCAGTTTCACCTTGACATCCGTACAACTCATCAACCCCGCCGATCTCAGACCACTGACACTCTCCGTTCCTGTCACGAATAACTGGATATACGACGGTGTACCCACAATATATATCAACATAGAGAACCCTTATAACGAAACAGTTACGGCGAATATCGTCATCAATATCTCCACCGACAAGGCACAACCTGTCACTTCCTTGCAGCGAACAGTGGAAATAGCAGCCAACACGAAGCAACAGGTGGTCATCACACCTGAAGGTTTGGAAGAGATGGCAGCCGGTTTCTATCATATAACCTGCCTTGTCAATGACGATTTGGCACGCGCTTTCATAGTGGGTGTCAGACCTACGGACATAGTGTCCGCACCGGATAAACAGTCGGACTTCGACACTTATTGGCGGTCAGCCAAAGAGCAGTTGTCAAGCATCGAGATGAACGCCACATTGACAGAGATAACATCTAAATCGACATCTGCAAGAAAAGTCTATTTGGTAGAGTTCAACTCTGTTCCCGATGGTTTGACAGGTGAGCCTGTAGTGGTACGCGGCTACTATTGTGAGCCACAAGACGGAAAGCGACATCCTGTCATTATGCACTATGCAGGTTACGACAGCGGCTATCGTCCGGGAGGTCAGGATGTTAAGCCCTATTGTCCGTCAGGCGATGCCGAACCTCAATATGCCGAGTTCTTCCTTTCCACACGCGGACAAAACATCAACAACCGTGCTGCCAATGAGCGTGAGGCAGACGGCAAAGGTGACTTCACCAACACCTACGGCGACTGGTTCGCTTTCCATTTCGGCGATAAAGAGTCGTACTACTATCGCGGTGCATTTATGGATTGTGTTCAAGCCGTTCGCTTTATGGCAACACGTGAGAGCAGCGATATGTCCAACCTCTTTGCCGAGGGTCAGAGCCAAGGTGGTGCTTTCACTTACGCCGCTGCTGCTCTGAGCGACTACCCCTTCACCGCTATAGCACCCGCCATTGCCTTCCTCGGCGACTATCCCGACTATTTCGACATAGCCAACTGGCCGGCTTACGTGGCAAAAGAAAGGCAAGGTACAATGACCGATGAAGAGATGTTCGCTTTCCTATCCTACTTCGACACTAAGAACCTCGCCACCGGCATCAAGACACCTACCATAGCCTGCATCGGACTGCAAGACAATGTATGTCCGCCACATACCAATATAGCACCGTACAACAACCTGCTATCAGAAGACAAAGAGTTGATATTCAACCCCGAACTGATGCACCAAGCCGCCGGCGGATGGTATAACGACTATATGGCTTTCTTTGCCAAACATCTGACTGACACACCGTCCGCATTGACAACGGCTACTGAAACGAGGACAACAGATAAAAAAATATATAATGTGCTCGGTCAACGGGTAGATAATCCGACCAACGGTATATACATCATCGGTGGTCAAAAAGTAGTAGTAAGATAATGACATTCAGCCAACGACAAGCAGCGTTGCGTGCCGAATATGCGGCATTGCTCGCACAAAAGAACGAACCCTTAACGGGTGGTAACGGTATATACACCAAGTACACAAACCCCATACTGACGGCAGCGCATACACCGTTAGAGTGGCGATACGACTTTTCGGAAAAGGATAATCCGTATCTTATGCAGCGCATCATGATTAACGCTGTTCTCAATGCAGGTGCCATCATGTTCGACGGTAAGTTTACTGTTGTGGCACGCGTTGAGGGAGCCGACCGTAAGTCGTTTTTCGCTGTAGCGCAATCGGATAACGGTATTGACGGTTGGTGTTTTTGGGACGAGCCCATCACTATGCCTGACGGCGATAACGCCCCTGCCACCAATGTGTATGATATGCGTTTGACGCGTCACGAGGACGGTTGGATCTATGGCGTTTTCTGTGTTGAGCGTCACGACGACACCAAGTCATTCGACACCTCAGCCGCCACAGCCGCAGCCGGCATTGCCCGTACACACGACCTTATACATTGGGAAAGGCTCAAAGACCTCAAGTCGGCGAGCCAGCAACGCAATGTGGTGCTGCACCCTGAGTTCGTCAACTCACGCTATGCCCTCTATACCCGTCCGCAAGACGGCTTCATCGACACAGGCAAAGGAGGCGGTATTGGTTGGGCACTAATCGACGATATAACCAATGCCGAAGTGAAAGAAGAGACTATTATCTACGGCAGACAATATCACACCGTCTATGAAGTGAAGAACGGTGAAGGTCCTGCTCCACTCAAGACTGAGCACGGTTGGCTTCACCTCGCACACGGCGTGCGTAACACTGCCGACGGACTGAGATACGTACTCTATATGTACCTCACCGCACCTGACGACCCTACCCGACTGATAGCACAACCCGGTGGATGGTTTCTCATACCGGAAGCAAGTGAGTATGTGGGTGATGTGATGAATGTGGCTTTCTCCAACGGATGGATTGAGAAAGAAGGCAAAGTGTATATCTATTATGCCAGTGCCGACACACGTCTGCACGTTGCCACAACCACCATCGACCAACTGCTCGATTATTGCCTCCATACACCTCAAGACGGCTTGACTACATCAGCCAGCGTGGAGACAATAAAAAGACTCGTAAAGAAAAACAAAGAACAACAAAAATAAGATTGCTTATGGTGGCTAATCGAAAAATAGCCAAATATATTGGTTACGGTTTTGGCGATATGTCGTCATCAATGTTTTGGAAAGTCTTTTCCTATTACCTTCCGTTTTTCTATAGCAATATCTTCGGATTGAGTTTGAGGGATGCCGGTATCATCTTGCTTGTCACCCGTATATGGGATGCAGTAAGCGATCCGATGATGGGTATATTGGCCGACCGCACACAGTCGCGTTGGGGTAAGTATCGTCCGTACTTGCTTTTTGTAGCCCCTCTGTTTTCGATAGCCGGCATTCTGCTATTCACCACTCCCGACTGGGGTTACACCGCCAAACTGGTATGGGCATACGCCACCTACATATTGATGATGACCGTCTATACGGGTATCAACGTGCCATACGGTGCTATGCTCGGTGTGATGACAGCCGACTCAGAAGAGAAGACCGTCTATTCCTCTTTCCGTATGTTCTTTGCCTATGGCGGTTCGTTCATAGCACTCTTTCTTTGGGAACCGCTGTGTAACGCTTTGGGCGGTTACCAAACACCGCAAGGCTGGTTCAATGCCATGGTGGTGATAGCCTCCACCTGCTTTGTACTCTTCATCTGCTGCTTCCTGCTCACCAAAGAGGAGTTGAAAACAGTATCCACGGTGAGTATAGGCAGCGATTTTAAGTCGCTGATGAAGAACAATCCATGGTGGCTGCTGATAGGTGCTGCTCTTTGTTTCAACCTTTTCTGCACGGTAAGGGGTGCTACGGTGGCTTACTATTTTGCGGACTTGATACCCGCCGATGCCACATTGATGCTCACCTTTTTCAGTCACCCGCTGTCCATACTTTTCTATGCTGGACTTTTCCTTTCCATAGGTGAGGTGAGTAATATGATAGGTGTTGCCACTTGCGTACCGTTGGCATCACGCTTTGGCAAAAAAACTACTTTCATAGCCGTTAATATCAGTCTTTGTTTACTCTCTGTGGCTTTCTTCTTTATTCCCATTAGTCAGACCGGTTTTTGGTTGATGCTTATAGCCCAAGTGCTTATCTCGATGCTCACCGGCATTATGTCACCTTTGGTATGGTCGATGTATGCCGATGTGAGCGACTACGCCGAGCAGCGTTTTCACACTGCTTCCACCGGACTCATCTTCTCCTCTTCGAGTATGGCGCAGAAGTTCGGCGGTGCTATCGGCGGTTCGGCAGCGTTATGGTTATTAGCCGCTTTCGGTTATATTACCGACGCTGAAGTGTTAGCCTCGGGTGCAGCACAACCGCAAGCGGCACTCACTTGCCTTAAGTGCCTGATGTCGTTCATTCCGGCAGCCGTAAGCATAGTGGCAGTGATAGTGGTGGCATTCTACCCTCTGACAACCGACAGGATGAAACAGATAGACGAACTTCTTCAAATGCAACGCAACAATGGACAATAAGGAATGGCAAGCCTCGGCTCAGCAGGTGTTGGAAGACAATATCCTGCGTTTTTGGCAAGAGCGTATGGTGGATAATGAGCGCGGCGGTTTCTACGGTCGCATAGATGGTCATAACCTATTGCACCGGTATGCAGAGAAAGGTGCGGTGTTAAATGCTCGTATTCTGTGGTCGTTCTCTACTGCTCGTCACCTCGACTTTGCCTCACGAGCAAAAGACTACCTCTTGGAATATTTCCTTGACCGCGTGTATGGCGGTGTCTATTGGTCGTTGAATGCCGATGGTACACCCTCAGACACCAAGAAACAGACCTACGCCATAGCCTTTGCCATCTATGGCTTGAGTGAGTATTATCTGGCAACGGGTGATAAGGAAGCCCTGCAAACGGCTCTACACCTTTTTGAAGACATAGAACGACATGCTTACGATGCTGTCAATAAAGGTTATATAGAAGCATTGACGCGTGATTGGCAACCGATAGCGGATATGCGTTTGAGCGATAAGGACGAGAACGGGGCTTTGACAATGAACACCCATCTGCATGTCTTAGAGGCTTATACCACTCTGTACAAAGCGTGCCATATGTCGGCAGTGGAAAAGCAATTACGAGGACTGATAGATATATTCGTAGAGCGTCTGTATAATCCTCTTACTGGTCATATCGACCTTTTCTTTGACGAGCACTGGCACGGCAAGCGCAACATAGCCTCTTACGGTCACGATATAGAAGCCTCGTGGCTACTGACCGAAGCCGCAGATGTGTTAGGCGACGGAGAGTTGAAAGAGCGGCTGCTACCTATCATCCGCCATATAGCACAAGCATCTATAGAGGGCATACAAACCGACGGGTCGATGATACACGAGAGAAAAGACGGAAGAGACGATAAGGAGCGTCAATGGTGGGTGATGTGCGAACAAGTGATCGGATTCCTCAATCAGTGGCAACTCTTTGGTGATGAAACAGATAGACAAAGAGCCGAAGCTGCATATCAATATATCCTCACCAACCTGATAGACACCGCGGATGGCGAATGGTATTGGGCTATACATGCCGATGGCACTATTGACCGAGACAACGACAAAGCAGGATTTTGGAAATGTCCTTACCACAACTCACGAATGTGCCTCAACATAATGGACCGCACCCTTAGAACGGATAGCCAATGCCGAAGTTGAAGCGTATGGCATCAAGTGCTGAGGGTATGTTAAAATAAGTGTTGATGGGTTTGGTAAGGTCCGGTTTGCCGTCTTTGTCGTACTTAAATGTCTGATAAGGAGCGTGTATAGCCACACCTATGTCGAGTCGGATGACGAGTCCGTCAATATCCAATCTTAGTCCTGCACCTGTACCGAGAGCAATCTGTCGCGCAAAATCTGGATTGTTATATATGCCGTCGCGCAGTGTTTCTGGAATCTCGAGACGCGTGAGATAGTCTTCATATCCGGCTTCTTTGAACAGGTCAACGGTAGAGTACCAGTTCCAAACGTTGCCTGCATCGACAAAAGCGGCACCATACAGTTTCCATACGATAGGGAAACGCAGTTCGAAGTTCGCCTCGAGTTTGACATCTCCTACGTGGAAGAAGTTTTGGTTGTATTTGGCAGAGTAGAAGTTACCCGGTCCGTAAGCGTAAGGTGAGGCGGCGCGCAGACTATTAGGTCCACCTGTGTAGAAACCTTCGGAGAGAGGAGCAAAACCGGAGTTGCCAAGCGGTATGTTGGCACCGGCAAACAAGCGTGTGGCTATACTCACTTTGTCGGTCAGGTTGAATTTGTTTCTCAGTTCGGCTGTTAGTTTGACCAACTGGTTGAAGGTGATGTTGCCTAAATTCTTCTGCTCATCCCATTTGTGCCCGAACAAGCAATAGATGGCGTTAAGAAGGTTGGCAGACTCTTTCACGCCTATGTCTATCATCGTATTGACATGTCGTTTGGCGCGGTAGTCGTTATAGATGAAGTTATATCCGACAGAGGGCAGGAACTCGTCGCCTGCAATCACTTTTATCAGTTGCGGGTATTCCGCCGTTTTGTCCAGCAGTTTGTCCGTTTCCGCTTTCATCATCACGACCGAAAGCGAGAAAGGTGTGAAAGCGTGAGTGATATACGGATTTCGCTTGGAACGAATAAAATAGGTGAATGAGCCTGATACCTTATGTACACCATAACCGCCGGCGATGTTTTCATATTGGTAGCCGAGCATATATCGTGTGTCGCCGTCGGGATTGTTATCACCTGTCCAATGCAAGTAAGGGAAGACAAGTGAGGTATTAACGCCGAGTTTATATGTATCTGTTTTCTTAGGGTCGGCGGGGTGACGGTTTCTCAGAGCCCAATAGTAAGCACCGTTACCTTTGATGGTGAAGGTCTCGGCTTTACCCATAAGGTTTTTGATATTCGCTTTGAGTGTCAGATCGGGACCTATACTATTGTTTGAACGATACGCCACACCGGCATCGGCAGTCAGTCCGTAGGTGCGAGTGATAGTGTCACCACGGTATTGTTCACGTCGTCGCCAGTCTTTGGCATAACGGAATCCGAGACCTGTCTTATTGAGTTCGCCCTCGAAGATATTGTTGTAGTCGCGTTGTGAGAAGAGCCTCAGCATCACATTGCCGTCTTTGGTTAGTTTGTAGTCGGCAGTCAGGCTGGTGAAGAGTCCGTTCACCTTGTTCACTTCGGGGTTATCGGTGAGAGTTGAGCCAAGGGTGATACGCAGTTTGTCTTTAAGGAAAGACTTACTGATGGATATATTCATATCGTTGGTCTTCCCGGCGGCATGTTTGCTTTGTCCGCTACTGATATCTATATCCACGAACTTACCCATTTTGGAGTTAGCCATTGCGGCATTGATACGGCTGTTGATGATGGAGGAGAGTGCATATCCGTCCCTTTGTGCCGCCACATTACTTTCACCTACATACATACCAGTGGCGAGGAGTGTAGCCGCCAAACCGTCACGCGTGTCTTCGTCAAGCGAAGCAAGTTCATGAGTGATAGTCTCATCATTGGGTGCTTCGAGGAAGAAACCTATATTCCCTATATCGAGTGAATCGATTTCGCCGTTAAGGCGCACACCTGTGTTGAAATCCACTCGGCGTGTCTCTTCACCTGATGACTCCACATCGGCTTTCACTTTCTGCGAAGCGGATATATTGAGTCGCGTCTGACCAATAGAGCCGTTGAAAGCGACGTGGCTGCCAGAGTCCACATGAAAAGGCATGATGGGATAGATCTTAGGTGAATAGCGCACGAATCCGTCATCCACATTGATACGCCCTCCGAGGTTGAGTGTGCCGTTGGCAGTGCTGTAACGCACATTGACCGTACCGTATGGTTTGACCGTAGCAAGGTTCTTTTTATCAATAGGATAAGTTATGTCAGTGTTAGGCAGTAAGGTCACATCCACATCTGCTGTTATACTATCCAACGGACCTGTGACGCTACCACGAATGTCGGCAGCCAAATCGCCGTAAACGGGTAGCGGACCACCTTTACTCAGTTTCACCGGCACCAGACTGTCGGCAGCCAGTGTGATGTCGATCTTCATACTATCGATGTCGAGTCCGCCGGTGAGAGCAAGGTATGTGCTATCAACGCAATATACGGGCAAACCGTTGAAATCGATATGGTTATGTGTCATTATGATGGGTGTCTGCCCAAGACTGATACCCACTTGATATGGCTTATATTCGGCTTTTATGCCAAGCGGTTGTACCTCGGCTGATATGTCCGTTTGTTTGGGCAGTCCGTCCACAGAGGCAGACGCGCGAATAGCACCTTGAAGGTCTATATCGGTGAGTGTAACGAAACTACGGACAAGGTCCAAAGGTATGTCTTCGGTATGAATATCAGCACGAAGTGCGTTAGCATGTTCTTCGGAAGGGGACAGACTCATATCTATGGTATGGTTACCCAAGTCCTTATCGTCGTAAGTGATGTTGTCAAGAGTGAGTTGTCCATTGCCATACAGTTTGTTTCCGTTGCGGTTGAGGTTGAACCGAAGAGCGGCATCCATACACAGGTCATAGACACTCATTATACCTTCAGTTAGGCGTGTGTCGGCTGTAAGTGACGCTTTAGCAGTGCCTTCCGTCATTGCCACCTTCACTGCTGTTTGTGCCGCAGGCAGACGCAAAGTCATACTGTCTTTCGTATGGTCGATGTCAGGTATGGAAGCGTCGAGAGCGATATCCGTTCTTAGCGAATCGGAAGCAAGGGAGAAAAGGATTTGCTGTATGTCCAACCCCGTTCGCTCTATATATGGTTGCGCCGGACTGCCGTGAGTGAGTTCGACTGTTGCGTTAATGTCGGGCATCACATTCCGAAGCGTGTCAAGCACGGTGAGGTCAGTGAGCGAAGTGAGCGATTGCAAGAATACGGAGTCGCTCACCAAAGAGGTCAATGGTTGCACTTTATCCACGAACGTCAGTATATGCATCGGACTATGAGCAGTAAGGCGCAGTCCGTCGGTTTGCAGATCAACAGCGGTAGTGCTATCGGTGGAGAAATCCATCTTAAGGCAATCTGCTTTGAAATCCTTGCCTGCCGCTTGAACGCGTACATTACACATCTGTGTATGATAGTCCACCGTCATGCGTTCGGGTGTCATAAATTCCGAGACACTGAACTGATGTTCGGTTGCGGCTTTTATCTTCAAGGCACTGTCAGCCATAGTGAACGGCAGATGTATAGCAGCGTCCACTGTTCTGTTGGCTAAGGCAGCGTCCAGTGTTATTCCGGCTACGTTGATATGGTCATATTGTGCATCTGTCAGGTGCAAGTGAACCTTACTTTTCATAGCACGTGAGTGCGGGTTCAGTCCCCTACCCTCGGCTTGTATATCTCCGGCAACAACGAGGTTTATGCTGTCTTTGAAGAATGGTTGGAGGTTAACTCTCTCCACGTGAACGTTAGCCTTATATGCTTCATTATTGATGTCATAAGAAGCGCGAAGGCGTGCTTTGGAGCCTCGAAACTCGGCTTCGCCTACTGCTTCGACGCACATCGTATTGATGTCCATGCGCGAAGTCGTGAGGTCGGCACGCGCTCCTATTTCGTCGGAACGGACATGAAGACCATCGGAGGTGATGATGTTGCGCGCTATATCTGCCAAAGCACCGCCGTAGATAGTGTCGGCGGGGATATGGATATTATTCAGGTCGAAAGCAAAACCGCCTACGTTGAGTCGTCGTGCTTCATAGCAGTTGACACCCACATCGACGGTAGCCTCGGTAGAGAGACTCTTCGTGCGGATGTCCATATTGAGCGGCGTGAGACGGAAATGGATGTCTCTTAGTTCACCGTCGGGCAACTCGAAAGATAAAAGAAGAGGAGTGGTGTCTTTTGGTATAGTGTCATGTGCTTTACCCCGCAGGTCAATAGCCACGAAAGCGTTATTGATACGCAGTCCGTGCAAGGGGTAACTGCCTTCAAGGATACGGATCTCGGGAGAGGATGTACGCAAAGAGTCAACCGTCACATCCACACCTACAGTGGCAATGAGTGAGTCGGAATGGAAAGCGGCATCGTCCAAAAGAAGTGTATCCACGGCAATAGGCGGAATGACCAATTGTGTGGCATCGCTTAATGACGGGCGGAACGACTGCGTTTTCACCATGGCTCGGAGGCGCAAGGTGCGAACGTAGATTAGGGTGTCCAAGCCGCGATGACCGACAAAAAGGCTGTCTATCTGCACCTCCACCGGCAAATCTACCTCGCCTTTGTAGGCGCGGTAGATAAGCGAGGGTGAGTGGTGAAAAGGCGAGAGATAGAGTCTGCCAAGGTCGATGTCATAGTCGGTTTGCTCATTGGCAATCACTATACCTTTGCTCAGCACTTGGTTGCGTAGGGGTTGAAGATACAACACGCAACCGAGTGCTATCAACAGCACTATCACCAATCCAAGCACTATACCTATAAGGGCGGTTGGCAGTTTCCATATCAGACTTCGTCGCCCCATTCCAGTTATTTTGTTCCGCCGCCGAGTGCTATATATAGGTCGATAAGACTGATGAGCCCGTTATAGCGGTTGTTGGCATCGGCGAGTTGAGCATTGAGGTAGGATTCTTGAGCGGTCAGTACTTCTAAATATGACACTTTACCTTTGCTCATAAGTTCGCGTGTACCTTCGTAAGCCTCTTTTTGCACATTGAGCATACGTCGATAGAGAGCGTCTCTCTCTTGTGCGTTTTGGTAGCGGAAGATAGCATCATTGACCTCATTGCCGGCACGCAGCATCGTCTGCACATATCTGTTGGCAGCATCCTCTTGTTGAAGTTTGGCAATAGTGAGGTTAGCCTTGAGTTTGCCTCCAGCGAAGATAGGTTGCACCAGTCCGAAAACGGCGTTCATAAGCAGTTGTCCCGGGTCAGCCACCACACCGCCATTGTTGGTCCAGCCTATCATTCCTGACAAGGATAGAGCGGGACAGAAGGCAGCTTTTGCCATGTTCTGCTGATAGAAGGCAGCAGCCACATTGCGTTCGGCAGCACACACATCGGCGCGGTTGCTCAACTGGGCAGCAGGGATGGGGAAAGGTATGTTTTCCGACACTATATTACCCAAAGAAGGTGTCTCAAAAGGTGTGCGCTCAATAGCGTGCGGCTCTTCGTTCAAGAGCAGACAGAGGGCAAGTTCGAGTTGATAGATCTGCTGACTGAGTTGCTTGCGTTGTATCTGCACATTGATTAGCGATGTCTCCATTTGTCCCACAGAAGGCGAATAGGCTTTTCCGTTCTTGACGAGCACACGCTGTATCTGCAGCACTCGTTGCCAAAGGACTTCTGTACTATCGATGATAGCAGCCTGATAGTCTAACAGTTGCAGTTGTGTATAGGCGCGTGCAACGGTAGCGATAAGGTTGGCATGTTCGGCAGCAAGATTATCTTCTGCTTGTTCGCGCAGCACCTCGGCTTGTCGTTTGCGGTTGGTGATAGTACCGAAGCCTTCACCGCCCCAGTTGAGGGCTAAAGGCACTTGGTAAGAGAGCACCGCACCTGACGTACCGTCACCGGGTGTGACAGTTCCTGATACACCTACTTGAGCCGTGCTGATAGCAATAGTAGGCAGATAACCCAGTTTGGCGGCACGCAATGTGGCATCGGCTTGCTTGATAGCCAGTTTGCGACTGCTAAGATCCACATTATTAGCCAAAGCAGTGTTAATATGTTCACGCAAAACGGGGTCGGTGATATAGGTTTGCCAATCGGCTTCCGCTACAGAGGTAATGCGCTCATCCTGTTTAGGTTTATCAGTCGGGGTATATTTATGGAATATACCGCAGGAGTTGAATGCGAACATCATACCTATTACCACTATAGTGGTAACTGCTTTTGTCGGTTGAGATTGCTTCATGTCGTTATTCGGTTGGTCTGCAACTTCTTCTGCGGGTCGGTCATTGCCTTGGAAGCGTTCGTGCAGTTTTTGGAAGATGATATAGAACGCGGGAACGACAAAGACAAGTGCGAGCGTACCTATAGCCATACCACCCGTAACGCCGATAGCGAGTGCGCGGTTACCGTTAGCACCTGCACCGCCTTCAATGATAAGCGGAATCATACCGGCAATCATCGTTACGACAGTCATCAAGATCGGGCGCAGACGGTCGTCGCAGGCTTGCAGCGCCGCCTCAGTAATACCCATTCCTTGTTTACGCTTTTCAACGGCAAACTCAGTAATAAGAATAGCCGTCTTGGCAAGCAAACCGATAAGCATGATAACACCTGTTTGCAGGTAGATGTTGTTCTGTTGTCCGAGCAGCCACGAGAATGCGAACGAACCCATCAGACCGAACGGAACGGACAGCAAGACGGCAAACGGAATGAAGAACGACTCATACAACGATGCCAAAATCAAGTAGATAAGCAGCACACAGACAAGATAAATGAGTCCGGTGAGATTAGATTTGCTGTTTGCTTCCAATTCGCGACTCATACCTCCATACTCATAGGCGTAGCCTGCAGGCAGGTAGTCTTTTGCCACTTCGGCAATAACGCGTTGCACGTCGCCATCACTGAAACCGGCATTCGGTTGCACATAGCAGGCAATGGACTGATAGAGGTTGAAGCGTTTCTGTGTAGCCGAACCTACGGCAGGTGTGAGAGTTACGAACTGAGAGATAGGTGCCATCTCATCACCAAGACGAACAAAGATATTATTGAGCGAATTGGGGTCCAACCGGTATTCGGGTGCAGCACCTGCCATCACACGATACACCTTACCATACTGGTTGAAGTTGCTGATGTAAGCACTACCGCAATATGCACCTAAGGTGTTGAGTACCACATCCGTTGATATACCTGCACGGTCGCATTGAGTGGCATTGACATCCACTTTGTATTTAGGGAAGGACTCGCTATAAAGCGACTGTGCTATCTGCACTTCCTTTCGTTGTTGCAACTCTGCAAGGAAAGTATTAACCACCTCGTTAAAACGACTCATATCACCACCTTGCAGGTCTTCCATCTGCAGGTCGATACCATTGTTGTTACCATATCCCGGTATCTGCGGCATCTGGGTCGGGAAAATCTGTGCATCCTTGATATCCTCGCAAGAGTAATACAGTTTGGCCATCACCATATCGATGTAATGCTCCAATCCTTCACGCTCACCCCACGGTTTGAGGCGAACAACGAGCGTACCGTAACTGACACCCGTACCGGATACGATACCGAAACCGGAAATTTTGGCATAACTCTCCACTTCCTCTAACCGCAGCACACGCTCTTCCACCTGAGACATTATCTTATCCGTCTCACCCAATGGTGAACCGGCAGGTGCTGTTACATCCACCAGGAAAACACCTTGGTCCTCTTGCGGCACTAAACCGGAAGGCAGAGCGCGCATTGCCAATACCATCGCTATAACAGCCGCTATGAGCCATAACCAAGCACGACGAGGCTTATTGAGGAACTTGCTAACACCGCTCTTGTACTTAATCAAGATAGCATTATAACCTGCCTCGTAGGCCTTCTTTACCCAATAATTCAACCCTTTATGTTCTTTCCCTTCTGCGCTGTCCTTGGGGCGGAACATCATTGCTGTCAGTGCCGGACAGAGCGTCAGTGCCGACAAGCAACTCAGTCCTACCGAACTGGCGATGGTGATACCGAATTGAGTGAAGAACGTTCCACTGGTACCGGGCATAAAGGTAACGGGGATAAACACCGCCATAAAGACAAGTGTGCAACTGATAACAGCCACCGTCACTTCGCTCATTGCATCTTTGGTCGCTTTATATGCCGATGTATAGCCGCTTTCCATCTTCGCCATCACCGCCTCGACGACCACTATCGCGTCATCGACCACCGTACCGATGGCAAGCACTAAGGCAAAGAGCGTCAGTATGTTAAGCGAGAATCCGGCTATCTTGACAATAGCAAATGTACCTAACAACGACACTATGATACTGATACTGGGAATGATGGTTGCCTTGAAGTCTTGGAGGAAGATATAAACCACCAAGATAACAAGCAGGATAGCGATGATGAGTGTTTCAATCACATTGTGCATAGCCGCATAAAGGAAGTCGTCGCTCGTTTGCAGAATAGTGAACTCCATCCCTGCAGGCATAGTCTTTTTCACTTCCTCATACATACTATTGATGGCGGCATTGACTTGTGTAGCATTGGCACCCGGGGCTTGGTAGATGATATATGCCACGCCGGGCTTACCGTCCACGCAAGACGAGAAACTGTAGTTAAGTGCACCCAACTCCACATCAGCCACATCGCTCAAGTGCAACACATTGCCTTGCGAGGTACGAAGCACGATGGACTCGAACTCGTCGATCGACTGCAGACGACCTTTGTATTCAAGGTTGTACTGATAGGTGTTCTCGCTCTGCTCACCCAATGCACCTGTTGCGGCTACCATATTCTGATTGCCTATAGCGGCAAAGATATCCTGCGGGTCGATACCATAACGCGCCATCACATCGGGCTTCATCCATATACGCAACGAATAGGTGTTACCGAGCAGTTGCACTGAACCTACACCCGTCACGCGCAGCAGACGAGGTTTGACGTTGATGTCAATGTAGTTGGCAATGAAGTCGTTGTCGAACTTACCATCGCGGCTCACAAGGGCTGCAATCTGCAAGATATTATTCTGTTTCTTCTCCACTTTCACACCCACTCGTGTTACTTCCTGAGGCAGCAGACCCAACGCGGCTGACACGCGGTTCTGCACATTGACAGCCGCCATATCAGGGTCGGTACCTTGCTTGAAAAAG
Source organism: Paludibacteraceae bacterium (assembly GCA_017450685.1). Taxonomy (GTDB): domain Bacteria; phylum Bacteroidota; class Bacteroidia; order Bacteroidales; family Paludibacteraceae; genus Colicola. The sequence goes on from JAFSTB010000001.1 coordinate 55,571, forward strand.
ACATTGATACTCACTTCACCCGTAGCAGATGCTTCCGACATCATATATGCCATATTTTCCACACCGTTGACAGCCTCTTCTATCGGCATAACAACGGATTTCATCACCGTATTGGCATCCGCACCCGAATAAGAGGTGGAAATCATCACCGTGGGAGGGGCTATGTCAGGATACTGCTCTATAGGCAGAGTCTTAAGGCAAATAAAACCTATCAAGGCCATAAGCAGCGATATACATATCGCCATCACCTTTCTATCAACAAATATATTCCCTTTCATAAGAGTCTTCGTTTAAGGAACTTCTTTTATCACTGCGTACTAATAGATAACACGGTCTTTTTCGTGTACGTTGGCAACACCTTTGGCAACAATGGTTTCGCCTACCTCTGCACCTGACATAATAACCGCGTTTTTGCCGTCACCCAGTTCTTCTATCTCAACGATGACACCGGTAGCAAGGCTGTCCTTACCTACTTTATATACAAGCGACTTGTTTTGAATCCTCACCACGGCACTGAGCGGAATGAGCATCACATCCTGCCATTCGAGAGGCATAACCAATGTTCCTTGCATACCGGAGAAGAGTTCGCCGTCGGGATTGGGGAAAGTGACATAACAAGTAACACTACCTGTTTTTCTGTCCACCATTCCTGATACGGATGTGATCTGCCCTTTGTGGCTATATTCGCTACCGTCTTTGAAGCGGAAGGTCATAGGAGGAGCAATCTTGATTATCTGTTCCATGCTGCCTATCTCCTGTGTCAGTGCATGTACCTGACTTTCAGTGAGTGAGAAAGAGGCTCTCATCTGACTCACTCCTGCCACGTGCGTTAGCACAGTGCCTTCGGCTATCACGTCACCTACGTGAGGGAAGATGTCGCCTACCAGACCATCCACCGGACTGGTTATGGTGCAATAACTAAGGTCTAATTCAGCATCTCTGACTGCAGCCTGTGCTTGTGACACTCGGGCTTCGGCTGCCTGCAAAGCGTTCTCGCTCACACGAAGCATATATTCGCCAATGATGCCTTTTTCTGCCAATTCCTTATTGCTCTCTGCCTCCAACTTGGCATTATCGCGGTCGGCAATGGCAGATAAAAGGTCGGCACGGGCATGTTCCAACACGTTCTGAGCCTTATGAGTATCCAACAGGAAAAGCACATCGCCTGCTTTTACATGCTGACCATCAGTCACTTTCTTTGCCATCAAGGTCTCTGTACGACGCGCCACTATAGACACATCTCCCGTACCTTTAACCGTGGAACTCCAAGTCATAGGAACGGTCACCGTTTGGCGACTCAGAGTGCAAGTCTCATAACTCGTGTGCTGCTCTTCAGGCATGGAAACGCAACTGCTCATTCCCATCACCAACACAATCAAAATACCAAGATTTAATCTCTTCATATAGATAAAAATTTTAATTATTACTTTCAATCATTTATTCATTATAAAGCCGTTACGCTGTATCATTCTGCAATTAACTCTCCCGTTGCGGTATAGGTCTTGCCATTGCGTTTGATATAGAGTATTCCGTCCTTAGATACCCAATCCAGTTCCATCCCTTACGAATAGTGATAGGAGTATTAGCACAATCCACCGCTGTTCCTTCGATGGTCAGTTCCGTCTCGCGGCGAGCATGGACACGATACGACGATATTACTTCAGAAATCTACAGTCCTGTTAATCAAAAATCAAAAATTCTTTTGCACGCCGAATTTCAGTCCGTATAAGCCCGGAGTAAACTGATTGGCAAGCATGTTGCTCAGTTTGCCGGAGAAGATAATAACATCGTTGGTGTACTCTTTGTACTTATGTCCTGTCTCCGAATCTTTGTAGCAGAATGTCGTTCCGCTGTAACCGAGACTGAGGATGGAGAAGAAAATCTGGAAGGTGCTTTTGCGATTAAAGCGGTAGGTGATGAGGGGTGAGATCTGGAATCCATAGGTGATACTATACCTCAATCCGTCGTAATCAGTGCCATGGATCTCTCCATCTGATACGCGCGGGAACTCCATTCCTGTGTATAGATGCGCTTCCATCCATATACCCAGTTTACCGTCAAACAATGTCTTCATACGATAACGCACGTATGGTGTCACCTCCCAAGACCCCTGGTGAATACGCAAATCGGTGGAGTAAGTGGTGTCCAGAAGATTGATATCGTATGTAGTAACCATATTGGCATAACTGCCGCCGAAACGCAAACCCAAATAGACGCGCTCTTTGAGTTTCCAACCAATCTCCGGTTCCAAGGCTATCGACCATCCGTTCTCTTTGCGATTAGAACGCGAGTCGTGGTGATAATAGACATCGAAATTATATCCGTAGTACAGTTTCTTTTTCCAGACAGGTATAGGCTTAACAGGCACTTCGGCAACGCTATCGGTAGCCGTATGTGTCTCACCTGTCACTTTCGCTATAGCACCCAAACCTGCCGTAAAAGGGTCTTCCTGTGCCTTCAACGAAGCAACACACAGCATAAAGGCTGTTATCAAAACACACAGTCTAATCGCGCTTTTCATCTTATTCTTGTTCATTATGTTGGTCGTTCTCGCTCATATTCTGCAGAAAGAGGTTAACGACATATTTAGTGACGTATGTCTTGCTAACGGCATAACGCACCTTGTCGGCAACTGTCGGACCGACATCGGATGTAGCGTTCTGTGCTGTCTCCTCTGCCTTTGCCACCTCTTGCTCACGACGGTCAATCTTGCCGCGAAAACGAGCAGAGGCATGATTATACAGAAAATTATAGCAAGGAACGGTAGCCTTCATAATGTAAGGCGTAAGGAAAGTGGTGAGCACACTGGCTACCACTATGATAGGATAGATAACAGGATCGGTAACACCCAGTTTGCTACCCAAACCGGCAATGATAAATGAGAACTCACCTATCTGCACGAAACTAAAACCGGTGGACATAGCGTCTTTTAAGGTCTCTCCACCACACCAGCAACTAAGCGTACCAAACACAATCATACCTACAATAATTCTATGTAACCCAAAACGACATGTTGCTTAAGCAACTTAAACAACAGACTCACAACTCCTGCCGTAATCATTAAGATGTAAAATCATGTACCATAAAAATAATGGAACTTGAAAACACAAAAAGCAGTAGCGTTGAAAAACAAAGAAGCAACGTTTGACACAATGGTCAAACGTTGCTTCTTACAACTACTATTCAATTGGAAATGTCTCGATGACAGCCGCCTCCGAACACAACATATTTATCGCACAAGGAGGAGTGATAATCATATAGTTATATCGTTTTTTTGCTATCATTTCTCTATAATAAGAGATATTATTTGAGCATTATCCGAGCATAGTAAGCAATATACCTGCAGCGACGGCAGAGCCGATAACACCTGCTACGTTAGGTCCCATAGCGTGCATAAGCAGGAAATTGCTTGGGTCGGCTTTGGCACCTTCCATCTGGCTCACGCGTGCTGCCATAGGTACGGCACTCACACCGGCTGAACCGATAAGCGGGTTGATCTTCTCTTTGGTGAAGAGGTTCATAAACTTAGCAAGCAGTACGCCGCCGGCAGTACCCATACCGAAGGCAATGATACCCATAGCCAATATGAGCAAGGTCTTAACACTGAGGAAAGTAAGACCGGTGGCAGTAGCACCGACACTCAAACCGAGGAAGATAACAACGATATTCATCAGTTCGTTCTGTGCCGTCTTCGAGAGACGATCCACTACCCCACACTCTTTCATCAGGTTACCGAGCATAAGGCAACCGATGAGCGGAGCAGCATCAGGCAGAACAAGAGCCACTATGGTGGTGATGATGATAGGGAAGACAATCTTCTCCGTCTTGCTTACCGTGCGCAACTGTTTCATCTTTATCTGTCGCTCTTTCTCTGTGGTCAGCGCACGCATGATTGGCGGCTGAATAACAGGCACTAATGCCATATATGAGTAAGCAGCGATAGCAATAGGACCAAGCAGATGAGGTGCCAGTTTGGAAGTGAGGAAGATGGATGTAGGTCCGTCAGCACCACCAATGATACCTATAGAGCCTGCCTCAGCGGGGGTGAACCATATATTAGCGCAAAGGAAGGTGATGAAGATACCCACTTGTGCTGCAGCACCGAGAATAAAACTCTTAGGGTTGGCAATCAGCGGTCCGAAGTCGGTCATAGCCCCTACACCAATGAAGATGAGGCAGGGATAGACACCGGCTTTGACACCTATATAGAGTACATCTAACAGTCCGGCATTTTTCAGTATGGCTCCATAACTATGGTAAGCGGGGTTAGGGTCGCCGTTTTCCAGATATTGTTGCAGGAACGCAGACCATAACTCCTCATGGAACATACCTGATGCGGGGAGATTAGTGAGCAACATACCGAAGGCTATGGGAAGCAGGAGCAACGGCTCATACTGCTTCTTGATAGCGAGGTAGAGCAATAAGAATGAGACAAGCAGCATCACGGCTTGTTGCCACGTGATCTGCATAAATCCCATTGAGGTGATAAACTCAAGCAGTCCGTCCATATCAACCAAGCACTACCAGCAGGTCGTCTTGCATAACGGTCTGACCGGCTTTCACAGCAATTTGTTTCACTGTACCGTCACATTCAGCAGCAACGGTGTTCTCCATCTTCATACTCTCCAAGGTGAGCAATGTCTCACCTTTCTTCACTGCCTGTCCTTCCGTTACCAGCACCTTGATGATACTTCCGGGCAGCGGTGATTTGACTTGCATACCGCCGGCAGGAGCGGCAGCAGCGGCTTTGGAAGCCACAGGTGCAGCAGCCTTAGGAGCAGCAACAGTCTTATGAGCAGCGTGTTCCATCTCTACTGTATAGGTCTTGCCATTGACGGTAACTTCTGTCTTGCCGTCCTCTTTCTCTTGAACGGCTGTCTTGTACTCTTTGCCGTCAATCTTAAATGAAAACTCTTTCATATCGGGTGTTTTTGATTATTAGTGATTGGGGTGTCAGCCTCGATAAGGCTGACACTATACTATTGAATAATATGCCAAGCGGTGGTATGGTTCTTCACCGTAAGGCGCGGACTCTCTTCATCGTGCAAACTATTGTAATAGAGGTGCAGAGCGTATGCCACTGCCACTGCGTCATCGCTTTGCAGCTCACTCTTCTCCTGTTGAAGAGAAGACACTGACACTTTTGCTTCGTCTTGTTTGGGAGCGGAAGCCTTTTGCATAATCCAACCTAACAACTTCATTATATATATGAAGGCGTAAAGCAGGACAAGGACCGCACAAAAGCCCACACAAGTAACATACCACGTTTCGGGTGTAATGGCTAATATTAACATTGTCTTACAGAGTATTACAGAGGTATGTTGCTATGTTTCTTGACTGGGTTCTGCAAGCGTTTTGTTTGCAGTTTTTCGAAGGCGTTAATGATACGCACGCGTGTGTTGCGCGGTTCAATAACGTCATCTATATACCCGCGGTTAGCAGCCTGGTACGGACTGGCGAAGAGGTCTTTATATTCAGCCTCTTTTTCGGCAATGAATTTCTTCTTCTCTTCTGGGTCTTCGATGGCTTTGAGCGCCTTGGCTTGCAGCACACCCACAGCACCTGATGCACCCATAACGGCTATCTCGGCATTAGGCCATGCATAGCACATATCGCCACGCAACTGCTTACAACTCATCACGATATGACTACCACCGTACGACTTGCGGACTGTGACGGTCACCTTAGGCACGGTAGCCTCACCGTATGCAAACATCAGTTTGGCACCGTGGTCGATAATACCTGCATACTCTTGTCCCGTACCGCAAAGGAAGCCCGGAACATCCACCAGTGTGAGAATCTGGATATTGAAGGCATCGCAGAAACGAACGAAACGTGCTGCCTTACGTGAAGCATCGCAGTCAAGCACACCTGCCAGCCATGAAGGTTGGTTGGCAATGATACCGGTGGAGCGACCGTTGAAACGGGCAAAACCGCAGATGACGTTCTTGGCGTAGTCTTTGTGCACTTCCATAAAGTCGCCATTATCAACGATGAGGTTGATAATCTGCTTCATATCGTAAGGTTTATTGGGATCGTCAGGAACAATCTCGTTCAGTTCATCTTCCACACGCATCGGGTCGTCGGTTACCTCTACCAACGGAGCCTCTTCCATATTGTTTTGCGGGATGAAACTTACCAGACGGCGCACTTGAGCCAGTGCTTCCTCTTCGGTGGCAGCCACGAAATGTGTCACGCCCGACTTGGTGGCATGAACCTTGGCTCCGCCGAGTTGCTCTACCGTAACATCCTCACCCGTAACGGATTTAACTACCTTCGGACCGGTGATGAACATATATGAGTTCTGCTCTGTCATCATAATAAAGTCGGTAAGCGCGGGTGAATAGACGGCACCACCGGCGCAGGGACCAAAGATAACACTTATTTGCGGAACGACACCTGAAGCAAGAATATTGCGCTCGAAAATCTCAGCATATCCTGCCAATGCGCAAGCACCTTCTTGAATACGGGCTCCGCCTGAATCGTTCAAGCCGATGATAGGTGCTCCCAGTTTCATTGCCTGATCCATGACGTTGCATATCTTCAGAGCCATCGTCTCAGACAGTGAACCGCCAATGACGGTGGCATCCTGTGCGAAAACAAACACCAGACGACCGTCTATAGTACCGCTACCGCATGCAACACCATCACCCAAGAACACTTTTTTCTCCATACCGAAGTCATGACAACGGTGGGTGAGGAACATATTCACTTCTTCAAACGAACCTTCGTCGAGCAACATATTGATACGCTCGCGACAGGTATAACAACCTTTGGCGTGGTGTTTCTCAATGGCTGCTTCGCCACCACCGGCTTTTGCCTTCGCACGGTTGTCGATAAGTTTTTGCAATTTATCGTTATTCATATCCACTACAGTTATGTGTTCTTACTCGGGTTGTTGGCAAAGTTCGGTGAGCACACCTTTAGTCGATTTGGGGTGCAGGAAAGCAATCATCAGGTTTTCGGCACCTTTGCGTGGTGCTTTGTCGATGAGTTGAATGCCGGCTGCCTCAGCCTCTTTGAGGGCTTCTTCCACATTCTCCACATTGAAAGCCACGTGGTGAACACCGCCGCGACCACCGTTCTTCTCAATGAACTTGGCAATAGTCGATTCGGGGCATGTAGGCTCCAATAGTTCAATCTTTACCTCTCCTACCTTGAAGAAAGCGGTCTTCACTTTTTGGTCTGCCACTTCCTCAATGCTGTAGCATTTATTACCTGTCAAAAACTCGAAGAAAGGCATAGCCTCTTCCAAACTGGGTACTGCAATACCCAAATGCTCAATGTGAGTAGGTTTCATAATGTTGTTCTTTTTAACTTTAATTAGTTTATTCGATGCCGTAAAGCAAAATACGTGGCAAAGGTACGGCGATATTTTAGAATGTGCAAATACTTGCGCAATTTTGATAAAATTGTCATTTTCACTTTATAAAGCAGAAGGAAAATAAGGTTTGTGCAAAATTATGCTCACTTTTTTTGCCCGATTGAAGAAAAGGTCTTACCTTTGCGCGAAAATTTGCATTAGACAACGAAAAGATGAATAATTTTGTAGAAGAATTACGCTGGCGCGGTATGTTGCAGGACATCATGCCGGGTACAGAAGAACAATTGAAAAAAGAGATGACCACCGCATACGTTGGTATTGACCCCACGGCTGACAGTCTGCATATAGGTCATCTGTGCGGCATTATGATGCTCCGCCATTTGCAGCGTTGCGGTCATAAACCCATTGCTTTGATAGGTGGTGCCACCGGCATGATTGGCGACCCGAGCGGTAAGTCGGCTGAACGTAACCTGCTGGACGAAAAGACATTAGCGCACAATGTAGCACACATAAAAGCACAGTTGGAGAAGTTCCTTGACTTCCATTCCAACGAACCAAACGCTGCCGAACTGGTCAATAACTACGATTGGATGAAAGACTACACTTTCATCAATTTCACTCGCGACGTGGGCAAACTGATTACCGTCAATTATATGATGGCGAAAGACTCGGTCAAGAAGCGTTTCAACGGTGAGTTTTCGCAAGGCATGTCCTTCACCGAGTTCACCTATCAGTTGCTGCAAGGCTATGATTTTGTATGGCTTAACGAGCATAAGAACTGCAAGATGCAGATGGGCGGCAGCGACCAATGGGGAAATATCACCACCGGTATCGAACTCATGCGTAAGATGAACGGCAATGAGGCTTTTGCCCTCACCTGTCCGCTTATCACCAAAGCCGACGGAGGTAAGTTCGGCAAAACAGAGTCCGGCAATATATGGCTCGACCGCCGATACACCACCCCATACCGCTTCTATCAGTTCTGGCTCAACGTGAGTGACCAAGATGCAGAACGCTATATCAAGATCTTCACATCCTTGGAGAAAGAGGAAATAGAGAGTTTGATAGCCGAGCATCGTGAAGCACCGCACTTACGCCTGCTGCAAAAACGCCTCGCCAAAGAGGTGACCGTGATGGTACACTCACAAGAAGACTATGAAGCAGCCGTGGAAGCATCCAATATCCTCTTCGGTAACGCCACTGCCGACGCACTGCACCGCTTGGACGAAGAGACCTTCCTGCAAGTGTTTGAAGGCGTGGAGAGATATGAGATCTCGCGTCAGGAACTGGAAGCCGGCATTCAGCCGCTTGACCTGTTAGCCGAACGAACACATATCTTCCCTTCCAAAGGTGAAGCACGAAAGATGATACAAGCCAACGGGTTCTCTCTGAACAAAGAGAAATTGACAGACGCACAGTCGCCTATCACCACACAGCACCTGCTTAACAACCGTTATCTGCTCTTCCAAAAAGGCAAAAAGAACTATTATTTGGTCACTTGCCTATAACTCTGCACAAAATAAAAAACCATAGAGATATGAAACTTGAAGAACTAACCGAGAAGATCTATGCCGAAGGCGTAGAGAAAGGAACGAAAAAGGCTCAAGCCATCGTTGCTCAAGCCGAAGAGAAAGCCGCCGCTATCATTGCTGCAGCCGAACAGACAGCCAAAGAGCGCATCGCACAGGCAGAACAAGCGGCTGCCGAGTTGGACAAGAACACACGCAGCGAACTGCGTTTGTTTGCCGAACAGAGCGTAAACGCATTGCGCACCGAAGTGGCTAACCTCATCACCGGTGCCATCGCTACCGACAACATCAAAGCCGCCACTGCCGACAAAGACTTTATGCAACAAGTCATAATGAAGATGGCTCAGACAATGGCTCAAACAGGTACGGTCACCATCGAGGCAAAAGATGCTCAAGCACTCAAAACCTATTTCTCTGCCAATGCCAAAGCCCTGCTCGACAAAGGTGTGCGCATAGAAGAGGTGAAAGGTCTGAAAACCGACTTCCAGATCCGTCCGGAAAAAGGCGGCTACAAGTTAGCCTTCGGCGAACAAGAGTTCGTGGCTTATTTCAAAGAGTTCCTGCGTCCGGGTTTAGTTGAAATGTTGTTCTGACTATGGGATACGAATGTCTATTAACAGGTCTTCCCGAACTGCAAGCAGGCGCAGAGAGTACACTGAGCAATGAAGCATTGCTCGAGTTGCTCAATGACAGTCTGACCGACAAGGACAAAAAGCAGTTGGACCTGCTGCGTATGAAAGCCGACGATGAACGCATACTCGCGCTCCAAGAGCAGTATGACGACTCTATCGTCGGTCGTCCCGCTTGGTGGGAAGACGTAAGAGACGCACTCTCCGAAGAAGATCTGCGCACACAACTGCTCTATGAATACGGCAAAAAGCACGGCATAGGGTTCGTCAAACGCTGGTTCGAGTACAACCAAGATGTCAATAATATCCTCGTTGCCACCATCTGCCGCAAACACGGATTCGAAGTGAGCCGCGCTATAGTGGGCGACAACGAAGTGGCACAGATACTCCGACGCAACCTCCCACAGAAAGACTTTGGCTTGGCAGGAGTGATAGACAACCTGGCAGAGGTGATGGCATTAGTGGAGATAGAGAACCTAATGCAGCGCGAAAAACAACAGGACGCTTTGCGCTTCGAGTGGCTCGACGAACAGACACGTTTCATCCACTTCTCCGTTGAGAACGTTCTTGCCTACTACCTGCAAAACAGTATGCTCCGCCGTTGGGCTAACCTCACGGTGGAAGAGGGCGAACAGGTGTTCCGCACTATGGTCGCCGATATGAAAAAAGGAATACAACTCACCGAATAATACTTACACATAATATGACAACCGGAAAAGTGAAAGGCATCATCGCCAACCTCGTCACCGTTGAGGTGGATGGTGCAGTGGCACAAAACGAGATTGCCTATATCAGCGTGGGCGACACCCGCTTGATGGCAGAAGTGATTAAAGTGACAGGCGATAACGTCTATGTCCAAGTGTTTGAATCGACCCGCGGACTGAAAGTGGGCAACTTAGTGGAGTTCACCGGTCACATGCTCGAAGTGACCCTCGGTCCGGGTCTGCTCAGCCGTAACTACGACGGCTTGCAGAACGACCTGGACAGACTGACAGGTGTCTTCCTCAAACGAGGCGAGTACAACTACCCCCTCGACAAAGACAAACAGTGGGACTTCCAACCCTTAGCCAAAGTGGGCGACAAAGTGGAAGCAGCCGCTTGGTTGGGTGAAGTGGACGAAAACCACCAACCACACAAGATAATGGTGCCATTCGTAATGGAAGGTACATACACCGTTAAAAACATCGTACCCGCCGGCAAGTATCGCATAGAAGATACCATCGCTATCCTTACCGACAGTCAAGGTCAGGACCATATAGTGACGATGGTGCAGAAATGGCCCGTGAAAAAAGCCATCCTCGCCTATAAGTCCAAACCGCGTCCTTTCAAACTGTTAGAGACAGGCGTGCGCACTATCGACACAGCCAACCCCATCTGCGAAGGCGGCACAGGCTTTATCCCCGGTCCGTTCGGCACCGGTAAGACAGTGCTCCAACACGCCATCTCCAAGCAAGCCGAAGCCGACATCGTCATCATCGCTGCCTGCGGCGAACGCGCCAACGAGGTGGTGGAGACCTTCACCGAGTTCCCCGAACTGGAAGACCCGCACACCGGCAGAAAACTGATGGAACGTACCATCATCATCGCCAACACCTCTAATATGCCGGTGGCATCACGTGAAGCCTCCGTCTATACCTCAATGACCATCGCCGAATACTACCGCTCTATGGGTCTGCGCGTACTGCTTATGGCCGACTCCACCTCACGTTGGGCTCAGGCTCTGCGAGAGATGTCCAACCGTATGGAAGAGTTGCCCGGACAAGATGCCTTCCCAATGGACCTCTCATCCATCATCGGCTCCTTCTACGCCAGAGCAGGATATGTATATCTGAACAACGGCAAAACAGGTTCAGTCACCTTCCTCGGCACCGTCTCACCAGCCGGAGGTAACCTCAAAGAACCTGTCACCGAAGGAACAAAGAAAGTGGCTCGATGCTTCTACGCTCTCGAACAAAACCGCGCCGACCATAAACGCTATCCCGCCGTCAACCCCATCGACTCATACTCTAAATATATAGAGTACCCCGAGTTTGAGGAGTATATGACCAAACTCATTGACAAAGACTGGCTGCCGAAAGTGAACCGCATGAAGACCTATCTCCAACGCGGAAAAGAGATTCAGGAACAAATCAATATCCTCGGCGATGACGGCGTACCAGTTGACTACCACGAAGAGTTCTGGAAATCAGAAGTCATAGACTTCGTCATTCTGCAACAAGACGCATTTGATAAAATCGACGCCGTTTGTCCGCTCGAACGCCAACGCTATATGCTTGACATAGTAATGGATATATGCCGACACGACTATAACTTCGATAACTTCAACGACGTAAGCGAATACTTCAAACGCGTTATCAACTACTGCAAACAGATGAACTACTCGGAGTTCCATTCCGACACGTTCAATGAGTACGAACAGAAACTGAATGACCTGCTCAAAGAAAAACAAATAGCAGCATAACACACCTTATAAAACGTAGAGCCATAGCGCGCTATGGCTCTACGCTACAATAAATGGCTCAATGACACCGACACAAGCCGCACAAACAAAAAAGAACATAGGCAGCCTCTTCGACAGAATAGCACCTTCCTACGATAAATTCAACCACGTCACGTCACTCAATATCGACCGCTACTGGCGACAATATGCCGTCAAGCAAATGCATAAACATCAACAAGTGTTAGACGTGGCTATAGGAACGGCTGACCTCGCCATCGAAATGCTCCGACAAGGCAAAGCCACACATGTACAAGGCATTGACCTTAGTCAGGAAATGATGACTATAGGCAAACAAAAAGCAGAGCGGTTTTTTGCCAAACAAACTGACAGTCAATCCCTCAGCGTCGATTTTATGCTTGCCAATGCTCAAGCAATGCCTTTTGATGATAATAGTTTTGATGCTGTCACTTGTGCCTTCGGTGTTCGCAATTTTGCCGACTTGGATGCCGGACTGAAAGAGATGCACCGAGTAATGAAAAAGGATGGCGAACTGCTTATCTTGGAGTTCTCCTACCCTACTAACCTACTGATAAGATGGGGGTATAACCTCTATTTCTCATACGTTCTGCCATTGATAGGACGACTGATGAGTAAAGATAAAAAGGCATATACCTATTTAAACCAGTCGGTCAAACAGTTTCCCTATGGTGAAAAGTTGGTAGAGCGACTAAAGAAAGCAGGCTTTGACAACATCACCTTTCAACCTCTCACCTTCGGCATCGCAACCCTCTATCAAGCACACTAAACTAAAAACTCTCAACTCAAAAACTTCTCTAAACTCTCAACTCTAAACTAAAAACCAGTATGATTCTCGATAAGATTGAAAACGCTGATCTCTATTTCGACAGCGTACCCGGTATGGAACGCTTTATGCAGTTCTTCAACGACAACGATTTAGAAACCTTCCCCGCAGGCAAACTGCGTTTGGACGGTGACGACCTCTTTATCAACATCATCGACCTTAACAGTCGTCCGAAAAAAGAGGTGCCAATGGAAGCACACCGCGACTATATAGACATACAAGTGCCTCTTACTGCCACTGAAACAATGGGTTATAAAGCACAAGAAGACTGTCAGGAAATGTTGCAAGAGTACGACGAAGGCAAAGACCTCGAACTATATAACGACGAATCGGTGGCAGAGTTTCAAGTGCCGGTAGGCTACTTCGCAGTGTTCTTCCCCTCCGACGGTCACCGTCCGGGGCTCATTCCCGAAGGCACTAAACTGCGCAAACTGATAGTCAAGACACGAGTACAGCAATAAAAACATACAACCATGAAACGCACAAAACAACCCACTACCCTTCCCCTCGTACAAAGCGACCCTTACTTGCAACCATATAAGGATGCCATACAAGCCAGGTACGACTATGCACAACTAAGGGAGAAAGAACTGACAGGCGGACAACCTCTCTCACAATGGGCTAACGGATATATGTATTTCGGTTTGCACCACCTCTTGGGCAATAATGCAACCAAAGGTCAGTGGGTGTTGCGCGAATGGGCTCCCAATGCCACCGCTATCTATGTCAAAGGTGACATGAACGGCTGGCAAAAAACAGAAGACTACCGCCTGCAACCGATAGGCAACGGAGTATGGGAAGGAGTGTTTGACCAAGACGCTTTCCAACACGGACAACTGTTCAAACTGTTAGTGGAATGGCAAGGCGGCTACGGCGAACGCATACCGTCATACGCCTTCCGAGTGGTACAAGACGAACAGACAAAGATCTTCTCCGCTCAAGTATGGGACATACACTCCGACACAAACATCGTGCCCGAACAAGAGAAAAAACGCACCGCCAGACTACCTAAAGCAGGCGACCCGCTCTTCATCTACGAATGTCATATAGGTATGGCTGGCGAAGAAGAGAAAGTGTCGTCCTACGAAGAGTTTCGCACACGGGTGCTGCCACGGGTAGCCAAGTTAGGATACAACTGCTTGCAGATAATGGCTGTGCAAGAACACCCTTACTATGGCAGTTTCGGCTATCACGTAAGCAACTTCTTCGCTGCCTCATCACGCTTCGGAACACCCGAAGAACTGAAAGCACTCATACAAGACGCACATAGCAGAGGCATAGCAGTGATAATGGATATAGTCCATTCACACGCCGTAAAAAATGAATTGGAAGGGTTGGGCAATTTTGACGGCACACCCTACCAATATTTCCACGACGGCGGCAGACGCGAACACCCCGCTTGGGATAGTCTGTGCTTCAACTACGGCAAAACGGAAGTGATGCACTTCCTGCTCTCCAACTGCAAGTTCTGGCTCGATGTTTACGACTTCGACGGCTTCCGCTTCGACGGTGTAACCAGTATGATGTATCTCAGTCACGGCTTAGGCGAAGACTTCAACGGATACACTTCCTACTTCAACGGCAACGAAGACGGAGATGCCATCTGCTACCTCACACTGGCTAACAAACTGATACACGAAGTGAAAAAAGATGCCATCACCATCGCCGAAGATATGTCAGGTATGCCCGGACTGGCACGAAAAGTGGAAGATGGAGGCATGGGCTTCGACTTCAGATTGGCTATGGGAATACCTGACTTCTGGATCAAATATATCAAAGAAGTGAAAGATGAAGACTGGAAAGCAGGACATATATTCTACGAGATGACCAACCGCCGACAAGACGAAAAAACCATCTCCTACGCCGAGAGTCACGACCAAGCACTCGTGGGCGACAAGACCATCATCTTCCGACTTATCGACTCCGATATGTACTGGCACTTCGAACACGGACACTCCACTTATATGGTTGACCGAGGCATAGCCCTACATAAGATGATACGACTGATAACAGCCTCCACCATCAACGGCGGTTATCTCACCTTTATGGGTAACGAGTTCGGACATCCCGAATGGATCGACTTCCCAAGACAAGGCAACGGCTGGAGTTATAAATATGCCCGCCGACAATGGTCTCTCGTAGATAATAAACACTACTACTTTGCCGACCTTAACCGCTTTGATGATAAGATGGTACACCTGCTTCGCCAAACCATCAAACCCGTCAAAGACAACAACGGCAGACATCTGCCGTGGATATACAAACTGGCGGACAATGAAGGCGACCAAGTGGTGGCATACCAACGAGGCGACCTCGTGTTCGTCTTCAACTGGAACGGACAACAGTCGTTCGCCGACTATGGCATTCTCGCACCCGAAGGGAAATACAAAGTGGTGCTTAACACCGACAGCAAAGAGTTTGCAGGTTTTGGCTCGGCAGACGATAAAGTGGAACACTTCACCGAGCACGACCCACTTTACGCTGAACCTGACCCCTATTCGGGTTTAACCAAAGGATGGCTCAAACTATACCTGCCCGCAAGAAGTGCCGTCGTCCTCAAAAAAATGAAATAACATAAGATTTGTCAAAATAATAACACAACAAGTTATGAAAAACGTATTAAAACTACTCGGCATCGTGCTGGTATTAGCAGGCGTCGTTTGCCTCGCTGTGTATGAAATGAAAGTGCCATCTAACTCTCTGCTCGTTACCGCACTTGTTCTCGAAGTGGTCGGCATCTTAGGCTTCTCACTCGTTAACCGCTTCAT
Source organism: Paludibacteraceae bacterium (assembly GCA_017450685.1). Lineage (GTDB taxonomy): Bacteria > Bacteroidota > Bacteroidia > Bacteroidales > Paludibacteraceae > Colicola. The sequence continues at coordinate 71,123 of JAFSTB010000001.1, forward strand.
CGACTGATGACCATCAGCCTGCAAGACATCGAATGCTTTGCCTATCACGGTGTCTTTGCCCAAGAGAAAACAAACGGCAATCATTTTCGTGTCAGCGTGAGCATCTCACTGCCACTAACCGTAGGAGCACACACCGACCAAGTGGAAGATACGATTGACTACGGCAAGATATACGATATAGTCCAAACACAAATGGCTATACCCGCCAACCTGCTTGAACACGTGGCTTACCGAATCCGCACCAACATCGAACAGACCTTCCCGCAAGTGGAGAAAGTGACGGTCAGCGTAAGCAAACAGAACCCACCCGTTGGCGGCACAATGCAATGGGCTACTGTCGAAGTGTGACAACAAAAGAAAAAGAGGATAAGTAACTATGAGTGACGACAAATCGGTGACCTATCATCTGACCGGCATGTACCAAGACTGGTTCTTGGATTATGCCTCGCACGTCATACTTGAACGTGCAGTGCCGGCTATTGAAGATGGACTCAAACCGGTGCAACGCCGTATCCTCCACGCAATGAAAACAGTGGACGACGGCAAATATAATAAGGTGGCAAACATCGTTGGACAAACAATGCAATACCACCCGCACGGTGATGCCAGCATAGGCGACGCTCTCGTTCAGTTAGGACAAAAAGACCTGCTCATCGATTGTCAAGGTAACTGGGGAAATATCCTCACAGGCGACGGTGCTGCCGCACCTCGTTATATAGAAGCCCGTCTGAGTAAGTTCGCCTTGGAAACAGTCTTCAACCCCAAGACCACCGACTGGATGCTCAGTTATGACGGACGCAAAAAAGAGCCTGTCAACCTGCCTGTTAAGTTTCCTCTGCTCCTTGCACAAGGTGTGGAAGGTATAGCCGTAGGACTCAACTCCAAGATCCTTCCTCACAACTTCAACGAACTGTGCGATGCCGCCTTGGCGTATCTCAAAGGCGAACCTTTCACCCTCTATCCCGACTTCCCTACAGGCGGTGAAGTGGACGTGAGCCGATACAACGACGGAGAAAGAGGTGGCGTGGTCAAAGTGCGCTCACGTATTACAAAAACCGACGACAACAAAACACTCATCATCTCACAAGTGCCATACGGCACCACCACTTCCAAAATAATCGAAACCATACTCAAAGCACAAGAGAAAGGTAAGATCAAGATTAAGAAAGTGGACGACTACACCGCCGAAGAAGCACGCATCGTCGTTCAGTTGGCACCCGGTGCCTCATCCGACAAAACGATAGATGCACTCTATGCTTTCACCGACTGCGAAGTGAGTATATCACCTAACTGCTGCGTCATTCAAGACCAAAAACCGGTGTTCACCACCGTGAGCGAACTGCTAAGACAGTCAACCGACTACACTCGCAACCTGCTCAAAAGAGAACTGGAGATACAAAAAGCCGAACTGGAAGAACAACTCTTCTTCACCTCTCTGGAACGCATCTTCATCGAAAACCGCATCTATAAAGAGGAAGGGTACGAACAGGCTCCCAACAAAGAAAAACTGATAAACTTTGTGGATAAAGCCTTAACACCCTTTAAGGCACAACTGCTCAGAGAGGTGAGAAAAGAGGATATAGAACGTCTGTTCGACATACGAATGATACGTATCACACGCTTCGACTCAAAAAAAGCCGATGAGTTGATGCGCGACCTCAAAAAACGTATCGCTGACACAGAACACGACCTAAACCACCTCACCGAATATACGATGCAGTGGTTCCAACACCTCAAAGACACTTACGGCGAACGATACCAAAGAAAAACAGAGGTGCGAAACTTCGCCGCTATCAACGTCAAAACAGTGGTCGAAGCCAACCAAAAACTGTATATCAACCGAGCAGAAGGATTCATTGGTACAGGTCTGAAAAAAGACGAGTACCTGTGCGACTGCTCCGACATCGACGATATAATAGTCTTCCATAAAGATGGTAAGTATAAGGTTATGCGTGTGGCTGAAAAGACCTTTATAGGCACTGATATCCTGCACGTTGCCATCTTCAAGAAAGATGATGAACGCACCATATACAACGTCGTTTATCGCGATGGTAAAGGCGGTATCTACTATATGAAGCGGTTCTATGTCACAGGCGTGGCTCGAGAAAAAGAATACGACCTCACGCAGGGTAAAGCAGGTAGCCGCGTCATCTATTTCACAGCCAACCCTAACGGAGAAGCAGAAGTGATAAAAGTGCAACTCAAACCTGCACTACACCTCAAAAAGATAGAAGTGACCAAAGACCTGAGCGAACTGATGGTGAAAAACCGCTCAGCCAGAGGCAATGTGCTCACTAAATATGAGATTAAGTCCATCACTCTCAAGCAGAAAGGGCACTCCACCTTAGGCGGCAGACAAGTGTGGTTCGACGCCGATGTGCTACGTATCAACTATGACGGACAAGGTACCTACCTTGGCGAGTTCGCCGACGAAGACCGTATATTAGTCATCACCGACAACGGCGAATACTACCTCAACACTTTTGAGGTGACAGCACACTTCGAACGCAATATATTACGTATTGAGAAGTTCGATGCCGACAAAGTGTGGACATTGGCAATGTGGAACGAAGAGTTGGGCTACTACTATGCCAAACGCTTCACCTTAGATGCACTACCTAAACCACAACGTTTCCTTGGCGAAAACGAAGCCAACCGCATCGTCATACTCACCGACAAAGCCCACCCTATCTTCCTCATTCACTACCAACAGGAAGATAAACAGCCCGCTCAGATAGAGATGGAGACGTTTATCGAACCTAAATCACCTAAAGCCAAAGGCAAACGTATCACTACACTGGAAGTGACACAAATAGAAGATATCACTCCTCAAGAAGAGGAAACGGAGGAAGAAACGGAAGAGAACACTAAGCCTGAAACGGAGAACGACAATACAGAAGAAACGCCCCAAACAACCGAGAACAACGTCATAGACGTGCCGTTCACCATCGAAAGCACAATGCCGGAAGATAGCAAACCGGTGGATAATAATAGTTCAAAAGAAGGTGAACAGTTGAGTCTCTTCTAATCGTTATTCGTCGGAGAAACGAACCAACACATCTCTATACGAATTGAAGATCTTGCTTTTCGACACAACACCTAAGTAGTGTTTCTGCATATCCACCACCGGCAAGTTCCAAGCACCGGTATCCTCAAACTTATCCATCACCTGTTCCATTGACATATCGTCACGCAAGATGGCAACAGGTGATGTCATTAGTTGTCTGACGGTAAAGCGGTCGTAAAGACGGGGTTGGAAGATGATATTGCGTATCTCGTCAAGAAGCAACATACCACGCAACTTACCTTGTCCGTCCACCACAGGAAAGATATTACGTTTGCTTTTGGCTATCACATTTACCAATTCACCCAACCGCATATCCATCGGAACGGTCTGCAAGTCAGTCTCTATCACATTTCCCATCTTCATCAGTGTGAGTACAGAACGATCTTTGTTATGCGTTAGCAACTCCCCTTTCTTAGCCAGTCGCATGGCATAAAGGCTGTGCGGTTCGAACACAAGGATAGTGAGGTATGATACGACAGACACCACCATCAGAGGCAAGAAGAGATGGTAGCCTCCCGTCAGTTCGGCAATGAGAAAGATACCTGTCAGAGGCGCATGCATCACTCCTGACATCAGTCCTGCCATTCCCACCAATGCGAAGTTGGCTTCCGACACCGACAACCCGACCGAATTGAGCAACCGTGCACAGACAAAACCTGTGACGGCACCCACGAAAAGCGACGGAGCAAAGATTCCTCCCACACCGCCGCCACCGTTAGTGGCTACCGATGCCACCACCTTTAACAAGATAACAAAAATGAAATAAACAACCATCCACCACCAAGTGCCGCCTAACCTATACAACGGACTATTGGAAAAAGAGGCGGTGGGATGACCATTGATGAGTTGCGTTATCACATTATAACCCTCACCATAAAGAGGCGGAAAAAGGAAGATAAGAATACCTAAAACAGCACCGCCTATGACTATCTTCATTCCTATCGAACGAATATGTTTCTTGAAAGCATCTTCCAACCTGCTTGTTACACGTGTGAAATAGAGTGATACCAGTCCGCACACACCGCCCAAAAGCATATAAAGAGGCATACGCACTAATCGCACCGGTTCAGCCACTTCCATCTCAAACATAGGCTGTGTGCCTGTGGCTATGTATGCCCAAACGGCGGCTGTCACTGACGAGATAAGCAACGGTGCAACAGAAGTCATTGTCAGATCCATCATCAGCACCTCTAAAGTGAAGACCAATCCCGCAATGGGGGCTTTGAAAATACCGCCGATAGCACCTGCCGCACCACAACCAATCATCAACATCATCGTCTTCTGATCCAAACGCAATGCCTTTGCCATATTCGACCCTATGGCTGCACCAGTGAGAACAATAGGTGCCTCCGCTCCCACCGAACCGCCAAATCCGATGGTCAAACCCGACGACACAATCGACGACCACATATTATGAGGCTTGATAATAGACTTGCGCTGAGAGATGGCATATAGTATCTTCGTTATACCGTGACTGATATCGTCACGCACTACATAATGAACAAACAAAGAGGCTAATGTGATACCAATCACAGGAAAGAAGAAGTACCAATACGATACTTCTCCACGCGCTAAATAGTTCTCTAAAAACCACTGAATAAAATGTATGAACTCTTTGAGCAGATGAGAGGCAAGAGCACAGAAACATCCCACAAAAAAACTGAGAATCAGCACAATCTGTTTCTCGCTTATATTACGTTCACGCCACGCGATGATACGCTCATACATATATGTCCACTTGTTGCTCTTCAATCAAAAGGCATTTAGCACATCATCCTCTCACTTTTTCTTCGTATCCCAACCAATGTCGGCATACTTACTCAAATCCCACTCTTCTTCCACCTCGTTCAGATAGATGGTGGTAGGCTCTTCATCCTCATTATCAGACTGTTCGTCACGCTCTATATGCTCTATGTCCATTGGAAGATGAGAGATCTCTATCACCTGATTCTGCTCCTTCTGCAACTCAGTCCATATCAGGTCTTTCAACTCTGTTATACCCTCTCCGCTTACGCTCGAAATGGCTATAACAGGAACAGACAACTCTTTTTCCAGTTTCTTCAACTGTTGCTGTGTGGGCTTATCTACATCGCATTTTGTAACTGCCAACAACCGCGATTTGGTCAGCAACTGCGGGTTGTATTTTTCCAATTCGCCAAGCAGAATCTCATATTCGCGCTTTATATCTTCGCTGGTTATAGGCACCATAAAGAGTAAGACGGCATTGCGCTCTATATGTCGCAAGAACCTCAATCCCAAACCCTTACCTTCAGCCGCACCCTCAATGATACCGGGTATGTCTGCCATACAAAAAGAGCAGTCGTCACGGTAAGAGACTATACCTAATTGCGGAGTGAGAGTGGTAAAAGGATAGGCGGCTATCTCCGGTTTGGCGGCACTGACCACGCTCAACAGCGTCGATTTGCCGGCATTGGGAAAGCCCACTAAACCGACATCTGCCAACACCTTGAGTTGCAAAATGACATTCCTCTCTTGCGCCGGTTCACCCGGTTGAGCATATCGCGGCGCTTGGTTGGTGGCTGTACGGAAATGCCAGTTGCCTAAACCGCCGCGACCACCCTTGAGCAACACTATCTGCTCTCCATCTTCCTTCACCTCACACAGCCATTCGCCCGTATCACCGTCATAAACAACCGTCCCGCAAGGCACCTCCACTATCTTGTCCTCACCCTGCTTGCCAAACGAACGACTGTCACCACCCTTACCACCATCCGTGGCAAGGATATGTTTCTGATACTTGAGGTGAAGCAATGTCCACAGGTTGCGATTGCCACGCAGAATAATATGTCCGCCGCGACCGCCGTCACCTCCGTCCGGACCACCCTTAGGCAGATACTTGGCGCGATGAAGATGCATACAGCCTGCACCACCCTTGCCGGAGCGACAATACAACTTCACATAGTCAATGAAATTTCCGTTTGCCATAAAAATCAACTACTTAAGTACAAGTTGCAGAATGGAATCAATCTGCGCAAATGTATCTTCCATTGAATAATTACCGTTGATAAAGAAGTAGTTATGACGCTTCAAATAATACCCGCAAACAGGACGCGTCACCTCGTGGTAGATCTTTATTCTCTTTTTTATCGTCTCATAGTTGTCATCGGCTCTGCCGCTGGTCTTACCGCGATTGAGCAAACGCTTCATTATCTCGTCCTCATCCACATAAAGGTCAAGCATCACGGCATTCATGTCACGGCGTTTGAGCATCAAGGTCAATGCCTCTGCCTGCTCTACGGTACGAGGATAACCATCGAAGATAACGCCCTTGCAATCAGAAGGCAGCGTGTCTAAATAGTGAGCGATGAGATGAACCATCTTATGGTCCGGCACCAGATTACCTTTGGATATAAGATCCTCTATCTCCTTGCCCAACTCACTTCCCGACTGTATCTCGTCGCGCAATACCTCACCGGTGGAGAGGTGCAATAAACCATACTTCTTCACAATAAAATCCGACTGGGTGCCTTTTCCACTACCGGGCGCACCGCACAAAATGATATTCAACATCTTATAACTATTTTTATGTTTGGTTGTGAGCGCAAAGGTAAGCAATAATTTTCAAGTCGGAAAAAAAATGTGTAAAATAATGACTGAAAACTTGTTGGATTGCCAAAAACGTTGTACTTTTGCAGTGCAATTGCGCAATTGTTTACGAGTAATGGCAATTGCTTATAAATTTCCGCATTTTCAGTAATATTCAAACACATAACTTAACATTTTTCTATGTCTCTTTTTTCTCTTACTCAAGAAATAGCCATTGACCTTGGTACCGCCAACACCATTATCATCGTCGATGGCAAGATTGTGGTGGACGAGCCATCCGTTGTGGCTATTCGTAAGGCAGACGATAAGTTGATAGCCGTAGGCAAACGTGCCAGCGTGATGCGTGATCGCGGCGAAGGAAAGATATATACCGTTCGTCCGTTGCAGAAAGGTGTGATAGCCGACTATAAAGCCTGCGAGATGATGATTCGCGGCTTGATAGACCTCATTCCTCATCGTCGTCGTTTCCTCAACCCCGTCATCAAGATGGTCGTATGCGTGCCTTCGGGTGCCACTCCTGCCGAGATACGCACTATCAACGACTCCTGTATGCAAGCCGGAGCACGTGAGTTGTACCTTATCTATGAGCCTATGGCTGCTGCTCTCGGTATGGGCTTCGACATCGAAGGTCCGAACGGATGTATGGTGGTGGATATAGGTGGCGGTACAACAGAGATAGCCGTCATGTCGCTCGGCAGCATTGTGGTCAATAAATCCATACCTATTGCCGGCGATGCACTTAACCAAGATATCGTCAGATATATGGATAAGTCGCACGGTATGCGCATATCCGAGCCTACTGCCGAAAGGATAAAGAAACAGGTTGGTTCGGCTCTGATGGAACTGGAAAACCCACCCGAAGACATGATGGTGATAGGTCCGAACAAGACCACCGACCTGCCTCTGAAAGTGCCCGTTTCCTATCAAGAGATATCACACTGCCTTGAAAAGAACATCTCATCCATAGAGAACGCCATCCTTCAAGCCTTTGGCGAGACACCTTCAGAGTTGTATGCCGACATAGTGCAAAACGGCATCTGGCTCACCGGCGGAGGCGCTCTGCTACACGGATTGGCACAACGATTGTCCAACAAGATGACTATCGACTTCCATGTGGCAGAAGACCCCTTGCACTCAGTGGTGAAAGGTACGGGTATAGCACTCAAAAACATCAATAACTTCAGTTTCCTGCTCAAAGGCGGATAACAAGACAACACCTCATTGACACGCCATCCCTGCCATTTTGGCAGACGATGGCGTTTGGTGTGAATTTTGTTCACTACCTAACGATTAAAAAGACAAACGCAATATGAACGAACACAAAAAGGACGAAAAACAGACTAAACAGCAAGTCGAAGAAAAAGTACAAACACCCGACAATGAGACTGTTACACAAGAAAAAGCAACTGATGTGGCAGACGCTGAAGAGGAAAAAGAAGAGCCTTCGGCAGAGGATAAGTTGGCTCAAGCACTGCAACAAGTGCAAGATTTAGAGGACAAAAACCTGCGCATGATGGCAGAGTTTGACAACTATCGCCGGCGCACCAACAAAGAGAAATTAGACCTTATCTCTACTGCCGGCGAAGGCATCTTCAAAGAGATGTTACCTCTCATTGACGACTTTGAACGCGCTATAGACGCTATGCAACAAACCGACGACATCAACTCTCTTCGCTCAGGCATAGAGTTGATTTATAGCAAGTTCATCAAGTTCCTCGATAAGCAGAATGTACACCCTATATCAACAGAAGGTGTGGATTTCTCCACCGATGAACATGAAGCAATAACCACTTTTGCCGCAGGAGAAGAGAACAAAGGTAAGATTATTGATTGTACACAAAAAGGCTATAAATTAGGCGACAAAGTGATACGTTATGCCAAAGTGGTGGTGGGCGAATAATTGTCAAATGCTTAATTGTTAATTTATTATGGCAGAGAAAAGAGACTACTATGAAGTGCTGGGTGTGTCGAAGACAGCCACAGCCGATGAGATAAAGAAAGCCTACAAGAAGATGGCTCTCCAATACCATCCCGACCGTCATGTTAATGACAGTGAGCAGGAGAAGAAAGCCGCCGAGGAGAAGTTCAAGGAGGCAGCGGAGGCATACGAGGTACTGAGCGACCCGCAGAAGCGTCAGCGTTACGACCAGTTTGGTCACGCCGGTGTAGGCGGTGCAGCAGGAGGCGGATTCTCCAGTATGGAAGATGTCTTCTCACAGTTTGGCGACCTGTTCGAGAGTTGGGGTATGGGCGGTTCATTCTCATCCTTCTTCGGTGGCGGCAGAGGCGGCGGACAACGCGTGCGCCGTGGCAGCGACCTCAGAGTGAGAGTGAAACTGACGCTGGAAGAGATAGCCACAGGTGTGGATAAGAAAATCAAAGTTCGCAAACTGGTGCCATGTAAGAGTTGCAACGGTACAGGTAGTGCCGACGGCAAAAGTGGAGAGACGTGTCCCACCTGTCACGGCACCGGACGAGTGATGCGCGCACAAAGAGGTATTTTCGGGATGATGCAGATGCAGACCGACTGCCCTAACTGCCACGGAGAAGGTAAAGTGATAGTGAATAAATGTACTCATTGTGGCGGCGAAGGAGTGGTTCGCGACGAAGAGATAATTACCATTCATATCCCTGCCGGCGTAAGCGGCGGTATGCAGATACCTATTGAAGGCAAAGGTAATGCTGCACCCCACGGCGGTATCAATGGCGACCTGCTCGTGCTCATTGAAGAAGAGGAACACAAGGACCTGCAACGCGAAGACAGCGACCTTATATATAACCTGCTGCTCGATATGCCGACGGCTGTGCTCGGCGGACAAGTGAAGATACCTACACTGACAGGCGAAGTGAAAATAACCGTCACCCCAGGTACTCAACCGGGCAAAGTGCTGAGAATGAGAGGTAAAGGACTGCCCATCATCGACCAATACGCAAGGCAATACGGCACGGGCGACTTGCTAATCAATGTGGGTGTCTATATACCCGAACACCTCAACAAAGAGGAAAAAGCATTGATAGAGAAACTGCAAAAGTCCGACAACATACGTCCCGGAGGGGCTGACAAAAAGAACTTCTTCAAAAACCTGTTCGGATAACAACCACAAATGATTCGGATAACCTCTGAATAAATCGGGTAACCGCAATACAAATGAACGCTATTGACCGATGAAATATATTCGACATATATTATCCATCATTCTTCTTTTGGGTGCTGAGTGTGTCAGTGCCCAAAAACTTTTATATGATGCCGACTTTCTTCTTAACTTCGACAACCGCGAGATCAACCACCAATATGAGCCATCCGGCACGGTGTTCGGTTTTCGTCTCACCCCTTCAATAGGTGTTCTTATCAACGATTCGTCGGATGGTACACATCGTCTGATGGCAGGTGTCAGTTACCTGCAACCGTGTGGTGCCGACTGGCGGCATGTGAAGGTTTATCCGATGGTTTACTACCATTACCAATGGCGTGGATTTGAGATGCACACCGGCTTTGTGCCGTATGCCGAACTGCGTCAGCCCTTGCCAGAATACCTGCGTAGCGACTCATTGGCTTTTGCCTATCCTAATGTGCAAGGTGCTCTGTTTCAGTACTCTTCCAAACACGGTTATGTTATGGCTCTCTGCGACTGGCGCGGGATGATGAGCCGCGACACACGCGAAGCCTTCCGTATCGTGGGTGGCGGACGATACCAATACCAATGGTTCTACACAGGCGGTTACCTTCAGATGAATCACCTCAGTCATAATGCCGACACCATAACAGGCGTGTGCGACGACATAGTGCTTAACCCGCTCGTAGGTGCCAACATAGGGCAATATACACCTTTGGACAGTCTGTCGGTGCAAGTGGGGTATATAAGTGGTTTACAGAGAGACAGAAAAGCCCGCAATACTTATTGGTGTCACGGTATGCAAGCCGACATAGCACTCGTGTGGCGGTTCATAGGTTTTCGCAACCTGACATACTTCGGACAAAACCAAATGCCGCTCTACAAAGAATATGGTCAGTTGCTCAACCAAGGTGAACCGCGCTATCAATCCACTTTCATCAACCGCAGCGACCTGTATTTCTACATCGTTCGCCGCAGTTTCGTCACCTGCTTTGCCGGTTGGAGTCTTATCGTAACCGACCACGGCAAGATAAGTAATCAGCAACAAGTGGTGTGCCGCTTCAACCTCCACTCCGCACTGCATAACAGACGCAAAGAGACAATAAAAACACTCAACTGGAGATAATTAGTACCTACCTATGGCACTTGCTAACACTCACATACGCATAATAGCGACCTGCCTGCTTCTTAGCGTTAGTATGCTTCTTCTCTCGCAGAAGCGCGATGAGTTTATCTCCACTCGTTACAACGGTCCGAACGCTTTTCCCGTACCCGATATGCTCGATGGTCGCGTCTCACCAACGATGAAGATAGAGTTGGCAGGCGACTACTATCACGGTTTCTCGTCCGACCGAACCGCCGACCTCTTTGCTCGCGCTTATATCCCTCTTTTCACTCGCCGCGTCAATCTCACCGTTTGGATGCCTGTTATGGAGTGGTACTCAACACCCGTTAAGCGGTTGCAAGAGTGTCAGTTGCAGGACACAGCCTCTATCAGCGGTCACGGTATGGGCGATGTGTATTTGTCCACCGATATACAGGTTCTCTATGCACGGCGTTGGTGGCCTGACATAACGGTACGCGCAGCCATAAAGACTGCCAGCGGCGGACAATGGCGACAAGCACGGCACTATGATGACCCAGGCTATTTCTTCGATGCCGCCATCGGCAAATCGCTGTATATAAGTGCCGACGGCAAACCTTCAGCCGAACGACTCTCGGACAACGACTGGGAAATAAGGTTAGCCGCGAGTGCCGGTTTTCTATGCTGGCAAACAACGACAGCCAATCAAAACGACGCAGTGCAATATGGTGTGCAACTACTTGTAAGACAGAAGTATGTCAGTCTTCGCACCACCTTCAACGGCTATTCAGGATGGCGCAAGAATGGCGATAAACCGATGGTGGTAAAAGCCGAACTGAGAGGCTATGCCAAAGGCTTCGAACCGTTTGCAGTCTATCAATACGGCATTCAAGACTTCCCTTTCCACCTGCTCAGAATAGGGTTGGCATATAATATTGATATTCTGAAAAAACGTTCTCACAGAACAACCTCACCACAATAAGACCCTTCACGATGAAAACACGCATACTCTTTTTGCTCAAATACTACCTGTACTGGATACTGTTCTTTGTTTTGCAAAAGCCGCTCTTTATGGTGTGGCAATATGGTCAGTTAGGTGAAGTGGGTTGGCGCGATTGGTGGCTTGTACCGTGGCACGGTCTGCCCTTGGATATGAGTGTGGCAGCCTATATAGCCATGGCTGCAGGTGTACTGCTCACCATCAGCGTGTGGGTGCGATGGGAATATATGCGCCGCTCCATCAACACTCTGACAGGTATTGTCCTTTTCGTCGCACTATGGGTGATGCTCGGCGACAATGGTTGCTTTCCGCATTGGGGCTACCACTTGGATAAAAGTATCCTGCTCGTTTTCACCTCTCCGCAAGAGGTGCTGGCTAATGCCGAATGGTGGGTATGGTTGGCAGCACTCACGGGGTTCGTAATGCTCTTCACCGTGTGGTGGCTTATCTACAAAGAGACCATCGTCCATTCTGCCAATAAACATATATACACACAGATGGCACATACTCTAACTTGGAAAAGCAATGTTGCATCCACTATGGTATTGCTCTTGCTCACCGCATTGCTTTTTCTGCCATTGCGCGGCAGTGTAACGGTCAGTACCATGAACACCGGAAGAGTATATTTTTCCGACAACCCGATGCTCAATCAAGCAGCCGTCAATCCGCTTTTCAACCTCATCGAGACACTGACAACAAGTGAGTTTGACACCGACAAATACACCTATATGTCGAGCCTTGAAGCGCAAGAAGAAGTGAGTGAACTATTACCTAAGCATAATGTGGAGCAGTCTGACACCATCTCTTTATCCCACACCCCTGCTCTTCTCACCACCTCGCGCCCTGACATTATCCTTTTCATCTTAGAGAGTTTTTCTTATAATGCATGGAAGGCTATGCCTTGCGTCCGACAATTAGCGTGCGAAGAGGGTGTTCTGTTCGATAATGTCTATGCTTCGTCCTATCGCACCGATAGAGGTATAGTGGCTGTGCTAAGCGGTTTTCCGGGACAACCCACCAGTTCGCTTATGCTACACCCTGCCAAAGCACAAAGACTGCCGAACATAGGGTTAGACCTCAAAAAAGCAGGTTACGACTTGCATTTCTGGTATGGCGGAGATGAAGACTTCACCTCTATGCGATCATACTTGGTCAGTGGCGGATTTGATAAAAGAGTAAGCGACAAAGATTTTTCTCTTTATGAGCGTATGTCCAAATGGGGTGTGCCCGACCATATCCTATTCTCCCATGTAGCCGACTCCATCGCTTCTCGACTTTCTCCTGTATCACCTACCTTCGATGTGGTGCTTTCACTTTCGAGCCACGAACCGTTTGATGTACCTACACGCCGGTTTGCCGAACCCTATCTCAACTCCATTGCCTACACCGACAGTTGTCTTGGCGTTTTTGCCAACCAGCTGAAACAAAGCCACAAATGGGATAACACCCTCGTTGTTATGGTGGCTGACCACGGCTTCCCCTACCCCGAAGGCATCAGTAGGTTTGACACTCTCAGATACAAGATACCTATCGTGCTGACCGGTGGCGCGGTGAAAGAGCCTGTGACCGTACATACCCTCTGCTCACAGATAGACCTTGTGCCTACCCTGCTCACACAACTACATCTGCCAACGGATGCCTACCGTTTTGGTAAAGATATCCTGTGCCCGACAATAGTGCCTTTTGCTTTCTATTCGTTCAACGACGGCTTTGCACTTATCACCGATGATGGTGCAACCGTTATTGACGCAGCAGTGGACAAACCTGTTATGGAACGCAACCCTAAGCCCGAACGCGAAAGACAAGCACGCGCTTTTATTCAACGGATAATGGAAACAATAGAACAACTATAAACTAATCCACCGACCATGAGACATCTCACTCACCCTTTCCTACGTAGCATCGTATATGTCGTATCACTGCATTTGATATGTCTTCTATTCCTCACCTTATGCCGTATAGTACTGGCATTGAGCAATATACCGATAGATGGATTGGATATGGGACTGCTCATACATTCATTGGCTATCGGCGTTAAGTTCGACAACTTGATAGCATCCTATATCAGCACTCTGCCATGGTTGGTGCTTCCGCTCACTGCACTGATTCTCAATGCCCGCACATCTGTCGCACAGGTAATGCCGTATATGGTAAAAAGTGCGGCATGGTACTACGGAATCATTTATACCCCGCTGATCTTCCTACACATCGCCAATGCCAGATACTTTCACTTCTTCGATAACCATTTCAATATAGGTATCATCGAATGGTTCGGCTTCGTAAACGAAACGGCAGGACTGGTCTTTGACGACAAAACCAACCATATCTTCCTTTTTATCGCACTGATTTTTATCGCTTTATTTCTATTTACCATCTCTTTTTTATCTCGCCGTTTCTCCCGTGATTGGCAACCTGTACCCAGCCATTTCAAACACTACGCAACGATGAGTGCTGTGTCTTTGCTCTTATGGGGTGTATGTTTCTGTGGTATGAGGGGCAGTTTTCAGCGTTATCCTTTACGCGTCAGTTTTGCATATTTCGGCAATCATCCGTTCTATAACAAACTGGGAGTCAATCCGCTATTCAATATCATCAAGAGTGCCGAATATGGTCGTGTAGGTATTCCTAAAGTCTTGCAAGCCATCGACGAGAAAGATGCCATCGCCTATGTTCAACGCACATTGGATATTGAGCCTATCGACTCGCTACGTCCCTTAGTAAGGGAAGGTGTTGTCCATCAGCAAGTTACAGGCAAACCCAACGTTGTGCTTATCTTCATGGAGTCGATGACCTCGTATAACCTTGAAAGACAGGGTAATGGCGAATGGCTGACACCTTACTTGCGACAACTAAGAGAGAAAAGCATCTATTTCTCCAATGCCTACTCCACCTCCATTCATACCAACAACGGCATTGTAGGTGTACACTACGGTTTCCTGCCCAATTTTGCCAAGCCTTCGATGAATGTTAATGCCGAACGCTATACCGGTCTGCCTTACTATATGCAAAAAGCAGGGTATCGCACTCTCTGTTTCGTGACCGGCAATCCGCAATACGACAATATGAATTCCTTCTGGCGGGATAACAGCATAGAAGAGATATACTCGCTCTACGACTATCCCGCCGACAAAGCCGTCAATCGCTTTGGCGTGCAAGACGACTATATGTTTGAATGGGGTTTGAACAAACTTAACGAGATAAGTGACAGCGGACAACCTTTCTTTGCTTCTTTCCTCACCGTTAGTAACCACGCACCCTTAGTCGTTCCCGAAGCCTACGTTCAGCGTGCTCCTACACAAGACGAACAGATCATCGCCTATGCCGACGATGCTATAAGGCAGTTTATGGAAGCGGCTGAACAGACTGCTTGGGGCAAGAACACCGTCTTCGTCTTAGTGGCTGACCACGGCACACCATTACCCTCGCCTTACGACATGTGCCTGCCGTATAACTCTATTCCTATCTATATCTGCTCACCACAACTGACACCACAAGAGATAATCACTCCCATATCGCAAATAGATATATGGGAGACGGTATTGAGTCTGTTAGGCATACCTTATAGCAACAACTGCTTAGGCATAGATGCACTCAATCAGACACGCGAGTATGCTTTCTTTGTCAGCGACACTCACCTCGGTGCTTCCGACGGAGAATACTTCTACTGCTTTAATATGCAGAGTCAGACCGACTTCCTTTACCGTATAGGTAGCGGTGATAACCTTATTGACTCTTATCCCGACCGCGCTGCCCGTATGCGCGAGTATGCGCAGAAGATGCAACGTGTCAACCTTCTCATCATTGATAACCATTGGACCGAACCATGCGAATAGCCTTTGATGCCAAAAGAGCCTTCCACAACCGACGTGGGTTAGGCAACTACAGTCGCGATGTCATCCGACTACTCACCACCTTCTCTCCGAAGAACGACTACTTGCTCTTTGGTGTGCCCAACCCCGACTACACTTTTCCCAATACGCAAACTATCTCTCCCGATGGTTGTTGGCGACTGCTACCTTCACTATGGCGCAGCCACGGATGTCTGAAGCAGATGCAGACAGTGGATGTCTATCACGGTCTGTCAGGCGAACTGCCTTTCGGCATACACCGTTTGCCATTGAGAAAAGTGGTAACCATACACGATGCTATCTTCATCCGCTACCCGGAGTTGTATAGTTGGACCTACCGACACCTGTTCGCACATAAGGTGCAGTACGCTTGCAATGCCGCTGACACTATCATAGCAATATCCGAGCAGACCAAACGGGACATAATAGAGTTTTTTCACGCCGACGAAAAAAAGATAGAAGTGGTCTATCAAGGTTGTAGCCATATCTTCCGCGAATCGGTGAGCGACGAACAAATAGCAGAAGTGAAGAGCCTGTATGGCTTACCCTCGGAATATCTCTTGCAAGTGGGAGCCATCGAACCACGCAAGAACTTGCACAACCTCATCAGCGCCGTAGCCTTGGCTCATATCGACCTACCTATAGTGTCGGTAGGCGGCAGAACACGCTATGCCGACGAGGCTGAACGGTTGGCTTCACAATTAGGTGTACGCCTGCTATGCATATCCGGTGCCAATTTTCGACATTTCCCCGCTATCTATAAAGGTGCTACCGTCTTTTGTTACCCCAGTCTGTTTGAAGGTTTCGGTATTCCTATCTTAGAGGCTATGTGCGTTGGTGTTCCCGTACTGACATCCACAGGCAGTTGCTTTAGTGAGACAGGAGGCAATGCAGCACTCTATGCCAACCCCTTAGATACGGAAGAGATAGCCGACCAACTGTCACTAATAGTCAGTGATGGTGAACTGCAAGAACAGATGCGAAGAAAAGGCAAACAGCAAGCGGCACTCTTCACCGACGAACGAGTGGCACTTGCTCTTCGGCGCGTTGTTCTAAAAGAAGAAGTGTGAGAAAAGCATAGAAGATATATAGTCCGCTCATTCTCAGCAATGCCGTTTCCAACATCAAGCCCACGCCGAACAACAGACATACCACTGTTGCGTCACGCCGTGCCTGACCTGTGTGACAATAAACGGACGAAAAGAGAATAAGAACCATCAGCAACACCGCCAACGGACCTAAATCCATCCAAGTATTAAGATACTGATTATGAGTACCCCAACGCTTGGCAGCATAATCGGTTATACCGTCTTTCTCATATTCGGCTACCAACAAATCGGTGGCTGACCCCATTCCTAAACCGCATATACCGTACTGCTTGGCATTGTCCAACACTTTATGCCATATATATATGCGTGGTTCGATATGCCTGTTGTTGATACTTTGCCCTACCTCATAGTTGGTTTTCAATCTTTCTATTGTCAGCACAAAGCGCGTTTGATAGCGCATACACCACCCCACAAACAGCACTGAAGCTATGATAACCGCAACGGCAAAGATACGTTTATACTTACCTTTGTAATGTTGGAAAAAGAGCAGTATAGCCATAATAGGCAGCAGAAGCATCATTATCCGTGAACCGGTAAGAATAATGCTTGCCACCAATATCATATCCACGACAGCGATGGTTAATGCCGCAGCCACAGGGTTGTACTTGTCTCGGTAATGTTTGAACACATCCACCGAAAAGGCGAGAGAGAGCATCAGACACATAGCCAAATAGAAACGGTGCTTGATTTTTCCTATCAAACCATCCCCTAAGCACGACCACCAGAAATACTGTGTATCTCGGCGCAGATGTCCTATGCTATAATACCAATAGATAGTCATCAGATAGCACGCCACAGCCACGAGACAACCTATTATCAGTGCTTGTTTGATGTTGATTGCCTTATAGTTGTCATTAACTCCGAATAGTCCGATGAGCGCCATTGCCAACACCGGCAGATGCATAGTGAGGTCTTGCGCACCTTGTTTGGGGTTGAGCGACCATAGCAGTGAGAGAGCCTCCCACCCCACGAACAGCACAAGCAAGAGCATAGGTATAAGCCCTTTGCTTAAACGAAAGTTGGAGCGTTGCAACCAACGTCCTTCCAATACCCAAGCAATAAGCCAGATAACAGTGACAGGCTGAACAAAATGCCAAGGGAAAGGTAAGAGAAACATCAGAAGCATAAACAGTGCATAATTGAGTGCACCGATATATCGCTGATAAGTATGTACGATAGCAGGCATTATGTATTGTACCTTATTGTTCGTTTTGTCGCGCCACTTGTCTCTGTTGAAAATGTTGCCATTTGACGCGGTTCTGCTCGAAGTTTTTAATATGCAGAATGGCATAATCGTCGTTTTTAGGCAAATACGTGTAAGACTTGTGCCCTTTTATACGTTCATGCAGTGGTCTATGCCATGCTATTCGGTCAGGCAGGTTACGATAAATGCGCCCTTGATAGTCGGGCCAGGCTTCACGGTTTTTCTCCACTATGCCGTTCCTCTCAAAGAGGTTGATACGCGGCACTTTCATCAGTTCCACGCCGTTAGCAACGAGCAGGTCGGAGAGATGCTGCAAGAGATATGGTTGTGGCAATTCGTCGGCATCCAACTGGAAGATATAACTGCCTTTACAAAGCGAGTTCAAGTGGTTCTTTGCCTTGCCGAAATCAAAATTCAACGAATACTCATCGTAAGTAGTAATGGCGGAGCGATATTGTTTCACCACCTGCTTAACCTCTTCCGTCACATTATCTTTATCAGCCTGTATCACTATCTCGTCGCCGCTTTTGAGCGCAGGTATAAGAGTATCTAACAAGTGTCGTAGTGCCTGTGCTTCGTTGAAGACGGTGATAGCATAACTGATGCTCAGCGGCGTTGAAGTCGGTATATCATGCGGCTCTATGAAGCAACGACGCTTGATATGAATGAGACTCAAACAGCGATTATATATGGAACGAAAAGCGGTCATAACTAATCTTATCTCTCTTTTGTGTACGTTATTTATAGTTTTTGTATGCCGTTTTTGCACACTATTTGATTGGCGGCTTTTATTTGGTTGAAGTACTGCATATTGATGCTATCGTCCACCCAATTCTCTTTATGATAAAGGTGATATTGTACGGCTAAGTTCCTCACCGACACAATCTTACATCCGTTAGCCGGGAGTCGCCACTCTATATCGAAGTCCTCGCCGATAGCAGGTAGGATATAGTTTTCGTCAAAGCCGTTGATAGCCTTTATATCTTTCTTTGACATCGACATATTGCTGCCTGTGAGGTGTCTTACATGTCGTCGCCAGTAGTGTGCCAAGGGCAGATAGAAACCTTCTTCCACCAGTGTGCAACCACGCTTGCAAAAGAGGTATGGCAACAGGTGCAGAGTCTCTCCGTTCATCAGTCGTTCAGACAGTTGCGGATTGAGTTTGACGCGCTTGCCTGCCAAAACAACACCCTCGGCACTGTAGCGTATATGTGTTTCCACGAACTTGGGGTGCAGCACACAATCGCCGTCGATAAAGATGAGCCAATCGGTGTCAGCCGCCTCTATGGCACAGTTGAGTGCGCGGTTCTTGCGCCAACATATATCTTCTTGCGTAAGGTGCAACATATCCCACTTGCTCTGCCTTGATGACATATATTGTTCCACAAACTGCTTCATCTCCGTGCTTTCGCCATCTTCGGAGATGATGACCTCAAAGCATTGCTCTGTCTGCTTTTCCAGACTGCGCAACACCGCAGCCAAGGCTCGGGTGTTCTTATAGACGGAGATGATGACCGTGGCTTTTTTATTCATACTCATACTGTGCTTTAGTGCCATTGTGCCAAAAGAGGTTACGATAGTGGTGTATCCAATAGCGACACTCGTCATTATTCATTCCGCGTGCCTTGGCATACTCATCGGCAAAAGTGTCGAAAAAAGAGGTTCTGGCACATATCCGACGAAGACTCTTACACCCTTCTTTCATACTCACCTCACCTATACGCATACGATTGATGTCGATAATCTCGAAAGCATAGTCACCATAACGGGAAAGGAAAGTGCCGTTAGGTATGTCATCTACCTTATCCCACAATATATTCCCGGGCGAGAAATCCAAGTGCAGTATGCCTTCGTTGTGCATGTGTGCCGTGAACTGCGCCAAGGGTCGTATGGTGAGGTCTAATGCCGGCGTATAGGCAAGGGTGAACTCACGGTTCAGACGCGTCAGTTGTGACTGCAAAGTAACTAAATAGGAGTAGCCTAAGCACGGTCCGCTCTTTTCCTCTATAAAAGCCACCGGTTCGGGTGTAGCCACTTGATGTTCAATGCAATAGAGTGCGTTCTTATACGAGCGTTCGGCTTTGCTGACACGCAGAGTGCCGTAGATGAAAGCGTTGAGGAAACGCGGACGATGAAAGCGTTTGACGCATAGGGTAAGCGATGGATAAGCGTCAGAATGAAACACACGTATCTGATTACGAGCGTTGTAGATAATATCACCCGAGAGGTCAAAAGTGCCGGGCAGGTGTTTAACCCACTCACTTAAATATTGATATTTAGGGTTTATCTCTATCCGCATTGCTTATTGTTGTTCAACCACTTGCATCACGCGTTGTACTATTGTGTCGGGCGATATGTTGAGGCATCTGTAGTCGCGGAACTTACAAGCACGGTTGCCATAGACTGAACATGGTCGGCATTTGAGTTCTCGTTGCAAACAGTCGTCTTCCTTCTGTCCGAACCCCAAGAAACCTAATGCCGGATGTGTGGCGCCCCATATAGAGAGTACACGCGTTCCTGCCAACGAGGCTAAATGCATATTGGCGGAGTCCATAGTGAGCATCAGCCTTAGTCCGCTCATTATCTCTATCTCGGCTGCCATCGTCTGTTTGCCGGCTAATGAGGTGACACCCTTGTACTGCTTTTCCCAATTTTCCAAGACGGCTTTCTCTTTGTCGCCCGCACCAAACAGATAGATAGGTTCATCCTTGTCCTGTAACAGTTCTGCCAATCGTCTCACCACCTCTTCCATTTTTTCAACAGGATAAATCTTTCCTTTGTGCGCGGCGAAGGGTGCTATACCTATACCCTTTTTTATCTTTTCGCTCACAGGCAACGTAAGAGCATTAGTATCAAGAGGCAGTCCTAATCTGGCAAAGACATTAGTATATCGTTGAATGGTTGTTTGAATGGGCAGCAGTAGAGCGTGCTCGGATGGGTGCAACCGTGTTATATGATTCACTGTCAGCCATTTGCGCAGTCTGCCTTTGCGTATTGTTGCCACCTTTTTGCCGGCAAAGAGGAAGGCTCGGTCAATCCAATTGGAGCGTAGCACATCGTGCAGGTCGGCTACAGCGTCGAAGCGACGGTAGTCGATATCTCGTAGCAGTTGTTGCAGACCACTGATACCTTTATGCTTACCTTTGAGGTCGGCACCTATAAAATGGATATTTTGCGGCATTGACTGCCATAGCGAGGTTGTATGCTGAGCGGAAAGCACAGAAAACTGAATATGAGGATATTGCAGTGCCACGCACCTTACCACAGGCACAGCCATTGCCACATCGCCGAGGGCAGAGAAACGGATGACAAGAACATTAGTCATGGACAGAGGATAATTATTTTTTGCCGTAAAGGACAGGGTTGAGCGACGGGTCGTTATACATCTTCATCTGTTTGTACACTTTCATCACTCGGCGACCTGCCTGATAGTCTTCCAACAGTTGTGAAATAGAGGTGGTCATATCTGTGAGTTGCTCTTTGAGCACCGACAGTTTGTCCACACATTTCTTATGTTGTTCTTCGCTCACATCTTTTCTATCCACTTGTTCTTGCATGTGGTATATTTTGACGTGCAGTATGCTGAGTCTGTCAATAGCCCAAGCAGGTGATTCGGTGTTGATACGTGCACCTTCCAGGGGTTGTACATCGCGATATTTCTCATAGAAATAAGAGTCGATACGTTCCACGAGGTCTGTACGGTCTTG
Source organism: Paludibacteraceae bacterium (assembly GCA_017450685.1). Lineage (GTDB taxonomy): Bacteria > Bacteroidota > Bacteroidia > Bacteroidales > Paludibacteraceae > Colicola. The sequence continues at coordinate 92,822 of JAFSTB010000001.1, forward strand.
GTTACTACGGTCAATGCGTCTTTTCAGAGCGAGTGCATCAACGGGGTCTATTTGCGGGTCGCGAATGATGTCCTCCAAGTGCCATTGCACCACGTCTATCCAGTTCTTTTTGTATAGGTCATACTCGATGGTGCCTTCCTTATATGGGTTAGGCATAGGGGCATCCACATTATCGGTACGGTGGTAATCAACGACCGACTGCGGGAAGATCTGATTGCACAGTTCAGCAAAGTTCATAGTTGTATGATTTTTATTGATTAGTTTGTTCTGTTGGTCGGCTTTTCTTTTTCAGTTCGAAGTCACGTCCGAGGTAGCTTTTTCTCACTGTTGGGTTGGCAGCCAACTCTTCGGGTGTACCGTGGAAGAGTATTCGTCCTTCAAAGAGCAGATATGCTCGGTCGGTTATCATCAGCGTCTCGTCCACATTATGGTCGGTGATGAGTATGCCGATGTTCTTATCTTTGAGTTTCCACACCACATCCTGTATTTCTTGTACGGCTATTGGGTCCACGCCTGCAAAGGGTTCGTCCAGCATCACAAATTTGGGTTCTATAGCGAGGCAACGTGCTATCTCCGTGCGGCGTCTCTCACCGCCGGATAGCCGGTCACCGAGGTTATGACGGACGTGGTTAAGGTTGAATTCGGAGATGAGTTGTTCCAGTTTCTCTTTCTGATATTCGTTGGTGAAGGATGTCATTTCGAGTACGGAACGTATATTATCCTCTACGCTCATTTTGCGGAACACGCTGGCTTCCTGCGGCAGATAGCCTATTCCTAATTTGGCGCGTTTGTACATCGGGAAGTCGGTAATATCGATGTCGTTGAGGTATATATGTCCGCTGTTGGCAACCACCAGACCGGTGGTCATATAGAACGTTGTCGTTTTGCCGGCACCATTTGGGCCAAGCAATCCTACTATCTCACCTTGCTGAAGGTGGATGCTCACATCGTTAACAACCGTGCGTTTGCCGTAACGCTTAATCAAATGCTCTGTACGAAGAGTATCCATGGTTATTTAGTCAGTACAAATTTATATATTTCTTCACGGTAGGAGTCTTTAGGTCGAATCAACACACTATCGGCTTTAAGCAATTCGCTTTTCAGTTTGCCGCTGAAAGTGTAGTGATAGGTGTATTTATATTCCTTGTCGAAAAGGGTCATTGCTATTTTGGCATTGTCGGACATATCATAATGGATATTATTATCCATTGTGCCATCTATGACGCTACTTTTGCCGTTGCGATAGACCTTAAAAGTGGTAGTACCGTAGGTTGACAACGAGCCTAATTGCGTTGTATAGAGTGACAGTCCGTTTTCATTGACAAAGACCATCTCCGTGTATAGTTTATTTTCTTTGACGGGATAGACATAATCGAATGTGCGTTGGCTTTGTGTCTCGCTGAACTCATCTGTGTAGGTAATGGTGTAGGTATTCCATTGAGTGAGTTGTTCCTGTTGTTGCATTTTTTCTACTCTGTTAGCACTTACATGGTTCATAATCAACACAAACAGAAAGCATTTGAGAGCGAACCCCGCAAGAGTGACAAAGAAGTAAAATATATTGCGTTGCTTATATGTAGCCACATCTTGAGGCGGACATTCGTCTTTTTCAAATTTCAGGGTGTCTAATTCGGCAGTTACATATCTTACTTTGGAATTGAACAAGCGGAATATGCCATTGAAAAATGAAAAAGTGGAGTATAAAGGGATGGGCAACACATTGCAAACGAAGTGTGCAGTCAGTCCGCCCCAGGTGAACACTTTCAGCCAATATTTATTTTTATTTCCCGTTCCTTTGACATAAGAACTTAATACTATAAACCGCGACAACACCGATATCAGATTACCTCTATAAGCATCGTGTGCTGCTTCTCTTACTATCTGTCGGGCAAAAACATTGCCCATTTGTGAAAAAAGACCCATATTAAGTAAATGTTATTAGTGTTGTTGGTGTTGTTAGTGTTTGCTTATTCTATCACCACTTCCACGGGGCAGTGGTCGGAATGAACGGCATCTGTCAGTATGCGTGCATTTTTCAGGTGTTCTTTGAGTGGTTCACTCACCCAATGGTAGTCGATACGCCATCCGGCGTTTCTCTCTCTTGCTCCGAAGCGATATGACCACCACGAATATTTCTGCGGCGATGGGTCAAACTCCCTAAACGAGTCCACCATTCCGCTTTGCTGCCAACGGTCCATCCATTCTCTCTCTTCCGGCAAAAAACCGCTGACACCCACTTGACGCTCAGGATGATTGATATCGATAGGCTTATGACATATATTATAGTCGCCGCATACAACGATATTCGGTCTTTCTTTTTTGAGGCTGTTCACCCACTGAAGGAACGTCTCCAAGAAGTCCATTTTGAATTCCTGCCTCACATCGCCTGTTGTGCCTGAGGGTATATAGACGCACACGATGGTCAGTTCGCCAAAGTCGGCACGCAACACCCTACCCTCACTGTCATAACGCTGATTATCCATACCAGCCACCACACGGTCAGGCTCTTGCTTGGAGAAGATACAAACACCTGAATAGCCTTTCTTCTGAGCCGAATGAATATAACTATGATATCCCAACCGCGCAAAAGCCTCTGTATCTATCTGTTCGGGCTGAGCCTTACTCTCTTGAATACAAAAGACATCGGGTTGTTCCGCTTCAAGCCATTGCATCAGACCTTTGCCAATTGCCGAACGGATACCATTCACATTATAAGAGATAATCTTCATTGGGTTATGATGGTGCCTAATAAGTTATATTTATATCCGTTGCGATAGATAAACACTTGTCCGTTCTCTATCTTTTTCTCTGTCACTTCCGGTTGTTGTACGTCATTTATATCAGTCACTGTACCACCTTTGAAGCGGAAAGAGATGATGCCATTGGTCTCTTTGATGTCGGTCAGCGGACTCCCTGTCACTTGTCTGAACTCGGTTGCTCCGGCAGGAAAAGCGTCGGTGGCTTTGCCGTACCAGTCATAGTCGGGATAAGAGGGTGCCAAACCGTCGGCTTCCATAATGTCTATTCCAAGATTGGTGGACGAAGTATTGACCACATTACCACGCCAACGGTTATAGTCATAACTGATGCGTGTAATAAGCAGCCCGTGACCCGGACAATAAGTGTACCAACCTGTCTGCTGACGATTTTCCAAGGTATAGAATGTGAGAGGGAAAGGGTTATTACCTATCAGGTTGTGCGTTCCGTCTTCGGTTAACAGCAGTACCTCATTGCTGCTACCCAACTCGTTAAGCACCACATTCTCAGGGTCGGTAAGCACACGAGGCGTGGTCCAACCACAGAAGAAACGCTCGTATGCGGAATAGGCGGGAGGGGTGTTACCGTCGTTGCTGTACGGACCATAATCCATTATATCCCACTCACCTAAGGTCTTGTAATTGCCGCTGGAAGTGGAATAGATATCCGGCAAACCAAGCACATGTCCGAACTCGTGAACAAACTGACCTATGCCGAAATATAGTTTGCTATAGAAATTCATCTCATTGCCACAAGCATACATATAGATGGCTTTTCCATTGAGAGTAATAGTCTTACTTTTGGAAATCTCATGTTTATGAGGCCATATAGTGTTGGCAGGACCGCCATCGGCTTCACCAAAACCGGCATAGATGACATACACAAAATCCACATTGCCGTCGTTGTCGTTGTCATATAGACTGAAATCAACACCTTTGGCATTGGCAAGCACACAAGCCTCCTTTATCAGTTCTATAACGTTCTTATCTCTGCCACCTTCGTTCGAACCGTAATACTCCATGTTCTGACTCACCGTCACAGGACCGATAATATCGAACTGCGGTTCGTACTGTCCGTTGCTGCACGCAAGGAAATATTGTCGTGCCGAACCGCTACTATGCACATTATATTCACGGTTATTATAGGTGAAAGCATAGTCGCGAGTAAAATTATATCCGATAAGCATTGTATCTACGGTGTCACGCGGTGTGGTGAACTTCACATCCGGGAACTCTGCCAAAATAACTAATCCTCTCGGTGCTAAGTTGAGCGGGATGGCAGTGGCTACGGCTTCCGGTGAACGGTACGGACTTGCCTTACGGCGTGACGCAATCTGTTCTTGTGTCAAGGCAGGTACCTCACGAAAATAGCCGTCAGAGCCTTCTTCCAACCACCTGCCGTCACTATCGGTAAGCCAATGGAAATGCTCGTCACCGTGTGCATAGACGGTTATCACACTGCCGTCAGGCTGAGTCACCAAACGGGCATCACGGCGTGCAGGCATCGAACATACTGCCATAGTGAAGAAAGAGAAGAGAAGAGAGGATATGAACAAACGTCGAGTCATAAAAGCAGGGGATTCAATGTGTTTTTCTAACTAACAAAATCTTTATCTATTACTTTTTATCAACTGTCCTTGCGCGTCATACTCATTGCCGTTGATACGGATGATGAGTTGTCCGTTGCGCAGCAGTTTGTCGGCTTTACGTTTCTGAGTATTATCCACTGTTGAGATATCGGTGGCTGAGGCATTGAATGTCACGTCAATCGACTTGATATACATTGCTTTCAGTGTATTGGTAAAGCGCAACTCCAAACTACCCGTCAGGTTGGATGTGTTGCTGAAAATATAATCGGTGGCAGTGGTGGTCAGCGACCTGTTGTCACCCAGTTGTTCGCCACCTATATACACCGACAGTTGACCGTCGCCTTTGGCAGCCATAGCGGCATTAACGTTGACTCTACTGATGGTGCAACCTACAACATCATTTGTGGTCATCACCACTGATTGGGCAGGTTTCTTGCTTGAGCCTAACTGCCATCCGCGCTCTGCCTCATAGCCGACAAAAGACTCATCCTCAGCCGACATATTCCACGTATAGTCGTCCAAAACCACGCTGCTGCCATATTCCGCTTTTTTCTCAAAGACATAACTATATGCGCTGCAGCTGCCTTCACCCGACGGATCAACACTGCCTTGACCGCTGTCGTCGTCCATAAATTGGAAAGTGATAACACCGCCTGTCTCTTTGATATTGCGGATAGGATAACCGCTTATCTTGGTATAAGAGGTAGCACCTGCGGGGAAGAGGTCGGTGGCTTTGCCGAAATAGCCGTTTTCAGGATTATCCTCATTATACGAAGGTGCTTTGCCATCGGCTTCCACTATATCCATACCCAACTGACTCTTGGTGTTATTCACCGTGTTATTGTACCATTTATTGTCACTGTACTGCACCTTAGTGAGCATCATACCGTGACCGGGGAGATAGGCATCCCAACCGGTGCGCTGACGGTTCTCCAAAACATAGTAAGAAGCAGGATTGGGATCCAGTCCGTTAAGGTTATGCTTACCGGTGGAAGAGATAAGCAAGATCTCACCGTCTTCATTGCTTGGGTTAAGCGTCACTTGCTCATAACTGTTAAGCACACGAGGCGTTACCCAACCCATAAAGAACAACTCATAGCCCGAATATAAAGGAGGGGTGTTACCATCGTTATTGTAAGGACCATAGTCCATTATGTCCCACTGACCCATCGTCTTCCATGTGGCTTCATCGGTCGTCGCATAGAAGTCGGGCAGACCTAACACATGGCTGAACTCATGACAGAAAGTGCCGATACCATCGTGCTTCTTGCTCACAAAACTCAACTCACTGCCACAGGCATAGAGGTCAATAATCTTGCCGTCCAAAGTTATTTGAGCATTACCCTCGGTCAGATTCCAACTATGCGGCCATATAGTGTTGGAACTGCCACCGTCAGCCTCTCCGTAACCGGCATAAAAGACATAGACAAAATCAACATAACCGTCGTTGTTGTTATCGTAGTCGGCAAAATTGATATTATACTGTTGATTAGCCAACTTGCAAGCCTCTTGTATCATCTTTTCCGGGTACTGGTCCTCGTCGCCCACGTTCTTGCCGTAATACGACATCTTCTGACTGACCGTCACCGGTCCCACCACATCGAACTGAGGGTTATATTGTCCGCGACTGGTGTCATAGAAATAGCGGCGAGCCGAACCTTCCGACTTGACGCTTACTCTTTCACCTTCATAAGTGAAACTGTACTGGCGGGTATAGTTGTCGCCCGTAAGCATATTCACCATCTCTTCGGTGGAAGTGGTGAAACTTAAATCGCTGAAATTGACCAATATAATCAGTCCACGCGGTGCTATATTCCTTTCTACACCCACCGCACGCCGTCTGTTGCTTATGCGACGAGCAGACTGCCTACGCTGCATGATAGCCTCGTCAGTCAGAGGTTCAACCACACGCCACAATCCGTCTTCACCTTCCTTAACCCACTCTCCGTCGGTGTTGGTGTACCAGTGAAAATGTTCATCACCGTGAGCATATACCTTCATTTCACTGCCATCCGCTTGCAATACCGTGCGAACATTGCGGCGTACAGGTACTGCCCACATCATCAGACTCATACTAAGAGCCGCTACCACAAAAAAAATCTTCTTCATTATGTTGTTATTTCTTTTTTCGTTCTAAGTTTGTTCCTGATTTCAGCATTTATGTCAAACCTCATTCAATGCTGCGTAAGGTTGTTTTTCTCCTTACTTATGCTTTTATTCAGGCTGTTCGGTTGTTTTCTTTATGCCTTTTCTTTTCAGCCACCACCTCTCACACCAACGGCGTTGGTCGGTATCGTGAGCCACACGTTTGGAAGCCACAACCTCTCCTTTTTTCAGGGTGGCATAATAAAACACACCTTCGTCGTCTTCTATCACCTGCCAACCGTCTATCGTCATTGAGAAATGCGACCATTCATCGCCGCGAAGATAGATATGCAGAGTGTCGGAAGTAGGCATAACACGCTCTATCACACCACGATAGGCAGGCACACGACGCTGCGAATACACTCCCGTACAAATAAGCGTCATCAACACCAACAAGGCTATAACCTTCTTCATAACCATAGTCAATTTTTCTGTTTGCTATTCTCTGCTTCCTTCACTTTCTTATATAGTTCGCTGGCGAAGACAAAATCGTCAAGCGCCTCATTCTCTGCGTGGAAGATAGTATCCTTACTACCCTGCCACTCTTTCTTGCCGTTTTTGAGGAAAATGATGTTATCACCTATCTCCATAATGGAGTTCATATCGTGACTATTGACAATAGTGCAGATATTCAGTTCTTTGGTTATGTCATATATCAGTCGGTCGATAACCAGACTCGTTCTTGGATCCAGACCGGAGTTAGGCTCGTCGCAGAACAAGTATTTAGGTTCCATCACAATGGCTCTGGCTATAGCGACACGCTTTTGCATACCGCCGCTTATCTCACCCGGCATCAGGTCATAAGCGCGCTCGGCTATCTGAACATGCTCCAAACAATATTTGGCGCGAGCAAGCATCTCTGTTGCAGACAATTGCGAAAACATCTCAAGAGGATACATCACATTCTCCAACACCGTCATACTGTCAAACAGAGCCGAACCCTGGAACAACATACCCACCTCACGGTGCAAATGGCGCATACCCGACTCATTCATCTTCGAGATGTCTCTGTCATCATATAGGATAGCTCCGCTGTCAGGGCGATGCAAGCCTATCAACGACTTCATTAACACCGTCTTACCACTGCCAGACTGACCAATAATCATGTTCACCTTGCCGTCGTAGAAATCGGCACTGACATGATCCAGCACCAACAAATCGTCAAAGCGTTTAACTATATCTTTTACCTCAATCATAACAGCAATTTAGTTAAGAGTAAGTCAGCGAATAAGATCACCACACTCGAGTTGACCACAGCGTTAGTACTGGCACGACCCACATCCAAAGCACCACCGTAAGCATAATAGCCGTAGTAACTGCTCATACTCGTAATGATAAAAGCAAAGACAAGCGACTTGATGATGCCGTACCATACAAAGTAAGGATTGAAAGCATACTGAATACCGACCAAATAGTCAGCCACCGTTATTATGTCGGTGAACTCACCTACACCCCATCCGCCTACCAAACCGACGGCAATGGAGATGATAACCAAGAAAGGCATCATCGTCACAAAAGCCAAAATCTTAGGCAGGATGAGGTAATTGGCAGAATTGACACCCATAATATCCAAGGCATCAATCTGTTCCGTAATACGCATTGTGCCTATCTCAGAGGCTATATTACTGCCAACCTTACCTGCCAAAATAAGACAAAGGATAGTGCTGGAGAACTCTAAGAGCAATGTCTCACGAGTCAAAAGACCGGTGGTATAAGTAGGTAATAAAGGATTTTCGGTGTTGGTCTTCGCCTGAATGGTCAAAATAGCACCGATAAAAATAGAGATGATAATCACTATAGGCAGCGATTGTAAACCTTGCTTCTCTAATTCACGCGAATACTGCCGCCAAAACATACGCTGACGATCAGGCATACGAAATACCTTAAACATCAACAAAAAATATTCGCCTACATGTTGCAAACTTTTCAACATACCTTTTTTGCATAAAACCGCGCAAAGGTAGGAAAAATGAAACACATAGCCAAATTTATTGCGCACAATTTTGCACAATCACCTTAATAGTAGTGATATTTATGGAAAATTATTGTTGCTGACGAATACTTTCCTCATGCAAAGCGTTCATCATAACATTGATGGTGTTATCGCTCAGCCCTTTCTCTTTAGCCCATTCAAGACGCTGCCTTAGAATAAAGTCGAAGCGTGTTGGCTGCACCACTTCCATTCCTGTCTGCCGCTTATACTCACCTATCCGTCTGCTCACTTCCATTCGTTTCAGCACCGTCTGCCACAACTCTTCGTCCACCTCGTCTATCTCCGCACGCAGCCACGACAAGGTATCCGGCTCTTTAGGTTGCACTATACACCGACATAACTCACGAGGCAGTATCTGCTGTTGAGCGTCGCTCATTGCTTTTTCGGGCATGTTGTGCGTCTCTATCATCCAGCCGTCATAACCCAACTCTGCCGCCTTCCTGCTCAACACCGACACTCGTTGAGCCATACCGCTCATGTGACTGGGGTCGATAAGCAACGGCACGTCAGGATAAGAGCGACGCAACTCATACGCCATACGCCAACACGAACGATGGTTGCAACCACGATGAACAGCCCACACCGGCACACCTAACGACATCATTCTTTCTATGTTGCCTTGCCATAAACCCACATCTTCGTGCATCGGGTTCTTCACCGCCACCGCTTTAAGCGTACCGCCGTTATCTCTCAACGCCGAGACTATCTCTTGCACTTGCAACGGATTGGCACAGGTGCGCGAACCAATCCATACGATATCCACACCTGCTTCCACTGCCTTCTGTGCCTGAATAGCAGTACCCGCTTCAGTGGCTACCGACAGTCCCTTTCGCTGCACCGCTTGAAGCCATTCCAATCCCGTATCACCCACTCCTTGAAACGAATGCGGCGAGGTACGCGGCTTCCATATACCGGCACGAAAGACAAATTGCAAGGGCTGTTCCACTGCCTGTTGCAACTGCGGCTGAAGCGACAACAACTCTGAGGCAATTGTAAGCATCTGCTCGCGTGTCTCCGCAGCACAAGGTCCGGCTACAAGTATGAGCGGTTGGGACATATCGACTGACTCTTTTACAGTGCGTTACGAGTTTACAATGCGTTACGCGTTCTTCAATGTCTCTATACTCTTTTTCAGGGCTTCAATGCGCGCTTCGGCATCGTGCTGTTTCTTGCGTTCCATTGCCACCACTTCGGGCTTGGCATTGGCAACAAAACGCTCGTTGTTCAACTTAGCCATCACACCTTTGAGGAATCCTTCCTGATGCTGCAAGTCAGCCTCTAATTTTTTGAGTTCGTCTGCCACGTTAACGTACTTATCCAAAGGCACACTATACTCTGTCGTACCTACGATGAACGAGGCTGAGGTGGACGATGAACTGCCACCCACTTGCACCTCACAACCCGCAAGTTTGTTTACAATCTCGCTCACAGCCACCGGACTGACAAGAGTCATTTTCTCTTTCGGCGGGATATTCTTCTGGGCACGTATATTACGCACACCGGTGATAACCTGCTTTATCTCTTCCATCTGCTGCAACAGAGCGTCGGCATCGGCTTCCTGTTTTATCTCACCCAACCTATCCACCATTATGCTCTTTGGCTTAGCCTCTTTGCCTTCCATTATATTCTGCCACAACTCTTCCGTGATAAACGGCATAAAGGGATGCAACAGACGAAGCATACGCTCAAAGAACAGCAGAGTGCTATCATACGTCTCTTGGGTTATCGGCTCACCATATTTGGGCTTAATCATCTCTAAATACCACGATGAGAACTCATCCGTAAAGAGTTTATATACAGCCATCAGAGCCTCGCTCAAACGATATTTTTTCATCAGGTCGCCCACTTCCCATTCCGTCTTTGAGAGCATAGCCTCAAACCAACGAGTGGCAACTTGCATTATCTCTGATTCCTCTTTCTTGATTTCGGGTACCACTTCCCAACCTTTAATCAGACGGAAGCAGTTCCAAATCTTATTGCAGAAATTGCGTCCTTGCTCGCACAAAGAATCATCGTAAAGTATATCATTACCTGCCGGAGCAGAGAGCAGGATACCCATACGCACTCCGTCGGCACCATAACGCTCTATAAGGTCAAGCGGATCGGGCGAATTGCCAAGCGATTTGGACATCTTCCTGCCCAACTTATCACGCACTATACCTGTAAAATAGACGTGTCGGAACGGCATCTTGCCGGTATATTCATAGCCTGCCATTATCATACGCGCCACCCAGAAGAAAATAATATCCGGACCTGTCACCAAGTCTGCCGTAGGATAATAGTATTGTATCTCCTTATTATTAGGATGGGCTATGCCGTCAAACAGACTCACTGGCCATAACCATGAGGAGAACCAAGTGTCAAGAGCACCTTCGTCCTGAATCAACCGATCGGATACGGCATAACCCAAACGAGCCACAGCCTCACTGCTCAACATCGCCTTAGCCTGATTCTGCGCTTCTTCAAGAGTGGATGCCACGATAATCATATTCTCAGGATATGCCTCAGCCCCCGTATGGTCAATGATATCCTTGAAATAGTATGCGGGTATGCGATGCCCCCACCATAACTGACGAGAGATACACCAGTCCTTGATGTTCTCAAGCCAATTGCGATAAGTATTCTTGTATTTAGTGGGATAGAACTGTATCTCATCGTTCATCACCGGTGCCAATGCAATGTCGGCAAAGTGTTGCATACGCACAAACCATTGCAGACTCAAACGCGGCTCAATAGGCACATTAGTGCGCTCCGAATAACCCACTTTATTGTCATAGTCCTCTATCTTCTCCACCAAACCCAATGTCTGCAAGTCGCTTATAATCTGTTTGCGACATTCGAAGCGATCCATACCGTGATATGAACTTACATTGTTTTGCAACTCCGCTTCCAAGGTGTCCATATTAAGGTGAGCATCGGCAGTGAAGATATCTATAGTCTTCAGGTTGTATTTCTGTCCGAGCGCATAGTCGTTCACATCGTGTGCGGGAGTCACTTTCAAACAACCGGTACCGAAACCTATCTCCACATATCTATCCTCAATGATAGGGATGATGCGTCCTACTTTCGGCACACGCACATACCTGCCTTTGAGCCACTGATTAGCAGGGTCTTTGGGATTGATACAAACGGCTATATCACCCATTATCGTCTCCGGACGAGTGGTGGCAACAACGGCATAATAGCCGTCCGCATCGCGGTGAAGGACATTACCTTCAGCTTGCTCACCTATATCCGTCACGGCTTGACCATCGGCTGTCACCACCCTATATTTAAGGTAGAAGAGATGACTGTGTTCGTCGTGATAAATGACCTCTTCGTCCGAGAGCGCTGTTTGCCGTTCAGGGTCCCAGTTCACCATACGCAGTCCGCGATAGATATAGCCTTTTTTATATAGGTCGCAGAACACTTGTATGACAGCCTCCGAGCGTTTCTCGTCCATAGTGAACGCCGTTCTATCCCAATCGCATGAGCAACCTAAGGTACGCAGTTGCTTTAGGATAATGCCTCCGTGCTCTTCCGTCCAAGCCCAAGCGTGCTTGAGAAACTCTTCGCGGGTCAGGTCTTGTTTATTGATACCTTGCTCTTTAAGACGCTTGATAACCTTTGCTTCGGTGGCAATAGAAGCGTGGTCCGTACCCGGTACCCAACAAGCGTTCTTACCCTCAAGGCGCGCACGGCGTACCAACACATCTTGTATCGTCTCGTTCAGCACGTGCCCCATGTGAAGCACACCTGTCACATTAGGAGGGGGAATAACTACGGTAAAAGGTTCTCTGCCATCAGGCTCACTGTGAAACAAACCATTCTCTTGCCAGTATTGATACCAGCGTTGCTCAATGTCTTTCGGACTGTATTTTGATTCCATAAAATAAAGTGATTAACGGGCGCAAAGGTACGCCGTTTTGCTTAATTGTGCAAAAAAATGAGCAAAAGATTTGCGTAATAGAAAGAAAGTCCGTACCTTTGCACGCTTTTTGCCGCAAAAAGGCAAGAAGATAAACAACTAATTACAAATCTTAAATCTTAAAAACTTATGTTAAACCATTACGAAGCCGCTTTCGTTTTAACGCCCGTTTTGTCTGAGCCACAGATGAAGGAAGCGGTTGACAAATTCGAGAACGTTCTCACACAGAATGGCGGTTCCATTCTGAATCGTGAGGAATGGGGGCTGAAGAAATTAGCCTATCCTATCCAAGGCAAGACTACCGGTTTCTACGCATTGCTTCAATTTGATGTTGAGCCTGCCGTTATTGCCACTCTCGAAACTGAGTTCCGCCGCGATGAGCGCGTTATCCGTTTCCTTACCACTCGCTTGGATAAATATGCCTTCGAGTATGCTGAAAAACGTCGTCAAAACCACAAAAAACAAGAGGAGGCATAACTATGGCACAGAATGAAGAAATCCGCTATCTGACCCCGCAAACCAAAGATCAGAGAAAAAAGAAGTACTGCCGTTTCTTGAAAGCAGGTATCAAATACGTTGACTACAAAGATCCTGAGTTCCTTAAGAAATTCCTCAACGAACAAGGCAAGATTCTGCCCCGTCGTATCACCGGCACCAGCCTCAAGTTCCAACGCAAAGTGGCTCAAGCCGTGAAGAAAGCACGCCATCTGGCTCTGCTGCCATACGTAACCGATATGATGAAGTAATAAGCGTCTAACCTTTTTAATTGTAACAACGTTATGGAAATCATACTAACGCAAGATGTGGCTAACTTAGGCTACAAGAACGACATTGTGAAGGTGAAAGACGGTTATGCACGTAACTTCCTTATGCCTCGCAAAATGGCTATCATCGCTAACGATAGCAATCGCAAACAATTAGCAGAGAACCTTCGCCAACAAGCCAAGAAGATGGCTGAAGCACTGGCTGCTGCTCAACGCCTTGCTGAGCAACTGGCTGCCGCTCCCGTCACCGTGGCTGTCAAAGCAAACGAAGATGGTAAGATCTTCGGTACAGTGACCACTCAAAACATCGCCGACGCTCTCGACAAACTGGGCTACAACGTGGACAAGAAAGTAATCACCGTTGAGCAAGTCAAAGAGTTGGGCGAACACGTGGCATACGCTCGTCTGCACCGTGAAGTAAAAGCTGAAATTAAGTTGAACGTAGTGGCTGAAAAGGCTGAATAAAAAGAAAAAGTGTTATGAAACAAGGTATTCATCCCGACAACTACCGTGTGGTAGTGTTCAAAGATATGTCCGACGGGACACAGTTCTTCAGCCGCTCCACCGCTGCTACGAAGGACAGCATCGAGATTGACGGTACTACCTACCCTCTTATCAAACTCGAAATATCCAACACCTCTCACCCCTTCTATACCGGTAAATCCAAACTCGTGGATACTGCTGGTCGCGTTGATAAGTTTATGTCACGCTACGGCAACCGCAAAAAGAAATAACTAATGAACACCCTTTGAGAGAGGATATAAACAAAATCACGCTCACCTATGATGAGCGTGATTTTTGTTTATATCCTTCGTCGTGCCCCAGCATAGGGAAGGCAACGAAATATACGAACAGAGCCATCAGCACCACCTGCGATAACAGGATGATAATCAGCGGCAGAGCGAGGCTTTGCAGTTCCCATAGTCTAAGCGAGATCATCGCCATTCCCAAGAACAGAGACAAGCATATATTGCCCACACTGACAATACGTTCCATATCTAACAGGCTTCCCTTCTTCTCTTGTACAGCAACCGAGCAATAGTAGCTATACTTACCTTGGGTTCGGCAAACTCTATACCAAATTCAGGCTTCCCAAATGCATCAAAGGTCATTTTAGGACGAATACTTTTTAAGGCAGTTATCAATTGAATAAGGCGTTCCTTATTTGATAATTTGCTATAGAGTGCCTGCAAATATAACTCAGCAAATGACTCCAAAGAACAGATTGCATTACAAGCATACAAGCCTGCTGTGGCGATGAAGAACGATGATATTCATATCTTTCTAAATAGTCCAGTCGGCGGGATTGAAGTCTGCTTCTACGGTTTGTTGTATGCTATCAGGCAGTTGGAAGAAGAAGTCGATGTCTGTTATTGTCTCCACTTCATCTACCGACAGCATATATGTCATCAGGGGTTGATTACCTGGTTTATTAGGCATAACAAAGCCTATGGCAGTCCATGAGCCGTCGTTTTTTTGTCGGAGCAGCATTTTGAAGAAGGCTGTCGGCACCACTATTTTTCTTACTGTACCGATGGTTGTATTGGTGTCCTCTACTACGACAGGTCCGGCGGCGATATAGATCTTGTCGTATTTATATGCTAAGTCTCTCACCAATTCTTCGAGGTCTTTCCAGTCGCCGGCGTTGTTATTATGGTTTTGTGGGCAGATATTAGTCATATAGAACGACTCTTTCATAGCCTGTTGCGACCATCTCATATCAGCAGCCGGAGCCATGTGTCCACGGTCGTAGCCGGAGCCTGAATAGTCTTTTGATACGACGGGATCGCCCTTCACCAGCGGGTCGGGCAAGAACTTGTCGGTTCGGCTATACTCACCTTGCACTTCCGTCTTTTCCAAGCAATAAGCCACCCAATTGGGGATGTTATAGTCGGGGTTGAAACTAACGGTATAGGCGAGGTGCTCTATATATTGTTCGCTTTGGTTGCCGGTCAGTTGCGGTATTTCGAGGTTGTCAGGCAACAGGGTAGTGGCGGTTGGTTGAGGAGCGATGGGTAGTTGCTGTGTCGGTTCAGTAGTAATTGGTTGTTGTGTCGGTTGGTCTTCAAAAAGAGAATTGACAATGTCGGAAACATTATCTCTTGATATTTTTGTTTGTTGGATCATCAGTTCTGCACAAAGGAGCAGAAAGATGAGCAGAGCAAGGATGAGTGTAACTACCTTTTTCATTGTTGTTCGTTTATGCGGGGAGTAGTACTTTATCTTCGAAGGCTTCTATTTTCATTCCGTGAGCCATACCACCGATAAGGAAGTTGTCGCCTGTTGTTTCGCAGAAGATATATTGTTTATTATCAATGGTTACAGTTATGTTTTGCAGTTTTTGTCGGTTGAGAGAGTCGAGTACGTTTTTTGTTACTTCGACAGCGATAGCAGCGTGTTGTTGTGTTCTTGAATACATAAATACTACATTGTGTCCCATAAGGTGGAAGAGCATAGCAGCGAGCAGTGCTTTGGAGTTGCAGTCGGCTTCTTTGTCGTAGAGTGTTTCATCGGGGAAGCGTATATAACTCTCGTTTTTGAGTATGCTTTGGCTATTGCGATTGGGGATGAAAGTGATGTTTGGTTCTTGCACGAAGTCTAAGGTGAACTGCAATTTATCTTCTTGGAGCAGGTTATTTTCTATTGCTTGTCGGTTGATATAGTGTACTATATACCTGAGTCGAGCATTGAGTGCCGTATGTTCGTTCAAGTAGTTGAACATCTCTAAAATGGAGTGTTTGATATCTTTTCCGTCTCTTTGTGAGTAGAAGGGGTTGTTGCGTCGCAGTTCTTTTATGTCTTTGAGTGAGAAATAGAGAGAGAGGTTACCATGGGTGGTATTGTCGGCGCGCTGGAAGCCTAAGTCCCAATCGTAGGTGCGTATGATGTCTCCCGGCGGGTTGATGTTGTCGTCTGTATCTTCTTTGTTGTCTTCATAGAGTGAGGTGGCTATTTCCCATGGTTGTGCATTGCGTTTGATGGTCATATTGACTATGATGCCGATGAGAATGGCGATAGCCATAGGGTTATAGTTGAAGTCGTAGAGGATAGGCAGCAGATAGATAGCGGCGAGGGAGACGAAGATGATTATTCTGTCGGTTGTCTTGTGTCCTAAAGATTTGTTGAGCAGGTCTAAGACTGGTTGTATGGATTGCGATTTTTCTATGGAGTCGATTTTGACTTGTCTGACGAGAGCCCAAACCATCAAATAGAAGGCGACGAGCAGTTCGTAGGTGAGCGTATTGGTTTGAATAAGGTGTTGGTCAGCGAGTTTGAATGTTATGAGGTCGGCGAGTGAGAGGATGAGATAGAGTACACAATAGACCATAGAAGAGAGCAGTGCCGTATCTGACCAACTGTATGGTTGTGTTTTGTAGTTTTCGCAGTATTTGTTTTTGCTGAATTGTTGGTAGAAAGCGGCAAAGGCGCATGCTCTGGCTTGGGGGGTATAGGTGGTGTTGGTGAAGTTTTTCAATCCTTTGTAGTATGCTAAAGCGATGGGTACGTGCTTGGTGTCGTCAGGATTACCGAGGTAAGCACATAGAACGGCATGCAGTTTGAATAGTCCTACTCTTTCGGGTTGTAGTGTTGGTTGTTCGGGTTGTGACGGTCGTGCTATATATCCGATGCGTTCAGGTTGCGAAGAGGGTGAGAACTGCTTATATACCCACCCTTCGGGAGTGATATATCCGTAAGATATATATATAGGTTTGTCGGTTTCTTCTTCGAAGTCGGAAGTTAGTAGTTCGACATGTGCGTTATCGTCTTGTTCTGTCATCCCAACTCTACCGATGGCTTTATCGGAGCCGGCACCGGCGAGGTATGCTTCGGTCCATTGGTTGCGGGCTGTGAAGTCCATATATGCCATTTCGCCGGCATCTGACTTACGTTGGATAGTAATCCAAACCCTCGTGTGCAAGGCTCTCCACAGCACTTTGGCGAGCCAGATGGTGAAGAGAGCGGTGAGTATATAGATGAGTGTGGTGGTGGTAAGCATTAGTCGTCTTGGTTAAGTATTTCGCGATATTTATTTCTATCGTTGTATGCCTGAGCGAAGTGTTCTGCATCGAATAGTCGCAGCCAAACGGAAGAGGTATCGTTAGGGCATAAAGCCCAAAGCAGGAGCGAGGAAAGCGGTGGTTTTTCTGCCGACTTTTCGTTGTGTTGATAGACGCGTTGTTGTCGTATGGCGGTGTCGAAGTCTTCGGTGGGGAGGATACGGTTATAGGGCAGGTGTTCAAAACTGCGCCAGCGTGTGACGAAGATATATTTTTGGTAGATGATGTCGTAGGGTTCGATTTGGTATTTGGTATTAACCACAGGCAGGTATGGTGCAGCGAGGTGACTTATTTCTTTTTGGTTGGTTTTGATGTCGGCATATTCGGTGTCGGCGGTGGAGGATATCTCTCCGTTGGGTGCCGCCATTTCGAGTATTGGTTTGAGCAGGTTTTTGCGTCCTGTCATACGGCTGTTCTCGCATAGTTTTTCGCCTACTGAACTATACTCACGCGGCACCATAACGTAAGCCATATCTTCTGTCAGTCGTGCTTTGAAGAGTTCGATGTTTTTGTGCCATTGTTGTGCTTTTATCTCTTCTTGTTGTGTTTTTGAGAGCAGGATGGTATCGCCGGATGCAGTGTCGAAGGTTTTGATGAGGTTTTCAGTGAGATAGACATCGTTGAAGAGTATCATTATATCGCGGTGGAACTGATTGATAAGCATATAGTAGTCTTTTCTGCTCAGTTCGTTGAATGGTCGAGGTATATAATTGACTCTGACGAAGCAGTCGCGCATATCGTCGGCATGTAGTATCGGTTTTCCGGCGAACCGTCCTCCGTGCAGTGGTTGGTTGAACATTGTTTTTGGGCATTCAGTATCTCCTGTGTCGTTAAGAGTAGGGATGACTACATCTGCTGATATCTGTTCTGCTCGGTGTCGGTATTCTCCGGCGAGAGCGATTAGTTTGTCGTAGAAACCGTTTATTTCATTATCGATACGGTTGGCTATACGTGCGTATGCTTCGTGTAGGTAGTAAGCGTGCAGTCGGCGCACACACTGTTTTGTTTTGCGTTTCCAGAAGAGCCATCCTGTGAGTTGTATCATCATAGGCATAAGCATGATGAGCGCGGTCCATAGGATGGGATGCGAGGTGATGAGTTGCAGTATAGGTACAAAGATGAGCAGCATAAGCAGGCTCAGGAAGAAGGTGCGTGCTATATGGCTGAGCAGTGTATGTGTCTGACTCAGAGAGAGTCGGAGGTTATTGAGTGCTTCCTGTTTGAGTGCGTTTTGGTTGCGTGCCGACTTATTTCTCAGATCTTCGCGATAGGCATCGTGGTAGAACATAAAGTCTTCTTGTAGGCTGTCGGCGATGAGGTTATTGTAGAGTGGTGTCCAGAACCGTCGTTCGAGTGCGTTGTTTATCTGTTGGCGATTGCCTGCCAGTTTCTCTTGCATATTGCGGAAGAGGTATTTGATGATAGGCAGTCCTCCGTCGTTGGCTGATAGTTGTGATATTGTTCTGTCGAGGTTATCTTTGATATGGTGTTGTGCATCTTTGTAAGCACGTTGGCTGTCGGCTGCAATATGCGAGAGCATCGGGTTGGTTTTTTCTTCCACGAAGGCCACTATCTCTTGCAGAAATCGTGCCGGGAAAAAGCGCAAGTAGTTGCGATAGAAGTCGCGTTTGAGTCTTCTGGAAGCCATATCGTTGATAGGGTGCGGCGATGGTTGTTCTCTTTCAGGTTCAACGATGGTTTGAGTGAAGAAAGGTGCTATATTGTTGAGTATATGCAGTTGTTCAGGGGCGTACTCATCTTTGGTGATGAGTTCCAAATGTTCGTTGTATTTTTCTTCCAGTCCTTCGCTTTTGAGGGAGTTGAGCAGTGAGCGTTCCAGTTCGTTACCGAGCATTCGGTCTTCGTGTTGCAGATCGAAGAAGACGGAAGCCATCCCAAGGCTGAGGTAGAAAGTGTCGGCGGCGCCTGTGCCTGATATGACGGGGTGAGTGATGTCGCAAGCCAGGTAGAGGTGTACGAGGCATTGGAGTATATATTCAGCCTGTCCTTTGCTATCGAGCAAGGGATAGACGTTTTCCGTTCTGTTCTGCACGTCTTGCCACAGGATGACGTGGTCGTAACCTCTTATGGAAGAGATAGTGTGTTGCACATCTATCTCTTCGAGCATACGCCGGATACGGTGTCGTTCGCTTACTTTGCGTGAGTTGGTGTCGGATGGGAGGAAGAGCATTCCCATTATCTCCATTCCCTGATGTATATGGTTGGGTAGGATACGCTCTTTCTCTTTTTGTAGCACAGCCGCCATAGAGGCGAAGATATGTTGTGTGAGTTGTTCGGTGGCATCGCCTAAGACGATGATATTGATAGTCTGATATGGTTTGACATTACTTTGCCTGAGGTGTTTGAGGAAGCGTTGTCCTTCCTCCACCAGGTCGCTTTGCATCTCATATAGTCGGGTAGCGGTGAGTTGTGCATCGTCTTCGTTGATATCTTTCAGATAGTCTTTTACTTGCGAATACCACCAATAGTCGCCTTCGATGATGTTTCTTTGCAGTGCTTCTTCTTTTTCTATGTCTCTGATGAAGGACGAGGACGGATGTGTAACAGTCTCTTTTTCTATTGTTTGTTCATCTGTTGATGATTGTTGTTTGGATAGTCGCACGTGCTTAATCTGAGCGAGGAGATGTTGGAAATGAACTCTTCGCTCAGATTGTGCAGTTATATCGATTATCCAAAGAGGCAGCATTAGCGGATGAACTTATGCACGGTGTCTAAGTCTTGTCGGAGGATATTGAAGAAGATGCTATACAGTCGTTTTTCTTCGTTTTGTGTAGTGTTCTTTTTCTTTTCGCTGAACTCTTTGAGCAGTGCTTCGTGCTTGGCTGTATAGCCTTGTTTGAGAACCGTTTCGCCTGTTGTCTGTCGTCCTTTGATGGTGACGCTATGACGCAGGATAGCCTGAATGAGGTTTTCGGTTGTCTCACCAAACCCGTAGTTATAGTACAGGTCGCAATACTTATTGAATCGTGTGGCGAAGTCGTTACCTTCTATTTCGAGGTACAGACTTCTGCCATCGGCTTCTGCTCGGAGCATTATCTTACCTGTCTGCGGATGTATTTGGAAGGCTTCTGGCAGGGCAATCTTAAAGGACTTGTCGTAGTCGCTGTAATACATTGTCTGCATATAAGCATTGGGGTCGTACTCATCGGAATAGAAGAAGGGTTGCAATTCTGCGCTGAAGGCATTGAGAATCATCATCTTCACGAAAGAGTAGTGTTGCGGAAGAATATCGTAAGGCAGGTTGTCGAGAGTTATCTTATCGAGGAACTGTGCAAAGTCGTGGTGGAAGTGATATTTCTCACGGAAGGTGGCTTTGTCATAGACCATCTTTATAGAGTCGTAGATACGATAGTCTTGCAGCGAGAGTCCGTATTTGGATTTGAGAACTAGTGCTGTGTCTTCGCTATCGGCTTTTTCGAAGCGGTGTTTGGGGTTACCTTTTTGGAAGCCGAGCATCTCTTCAGCCAAGTCTTCACTACCTGCGACAAACACTATATGTTCCTCTTTCTTCATCACGTCTATTCGGTTGGCGTTGTAACTGAAGAAGAGAGCGGGATTGAGACTGCGTCGCACCTCATCTTTCTCGTCGTTGGTGAGGTCGGCAAAGAAAGAGGATATTTTTTTGTTGTCCCACATCTCTTGTATGGTACTGTCCTCGTGCATTTTCTTGTCTAAAATACGCACAGCCATAGCGAGGAAGTCCTCCACTATCTTTTCCGTACTGATATTGTTCTCCACCAGTTTGGGGTTGGCAAAGAAGCGCACATCTTCCGTTTTTTTCTGTTCGTCGGAGTTATTGTCTTTGGCATCGAGGAACATCACATACTGCCCTTTATACAATTCTTCGCGAGTGGTCTCATCGCCGGTGAGGTAGATATTTTTCTCTATGAATTTTCTGAGGTCCTCTCTGCGTGGTGTCTCTTCTTTATCTTCGTCGGCAGAGATAAGTTGTGTATACATTTTGGAGAAGATGTTGGCTGCTATCCATCCGTTGCCGTCGCATATACGCTTGAGTTGTGGCAGATAGACGGTAGTTACATCCATTGATGCTTCGCCAAACTCATTTGCCAGTTTGTGGTAGTGCGACACCATGTTTCTCGACATCTCGGCGGCTTTATCCATCATATTGGACACTTGTTTGAGCAGTTTAGCCATCTCGTCGTTTTTCTCGTCGGTGCAGAAGTCGCGTTTGAGGTCGTGTGCCCACTTGGCTATTTGCAGCGACACGAACTTTTCCACATATTCCGAAAGTGTCTGCAAGTAATCTTCAATCTGCTTTTTATTGTTTTTGGCTATTTTTTCTATTGTTGTGATGGTGGCTGCTTTTTCGCTCAGTTCTTGCAGTTCTGAGCGCATCTCTATAAGTGCTCTTTCTCTTGCGGCGATGGACTGTTCACCTTGTTCTTCACGTTTATACTCATCATACATAAAGCGTCTCACTTCGGTCAGTGCGTTCTGTGTATAAGCCAAACCGTGTTCACGGATAAGCACTTCCGTCTTTTTCCATATACCTTCGATGATGTTTTTTTTGTATTTATCTCGTTTCTCTTCAGCCCCTTCGGCAATGAATGTCTTTTCCACTTTGCCCAGGTCGGTACTGATGGTGCCAAACTCCAGCATATCGTCCATCTGTTCACTCTCGGTGTCGGCTTCCATTATGCGGTTCTGCACATTGCGTGCACTGCTGACAAAGCCGTGTGCAATAGAGGTGGAGACGTTAGGGTCTAACTCCTCGAAGAGGTTCATATAGAGCGTTTTAGTGCCTGACTTCTCAAACTTCGCCATTTTCTCGTCCTCGCACAGGAGCCAACTGCGCAACAGGTCACGTTTGAAGCGTGTACGTATGTATTTGGCATACTGTTCTTGCGGTTTTTGTAGCGACACGTATCCCATTGGCACAAGGAAATTGCTATGGTCACGTTCCATTATATCGTTCATATAGTTGTCTATATCAGAGCGGAAGGTGGCACCTGCTTTGCCGTTATGCAGGTGGTAGAGCATCTCTGCCGTATTGCGGTACATAGTGCGTGTAGTGCCTAAGGATGTACCTTTATCGGTCTGTATATCAACGGGTATGAGATAATAGAAGGGGCAATAACGCAGGTTGGAGTTAATGAGGTTATAGTCGTTTTGGAAGGCGAGGCGATGCATCACCGTCATCTGTTTGGGCTCATAACTCATCTTCTTGAAGGCTTCCAGTTCGGCGAACACGCCAAAGGCGTTGAGTGTATATTTCTCTTCTGTGGAATTGCTATCGATATACACTTTAGGCATATACATAGTGAGTACGAGTTGCGGGTCGCCGTTGCCCACCACTTGGTGATGTATCTGATTGACGTGATAGAGTACGTCGTTGAAGATGCCTGAACCTGTACCGCCGAGTGTACTGCCCACTACCCAGTAGTAGATGATGCAGTCTTCACCGCCCACTGTTTTTACGTCGTTCAGACCGGAGATAGCGGCTTGCAGTTTGCTTTGGAAGTCGGTGAGTGAGTGTGCGAAGGCGATACGCGATTTCATACGGAAAGCACCTGCACCGAAAGCCAACGGTTGGTCGGGTATCTTTACGGCGAGTTCGGGTGAGCAAGCCTCAAGGATACGCTTGTTGATAAGCGTATTAGGATCTTTCTTTGCCTCATAATAAATAGCTTGGGGGTTAGCGCGACCGAGGTTGATGAGGTCGGTTTGGGGGTTGATGAAAGGCACTTTACCCTGCTCAAAACTCTCGCGGTTGCGTTTGTTAGCCTCATCTATATCGCGTTGGTCGGTATCGATAAAGAGGAAACGGTAACTGTCGTTCATTGCTTGCAAGCGGGTCTTGGAAGCCGTTGCCTCGGCAAAACGTTTCTCATAGACCTTGGCTTTAATCTGTGACACGGTCTGACAACCACTACCACCGATACCAATAAAAATGTGTTTCTCGTTAGCCATAACTATTTATTATTTAGTGATTTATTCTGTTTTATTTGCGTATTCGCAGTGTTACTATATGTGTTATAGCATCCACCCCGCTCCCACATTCGATGTCGAATCCTTTTTTCATTTGTCCGCCGTAGCGACCTATCAGTCCCTGTTTTTTGCTACCTGAGCGTGCGAATCCTTTTCTGGCTTTCCAGCGGAAGGCAGGTTTGCGTGTGAAGAGCAAAGGTGAGTGGGTCTCTTTCTCCACCGTTATAGCCCACGCCACGTCGGCTACATCGCAGCCGTTGGTACCTGTCTCACCTATGACAAGAGGTTTATTGCTGCTTAACTTGAGGTTGACGGTGTCGCCAATCTGGTGCCCCAACGCATCATATATCTCCACTGTTCCGCGAAAGCGTTCGGTGGCGTTGGTCTTGGCAGCGCGCAGCACCATAAGGATATACCAAAGGATAATGGCCACTATGATTGCCATTAGCCAGAAGGGCAGGATGAAAGTGAAGATCCACTTATCCACCGGTGCTTCCACTTCCGTCACGGGTTTAGCGATCCCCAACGCCGACAGTTCGTTGTCATAGTCAGTGGGTTGCTCTATGTGGAAGCGAATGGCAGACTTATAATGGTGGAAACCCCAATGGCGGTTTTTCAGTTGTCCGATGGTATTGGTGTTTTCTATTTCGTCTTTTAGTTGATAGGTTTTGTGGTACTCTTTGCCGATGATATAGAAGTCTTGGTCCACACATTCAGCCAGTGTTCGGATGTTAGGACAGAGTCGTGTCGGGTGCCAATTGGAGCGTCCTTTGATATTTCCGTCTATTGACACATGGAGGTCGGTATTCCAATCGGTGCTTTTGTTTTCCATTGTAACGATAGCACGCAGTTTGGTGGTCATGATATCGTTTTTGAGTCGTTCGAACCAATCCTTAATGGCTGATTGTGAGGTGTTCATCGACACTATCTCCAGTCCTTTATTCGGTTCTTCGCCTATCTGTCGGAACACGTGTTCTTGCAGTTGGTCGAGGCAATAGCCTTTGGCATGTCGGTCAACGGGCAGTTCCAATGCCACCACGCGTGTGTATAAGCCGTCTGTAACACCTAAGAAAGCGTCTTGCAGTTGCTTCTGTTCCTGTTCTGTCAGTTTTTTCTCGCCTTGTACGTCGTTGCGAAAATCGCCTACTTGGATGATAACGACCACAGGATAGTCTTTTCTGTTAGCCCGTATAACATCCACTATAGCCTCTTCGGCGGCGTAGATATTGGTATAAGCCTTAAACTGTTTGGTATAGTTGGGGCTGGTATATAGTTTGTCTATGTCTTTATTGAGACTGTTCTTAAAGTCGGTGTTGATGATACCCAGGAATCCGGGCATTGTTGATTTGGCTTCGGTGCCGTAAGGAATGACCGTCACGCGGTCGCCTGTCGGCAGAGCCTGAAAGAAAGGTTTGAGTGCCGGTATGACTTGATTGGCGTACTTGTTCATTGTGCCGGACACATCGATAGCGAAGATATAGTGAGCGGCATACTTGCCTAACTCGTCACGGTAGAGGTTAGTGAGCAGGGGATAGTTATTTTCGAGGTTAGCCAAGGGGTCATCGGCTCTTAACATTATCCCTGTAAGCAGAAAAAGGAGTATGGCGGCGAGTTTTTTCATAGAGTTGGAGTAAAGGAAGGAAAGAAAGAAGAGTATTATTAAAAGATAGAGACAGCCACGCAAGGCTGTCTCTACCGTTGTATCTTATCATATCTCGTTCGTGAGTTTCATCAGTGTCTCTTTGGCATCTCCGAGGCACAGATAAACGCCTTTCTCGCGTGTATAGAGAGGGTTCTCCACACCTGCATAACCTGGTTTGAGGTCGTAGTTGCAGACGATCACCTCTTTGGCATCAGCCACTGCCAGAACGGGCATACCGTAGATAGGAGTGCCTTCGGCGGTGTTAGCGGCGGGGTTGAGCACATCATTGGCACCGATAACGACCACGGCATCTACAGTCTTAAAGTCGTCGTTGATAGCCTGCATCTCGTACAGTTTCTCGTAAGGGATGTCTGCCTCAGCGAGCAGCACGTTCATGTGTCCGGGCATACGTCCTGCCACGGGGTGGATAGCGAAACGCACTCTCGCTCCTTTGTATTCTAACTTGTCGGCGAGTTGCTTAACGGCATGTTGTGCTTGTGCAAGAGCCATACCGTAACCGGGAACGATGATCACATCCTTAGCGTCACGCAGCACGGATGCCGGTGTTTTCTCGGCTTTCTCTTGAGCGGCAACGGGGGCAGCCTGACCGGCGAGTTGCGCACGAAGACCTGCCACTTCTTTGGTTAATGCCTCAATGGCATCTAAAAGTTGTTTTACTTCCATATCATTAAGTTGTTGTAAGAGTTGTTCAAAATCAGCGTTTTCCGGGAAGACGGTCTTGCCGTTCCTTTGTGTTGCGACGGTGGGTGTTGCAACAGAAGAAGGTTGTGTAGCAGTTGCGGCTGTTGTTTTTTTCTTCACTGCACCGCCGAGCAGGATAGACATCAGACTGCGGTTCATAGCTCGGCACATTATCTGTGTGAGCAGCAGTCCGGAAGCGCCCACTATACCGCCTACAGCCACGAGGAAGATATCACTTATAGCCATACCGGCAATAGAGCCTGCCACACCGGAAAGGGAGTTGAGCAAAGAGATAGTGATAGGCATATCCGCACCACCGACACGGATGGCAAACATATATCCGAAGGCGGCAGTGAGCAAGACAGAGGCAAGAGCTATCCACAGGTTGCCGCTGTAGATAGTACCCAACACTATCATCACCACCGACAAGAGGAGCAGACACATCGTAATCAACGAGTGAGCCGCATACACTTTGGGTCTGCCGTCAATGAGGCGTGCCAACTTGGCTGCTGCCACAAGTGAGCCGACCAAGGTGATCATACCTACGGCTATAGCGAGCATAGCGGTGAAATTGACAAAGAGAGGATATTCGGGTACTACGGTCAGACCGTCAGGTCCGACTGCTTTACCCCACCCCATATATGTCATTACACCGACCAGTGCGGAAGCGCCGCCGCCCAGCCCATTGAAGAGTGCCACCAGTTGCGGCATCTGTATCATCTGTGCGCGTTGAGCCATCAGACTGCCAATGAGCGCACCTATGATAACGGCAACATAGATAGTCCAAACAGTCATCACACCGCTGAACCACACTGTTGCCACCACACCCACAAGCATAGCAAGAGCCGAAAGCATATTACCTGCCACGGCTGTTTTGACCTTGCTCATCATGGATATGCCGCCGAGTACTGCCAATGACAGCAGTACGCTTAAAATAATCTGTACAGTTGTCATGAGCGCGGTTTTTTCTTATTGAACATACGAAGCATACGGTGTGTTATACCGAATCCGCCGAACACATTGATGGTGGCAAGCAGTATAGCCAACATTCCGAACACCTGTGCCCATATACCGTCGGCGGCGTAGGCCAACCCGGTTGCAGAAAGAGCACCCACCAGAGTAACGCCTGAGAGTGCGTTCATACCCGACATAAGAGGCGTGTGCAACAGACTGGGTACATTGCTGATAATGAAGTAGCCGACAATAGTGCAAACTAAAAAGACGGCAACAAGTATTAAAGGATGCATACTAATTCAATTAGGAATTAGGAGTTAGGAATTGGGAGTTAGGAATTGGGAGTTAGCTTCATTCCTCATTCCTAACTCCCAATTCCTAATTAACTCACATTCCCATTGCTTTGCGAGCACCTGCGTGGAGCAGTTTGCCGTCGGTGCAAACCAGACTCTTAGCAATCACTTCGTCTTGCATGTTCAGTTCAATCTTACCGTCTTTGACGAGATAAGAAACGAGGTTGTACATGTTGTTGGAGAACATCCAAGTGGAAGAAGTGGGTAACTCACCCGGGATATTCTTCACGCCGATAAGAGTAACGCCGTGTTTCATTTCGATAGTACCCTTCGGTGTGATATCACAGTTACCACCTTGGTCGATGGCGATATCCACTATGACTGCACCTTTTTTCATGCCTTTAACGGTATCTTCGGTGATGATAACGGGAGCCAACTCACCGGGAACGAGTACTGAGCAGAAGACGATATCCATCTGTTGGATAGTCTCTTTGAGCAGTTCGCGCTCTTTGGCGAGTACATCAGCGGGCAGTGCTTTGGCATAACCACCCTCACCTACTGCCAGTTCGGCAGGAACGCCGGTGTCGATGATCTTAGCGCCGAGCGATTGAGCGCTTTCGGCAGCCATCGGACGTATATCAGCGGCATAGGTGGTAGCGCCAAGACGTTTGGCTGTTGCGAGGGCTTGCAGACCGGCAACACCAACACCGATAACCATCACTTTGGCTTGCTCTATCTTACCAACAGCGGTGAACATCTGCGGGATGAAAGAGGTCATGTGGTCGGCTGCCATAATGATACCTTTGTAGCCGGCGCAGGTTGACATAGAGGTGAGAGCGTCCATCGACTGTGCGCGTGAGATACGTGGGATGCAGTCGAGAGTGAAAGCGGTAACACCTTGTGCTGTCAGTTTCTTCACCATCTCGTGGTTAACGGGTGAAGCGGGGTGAATGAAGGTGATGAGGTACTGACCTTTGTGCATCAACTCCACTTCATGTTTGCCCAGTTGTTCGTTGAACAGAGGCTCTTTCACTTTGAGGATGAGTTCGGCTTGAGCGTAGATGTCTTCGGCTTTAGCCATCATCTTAGCACCTGCTGCCGCATACTCTTCGTCGTGATAGAGTGCACCGTCACCGGCGTGATTCTCAACGAGTACGGTGTAACCGTCTTTAACAAATTTGCCGACTGTTTCGGGTGAGCATGCCACGCGGTTTTCGCCGTGCATGATCTCTTTTGGGATACCGATAATCATAGCGGATTGTAAGTATTGAAAAGGGTTAGAGTCCAATTGTTGTCTCATTGGCGGCGTGGGCGGACTCTGTTGTCCAAGCGGTCAAAAAGTTTGTGTGTGAGCCGTAAATGGCTTACACCAATGGTTGTTACTCAGCGTGTTATCCTTTCATCATCAGTGCACCTACTAGCGCAAGGATGGCGTAGAACTCAGGCAGAGCGGCGTAGATCATAGTGTTGGTCTGCACATCATGACCGGCAGCGATACCGGCTATACCGTTAGCGCATACTTGACCTTGACGGATGGCTGAGAGCAGGAACACCAGACCGGTGCCCAGACCTATACCGAAGAGCATAAGCGGACTGTCGGCGATGACGGAACGCAGCATAAGGAATGCCACAAAACCGTACAGACCCTGAGTAGCGGGCAGAGCCGAGAGGATCATATAAGAGGATGATTTCTCTTTGCGCTTTTTGAGTGCGCCTTCAGCAGCATTGGCTGCAATGGTGGTTCCGTAAGCAGAACCGATGCCGGACAGACCTAACATAAGACCCAGTCCGAGATAACCTAACATTTCGTTCATATTGATTGATTTTTATGTGTTAATGATTCATTTGAGTAACCCGACGACTGTTGGTCGGAATTATTTCTTAAAGGGGCTGTACATAGCACCTGAACCTTCGTAGCCGGAGTTCTTGAAATACTCCACAAAAGTAAGACGCAAGGGGTGAACAAAAGCACCTAAACAAGCCATCAGCAGGTTGAGCACATGACCGAAGGTGACGATAAGCAGGAAGCCTATCCACGAGCCTACGCTCGGCGTATCGCCCAGCACCATTGTACCTAACTGATTGAAAGCCATTCCGAGCATACCGCCTGCCAGACCTAAGGCATACAGACGTATATACGACAGAACATCACCCATAATGCCGGTAGCCATATTATAGGTATCCCATAAACCTGCACCTACATTGATAAGCGGATTGCGTCCGGGAGTATTAAACACGTAGATTGCCAAAGCGGAAACGACTGCTATACAGATAAGTACCCATTTGGTGGTCTCTTGACTGAGCGTGTGTGTCATAGCCAGCACGCCTGTCACTATACCGCCTATGATAAGCAACAACCACCCCCACAGTGAGACTGCTTGTTTGAAGCCGAAACGCCGTGTATAGACTATACCTTTGATGATCATGGCCAAGCATATATGGAACACGCCTATGACGAGCGATAGAACCATCATCACATCATAGCCTGCTATCCTGCCTGTCTCGTCGC
The DNA here is from genome assembly GCA_017450685.1 of Paludibacteraceae bacterium. Classification (GTDB taxonomy): domain Bacteria; phylum Bacteroidota; class Bacteroidia; order Bacteroidales; family Paludibacteraceae; genus Colicola. The sequence goes on from JAFSTB010000001.1 coordinate 122,104, forward strand.
CTAACTGCTTGAACATACAAGCCTTTGACCATTCGGGCATCCAAGAGGCGGCATAGAGGTCAATGCCGAAGAAGCCGCCCATCATATAGCCCACGACGGTTGAACCGACACCCAACGCCATAATGATAGGACCTAAGCCCTCGAACATCTCTACCTTAACGATGTTCTTATAGGTGAGATAACCGAAGAGGAGCAGTATCAGTCCGTAGCCGGCATCGCCTATACATAAGGCGAAGAAGAGCAGGAAGAAAGGACCGAGGATAGGTGTGGGGTCAAACTCATTGTAGTTAGGCCAGCCATACATACCCGTCAGCGGTTCGAACAGTTTGGTGAACCAGTTGTTACGCAGTTTGATAGGCGTATTGTCTTCTTCTGTGGGCTCTTGAGCCACATAATAGCAGTTTTCTTTTTCGAGCAGTGCATTGAGTGTCTCTGTCTGGTCGGTAGGGCAGAAGCCTTCGAGCAGTGTCAGTCGTCCTTGCGCTGCCGAGTCACCTGAGAGTAAGACGCGCTGCCAATTGATGGTGGCTTCCACTTCGCGCAACTCTTGTCGCAACGGTGCTTCGTTCTGTTGCCACCATACATTGATACGAGTGACAGCAGCTGCCAAGAGCGCATTAAGTGCTTGTGCGTCAAGCAACAAAGCATCGTATGACTTCTCACAGAGCGTATGCTCGGTCACCAAAGGACTATCAACAACCTCATTGACAGAAACAAAATAGGTGGTTGTCTTGTCCTCATTGACGGCTATACCCCATTGCGGCTCAAACTGTTTGGTAAGGCACGAATAATAGCGGAGGGTGTAACCTGCGGCTTTCAGTTGTTGGATTCGTTCGGTGGAGAAACCGCCCCACACTCTCATCCTTTCTGCCTCTTTTTGTGTGGCAGCCAGACGTGCTTCCACTTCGGCTTTCTCTTGCAGTAGTTGGTCGGGAGCACCTTGACGCAGGATATGATTGATCTGCTCGGCACGACTAAGTGCTTTTTGCAGGGTCTCGTCTTCGGCTTGCCCCTCACCTTTGATAGTGATATGCACCACTCCCGCTTCGCGCAAACGACTAAGGAACTGTTCGTAAGCCGAAGTCATTATAAGGAAGGTGTATTTAGTCATTCGCGTAATCATACGGCTACCTCCTTTCTCTCTTTCTCAGCTTGCTGAGCCTCACGCTCACGCTTACCTTTAACAATCTTTTGCGATGACTTACTGAGGTTCTCCTCGTCTTCCATGAACCGTTTGATTTTACGTATGGCATCCTGATACCCGGGTATCTGCACTTTCTCAAAGAGGTTCACTTTCTGCGTCGTTTTCTTTCTCGCGTACTCGAGCAAATCCACTTTTCGGCGCACAAACTCCTGTCGGATACCTACATCGGCTATGGCTTTGACTTGTTCGAAGCCGTCAGCGAACCATTTAGGAGCGGAAAAGAGGCTGAAGGGTTTGGTGGAATAGACCACCTCGTCCAGTACCGGCACTCGCACACCTGCTATCTTGCGTATGCTCATCTTCACGTCGTCCACGTGTATGAGTTGAGTGTCGAACTCACCCCATAGAGCCAACATCTGGTCGTAGTCGCGAATGCGTCTGTTCACTTCATCGTCCAAGGCTTTAAGTTCGTCTTTGGCACGCTTGACTTCCAGACGAAGAGCAGTCTCTTTGCTCTGCAAGGTAGGCAGAGTACGCTGGCGCATCTTCAAGTCTTTCTCCAGCCCTTGTAACGATGTTTTATTAAATTGATAAGTTATTGCCATAATTGCTTCGTTTTCGAGAACTTATTCCCATGACAAGAAGTAATCATAATCTGTTCCATCCCAATCACATCCATCAAGTACTTTTGACGGTTATGACGGGATTGTTCATTATGAAAATTTATTTAGCCCAATACTTATCCACGAGTGCTTGCTTGATATTCACCTCTTCGGGTTTGAAGTTCTTAGCAAACAGTTGCCAAGTGATGTCAAGCATCTGTGTGGTATTGATATTGACATCGATAGCCAATATCTCACGGCTGTATTCGCGTGCGAAGTCAAGGCAGCGGTTGTCGTAGTCGGTGAGGTCGAAACCGTTCTCCAACTTCGTCTTGGCGTTAGCAGCGTCGGCATACAAACGCACGGCGGCGTTCATCACCTGCGGATGGTCTTCACGCGTCTTCTTTCCTGCCACCAACTGTTTCAGACGAGAGAGCGAACGGAACGGGTCAACGATGACCTTACCTATATCACTGTCACGACGCAGGTACAACTGACCTTCGGTGATATAACCGGTGTTATCGGGGATGGCGTGAGTGATGTCACCGCCTGACAGAGTGGTCACGGCAATGATGGTGATAGAGCCGCCGCCTGCCTCTTCGGGGAACTGAACAGCCTTCTCATAAATCTTTGCCAAGTCGGAATAGAGAGAACCTGGCATAGAATCTTTCGACGGAATCTGATCCATACGGTTGGACACGATAGCCAAAGCGTCGGCATAGAGGGTCATATCAGTCAAGAGCACAAGCACTTTTTGGTGTTTCTCCACCGCAAAATACTCGGCTGCCGCAAGAGCCATATCCGGAATAAGCAGACGCTCAACGGCAGGGTTCTCAGTCGTATTGACAAAAGAGACGATACGGTCAAGCACACCGGCATTGGCGAACACGTTGCGGAAATAGAGATAGTCGTCATTAGTAAGACCCATACCGCCGAGGATAATCTTATCCACCTGAGCGCGCAGAGCCACGTTAGCCATCACCTGATTGTAAGGCTGGTCAGGGTCGGCAAAGAAAGGGATCTTCTGACCGGAGACGAGGGTGTTATTCAAGTCGATACCCGCAATACCTGTGGCTATCAACTCGGATGGCTGCTTACGGCGTACGGGATTGACCGACGGACCGCCTATCTCCACCTCTTTACCTTCAACGGCAGGACCACCATCGATAGGATCGCCGTATGCGTTGAAGAAACGACCTGCCAATTGGTCGCTCACCTTCAACGTAGGAGACTTACCCAAGAAGACCACCTCTGCATCGGTGGGGATACCTTCCGTTCCTTGGAACACTTGCAGGGTAATCTCATCACCCATAATCTTCACAACCTGAGCGAGCTTGCCATTAACCAATGCCAACTCGTCGTTACCCACACCCTCAGCCTTCAACGAACAAGTAGCCTTCGTGATGGCGGTGATTTGAGTGTAGATCTTTTGAAATGCTTTTGCCATAATATAGAATGTGATTTATAAGCACTTAACATAAATATGCGCACAAATGGCACACATAACACGCCGCAAATTTACGGCTTTTTATCGTGTGAGCAAAATTTTGCACACATTTTTATCGTATTGATATTACTTTTTTTTCGCAACCACAAAACAATTTTGCCACAACTCTTGCACAATCAGCCGAATTGCTTTATCTTTGCACGCTTAATGAATAGACCTCGTTGATAACTTATGAAAAACATCGCTTTCATTATCAACCCTATTTCGGGTACTCAAAATAAGAAGAAACTGCCGAAGTTGATTGACCAGTTGCTGGACAAAGAGCAGTGGTTGCCCAATATCATCTATACTGAGCGTGCCGGTCACGCCACCGAACTTGCCCGCCAATATGCCAATATGGGTTTTGAAGCCGTGGTGGCAGTAGGCGGTGACGGCACGGTGAACGAAGTGGCACAAGGCTTGAGAGACACCGAGACAGCCTTAGGCGTTCTGCCAATGGGCAGCGGCAACGGTTTTGCCAGACATATAGGCATACCTATGCGGCCGGCACAAGCCATAGCGTGGCTCAACAGAACAGAAACAGTCAAAGCCGACTACGGCTTAGCCCAGGATCGACTCTTCGTCACTACCTGCGGCACAGGTTTCGACGCTCTCATCGCTTATCACTTCGCCAAAGCAGGAAGCAGAGGGTTTATGACATACCTGAAAACAATAATGCAAGACGTGCTCACCTACTCCTCACAAACCTATCATATAGTGGGCGACAACGGCTTGGACTTCCGGCACAAAGCCTTCCTGCTCACCTTCGCCAATGCCAACCAATGGGGCAACGACGCATACATAGCGCCCAAAGCCAGCATTCAAGACGGACTGATGGACATATCCATTATGAGCAGCAACGCTATTCTCGGTGCACCCTCACTCGCACTCAGACTATTCACCAAAACAATAGACAACAGTCTGTTTATGGACTCCTTCAAAGCAAAAGAGATAACTCTCTATCGCGAAGAAGAAGCACCCTTCCACGTGGATGGCGACCCTGTCAAAATGCCCAAAGACATACATATACGTATGGTGCAGGACGGACTGAGAGTACTCGCTCAAAAAAGACTGTAAACAACCAATAGACCATAGTAAAACCGAATCTGACAACTTGCAAATCAGACATATTTATGGTGGAAGTGAAGATCATCAACAAGAGCAACAACCCTTTGCCTCACTATGAGTCGGCAATGGCTGCCGGTATGGACATACGCTGCAACATACCTCACCCCCTTACCCTGCAACCCTTTGAACGACGGCTGATTCCCACCGGACTGTTTATGCAACTGCCCGAAGGATACGAAGCACAGATACGGCCAAGAAGCGGACTCGCTCTGAAAAGAGGTCTGACCGTACTCAACACACCCGGTACTATCGACGCTGACTATAGAGGCGAAATAGGCGTGATAATAATCAACCTCAGTCAAGAAGAACAAACGATAGAACCTGCCGAACGAATATGCCAAATGGTCATTCAACCCGTCACACACGCCACACTGACCGAAGTGACGGAACTGAACGACACCGAAAGAGGTACAGGCGGATTCGGACACAGCGGAACAAAATAACTACACTTTGAAAAAAACTCTTTACATATTGCTATTGCTCCTTACCATTGCTCCCACCTACGGAAATGCGTGCAAAAAGAAAAAACAGCAGTTCACAGTGCAACACTCAATGACCGTGGAAGAAGAACAACGCTTCCTCTACTACTTCTATGAGATGGTGCGGCTACACGAGAAAGGCGACTATTTCAACACTTTCAATATGCTCACCTTCTGCCGTGACCTCAACCCTTACGACCCTATCGTCAACCAATATTTAGGCGATATAATGCTTAACCTCAAAAAGACAGAAGAAGCAATCCGCTTCTACGAGGTGTCACTGCAAGCCGACTCCACCAATACCGAACTCTTCCCTGCTATGAAATATGCCTACTGGATGGCAGGAGACCTGAAAAACTGCCTCCGCATACACCAAATGGAAGAACGTCAATCAGGCTTGACAGAAGAAAACACATTAGGCAAATACAGAATATACCTCGACTTGGATGACTATAAAAATGCACTCAAAACATTAGACCAATACCTGCAGTTCGATCCTTACAACATCAATATCATCCTCACACGCGTTGAACTGCTCGAGAAATCAGGCTTCGACTTCAACACGATGTCAGAAGCCTACGAACAAGCACTCAAACTGCTGCCCGACAACCCTACACTGCTCAACAACTACGCCTACCTGCTCGCCAAAAACAAAAAAGACTTGCAACGAGCCGAACAAATGAGCAGCAAAGCCATGCAAGCCTATCCCGACAATGTCAGTTTTATCGATACCTACGCTTGGATACTCTTCCTCAAAGGAGAACACCAACTGGCTAAAATGATACTGCAACGCCGCGTCATCGACCAACTCGAGAAAAACAACATAGCAATACCTGATGAAATAGCAGAACACTACAACAAAATAGTCAATACCATTAACAAAGAGAATGGCAAGACCTCACCAACCAAAGAAAAGAAAAGAAAGAAGACAACATAATGCGCCCTCTGCTACTCTACATATCCGTCATTGCCATCCTCACTTCCTGCGCCACACAACGGACAACAACGGCACGACAAAACGCTAACCATACAGCCGAAGTCAAACGTGCCACTCTGACCGTCATTGCCAACGGCACACGACATTCAGCTGGTGCCACACTTCAAGCAGTACACGACTCCATAGTGATCGTCAGTCTGCAACCGCTCGCAGGTATAGAAATGATACATATAAAAGCAACACCCGACAGTATCTACGTGGCTGACCGACTAAACAGACAACGCACTGAGGCAACATTCAACGACCTGAATAAATATATCCTGCCACACCTCAACTTCAACGACTTGGAACAGATGGTAATGGGACATTGGCTAAAAAAAGGAACAGTCACCGGCGAAAAAAAATACAGAGCCGGCAAACATCATATAACACTGCAAATAACACAACCCGACATCATCTACAACCAACCGCTCAGAATAAGAGAAAGTCGCTCCGACAAATATCAACTTATCGACTGGCGTAACCTTATCAAACTCATACAATAAAGGATGAAACACCTACTAATCATATTCACTCTCACACTCTCTCTTGCACTCTTTGCCGACAATGTGAAAGACCTGCAAAAGCAGCAACAACGCATTCAAGAACAAATGCAACAGACACAAAAACTGCTCGACGAAACACAACGCAGCGAGAAAGCCACAGTGAATAAACTGAACCTGCTCAATAACAACATCAAAGAACGCAAAAAACTCATAGGCTCCATCAATAAAGAAATATCGGCACTCGATAATAATATCAACAGTCTGCAAAAACGACAACAGACATTGCAACAAGACCTCGTTCGGCTCAAAGAAGAGTATGCCCGTATGGTGCAAGCCACTCACTATGCCGACATACACCAAACACCACTGCTCTTCCTGCTCTCCGCCAAAGACTTCCAACAAATGGCAAGACGACTGAGATATATGCAGACATTTATGCTCTACCGACGAGAACAAGCCAAACAAATAACACAGACACAAGACGAGATAGCCATTCAACATAACCTCTTAGGCGAACAACGACAAGAAAAATCCTCCGCCCTGAAAAAACAACAAAGAGAACAAGACAACCTCAAACGCGACGAACGTAAGCAGAAAAATATGCTTAACGAACTGAAAAAGAAAGAGAAAAAACTTGCCAACGACCAAAAGAAACAACAGCAGAAAATAGACGAACTCAACCGCAAGATAGAAGACCTCGTCAGACAACAAGCCGCCTCCACCACTACCCTCACCAAAGAACAACAACTGCTCTCCGGCGGCTTCGAAGCCAATAAAGGACGACTGCCTTGGCCCGTGGAAAAAGGCTTCATCAGCGGCTTCTTCGGTAAACATCAACACCCCGTCTATGAACAGGTAACTATCAACAACAAAGGTATTTATATTCAAACGAGCAGCGGCTCGGCAGCCCGAGCAGTATTCGAAGGTGAAGTAACCAGTTGCATCGTGCTGGGACAGACATACGCCGTCATTGTGCAACACGGTAACTATAGAACAGTATATAGCAACCTCAAATCACTCAACGTCAAACAAGGCGACAAAGTGAAAGCCAAACAGACATTAGGCAAAATACTGACACAAGCAGACGAAGACAACAAAACAGAACTGTACTTCCAAATATACAAAGACCGCACACTGCTCAACCCCACTCCGTGGTTGGCACAATAAACAAACACTCACACTAATAACCGACAAAGAAAGTTATGAAACAGACCTGCTTATATACCCTTCTCATTGCACTTCTCGTTCTCTTCGGCGGGTGCAAAAAGAATAAATGGATCGACTGGAAGACACAAAACGCCGTTTGGCTCGCCGTCAATAAACAAAAAGAAGGCGTGATAACCACTCCGACAGGCTTGCAGTACAAAGTGCTGCACCAAGGCATCAAAGGCACTAAACCCGATATGCTCAAAAACGTGCGCATACGCTATTCGGGTACACTGATAACAGGCAATGTGTATGAACCGATGACTGAAAGTTCGTTCGCTGTAAGCGACGTGGTGGAAGGGCTGGCTGAAGGACTGAAAAAAATGACACAGTCAGGACACTATATCTTCTATATCCCCCAAGAGTTGGGCTACGGCTCCAACGCACAAGGCACCGAAGGCTACGACTCGTTTATTCCACCCTACTCCACTCTTATCATCGATGTGGAACTGCTCGAAGTATATTAGTATGAGACTGACACAACTAACCTTCAGACTTGGTCTCACCTTACTCGTGTTCATCATTGCAGGCTGCAAACGAGATAACCAATGCGACGTGCCATCCTATCCAGTCTATTTCGAGATGAACATAGTGAGTATGTACCCGCATTTCGTACCCGACAACGGCTTTCAGATCCTGACCTTCACTCACAAACGCTATGAACGCGACCTGATAGGTTATGCCGGACTGCTGGTGGAAGTGGGAATGGATGGTCACTACCACGCTTTCGACCTCTGCTGCCCGCACTGCTTAGACCCTAAACAACCGGTACAAATAGACGGATTCTATGCCGTCTGTCCCACTTGCCAAGAGGCCTTCGACCTCAGTTACGGTCTCGCCTACCCCACCAAAGGTGTCACCCGACAAGCACTGCGACGCTTCGGCACTATCTATCAATACGGCATCCTCACCATTCGCAACTAACGCTATGCTGGACATCTACAAAGCATCCGCCGGTTCGGGCAAGACCTTCACCTTAGCCCTCAACTACATACGTATGCTGCTAAGCGACTTCCGGACGACCACCGACGAAACCGCACAACACACTATGCCTCACCGACATATACTTGCCGTCACCTTCACCAAAAAAGCCACGGCAGAGATGAAAGAGCGCATACTAACCGAACTCTTCCACCTGGCAAGCGGCGAAGAAAGCGGCTACCTGACACTGCTCACACAAGACAAAGACCTAAACCTCACCCCGGAACAGATACGACAACGAGCACACATACTGCTAACCGACATACTACAAGACTATTCCAATTTCTCAGTCTCCACTATCGACGGCTTCTTCGGACAAGTCATCCGTCGCTTCGCACGTGAGTTGGGACTGCCCGCAACCTACGAACTGACCTTAGACGGCGATGAAGTGGTGCAAATGGCAATCGACAACCTGCTTCAACGACTGCGCAATACACCTCCCAACGAACAAAACGAATGGCTCAAAGACTTCGCTCTGCAAAACGTGGCTGACGACCGCAAATGGAACCCAAAAGACGAGATAGTGGTATTCTCCAAACAACTGCTGCAAGAACAGTTAGGCAAACAACTGCCCGAACTCAAAGCCTTCTTCAATAATAAAAAACAACTGAACGAATACAGAGAACAGTTGCAATCCATTCAAGACCAATACCTTGCCACACATAAAGAGCCGTCACCATATATGCGCAAAAAGAAAAATGCCGATGACGAACTCAAACAATACCTCACAGCCGAAGTTATACTTGATAACCTCTACCCCTTAGGTCTTATACAAGATGTGGCGCAAGAGATAGAACAGACCAACAAAGACCTTAACCGTCTGCCTATCAGCGATATCAACCTGATGCTCACTTGGCTTATCGACCACTCCGACACTCCTTTCATCTACGAGAAATTGGGACAATGGCTTCACCATTATATGATTGACGAGTTTCAGGATACCAGCACCTTGCAATGGGCTAACTTCCGTCCTCTCGTTCAAGAAGCCGAAGCCGCCGATAGTCATAACCTCATAGTGGGCGATGTCAAACAGAGTATCTATCGCTGGCGAAACAGCAACTGGCATCTCTTGGAACAAGTGCCAAACCAGTTCCTCAACAGCCGACAACCGGTGATGAAAAAGAACTTCCGCAGCAGTCCTACCTTAGTCAACCTCAACAACGACCTCTTCAAACACTATCGCGACTATGTGGCCGACCGTTTAGACCGTGACTTCGGTGACAATCCTAAGTTAGCAGAGACCGTCCGCACTATCTATGCCGACGAACGGTTGGTGCAAGAGCCCGTCAAGACCTTTGAGGGCTATGTCCGATGGCAATTCTTTGAGGGAGGAACCGACGAAGTGACCGAACATAGTCTGAACGCTCTGCCACCACTCTTAAACGATATACGTTCGCGCGGAGGCAAACTGCGAGACGTGGCAATCATAGTACGCAAACGCGTACAAGCCGCACAGGTTTCCGCCTTCCTCACCAAACAAGGCTTCAACGTGCAGTCGGCTGACGGACTGAAGATAGCCAACCATGAAGCCATACAGATCATCATAGGTGTGCTCACCGGCATAGTGCAACCCTCAGCCATCACACCAGACACCATAATAGGCGCACAGATGCAACAACTGCTTGCGCGACCACTGACAGACAACGACCTCGAACAATGGCAACAATGGCGCGAACTAACTGTCTATGACCAAGTAAATGCCATCATCGGGCATTACCAACTCTCTTCCCTACCCGCTGCAACAGCCTACCTCACCACTTTCCTCGATGCCGTCTTCCGCTTCACACTCAAACGCTCAGCCGACACACAAGCCTTCCTCGACTATTGGACACTGCACGGAAACAAGATATCCATACCCTCAGCACTCAACGACGACACCGTACAAGTGCTCACTATTCATTCCTCCAAAGGACTGGAGTTTGACGTGGTCATTATGCCGTTCCTCAACTGGCATTTAGCCAAAGCAGGACAGGACAGTCTGCTATGGTGCCGCCCTTCCACACCGCCGTTCAACCAACTGCCCTTAGTGCCGGTCAAAGTGACACAACACTTGGATAACACCTTCTTCCAAGCCGAATACCGGCAAGAGATACTCAACCTCTATATCGACAGTTTGAATATGACCTATGTGGCTTTCACCCGTGCCAAACGCGAGTTCTATGCCTTCGGGCAACAGACACCCATACTCAAAGACGGCAAACCCTCTGTCAGCCTCATCTCCCACTTGCTACACGTCATCTACACCGACCATATAACCAATGGCATCTTTACTATCGGCGAACAGCACCAATGGCAGCAGCAAAAACCGTCTTCGCCGACAAACACCGCGCTCAACGAATATGTCTTCTCACCCATACGCTCACGACTCAGACGCAAAGCCAAACCGACAGAAACGACCGACTTGGGCAACCGTATGCACGAATGGTTAAGCCGTATCAACACGTGGAGCGACAAAGAGAAAGGGTGGCAACAGATAGTGAGCGAAGGTATAGCACGTGAGGCACAAAGAGAAGAGATGGAACAATGGTTCCAACAGTTTGAAGAGTTGGTGAAAGAGACCGACTGGTTCGACAACAACGCCACCGTGATAAGAGAAAAGGACATACTCACCACCTTAGGCAACACCTACCGACCGGACAGAGTAGTCATCAACGGCAACAACGCCACCGTCATCGACTATAAGTTCGGCGACGAGCATAAACGCTCCTACCACGAACAAGTGAGAGGCTATATGTCACTGCTCCGACAAATGGGTTACCATACGCAAGGATGGCTCGTCTATGTACAACTCAAAAAATTAGAGAAAGTGGAATGACCTAACCCTTATCAATCATCCGATACCTATATGATAGACCAAACTAACATACTGTCAATAGGCTATGTCAGTCGCACCCACGGCACTAAAGGTGAACTGCAAATACTGATGAGCCGCACACCCGAACTGCTTGACCTGTGGGATATGATAGATCCGACCTTCATCGTTCTTAACCTCGACAGCCTGCCCGTACCTTTTCGTCTTACCGATTGGCGCACGAAAGGTGCTGACAGTCTGATTATTGCTTTGAAAGGCGTAGACGATGAGAGCGCGGCACAGAGGTTGGTGGGTGCAACGGTGTCTATCTTCCGTCAAGACTGCCGGAAGTGGATTAACGGCGGTTCAACCGACTCATACGACATAGACGATGAACCTTTGCTCATTTGGCAAGACTTAGTAGGCTACAAGGCTTACACCGCTCAGGGCAAAGCATTAGGCGAGATAGTGAAAGTGGACGATAACACTGCCAATATCTTTGCTGAAACTACCGAAGGCATACTCTTTCCTCTCCACGAAGACCTTATCACCTCGCTTGACACCAACAAAAAAGCGATAGTACTGGTAGATACTATCGCCTTGTTGTAAAAGAGATAAGGTGCTGCGAAAGTTAAGCCAATCGGGCTTTGATGGCAGCCGTCTCTTTCTCATAACCGGGTTTGCCCAGCAAAGCAAACATATTCTTCTTATAGGCTTCCACGCCGGGTTGGTTGAAAGGATTGACATCCAGCACATAACCCGATATACCGCAGGCACGCTCAAAGAAATAGATGAGTTCGCCAAGATAATATTCATTAAGGCAGGGCATCTCAATCTTGAGGTTAGGTACGCCGCCGTCAACGTGTGCAAGCATAGTGCCTAACTCTGCCATCTTGTTCACCTCATCCACACGTTTGCCGGCAAGGAAATTGAGTCCGTCAAGGTTCATTTCATCGTGTGGGAAGATGACGGTATGATTAGGTGCGAGAACAGAGATAACCGTCTCAAACAAATGACGCTCACCCTCTTGGATATATTGTCCCATGGAGTGCAGGTCGGTGGTGAAATCAACGCTTGCGGGGAAGATACCCTTACCCTCTTTGCCTTCACTCTCACCATATAGTTGTTTCCACCATTCACTGACATAGTGCAACTTAGGATGGAAATTGACGAGCATTTCCACTTTCTTGCCCTCTTCACGATACAAGATGTTTCTTGCGGCGGCATAGAGCATCGCGGGGTTTTGGTCGAAGGGTGTGTTCTCACCACATACGTCCATCATCTTCTCGGCTCCGTCAATCAGTGCTTTGATGTCGAATCCGGCACAAGCGATAGGCAGTAAGCCTACGGGTGAGAGAACGGAAAAGCGACCGCCTATGTTGTCTTCAATAACAAAGGTCTTGTAGCCCTCTTGTGTGGCAAGTGTACGCAATGCACCTTTCTTGGCATCGGTGATGCACACGATACGCTCACAAGCCTTCTGCTTACCATCTTGCTCTTCCAACTGCGTTTTAAGCAGACGGAAAGCCAAAGCAGGCTCGGTGGTAGTACCTGATTTAGAGATACATATAATGCCGAATGAGCGGTTACGCAGCAGGTTCTGCAACTCATACAGATAGTCCTCACCTATGTTCTGTCCGGCATACACTATTTGCGGACGTTGGTTTTCGAGCGCGGAGAAAGATGATTGCAGTGCGTCAATAACGGCTTTGGCACCGAGATATGAACCGCCTATACCGATGCAGACGATGATGTCGCATTGACGGCGAAGACGGTCTGCCGTTGACTGTATATCATCCAGTTGTGTACGGATATCTGCGGGCAGAGTGCGCCAACCAAGAAAATCATTACCTTTGCCCGTACCTGAAGCCAGTACGGATTGTGCTTTCTCCACCAACGGCTGAATGACTTGCATCTGCTCGGCGGAAACAGCGTTTGAATATGAAAAACGAATGTCTTGCATAATAAGTTTTTAGAAAATATATAGTTATTTAAGTTTTTTTGTCAGTTCTTGAATGACTATAGTAGGTGATTGGTGTCTGTACAATATATCATACATAGCCTCTACTATAGGCAGTGATACTCGCATATTAAGGTTAGCATCGTGAATGCAACGTGTGCCGTAATAGCCTTCGGCTATCATCTGCATCTCCATCTGTGCGGCTTTGACGGAATAGCCCATGCCTAACATCTGACCGAACTGTCGGTTGCGGGAGAACTTCGAATAGCAGGTAACGAGCACGTCGCCAAGATAGCCGGAAGCGTCTATATTGGACGGCATACCGTTGTTGGCAGTGACAAAACGTTGTATCTCTTGCACGGCATTGGAGATAAGCACCGCCTGAAAATTATCGCCATAGCGCAGACTGTAACATATACCTGCTGCTATGGCGTATATATTTTTCATTACGCTTGAATACTCCAGTCCGTTCACATCGTCAGAGGTGATGGTATGCACATAAGGTGCAGCCAACAGTTCAGCCACTGTCATAGCCGTATCGGGGTTTTCGCTACCGATGGTGAGATAACTCAGATGTTCGAGTGCTATCTCTTCGGCGTGACACGGACCTGCAATGACGGCGAGGTTATCTTGCGGCACATCGAAACGGATATGCAGATAGTCGGTGATGGTGATGTTCTCGTCGGGAATCATACCTTTGACGGCAGAGACGACCATTTTGCGGCGAAGTGAGCGACGGATCTTATTTGTGGCTTGCTTCACGTATGGTGAGGGGATAGCCACAACAAGGATGTCGGAGTTCATTATCACCTCGTTGATGTCGGACGAGAAATGAATGCGGCTCACATCGAAGGGTACTTGATAGAGGTAGTCGGGGTTCTTGCCTGTCTGCAAAAACTCGTCGATAGCCTCTTGTCGGCGCATGAACCAGTTGATTTGCGGTTCGTTATGTAAGATTATTTTGGCGAGGGCTGTTGCCCAACTGCCACTACCGAGAACGGCAACTCTACAATGTTCCACTGTGGTAATAGATAAAGGATAATGGTCAAGGGGTCTCGACCATTATCAATTGAGCATTTATTATTTTTCGGGTTTCATTGTCGGGAAGAGCAGCACTTCTTGAATGGTAGGTTGCTCGGTTAGCAGGATAGCGAGTCGGTCGATACCTATACCTATTCCGCTTGTAGGCGGCATACCATATTCGAGTGCGCGCATAAAATCGTGGTCGATAACCATAGCCTCCTCGTCACCTTTGTCGGCTAACTGCATCTGTTCGACGAAGCGGTTATATTGGTCAATCGGGTCATTGAGTTCGCTATAAGCGTTAGCCAACTCTTTGCCGTTGACCATCAGTTCGAAGCGTTCGGTCAGTCCGGGTTTGGAGCGGTGCATCTTCGTCAGAGGCGACATCTCAACGGGGTAATCGGTGATGAAAGTGGGTTGAATGAAAGTGCCCTCGCAAGTCTCTCCGAAGATCTCGTCAATGAGTTTGCCCTTACCCATTTTGTCGGTCTCTTCCACGCCTAACTGCTTGGCTGCTTGCCTAAGTTCGTCTTCGGTCATGGAAGCCACATCGTAACCTGTCTTCTCTTTTATGGCATCCAAGATAGGCAGTCGGCGATAAGGCGCTTTGAAATCGATGACATTATCACCCACTTTCACTGTTGTCTTTCCGTTGACGGCAATGGCAATACGCTCGAGCAGGCGTTCGGTGAACGACATCATCCAGTTGTAGTCTTTGTAGGGGACATAGAGTTCCATACATGTAAACTCGGGGTTATGACTGCGGTCCATACCTTCGTTGCGGAAGTTGCGACCTATCTCATACACACCTTCAAAGCCGCCTACTATCAATCGTTTGAGATACAGTTCGGTGGCTATACGCAAGTACATATCTATGTCGAGCGTGTTATGGTGTGTGATGAAAGGTCTTGCTGATGCGCCGCCTGCAATAGCCTGAAGGATAGGTGTTTCCACCTCTGTATATCCGGCTTCGTCGAACACCTGTCGCATAGTGCGAACAAGGGTGGCACGTTTGAGGAAAGTGTCTTTCACCCCTTCGTTAACCACGAGATCGATATATCTTTGGCGGTAGCGTTGCTCAGGGTCGTTGAAGCCGTCATAAGCCACTCCGTCTTTGTATTTGACTATTGGCAGCGGGCGCAGACTCTTGGCAAGGACTGTCAGGCGCTTGGCGTGAACGCTTATCTCGCCCATCTGGGTGCGGAAGACAAAACCTTCAATACCAATGAAATCGCCTATATCAAGCAGTTTTTTGAACACCACGTTATACATCTGCTGTTCAGCGGTGGTAGGCTGTTCGCCTTCAGCCACCGGTGCTTGTATATCGTCGCGACTGACATATACCTGAATGCGACCTTTGGAGTCTTGCAACTCAATGAAAGAGGCTTTACCCATTATGCGTTTCGACATCAAACGACCGGCTATACGTACCTCATCGCCTGTGTTCTTATCATCTTGGAAGTTGTTCTTTATGTCTGCCGACCAACCTGTAACTACATACTCATCAGCTGGATAAGGGTTGATACCCATATCGCGCATCGTTTGCAAACTCTGTCTGCGTACTTGTTCTTGTTCGCTTAGTTCCATACTTATTTTAGCAACTTTGGAATTGTCTTATTTTCAGCAACTTTGGAATTGTCCGAGGAATCTGATGTCGTTTTCGGAGAAGAGTCGAAGGTCTTTGACTCTGTATTTGAGGTTGGCAATACGTTCCACACCCATACCGAAGGCATATCCGGAAAACTGTTTGCTGTCGATGCCGCAAGCGTCTAAGACGTTGGGGTCCACCATACCGCAACCCAATATCTCCACCCAGCCGGTGTTCTTACAGAAAGCGCAACCTTTGCCTCCGCATATATGGCAGGATATATCCATTTCCGCACTTGGTTCGGTGAAGGGGAAATAGGAAGGTCTGAGTCTTATGCGTGTTCCTTCGCCGAACATCTCTTGTGCGAAATAGAGCAGTGCTTGCCTTAGGTCTGCAAAACTGACGTTTCGTGCCACATACAGTCCTTCCACTTGGTGGAAGAAGCAGTGTGCACGTGCGGAGATGGCTTCGTTGCGATAGACGCGCCCCGGACAGAGAACGCGGATAGAGGCGTTCTTGTCGGTCTTGAAACGTTCGGCAGCAGCGGTCATAACACGGGTCTGAACACTGCTCGTATGCGTGCGCAACAGGATGTCCTCAGGCTTCTGCACTCCCTCTTCTTTCTCTATAAAGAAAGTGTCCTGCATATCGCGTGCCGGATGTT
The DNA here is from genome assembly GCA_017450685.1 of Paludibacteraceae bacterium. Taxonomy (GTDB): domain Bacteria; phylum Bacteroidota; class Bacteroidia; order Bacteroidales; family Paludibacteraceae; genus Colicola. The sequence continues at coordinate 138,638 of JAFSTB010000001.1, forward strand.
CGGGTGCGAAATTGAGCAGACCGAAAACGTGCTTATCGTCTTCCACTTCCGGACCTTCAGCCACGGTGAAACCAATGCGTGAGAAGATATTGATTATCTCTTCCCTGACAAGCGAAAGGGGGTGTCTGGTGCCAAGGGATATAGGGTCGGGTGTGCGTGTGAGGTCGGCTCTCACTTCGGCTTGGTGTGCCACTTGAGCCACCTGCTCGCGCAGACTGTCCATCTTCTGCTCGGCAGCCTGACGGAGTTGGTTAAGAGCCTGACCTAACTGTGCTTTTTGCTCTTTGGGAACGGTTCTGAATTCGTTGAAGAGTTCGGTTATCTCACCTTTTTTGCTCAGATAAGTGAGCCGCAGGCGTTCCAGTTCGTCTTTGTTCTGAGCCTGCATCTGCTCCACTCTCTCACGGAGGGAGTTTATTCGTTCATTAAGCGTCATTTGAAAAGATTTTTCTACTTGATAAATGAGTTATCAACACTCTAAATTCGGCGCAAAGGTAGAGCATTTTTTGCAAATACACAAAAAAAATTGTATAACTAAAAAATTTGCCGTACATTTGCGCGCTTTTATTGTGCATCAGTATGCGCAAAAAGGGATTGATTGTTGCTCAAAAGAGACACGGATGTTGCACACTTATCAACAGCATATACAACGCTACACTATACTAACCCTGCTTTTATGTTGGTTGTTGCACGGCACAACCTATGCTGTTGTTGTAGGCGATAGCGTGCTTACGGCTATGCCTGCTGACAGTGTACCAAAGGTAAAGGCTGATTCGCTTTTGGCAAATGACAGTGTTGCCGCCGATAGTGTGTCCAAGCCCAAGAAGAAGAAAGATGCGCTCGAATATCCGGTGTCGTACTCTTCGGAGGATTCGTTGGTGCTCACAGGCAACGGCATTGCTATGTTGCACGGCAACAGCAAAGTTAACTATCAGACTATGGAACTGACCTCCGCTTTTATCCGCGTTCGTTTGGACAGCAGCCTCGTCTTCGCCTCCGGTGTGAAAGACACGGTGGATGACGAATGGACAGGCAAGCCGGTGTTCAAAGACGGCAAGGATAGTTATGAGAGTCAGGAGATCAACTACAACCTCAAGACGCAGAAAGGTTATATCCGCGAGGTGCTGACGGAGCAGGGTGAAGGCTATGTGGTGGCGGATAAGACGAAGAAGACCAACACCGATGTGCTCACTATGGCAGGCGGACGATACACCACCTGCGACCACCATAACCACCCGCACTTCTACCTGAAGATGACCAAAGCCAAAGTCAAACCCGGCGATTATATAGCCACCGGTCCGGCATATATGGTGGTGGGCGATGTGCCTTTGCCGTTGGCTATACCTTTCGGCTATTTCCCCTTCACCAAGACCTATTCGAGCGGACTGGTGATGCCCACATTCGGCGATGACTACTCACGTGGCTTATATCTGAGAGGGTTGGGTTATTACTTCGCCATTAACGACTATATGGATTTAGAGGTGACAGGCGATATCTATACCAAAGGCACATGGGCGGTATATGCCCAATCCAACTATGTCAAGCGGTACGGTTTTCGCGGGTCGTTTAACTTCAACTATCGTTGGGATGTGACCGGCGAGAAAGGTATGCCCGACTATCTTGTGAGCAAGAACATGCGTCTTACGTGGACGCACCAACAAGATGCCAAAGCCAATCCGTATAGCAACTTCTCGGCGAGCGTCAACTTCTCCACCAGCGGCTACAACCGCAGTAACATCAACAGTTACTACAACAGTGCGCTCAACTCCGAGAACACCAAATCGAGCAGTATCAGTTACACACAACGCTTTCCCAATAGTCCGTGGAGCATATCGCTCAGTGCACTACTCAGTCAGCGAACACGCGACTCCACACTCACAGCCACACTGCCTGACCTGAGCGTTAATATGTCGTCCGTCTATCCCTTCAAACGCAAGACACGGGTGGGAAAAGAGAAATGGTACGAGAAGATCAAACTGTCATACACGGGTAACGGTAAGATAGCGGTGAACAGCATAAAGGAGAAACGGTTCTTTGAATCCGACTTCCTTCGCGAATGGCAGACGGGCTTGAAGCACAGCGTACCTATCAGTGCCACTTGGACGGTGCTCAAATACCTGAGTATCACACCTTCCATCTCTATGACCGACCGTATGTACTTCACCCGTATCAACCAGAGTTGGAACGACGAGACACAGAGCCTGCAAAAAGATACCACCAAAGGGTTCTACAACGTGTTCGATTTCAGTGCCTCGCTACGTTTATCCACCAAGTTGTACGGGTTCTACACACCTATAAGAAAACTCTTTGGCGACAAGGTTGACCGTATCCGTCACGTCTTCACACCCGAGGTGAGCGTCAACTACCACCCCGACTTCGGCAAGTCGTATTGGGGCTATTACGGCACCTACAACCAAGCTCTTTACTCCGACTCCATCGATGCCGTGACCGGCTTATATACCCCCCGATTAGACGAGAACGGCAACCCTATGTTCATACGACAAGAGTACTCGCGCTATAGCAACGGCATATACGGCAACGCAGCCAAAGGACTGAACGCCAACCTGCACTTCTCGCTGCAAAACAACATCGAGATGAAAGTGCGCAACGACAAAGATACCACCGGCACCAATCCTTATAAGATTTACAGTCTGATAGATAACCTCGGCATAACAGGCGGATATAACTTCGCAGCCGACTCTATGAACTGGGAGAACTTCGGAGTGCAGTTAAGGCTCAAGATACCTGTGGTGGACTATACCATCAACCTCAGCGGACAGTTTGACCCGTATATGTATGAGATCAACGCAGCCGGCACACCGGTGAGAACCAATAAGCAATACTGGCACCACGGTAAGTTCCCGCATTTCTTGGGAACGAACATGAGTATCAGTTACACCCTTTCAAGCGACAAGATTTATAAATGGATGCACCCGGAAAAGAAGAAAGGCAATGAAGCCGGCACTGAGGGAAATATGGATGCTATCACCACTAACGACGACGGTTCGCAAAACAACGCCAAACGCGGAAAGACGGAAGAGGAAGTGGATGACGGATACGTAAAGACGAAGATACCTTGGTCTATCACCGTCAACTACGGTATCAACTACACCCAAGTAGGCGGTTTCGACTACAAACGTATGTACCCCAAGATGGGCATTATACAGACTATGTCCATATCCGGCACCATCGGTTTGGGCTCAGGCTGGAAAGCGTCTGCCACAACGAACATCGACTTCCAAGCCAAAAAGTTCACCTATACGAACTTCTCTATCAGTCGCGACCTCCACTGCTGGAATATGTCCGCCAGTTTTGTGCCATTTGGCGTGTATAAGAGTTATACCTTCCACATAGGTGTTAATGCCAGCATGTTGCGCGACCTCAAGTATGACAAGAGCAGCAACAGCAGCACCAACAGAAAAGTGACATGGTGGTAAAAACAATGAAAACAATGAAAACAAAGAATGAATAAAGATATGAAGATTGAAAAAGACAGTGTAGTGAGTCTGCACTACAAGATGTATATGCCGGGCGACAACGGTTCGGAAGAGTTGTGGGAACAGACCCCTCAGAAGCATCCGCTTATGTATATTCACGGTTGGGGTATGATGCTTCCTGCTTTTGAAGCCGCCTTAGAAGGCAAAGAGGCAGGTGATGAGTTCGATTTCTCACTCTCACCCGACCAAGCTTACGGCAACTACGACGAGACCGGTGTACGCACCCTCGCCAAAAAACTGTTCTTCAACGGTGACGGTGAGTTCGACAGCGAACGCGTGACTGAAGGTGCTATCATCCCTATGCGAACGGAAGACGGCACCGTGATTAACGCGCAAGTGATAGAGATAACCGACGAGAGTGTCACCATTGACCTCAACCACCCTTACGCCGGCGAGACACTGCATTTCGTGGGAACGATACAGACAGTGCGCCAAGCCACCGAGCAAGAGTTGGACGACTTGCGTCACCCCAAAGGCTGTTGCGGCGGCGGTTGCAAAGGAAAGAAACATTGCAAGAAAGAGGGAGACTTAACTGACATGTATCAATAGTTCGTTTACACTTTTGTATCAGGACATCGTTTACACATTGTTGTATAGATGAACCGAAAATATATTATTGTATTTGTTCTTTGACATTATTTTTGTACATTGTTTGCCATTAACCAAATCA
>JAFSTB010000031.1 GCA_017450685.1 Paludibacteraceae bacterium
TGATTAAATGAGGAATTAGGAATGAGAAGTGTTCAGAGTATTCTGAATAATCGGAATACTCTATGGGTACGCAGTAACTAACATTTACTCACTAACATTCCCTTCCCTTGGGTGGCGGCGAAACAAAAATAACGAAAATGGTTGCAGTGGCGACCGACTATAATAATAGGGGTTCTCTGCCGCCACCCCTATAGCAAGAGCCGCTCCTTGACGGAGCGGCTCTTTATTAACATTTACTCACTAACCGCAGGTGACACACCTGCGTACCCAACATTCACTTCCCTGCATTGCCTTATGGTAAAGATTAAAAATTATAGGGAAAATACCGCGATTTTTATTCTTTTTTTAAGAAAAAATTAATAATAGGCAATTTTATTATATCTATATGTATTGTTCACCTTTATAAATCGCCGTACCTTTGCAGCCTGAAATTGCTATTGTTTTTAACTACTATTGATATTCTTTTAGAGTTTTAGAGAAATGAAACATTTCTACTTAATCTTTTCTTTTTTTCTTTGTTCTTTCTTTATTGGGTTGTTTTCTCCTCTTTCGGCGCAGACACGCACTATAACGGGTGTAGTGACAGACAAGACGACCCGCGAGACTATGCCCGGTGTGACCATCCTATCCACTATTGACGCTTCCAAAGGTACAGCAACAGACATAGATGGTAAGTTCAGCATAGAGTTGCCCGACGATATTAAGCCTGAACTGAGGCTGACCTATATCGGTTATGACACTCTTTATGTTACTGCCACCGTCAACAACCTCAATATTGCTATGATTGCCCATAACGAGGTGTTGGATGATGTAGTTATCACCGTTGGGCGTCATGAGCAGAGGCTGACAGATGTGACTGTTTCGATGGAGATAGTCAAGCCTCAGACACTTCGTTCTCAGGCTCCTACCGACTTAAGCAGTACTTTGCAGACATTGCCCGGTGTGGAGATAGTGGATAAGCAACCGAGCATACGTGGCGGTGGCGGCTGGACCTATAGTGTAGGGTCACGTTGTCAGGTACTGATGGACGAGATGACGATACTGAACCCGAAGACAGGTGAGGTCAACTGGAACAATATACCTTTAGAAAACGTTGAACAAGTGGAGGTTATCAAGGGGGCATCGTCGGTATTGTATGGTTCGTCGGCTCTTAATGGTGTTATCAATGTGCGCACTCAACGCCCGGGACTGACACCTAAGACGAAGATCTCTGCCTTTACAGGCATCTATGACAACTACACGCATTATAAATATACGGGTGACCGTCTGCCTATATATATAGGTGCTGAAGCGTCTCACTCCCGCCGCAGCGGTAACTTCGATTTCACCGGTGCTGTCAGTGCATTCAAGGATGACGGCTATCGTAAGCAAAGTCATAATAAGCGTATTCGTTTGGGCGGCAACATGACTTATCATCGTCCTGTGGTCAATAACACCTATCTCTCTGCCGGACTGAACACCAACTACATAGCCAACGACTACGGCGACTTCTTCGTATGGCGCAGTCCGTCACAGCCTTTGCACCCGTCACCTTTAACCAACTTAGGCAGGAAAGAGCATAACTTCAATATCGACCCCTTCTTCAATTTCCACGATGAGGAGAAAGGTATTGACCATAAGGTGCGTGGCAGGTTCTATCTCACAGCCGACAATCTGACGCGTCCCTCTTCCACCAAACAACTGCGCGACATCCTGCGTGAGTCGAACGTAAGCATCGACACCGAAGCCTTGCTCAACTACTATAACCTCTATCAGCAGGGTGATATGAGTTTTGCTGAGCCACTGCTCACCACTCTCTTACCCATCATGCCTGATCTGATGAGTGTTCAAGACTTGGCAGGTCTGACCGAATTGGACTGGGCAACGCTGCTCACGAAGATCGACTTAGGTCAACTCATTGGCAATACCTCCGACCTTTTAGGTAGTGTCGTTAACGGTGTGACCACCGATGGTGTGACCGACCTCATCGGCTATGGTATGAACTATTTCTCCGGTTCCAATGAGCCAACCCGCCCTGAGATGACTTACAACGGATATCTTGATTATCAGTTTGCTAAGTCGTGGCAGTCGGGTGTAAGACTAACCACGGGTGTCAACTGGAACCATATAACCAACACAGCCAATATCACCGGGCGACATGAGACTGACAACTTGGCACTATATATGCAGTACGACCACCGTATTAAAGATCGTCTGTCTCTGAGTGCCGGTGTGCGCTTTGAGTACTACCGTATGGATAATAAGTTCAAGGAGGCGAACATCAAGATAGGCAATTGGACTTGTCCTGTCCGCCCTGTGTTGCGTGCCGGTTTGAACTGGAAGATTTATGAGGCAGGTTTCCTTCGTGCTTCTTTCGGACAAGGTTATCGCAACCCTTCCATAACGGAGAAGTTTGCTCGCAAAGACATAGGTGGTGTGGGTATCTATCCTAACCATGATGTATCACCCGAATCGGGTTTTAACGCCGAGTTGGGCTACAAACAACTCTATAAGTGGAAACGTTGGAGCGGCTATGTGGACGTGGCAGGTTTCTACACCGAATATAAGGATATGATTGAATATCAGTTCGGACTGTTTGACAACTCCAATTTCACGATGATCAACTCTCTTGGTGACGCTTTCTCGATGTTCAGAAGCATCATCAACCGTGAGCAAGGAGCCGGTCTGGGTATAGGTGCTCAGTTCATTAATGTAAGTCGCGCCCGTATCTATGGTGCAGAGGTGAGTACGGTAGGTAAGGTGGATATAACCCCCGATATGCAGTTCTCCTACACCATAGGCTACACCTTCACTCAGCCGGAAGATGTGGATAATGATGACCGTGTGGAGAAAGAGAAGACTTATACTGACCCGCTGCAGATGAAGAATAAGTCGAACGACAGTAAGTACCTCAAATACAGAAATAAACACAGTTTCAAAGCCACCTTGGACTACCGCGTCAAATGGTTCTCCATCGGCACCAACCTCAGTTACCGCAGCAAGATCTTAGCAGTGGACTATCTGATGGTGGATGAACGTGAGAAAGATCATCCCGACTTGATGGATTATGTGCGGTCGTTCATCTTCGGCACCTCGGCTGACGGAGAGAACTTGCACTCCTACTGGGAGAAACATAACAAAGGTACGTTTACAATGGATGTGCGCTGTGCCTTCAGATATAAAGAGTTGATGGAGTTGCAGTTTATGGTGAACAACCTGCTTAACACCGAATATAGTTATCGTCCGATGGCTTTAGCAGCACCCAGAACGTATGTAGTAAGACTTAACTTTACTTTCTAAAAAAGATATATCAAACAAAAAACAACACAACTATGAAAAGACTATTTACATTATTTACAATGTCTGCAATGGTATTATTGCAAGCAATGGCAGTGAGCGTTACCGACGTTTGCGGTAAGTATCAGGGTGACCTAAACATTGGCGGTGACAACTTCGCAAATAAAGAGGTTTATCTGTTTGCCGGTACAGAGTCCAACACCGTCACTTTCGTGTTACCTGACTTCACTTTTAGCGGCACTAATCTTGGCAATATTGTTCTGACTAATATTCCGATGGACAATGCCGGTAATCTGACACTGGAAGGTGCCACATTGTATATCGGTGCCCTCAAAGAAAGAGCAACCATCGATATTATCCCTTCCATTTCCGACGGTGCTACCACCTACCAATCGCAACTCACTTCTGCTTCGGCATCAGTCTTGTTACAAATCACTGTTGGTTCACTGACTGAACCATTGATAGTGTTCTTTATGGGTAGTCGTCAAACGGGCAACTACGACATCACCAATGGCGGTTTTGACGGTAGTTGGACTAACCATGAGATTAATGGTTGGCATAGTTTTGCTTCTGCCACCGGTAAACTTGCAGATATGGTATCCGGCAACACCGGTCAGTTTGTGCAAAAAGACGGTCATACGGGCAAAGGAGCCTGCATCACCTCTAACATGATTGTAGGTGTAAGAGCCAATGGTACGATGACTAACGGTCAGATGAACGCCGGTTCGATGACAGCCACTGATGCTACCGGCAACTACGCTTTCTCCGATCCTTCCAACAGCGGTTATAACACGCCTTTTGTCGGCAATCCTGACTCTATCTCCTTCTGGGTTAAGTATGTACCCGCCGACCGCAATCCTAACAACAGTGTTAATGAGGCTCGTATGCATACAGCCTTGACCACTAACGCTCGTTATCAAGACCCCGAATCAGGTTCGTATGCCAACGCACGCATAGCCGAGGCTATCAGCAACTACAAAGCCACCTCATCACTCGGATGGCAAAAGATAACCGTACCGTTCGTTTATAACGGCTCTTCATCGAAAGACAATGTGGCTTATATCTTGCTCACCTTCACCACTTGCTCCACTCCGGGCGGCGGTTCAACTTATTCAACGGGTGGTTTATTCAGCAAGAAATATTATTACGACAGTTGCTATATCGATGATGTGGCTCTCATCTACGACACTCGTTTGGCAGCCCTTGACTTCAACGGCAAAGGTCTGTCGCTTACCGGCAACAGCACTGTTGACGAACCATATTCAGACGAGGACTACACCCTCATTGCCACTCCCAAAGGCGTAAGCGCACAATCGTTCATCGGTTATGATGCCGCTAACAACCGCGCTCTGGTCTATGTGATGGGACATAACTATCCTGCCAATAATTCCAGCTATCGCCTCTACCAAATACAGATGGCTGAACCGATACCGACAGGATTAGAGAACACACAAGAGACAATGACCACCACTCGTAAGTTTATGCAGAACGGACAAATCTATATTTTCCACAACAACCATATCTACGATGTACTGGGTAATATGATTAAATAATTGCCCCTTAGGAATGATTATAGATTAAGAAGAACCGACATTGCTTTATAGGCGATGTCGGTTTTTTGTATCTTTGCGCAGTTATTTGCTCAATTGTGGGAAACGCCGTACCTTTGTGAGTTGAAACAACACATAATTATGTATCCACAGCAGATTATAGATGCTTTGCGTCGTGTGCGTTATCCGGGCACCGGCAAAGACTTGATAGAGAGTGGTATGTTGGAAGATGACATCCGCATATCAGGTTTAGAAGTTAGTTTTTCTCTTATTTTTGACAAGGATACCGATCCTTTTTTAAGATCGGTGGAGAAGGCTTCGGAGGTGGCAATTAAGACGTATGTGGAGTCCAACGCGGCAGTACATATCCACCATAAGTTTCGTCAGCAGCATATCGCTCCTGAGGCTTCAGACAGTCCTATTATCAATGCTCGCCATATCATTGCCGTTCATTCGGGCAAGGGTGGTGTAGGCAAATCAACGGTGACTGCCAATCTGGCAATAGCACTGGTCAATGCCGGTTATAGAGTAGGTTTATTGGATGCCGATATTCACGGTCCGAGTCAACCTAAGATGTTCCACACGGAAGACTGTCGTCCGGTGGCAGTGGATATAGATGGTCGTTCACTGATAGAACCCATTGAGCAATATGGAGTTAAGATGCTCAGTATCGGCTTTTTTGTTGACCCCGAGAAAGCCATCATCTGGCGCGGGGGAATGGCAAGCAACGCCATCAAACAGTTGGTTCAAGATGCCGATTGGGGTGAGTTGGATTATTTCTTGATAGATATGCCCCCGGGTACAAGTGATATCCATCTCACCATCGTTCAGACGCTGCCTTTGACGGGTGCCATCGTTGTTACTACACCTCAACCTGTGGCTTTAGCAGACGCACGCAAAGGGGTGGAGATGTTTCAAAATGAGAAGGTTAATGTGCCGGTATTAGGATTGATAGAGAATATGTCGTGGTTCACCCCTGCCGAGTTGCCTGATAACCGCTATTATCTCTTTGGTCGTGACGGCGGCAAACGCCTTGCACAAGAGATGAACATACCTTTGTTAGGTCAGATACCATTAGTGCAGTCTATTCGTGAGGCAGGCGATGAAGGTGAACCGATAGCACTTCGCGCGGGACATCCTGCCGCAGAGATATTTGAACAAATAGCCAAACAACTATAACTGATTGTGTCCACCGTTAAAGCCACAGAATTAGGGACTAAGCCTATTCGCCATTTGCTTATACAATATTCGATGCCCGCCATCATAGCGATGACGGCTTCGTCGCTTTACAATATTGCGGATAGTATCTTCATCGGTCACGGTTGCGGAGCATTAGCGTTGTCGGGTCTGACTGCAGCCAAACCTTTTATGGATATATGTGCTGCCTTTGGCAGTTTTGTAGGAGTGGGTGCCAGTACTTTAGTGGCTATTTTCTTAGGTGAAAAGAACTACGAATCCGCCGGTCGCACATTAGGAAATGTGATTGTGCTTAATGTTCTTCTCAGTTCGATAGTGATGGCTGTAGGACTTATATGGCTTGACCCTATCCTACTCGCTTTTGGTGCGAGCGAGAACACACTGGTCTATGCACACGAGTATATGGAGATTATCCTTTGGGGTAATATCCTCACCCATATCTATTTTGGTCTTAACAACATGCTTCGTTCGATGGGTCACCCGAAGATTTCGATGGTGGCAACCATAGTGGCAGTGGTGGTCAATATAGTGTTGGATCCTATTTTTATTTTCACTATGGGTATGGGTGTTCGCGGTGCTGCATTAGCCACAATCATTGCTCAGGCGGTGTCGGTGGTATGGCAGATGCGCGTCTTCCTCAATCCGAACGAAGTGCTGCATTTTCATCGCGGTATATGGCGGCTGAATAAGCAGATCACATTGCGCTCATTTGCTATCGGCACCTCACCTTTCTTAATGAACATAGCCCACTGTTTTGTGGTTATTATCATCAATCGTCAGTTGCTGCGCTTCGGCGGTGATATGGCACTTGCCACCTACGGTATAATCAACCGTTTTACTTTCATCTTTGCCATGGTGGTGATGGGTCTTAACCAAGGTATGCAACCTATTGTGGGGTATAACTACGGTGCTCGTCAGTACCACCGTATGCTTCGCGCTTTTCGCTTAACAGCCATCTTCGCCACCGTGGTGATAGGTATGATGTTCGTTTTGGCGCAAGCGGTACCCGAACTTATCATTCGCCTTTTCACCCACGATACCGAACTATTGGCGGTTTCTATTACGCCGATGCGAATAGTATGTTCAGCGATGTTAGTGGTAGGTTTTCAGATGGTAACCGGCAATTTCTTCACCAGCATAGGGATGGCAGGGAAAGCCATCTTTCTTTCCTTGACACGCCAAGTGCTGTTTCTCATACCATTGACAATGACTATGCCTTTGCTCTTTGCCGACCCCATTATGGGTGTATGGTGGAGTCTGCCGGTGAGTGACACTCTATCGGCAATAGCGGCGGCAGTGATGCTCTTAGTGCAAGTGCCTAAATTCCGAAAAGAAGAGGTTTAGAAGGTCCAGTGCAGTCCGCCAATGATGGTGGTTCGTGGCATAGGGAATCCGTAGTTGATCTCATAGCGTTGTGCTAAGAGGTTGTCGGCTTTCACGTCAGCCCACAGTTCGCGCCATATACGCACCGAAGCATTAGCGTTCCATAGGACAAACGACTGTTTATCAGCCGATACTTGTGCTGTTTTCAGACGTGTGAAGAGGTTGTTCACATACTGCACTGATGTGCCGACACGGAAACGCGAGTGGTGGTAAGCGAGGGTGACGGTCAGTTTATGTTCGGGTGCTGCCAACTGCGGTCGATGCATATAGAGATAAGCATAGTTGGCATTAAGCATCAGTCCGATAGGCAGTTGTAGTGTGACACTTCCTTCAGCACCTGCATTCTGTACTTCGCCGGTGTTGACATTGCGGTTCTTGCCATCCACCATCTGCGTCTCTATCATATTATCGGCGTGAAGGTAATAGACACTTGCTTGCAGGTGCAAACGCCGCTGATAGAGGTATGTGCCGTAATCGAGACTATAACTCCAAAGACTGACAGGTTTAAGTTGGTCGTTAGCAGGCGGGTACATATACAGTTCGCGTATGGTGGGGTGGCGAAAACCTTTGGTTACGATGGTTTTAAGCGACGACTCATGTTTCCAATGGAAGCCAACCACAGCCCTTGGCGCATAAGCCCAACCGCTCTGCGAATGATAGTCCAGACGACAAGCAGCATCCACCGACAGCCAACGTGTGATACGCTGCGCAAAATCAACATAGACAGCACCTTCATATTGCGTCTTTCTCACCAACTGTTGCGTCTTCTGACCTGTTGCCTGACTTATATCATTCCAAGCATGACCACCGTATATATATCCGTCAAAGCCGAAAGTGGTGGTGTTGCCACGAAAGAAATCCGTCTGCTGGTTGAAATTGATGCCGGTGAAGTAGTCGGTATGGTTATATAGTGTCGGATTAGGTGTATCCGGTGTTGCCGAACCTTCGTTTATCCGGTGCTTACCGCCATTGTAATAAGCGTTTATCAATCCCCGCAAAGGGAAGGTTTTGGAATAGTTATATGTAGTGCTAAGGGAGGCTGATCCGCGTATTATCTGTTGGTGACCGCCATAGATAGGTTTATCCTCTGTACCCGGGTTATGTGTTTTGAAATAGGTTATATTCCCCGCAGCGTGCAACTGCCAATGAGTGTTTATGTCATAGTCGAAAGCAGCATTACCGTTAGCCTCTTCAAACTCCATATTGGCTCGATGCCCATCGGTACGCGCGTAAGAGGCATCGACCGACGAGGTGAACTTATCCTTATGAAACTGATTGCTGACACCTGCATCCAATGTGTAGAACGACCCGCCGTGCAGGTGCAAGTGAGTCAAGACGGTGTCTTGTTTCGGACGAGAAGTGGTCAGATAGATGACTCCGCCCATAGCATTGGAACCGAATTCGACAGAGGTAGGTGTATTGACCACTTCCACTTTCTCCACCGAATGTGTGAGATAAGAGTCGGCTATAGGATGCCCATATAGACCGGCATATTGCGGCACGCCGTTAACAACCACTAATATATCGGTATTGGGTGTTCCGCCTATACCGCGCATTTTTATTGCACCCGAACCACCTGTACTGACACCGTAGCCTAAGATGCTGCGTGAGGTGAAAAACAGTCCGGGGACATACTGATTAAGAACAGGCAACACACTCCTTTCCTGACTCTGTTGCAACAGAGTATCAGCAAAGGAGTGTGTGGTTAGCGTAAGACTATCAAGCTGCCTATGATACCCTCTGACAGCACTGCTTTGAGCCGTCACCTCGGGCAGATAGACATGCAAAAGAGAGTCGCCTGTTTGTGCAAAAAGCTTTGTAGAATGGAGCAATGTACAAATTACGATTGTTTGGGTTAAAAGTGTCTTTTTCATCATTAGGAAAAATGTAAGTTGTACATTGCTTGATTTACTGCTACTTATGCTTTACCGTCTGAGCCGAGAACGTTGATGATCTTATGTTTGTAGAGTTCGGTCATCAGGTCGCGAGCCGGTCCGCAATATTTACGCGGGTCAAACTCACCGGGGTTCTCGGCGAACACTTTGCGAACGGCAGCGGTGAAGGCGAGACGTGAGTCGGAGTCGATATTGATTTTGCATACTGCCGACTTAGATGCTTGGCGCAGTTGTTCTTCAGGAATACCGACAGCGTCAGGCAGTTTGCCGCCATAAGAGTTGATCATATCCACATACTCTTGTGGTACTGACGATGAGCCGTGCAGAACGATAGGGAAGCCCGGCAGTTTTTCCATCACTGCATCCAGTACGTCGAAAGCCAATGGTGGAGGTACGAGACGACCTGTCTTGGGGTCGCGAGTGCATTGTTCGGGTTTGAACTTATATGCGCCGTGACTGGTGCCGATAGAGATAGCGAGGCTGTCGCAACCGGTACGAGTGGCAAAGTCAATCACCTCTTCGGGTTTGGTGTAGTGGCTCTCTTCTGACTGAACCTCATCTTCCACACCTGCCAACACGCCGAGTTCGGCTTCAACGGTTACATCATATTTGTGGGCATACTCCACCACTTGTTTGGTAAGGGCGATGTTCTCCTCGTAAGGTAGAGCCGAACCGTCGATCATCACGCTTGAGAAACCGAAGTCAACACATGACTTACACAGTTCAAAACTATCACCGTGGTCGAGATGCAAGCATATCTGCGGGTTCTCCCAACCCAACTCTTTGGCGTACTCAACAGCACCTTGTGCCATATAACGCAGCAGCGTTTGGTTAGCATAGTTACGAGCGCCCTTGCTCACTTGCAGAATAACGGGTGACTTGGTTTCAGCAGCAGCCTTGATGATGGCCTGCAGTTGCTCCATGTTGTTGAAGTTAAAGGCAGGTATAGCATATCCTCCTTTAATGGCTTTGGCAAACATCTCACGGGTGTTAACCAATCCTAATTCTTTGAATGATACCATTGTAATTAGTAGTTAGTAATTAGTAGTTATTTTATTTTACGGCTTGCAACGATGAAATAGGCTATGAGCAGTATATACATCACTATACCTAACAGTTGAGCATATGCTGTTGTTGCCCACTCGGTCATATACCAGTCTAAATTGCAGAATTTGAGCACTGCGCTCACCACACCCATCAGTGCTCCGCCTGCTATGAAGCCTGAAGCGATGAGCGTACCTTTCTCTTGTCGTTGTTGCGCTATCGCGTGTGCTTGTTCGCCATCTTTCTTTGAAGGTTTGCTTACGAAGTGCGACACCGTTCCGCCAATGAGCAGAGGGAGGTTGAGATGTAAAGGTATGAACATACCTAAAGCGAAAGGCAGTACAGGTACCCCCACAAAGTTAAGAATAAGAGCCAACACAGCCCCCGCAAAATAGAGCATCCACGGTGCTCCTTGACCTGACATCAGCGGTTCAATAACGGCAGCCATAGCGTTGGCTTGCGGAGCCACAAGAGCATTGTCACCCACAAAACCGTAGGTCTCATTGAGTATGATCATCACACCTCCGACGGTGGCGGCACTGACCAATGTACCCAGGAACTTCCACGTCTCTTGTTTGGCGGGTGTGGTGCCAGTCCAATAACCTATCTTAAGGTCGGTGATAAAGCCGCCTGCCATACTCAGAGCCGTGCAAACGACACCACCTATGACCATGGCTGCCACCATACCGCCGGTGCCTTTCATTCCAACAGCCACAAATACCACAGAAGCAATAATCAGTGTCATCAGCGTCATTCCGCTGACAGGATTGGAACCAACGATAGCAATGGCGTTGGCAGCCACGGTGGTGAAGAGGAAAGCGATGACAGTGACCACCAGCCAAGCCACCAAGGCTTGAGTGAAATTGCTAAGCACTCCCACCCAGAAGAAGACGAGCACAATGACTAATGCTGCCACAATAGCAATAGCCAAAAAGCGCATATTGATATCTCTTTCGGTGCGCAGAACATTTTGTGCCACGGCTTTACTTTTGCTGCCAAACTCTTTGCGCACCAGTCCTACAGCACCTGCAATGACCGGCCAGTTTTTCACTATACCTATCAGTCCTGCCATAGCGATAGCACCTATACCTATGTTGCGACCGAAGCCGGTATAGATGGTTTGCGGATCGGCGTCAGTCATACCTGTTGCTCCAAGCAACGGCAGGATAACCCACCAAGTGAAGAATGAGCCACAGCAGATGATAGCTGCATATTTAAGACCAATGATATATCCTAATCCGAGCACGGCGGCTGAGGTATTGACAGCCAAAACGGTTTTGAACTTCAACGCCATCTGTTCACCCCAAGCAGTCATTCGTGTACTTAGGCTCTCAGTCCAAAGTCCGAAGGTGGAAACGATAAAATCGTATAGTCCGCCAACGCCTGCCGCCCAAATAAGGGGTTTGGCTTGATTACCGCCCTGTTCACCTGAAACCAGCACTTGCGTTGTGGCAGTGGCTTCCGGGAAAGGATATTCGCCATGCTTCTCTTGCACGAAGAATTTTCTGAAAGGGATGAGGAAAAGTATGCCTAAACATCCGCCTAACAACGACGACAAGAACACTTGCATAAAATTGACTGTAATATCAGGATATTTGGCTTGCAGGATATACAATGCAGGTAAGGTGAAGATAGCCCCTGCCACTATCACGCCGGATGATGAACCGATAGATTGAATAATGACGTTTTCGCCCAATGCGTTTTTCCGTTGCAGTGCAGATGAGAGTCCGACGGCGATGATAGCGATGGGGATAGCGGCTTCAAACACTTGTCCCACTTTCAGTCCGAGATAGGCTGCTGCGGCTGAAAAGATGACAGCCATCACCACACCTAAGGAGACACTGTAAGGTGTTACCTCTGCAAACTGCTGTTCGGGACGAATGATAGGCTCATATTTCTCGCCTTGTTTAAGCGGACGAGAAGCATTTTCAGGTAAGCGTATCTCACTCATAGCGAATAATTATGATTTGATTGTGAATAAATAGTGGTCATTCTCATTTGTCGTCGCTTTGCCAGAAATAAACACCCAACTTTATTTGCCATTGGTCTATTCTGCCTCTTGTTGTACGTGAGTAGTTGTCATCCCCATAACCTAATTCACTGAAGTTAGGCTCTTTATATGGGTTGATAAGTCCGAAGTCGTATCCTCCGCGTATAAAATAGCGTTTATATTGGAATCCGGCACCTACTCCCCATGTGACATTCAGTTTGCGGAAGTGGCTATCCATTTCCGCCTCGTATGATTCCACGGCGGGGTATTTCAAGGAAGCCTCGTCGTGCGACACTATATATCTCAGATAGTCTTTTGAGGTAAAGGCAAAAGTGCATTGGATAGTGGGTCCGGTATAAAGGATGATATATGTCTCCTTGGCTATCTCGAACTTATATTGCCAGTCCACAAATATCTCTCCTTGGTGGTATTGATATTGAGTACGATATTCGAAGTCGGGCAAAAATCCTAATGGTCGCGGTTTGCCGGTGGTGGGTTGTGCCGGTTCGTCCATCCACGTATAGTCGTGCCATTTGCCGTTATGCATAGCAAAGGTATAGTTGAGTCCCATCGACAAGCCGAAGCCCTTGATGATGGTACCGTCATAGACCAGACCTATCTTTAAGCCGTTAAGCGTGGTGGCATGCAGTTTGGTGGCAGAGGCATCCACGTCGGGTATATTGGTGCGATAGATAGGTTGAGCAAAACCTATGTGAATACCTACTGCTTGCTTTTGGGCAACGGCAGTCAGGCTTATCACTGTCAGCAACAGACAGGTTAAAAAGTGACGATAGTTCATAGTTGATTTTACACTATTATTTACGTTTTTTATTGCGTTTAGTTTTCTGTTTGTCAGTTGTTTTCTTATCCTTTTCGTCATCATCATCGGATGCTGACAAGACTGTTGTTTTTGGTCTTGTCGTACGTTGTGGTGTGAGGAAGAGGTCGTCCACTGATGTCGGTCTTTCTTGTTCCGCCCAGAAGAACATCGGCAGGAAAGTTTCTTTTTTTGCTATCTGGTCTAAGGGGTACATAGTGCCGGTCGTGGCTGTGGTGAAAAGGATATGGTCAATCTGACGGTCTTTGAGAAAGATCTGCACTTTGCTGCTTTGTGTTTTATTGACACCTATTATATCTTTGTCGTCATCTAAGGGGAAGAACACTGTTTCGGCATTCCCTATCACATCCACTTGTTTTATTTCGTTGTCGCGTATATAGGCAAACATCTCTTTGCCTGTCAGTTGGTTATAGTGGTTGTCTTTTTCTTGCTTTATACCTATGGCATTGCCCACGCCGTGAGCATAGTCCATTGCTCCATCACGAAAATAGAGTGTGATGGTATCTGCAGATATCTGTTGGTCTTGACTCCAGCAGATGGGGTTTTGGTGCAGTTGTATGAGTGAGTCGCGTGAGTTATAGGTCAGTGAGTCGCACACCAACTGGTAGTCTAACGACCATCCGCGCACGTTTCTGAAAGCGCGCAGTTGTTGGAAGACGGTATCGTGGCAGGTGGAGTCAAGACAAGGCAATTCTTCAAAGCAAAGGGAGTCGGCGTGAGCATAGGTGTGTTCGGGTTTCGACCAGTCTTCCACTAATGCGCTGTCGGTCACGAATCCGCGCTTTTCTCTATCCCACATCTCGCCATAGTTGCCATAGAGGGAGAGGTGCTGTACGGTGTCTCTTACCTCTATATGACTGAATAGTTGTCCTCTACCTTTGAAGCGGTCGTAGAAGATGGTGTCGCCGATGAGGAATTTGCCGTCGGTATGTTGAATGACACTACGTTGCAGCAGCATTGACTGTTGCAGTTCGGTGTTGTACCAGCCGTCGGTCGAGTGGATCATTGTCTCATCGTTATACACTATCTCCGTCGGGCACACGAGAAAGGCTATGTGTGTTTGGGTGTTGTACTTGAGTGTGTCGGCATCGAGGGTGAAAGACGGGTTTTGCAGATGCACTTTATATTTGAATACCGCCAATGATGTAGGCGGGTTATATTCACCCCACACTGACTCTAAACTATTGACGCTATCGCGAATGACACCACCGGTAAAATAGTAGGCTTTGTCTTGTTGTCGGTCGTAGTTCAGTGAGTCGGTGGTTAGGGTGGTCGTTTTATGAATGAGTTTAACGTTTTGGCATAGCCGTGCTAAACGTGTGTTTCCATCGTAGTATAGTCGGTCGCCATAGCCGTGCAGTGTGTCGCCTTGTTCGAAACGAACGTGTCCGAAGGCGGTGACGGAGTTGGATTTTTCGTAGAAGTAGGCTGAGTCGCAAAACATAAGAGCCGAGTCGTGACGGAAGCGTACATCGCCTTTGAGGATTTGTGCATCGGGAAGGCGTTTTTGGTCGAAGGAGAGGGTCTTGGAATGTTCCAAAAAGACCATCTTCTGAGGAGCGGCGGTATTGGCAGTCTGACTGACGATGTTGTTAGCAACGGTCAGCAACAGAAAGAACAGGAATATAATATGTTTACACTTGCTTCTACGCATCCTTTATCATTCTCCGTTATTATGTATCCAACCCGGATATTGGAAGTCGCAGCCTCGCCAACCGTCAGATATATAGATATAAGTCTCTTTTTGTTTGTTTTTTATCCAGTTGTGTATAAATTCGTTGCTTAGTTTTTGTTCGAGCATACCTCTCACCACTTGGAAGTCGTCCGGCAGTTTGGCTTTGTGTGTATCGCTTTTCTTTTTGAGTCGTACGAGTACACACATCTCTTTATTGCTGGCTTGATCCATCATAAGGAAAGGTTCGCTCATCTCTCCTTCTTTCATTGAATAGATATGTTTGGCTATTTCCGGCGGCAGGTCTTGGTATTCAAACTGTGCAGCACCGGTATTGGGGTTAATCATCAAGCCGGCGTTCATCACGGTGTTCTTATCTTGGGAGAAGAGTACCACTGCCTTTTCAAACGATATACTGTCCTGTCTGATGAGAGTGGCAATAGAGTCTAATTTTTTCATTGCCAGTATTTTGTCGTCGGCTGTCACGTGTGGTCGCAGCAGTATATGTCTGCAATTGATACGTTCGCCTTTTTTCTCTATCAGTTGAATGATATGGTAGCCGTATTCCGTTTCCACTATGCGTGACACTTTTTTAGGGTCTGTAAGGTTGAAAACCACATCAGCAAAGGGTGTTACCAATTGTCCTCTTCCGAGCAGTCCCAGTTCACCGCCATGTTTGGCACTTTCAGTGTCTTCCGAATAGAGTCGTGCGAGCATGGCGAAGTCGGCTTTGCCGCTTGTTACGCGTTCGGCATAGTCGCGCAAACGGGCCTTGGTACGTTCTATCTCTTCACGAGGAACAGGTGGAGCAAAACTGAGGATCTGCACCTCCACTTGCGCCGGAATAACGGGTATGGAGTCTTGAGGAATAGACTGATAGAAACGTCGTATTTCGGCAGGTGTAGGTTTGATATGCTCGGTTAGTTTGCTCTGCAACTGTTGGATAATCATCTGATTGCGAACGGTGGTCATCAACTCCTCACGGATTTCGGAACTGGTCTTACGAAAATACTCTTCCATCTTTTCTTTTGAGCCTATCTGTGTGAGATAGTAGTTGATACGCATATCCACTTGGTGGCTGACGCTTGACTCATTGACAACGACAGAGTCCAGATCGGCTTGGTGCAGGAAAAGTTTTTGTATGGCTATTTGTTCGGGTATGACGCAATAAGGGTCACCTTCTATCTGTTGTCCTTCATATTGTGCACGGAGACGTTCCTCTTCCACCTCGCTTCGCAGTATAGGTTCGTCACCCACCACCCATATAACTTCGTCAATAACATTATCGGCTAAAAGAGTAACGGGCAGAAAGAAGAACAGAAAGAGCAGTTGTTTGAGGTTCATATCATCAATGTATTATTCGTTCGTGTCAGTTGGGTTGTAGAGTTTGATTTTGCGGAAACGCACGGCATCGCGATAGAGTTTTTCTCTTTCTTCGCGCAGAAAACTCACTTGCCGTTGTGCCAAAATAATCTGTTTGATATCAGCAGCGACATAGTCTTGAGGCATATAGTCTCCCGCAAAATGTTTGTCGGTCACTTGCAGCCAATAGCATGAGACAGAGTCTTGCACTTCGATAAGCGAATGGCGGTGCAGTTGTTGTTGCAGTATGTCTGTTTCAGTCGGCAAGCGAAGGATAATCTGATTGGCGGTCTTCCACTCGGTCAGAAACAGTTCATAGCCGGTGGCGTACTGATAGGTATATTTCTCTATTTTTTCGAGGTTTTCCTCATCGGGATTAGCCAACCACTGCCGCAGTTTATCTTGTTTGGGTGTACCAATGGGAAAGACAACGAGAATACCTTTCATTATGCTCTCATTGAGGATAAAATTCTCTTTATGTGCTTGGTAGAAGGTTGTTATGAGTGTGTCAGCCACCTCTTTGGGCATATGTCTTGCCACCAGTCGCTGTTCATACTCATACAGATAGAGTGAGCGGCGGTAGTCTTCCACCATCTGTTCTATCTCTTTGGAGTTATTACCCGATGCCTTTTTGTATTGAAGGATATCGATAGCCCACTGCTGTATTGTTTGTTCCGCCACTCGTGCACTATCCACCGAGTCCAGACCGGCAGTCATTTGTCGGAGCGTCTCTTCGCTCAATGTCTGTCCGTCAATCTCGGCTATTATACCTCGCGTCTGACGGCGTTGCACATAACTGCAAGAGACCATCGACACGCAAAGCCACAAAGGCAAGAAAAGACAAAAACAAAGATATATATTGTGTAATCGTTTTTGCATAAGGCGTATAAATCGCGGCAAAGGTACGGAATAATAGTGGATTGTGCAAATTGCTGCTCAATAATGGCAATTACGTATTACATTCCGGGAGGCGGTCCTATAGGCGGTGCACCTTTACCGGGCGTTCCGCGTTCAGCACCGTTTTCCATCATCTCCTGCATAAAAGCGGCTTTACCTTTGGCTTTAAGACTACCCATACGGTTCAGTTTGTAGGTAAAAGTGAGCATCGCATAAGTGGGCAGAGTATTGAATTTCTGATACTTGACATAATTGTCTCCTACTGTCTGAACTATGCTTTTGCTGTTGTTAAGCAAGTCGTCGAAGGCTAATTTCAGCGTTGCGTTTTTCCAACTCTTGGTGACGGAGGCGTTGAGAATCAGTTCGCTCACATCGCTAAGGTTATATCCGTGCCGGTCGGTATAACCGCAGTCGGCGGCAAGAGTCCAACTCTTAGGCAGGTGGAACTGCACATCGCCGGTCACTGTCCATTCGAACACGTGTGAGAGAGATGAACGGATAAGGTTGTTCTTCGTTCTTGAATAGGTGAAATCACCTTTGATACCTATATCCACTATGTCATGTGTGAAACGCAGGTTGAGGTTCTCCTGCACTTTGAGGTTGCCCGTACGCGATTCGTCACCGAGCATCCATCTGTTTTGCTCTATGAGTTGAGCGATAGCGGCAGACGACTGTTCACGTGACAGATATGCTATCTGCTGATTGTAACTGACCGACGAGCGCGAATGCAGTTGCAGCATTTTGTTGGCGAAAGGAAGGTTGAACATAAGGTCGGCTCCTATATTCCACGGCAAAGCACGAGCATTGACGGTCTGTTGATAGAGTTTGCCGTTCTCGTCGTAGATGGAGTTACTAACCAACGCATCCTTGGTTATCGTTCCTCTTATACCTGCCATAACAGAGGAGAATGACTCTTGGTCAAAGCGTGAGAACATAAACCTCAGCGTATGTTGAAAAGCCGGATTGAGACTAAGGTTACCCACCGTCTCGTTCATCGCGTTAGCGTTATTCCTTACAGGTTCCAACTGAGCAATGGTAGGCTGTTTGGTTGTACCTTTGTATGTAATACGTGCAAACTGACGCTTTCCGAATTTGTATTTGAAGTTGAAGTTAGGCGCGAAGTTCCATACGTTGATAAGTGTGTCGCGTGTAACGCCTCTGTCTAAATAAGTGGTGCGACTTCGTGTCTGCGCCGGATTGACACGGACACCGGCGGTAAGGTCGATATATTGGCTCACCCAACGATAGTTAAGTTCAAGTGCTTCACTATAAAAATCATTGTTAAAAGTGTTGGTATAGGCAGAGTCCAACTCAGTTTGATTCTCACCTTTGTATTGGTCTTTGGCTGATTGTCGTCTGTTCACTTTCGCAGAAGCCACCATCTCCAGCAAATGGTTGGTACCATACAGCGGCTCTATGTACGATAACTTGGCTTCATAGGTGTAACCCGTGTTTTTGGATATAGTATTTTGATTGACGAGGTCAGCACTATTGAGCAGGTCAAAAGCATGAGTTGAACCCTCGGCTCGAGTGTCGTCAACACCGGCTTCTGCATTCACAGTAATACTTCTGCCTTTCTTCAGAAACTTGTGGTTGTAAATGGCTTGCAGTGAGGCATTGATGTCACGCTGCATATTATAACGTTTTTGCCAACCTTGACTGATGGTATCCCAAGCGGCAGTGTCAAGACTATTAGTATTCAGATACTCGTTATACCTACTATACCTGCTATCTGTGAGCGACCAGTTAGGCTTGATAACGAGTTTGTTAAGTGAGTCTATTTGATATTCCAACTCTATACGCACTTTGGCATCCCACGTCCAAGAGCGTTGAGAGGTGGAATCGGTATTATGATATGTCGCTCCGTTACTGTAACTCTCTTTTTCCGTATTCGAACGCGTATCGTTGTATGAATGGTTGAGTTGACCGTCACCACCGAAGAGAAACGACACTTGCGGTCCTTTTGACTTCAGTTTGCTCGTCAAGTCGATATTGGTATTCACTCCTAACCCTTCATACCATGTTATACCTTGGTTTTGCTGCCCGAAAGCACTCCTGCCGCGACCTGTGCGTATCTCGTTCGTATTGTTTGCATTACCTATGATTGTCGTTTGGCTCTCTCCAAGAAGGATATTGGTAAAGACATTGGTGTTGTACCTGAAATCGTTTTCAAAGAAATGTTGTGTTCTGTCAGAAGGGGTGGCACCGAAATCACGGTTAGCATAGTCAAACCAACGGTCGTTATCAGTCACAAGGTCGGCTCCTAAACCGCCACCGAAATTGCCAAACACACCCTTCTTACGGTCTTTCTTCAAATTGAGATTGATAATGCGCTCTGTCTCATCGTCTTCAAAACCCGTCAGTTTAGCCATATCCGACTTCTCATCTATCACCTGTATCTTATCTATCATTTCGGCAGGGATATTCTTTGTAGCAGACTGCACATCACTGCCGAAAAACTTCTTTCCGTCAATACGAACGGCTTTAACCGACTCGCCATTAACCGTCACATTACCTTCTTTATCCACCTGCACACCGTTCATTTTTTTTAGCAGGTCTTCCACCACTGCTCCATCTTGCATGCGGTAAGCAGAAGTGTTATACTCAATGGTGTCACCATTAACCGTCATCTCAGCCGCATGACCCTTAACCTCCACTGTTGAAAGCAGTTGCACATCTTCACTCAAACGCACATCAGGCAATAGCAACACCTCACCACCATCTTTGACAGGCACCTGTACGGACACTGACCGAGACTGAAAACCGACACTGCTCAACCACAAACGATATTGTCCCTTCTGTAAACCGCTTAACACAAACTGACCTTCCATATCGGCTTGCACACCCTGAACCATCGTTGAGTCTGTGCCGGATAAAGAAAATAAACGAACGGTTGCCATCTCTATAGGCTTGTCACCATCCGCTTGCAACACCCTTCCCACTACGGAATATTGAGCCGCAACAGACGAAAAAAAACATATAAAAAGTGTTAATAAAGATAAATGTCTCATAATCAAATTTAACCTATTTAACCTACCTTTGGATTGTACAAAATTTGTGCCACTCATCGCAACAAACTAATTTTCTTGCAAAAACGCGATTGCTCGCACTTAAATTGCGCACATATTTGCACAATCAACAACCTTTCCGTACCTTTGCCACGTTAAAAAATCTTTTACCATTATGAAGCAAGAAGAATTACAACAGATTATGTCGGTTGCTCAGACGTGGCTGACCGATGCTTTTGACCAAGAGACACAAAACGAAGTGCGCCGTATGATGGAAGCCGAGGATAAAACCGAACTGATAGACTCTTTCTATCGCACATTGGAGTTCGGCACCGGCGGTCTGCGCGGTATAATGGGTCCGGGTACCAACCGTATGAACCAATACATAGTGGCACAAGCCACACAAGGGTTTGCCAACTACCTCAACCACGTGGCACAAGAAGGCGGATTCAATAACCTTGGCAAAGGTGAAAGGGTAAGCGTAGTGGTAGGTCACGACTGCCGCAACAACGGACGACTGTTCGCCGAGACAGTGGCAGACGTCTTCGCTGCCAACGGTATCCGCGTATATCTGTTTGAAAGCCTGAGACCTACTCCCGAAGTGAGCTTCGCCATACGACACCTCAAATGTCAAGGCGGCGTGAACGTGACAGCATCACACAACCCCAAAGAGTACAACGGATACAAAGCCTACTGGGAAGATGGCTCACAAGTGCTTCAACCACACGACATTGGTATCATACGAGAGGTGGAAAAAGTGAAGATGGAAGATGTTAAACGCGGCGGAAACAAAGACCTTATCGAAATCATCGGCGGCGAAATGGACTACGACTTTATGCAAGCCGTCAAAACAGTGATGATTGACCAAGATGTTATCCTCCGACAAAAAGACCTTAACATCGTCTATACCCCTATGCACGGTGCCGGCAGACAGATAGTGCCTATGTGCTTGCGCTCATGGGGATTTGAGAACATACATGTCGTGCCCGAACAAATGGTTATCGACGGCAATTTCTCCACCGTCGTTTCTCCTAATCCCGAAAACGCAGAAGCCATGACTATGGGTATGAACCTCGGCACCAAACTCGGAGCAGACCTCGTCATCGCCTCCGACCCCGATGCCGACCGTATAGCCATCGTCTGCCGTAACCATAAAGGTGAATGGGTAATAATCAACGGCAACCAAACATGCATGATGTATTGCTACTACATAATCAACAATATGAAGCAATTAGGCAAGATGACACCCGATATGTACCTCGTCAAAACTATCGTTACCAGTGAGGTCATACGCCGCATAGCCGACCGACAAGGTGTCACTCTTACCGACGAATATACCGGCTTCAAATGGATAGCCAACCGCATCCGCATGTGGGAAGGCAAACGCAAATACATCGGCGGCGGTGAAGAGAGTTTCGGCTTCCTGCCTTACGATGCAGTGCGCGATAAATGTTCGCCTTCTGCCATCTGCCTCATTGCCGAAATAGCAGCCTACGCCAAAGACCACGGAATGACACTCTTCGACTACCTGCTACATATATATGAAGAATACGGCTTCCAACGCGAAACAACAGTCAATATCGTTCGTCCGGGTAAAGCAGGAGCAGACGAGATCAAACAGATGATGGCTGACTATCGTACCAACCCCGTACAAACAATAGCAGGAAGCAAAGTGGTGAAAAGAAAAGACTATCAAAGTCTGCAAGAACAACGCTTGGAGAATGGCGAATGGCATACCTACCCCATCGAAATGGCATTGGGCGCAACAAGCAACGTGCTGCAATACTTCACAGAAGACGGGCTGAAGGTGAGCGTAAGACCGTCAGGCACCGAACCAAAAATAAAATACTACTTCGAAATACCGGTGGCAATGGAAGATGGCAAACCTCTGACAGGCGACGAGTATGAAAGACTGACAGCCAAAGCAGAAGACAGAGTGGCTGACATCAAACAATCAATGGGTATATAATCTTCAATCCAAATATGAAACGCAAGATTGCAATCATTGCAGGCGGCGACTCCTCAGAATACGAGGTGTCGCTGCGTAGTGCACAAGGCATACTCTCTTTCATCGACAAAGAGCGTTATGACGCTGACATAGTGGAACTGCGCGGTGCCGACTTCGACACACTAAAACATATAACCGACTACGACTTCGCCTATATAACCATTCACGGCACTCCCGGTGAGAACGGACTGCTGCAAGGCTATTTGGATATGATGCATATACCTTACAGCTGCTGCGGTGTACTGGCTGCTGCCCTCACCTTCAATAAATATGCCTGCAACCACTATCTGCAATCCTTCGGATACAAGATAGCCAAGAGCATACTCATCCGCCGTTTTGAGAAATGCCCCACAGCCGAGCAGGTGGTGGCACAAGTGGGATTACCGTGCTTTATCAAGAGCAACGTGGGCGGTAGCAGTTTCGGTTGCACAAAAGTGAAGACCATTGAACAAGTGATGCCTGCTATAGAGTTCGCTTTCAAAGAGGGCGACGAGGTGATATGTGAGGCGTTTATGAAAGGCACGGAAGTAACCTGCGGTGTGTATAAGACGATGGACAAGGCTGTGGCATTCCCTGTGACGGAGGTAGTGACGGAAAACGAGTTTTTCGACTACGACGCCAAATACAACGGTCAGGTTGACGAGATCACGCCGGCACGCATACCCGATGCTCTGCGCGACGAAGTGCAACGACAGACTTTGCGTATGTATGACATACTCGGCTGTCAAGGCATCATACGCACCGATTACATACTGACGGATGACGGTCAGGTGATGTTGCTTGAGGTGAACACCACACCGGGTATGACCGCCACCTCTTTCATACCGCAGCAAGTGCGGGCGGCAGAACTCGAGATGAGAGACGTGATAACAGACATCATCGAAGACCAAATGAAAAAACACCAATGATAGACATCAATAGGCAGATTGAACAAATCAATTGGCACAGAGAGCCTTATGGGTTGTATGAGCCGATAGAATACACATTGCGGTCAGGCGGTAAGCGTCTTCGTCCGCAATTGGCACTGCTCGGTTCGCAATTGTTTGGCGGAAAAGACGAAGAAGTCCTTCCGGCCGCCTTGGCATTGGAGGTGTTTCACAACTTCACCCTCCTGCACGACGATGTGATGGACAAAGCCATGATAAGACGCGGCAGACCTACGGTACACGTCCGTTGGAATGAGAACACCGCCATCCTGTCGGGCGA
Organism: Paludibacteraceae bacterium; assembly: GCA_017450685.1. Classification (GTDB taxonomy): domain Bacteria; phylum Bacteroidota; class Bacteroidia; order Bacteroidales; family Paludibacteraceae; genus Colicola. The sequence continues at coordinate 23,327 of JAFSTB010000031.1, forward strand.
CCAGATGATGATAGAAGCATATCGCCTGCTTTCCCGACTGCCTGACGACAAACTGCCGCATGTGCTGCGCCTGTTCAACGAGATGGCAACCGGCATCTGCGAGGGGCAACAATATGATATGGAGTTTGAGACACGTGAGGATGTGACGATAGACGAGTATATGCGTATGATTCGTCTGAAGACAGCCGTTCTGCCAGCATACGCCTTGCGTATAGGCGCGTATCTGGCTGGGGCGAACGAAGTGCAACAGCAGACGTTGTATGACTACGGAATCAGTGTCGGACTCGCCTTCCAGATACAAGATGATCTGCTTGACGTGTATGGCGACCCCGCTACTTTCGGCAAAGCCATAGGAGGAGATATACTTTGCGGCAAAAAGACGTTCATGCTGCTCACAGCATACGAGAAAGCGGATGCGGACACACGCACCGCCATGATGGCAGCCTTGAATAACCAAGACATGCCGCCCGAAGATAAGATTGTCGCAGTAACCTGCATCTACAACCGGTTGTGCGTGCGTAATGATGCCGAAAAGGTAATAGGGACGTTCACTGAAAAAGCGTTGCAGTGCCTGAACCATCTGCCTGACAACGATGCAGCCACACATCTCAAAAACCTTGCAAACAGCCTTGCAAACAGAACATTATAGACTACTACACAACATAAGGCAATGCGGGAATTCACCTTCAATAAGAAGACTTTTTTCTACGGCTATTTTATCTGGCTGCTATTATTGATTTGTATTCTTCTTCCGCCTTGCATATTTTCCACTTATCTTGAAATCCAACAGCAAACAGTAGAAGCTCTTTCGATATGTTGTTTCTTTTATGTTTGCACACTTTTCCTGATATATCTTGCCGGTATAATGTTTTATTACTTTCTGCTGCATAAGGACTCCGTTGTGGGTATCGACTTTGAGAAGAAAACAATAACAGTGACTTACCCTCGGAAAGAAATTATGATAGTGCTGCCTTTTAGGGATATAAGGGACATTGTTTGGATGAGAAATTACAAATATGAGTATAACATAGTAACGATCCGGTTAAATAACGGTAAAACGCTTATGTTGGAATTCTTTGATGAGTTGTATAAAGCTGTAACAAACGATGAATTGTGTTTCCCGTTTGAGACAAAGGAAATAATCTGGGGGTGGATGACTATTACCGTCAACCTGTCAAAATTCAGTGAATATGCCAAACCTTGTCCGGAGGGTCGTATATTGGAATGACATTGCCGGAAAAATGCACTTAGGAAAAACACTATAAAAACTTAAATCATATTGCGATGCCATACCGCCGCTTACCTAATACCGACCAGTCGCGACTCAACGCACTGCAAACAGCCATTCAAAGTGCCACTGAAGCCGACTTCACCGAACAAGTACTACCTTATCATACCGTTGCTGAAGCACAACGATTTATAGCAGAATACCAAGGTGCCGTGGTACTCTATCACGAGAACTTCAACTCACGCATTTCGGCAAATAAACAATATAGAAAAGTGGTGCAGAACGCAAGAATGTATATTTCACACTTCATTCAAGTACTCAACCTGGCTGTCATAAGAGGAGAGATAAAAAAGGAACAGAAAGAGTTGTACCACCTCGACACTAACAATCATTTCCTGCCTGATCTGAGTTCGGAAGAAGACCTGCTGGAATGGGGAAAAAACATCATCGACGGCGAACAAGAACGCACCCGCCTCGGCGGATTTCCTATATATAATCCCGCTATCAATAAAGTGCGCGTTCACTACGACATTTTCAAAGAACAACACATAGCACAACAACTGCAACAAAAAAATGTCACCCGTGTAATAGGTGACATAGAGGCTATGAGGCAAGAAGCCGACAGAATAATTCTCGCTATATGGAATAAAGTGGAAGAGTACTACAAAGACCTTTTGCCCTACGCACGTATGCGCGCCTGCCAAAACTATGGAGTAGTCTATTATTACCGTTCTGGCGAGAAACGCTTCTCCGAACAAACCGACAGACTCATACGACAAGCACAAGAAGCACAAGGTACATTGCCTCTACAATAAAAAAACTCTCTATTCGCCAATGGTCTGCGAAGGTGTTACCACACGATTCATCAACTGATCGAACACTGCGTGAGGCAAACGATCGTGCAACTGAAAATCGTAGCATACACCTATCTTCATTTTTATCTTCACACGCTTCAAAAACCTGTCGTAATACCCACCGCCACGACCAAGACGGTGCAAATCCTTGTCAAATGCCACACCGGGCACTAAAACAAGATCAATAGCACCCTTAAAAGCCGGCGTTTGAGGCTCAGGAATACCAAAACGACCTTTCTTAAGAGGCTCACCCTTGATATACTCGCGCACCTCTATCAAATGACTTGTCAGTGTGGCAGGCAAAAGAAACTGCTTCTCATCGGCATACTTCTTTACCAACGAACGCAAATCCACCTCATTATGCATAGGATAATAGACAAGAACGGTCTTCGCCTCTTTGAAACAATGCATACGCTCAATCTGTTCCACTATCTTGTGCGAACCTTCTAACACCTCTTCAGGTGTCATCACACGACGACGCTGAGAATCTAAACCGCGTATCTCAGCCTTCTCCTTTGCCACACGATTGTATGGCAACCAACGAAGAATATCCAAAATCTGACTTTCAAATAACATAACTGACTGATTTTGCCCACAAAAATACAACCTATTTTGCACATACACAAATTTTGCCGTAATTTTGCACGATTTTTCTACACTTATTTTGTATGAAACACACAACTCTATATACCTCTGTTATCATTGGTTTATCTTTATTTACAGCCTTTTGCCTTTCTTCTTGCAAACGCACCGGTTCATCCACACAAACCTACGACCCCACCGATGCCACCGTCAGAGCATTCGCCTTTGCTGCCAATAGCAATTATCCGGGATTGGCTGCCGCCTCTTTCGTGGTGGAAAACCTGTCAGATACCGGACGAATAGCAGTGAAAAACAACGACTCACTGATGTATGGTACCTCACTCGAAAAAGTGCGACCTCTTGTCAGTTACAACAGCCGACCGGCAGGCGCTATATGCTACGTGGGAGACACTTCTTATATCCTCACAAACTACGACACCTTAGACCTAAGCAAAAAACCAGTTCTATTGCGCGTTTTTGCAGCAGACAGAACACACGAAAAATACTATCGCATCATTCTTAACGTTCACCAAGCAGACCCCGATGTTTATACATGGCAATGCCTAAACGAACAAATAACACCTGCCGTCAGCGCAGAACAACAAGCACTATACGATGGAAAACAGTTCCTTTTCTATACCAACAACTCACAAACAACCACTCTTGCCACATCCGCCGATGGTGTCAATTGGACTGAACAAACAGTGAGCGGTCTGCCTGGTAGATGTCACGTCAAACAACTGCTCTTCGACTCACTCAAACATCTCTTTATCTATGCTCAAGATACTGCCTATTACCTATCCGAGGACGGCAAATCATGGGAAGAGAATGTGCAAGAAAACGCTCAATACCGCATTTTAAGCCTTTGGACTACTTTCAATAATGAGATATGGGCTTCCGTGCAACACCGTACTGACGGTTTGTGCGCCATTGCCACTCTCAACACCGAAACAATGGAACTGCACCCTTACATCAACGCCGATATTAACGACCTGCCAATAAGCGACTTCTCCACCGTCAATTTCTTATCATCAGCAGGCAGACCACATGCCCTAATAGCAGGAGGATATACAAAAAACGGCAAAATGATCGGCACTCATTGGGCTATAGAAGCAATAAACGGCAACTACCGATTGGTGCGTATGCACGACATATCTCTACCTATTAAACCATTCGCAGGAGCCGCTATAATCAACTATAACAACCGCTTACAATGGTACGGAGGTGTCAATGCCGATTACACTCCTTTCACCAAACAACGATATTCATTAGACGAAGGTATGACATGGATAGACAACACCGATACTATCCATTATTTGCTTCCGGAAGGATATTCCAACCGCTGGCAAAGCAGCATAATAATGAAAGATAATAATATATACCTCTTCGGAGGAAGAACTGCCGATAATTATTTTACCGACATCTATAGCGGACGACTTAATTCTATCGATTGGTAAAACATAAATAAAATGAAAATAATAACTACAAAAGCCGAACTGACGGCTATCAGAACCAATTGCCAAGAACAAAACCTGACAATAGGATTAGTTCCCACTATGGGAGCATTACACGAAGGACACGCTTCACTCGTTAGAAACAGCGTTAAAGATAACGACGTTACTTTTGTTTCCGTCTTTGTCAATCCCACTCAATTCAACAACAAAGAAGACCTTGCCAAATACCCGCGCACACTGGAACGCGATGCCGAATTACTGTCTTCCATAGGTGCCGACTATGTGTTTGCACCCACACCGGAAGAAATGTACACTAAGGAAGAAATGAACGATACTTTTAAGTTTGATTTCGGAGGTCTGGATCAAGTGATGGAAGGCAAGATGCGACCCGGACACTTTAATGGCGTAGTGCAAGTGGTGAGCCGACTGTTCTATTTAGTGAAACCTTACAAAGCATATTTCGGAGAAAAAGATTTCCAACAATTATGTATCATTCACTATATGGTGGAACGCTCCGAACTGAAAAATACCTTCGGTAAACTGCAAATAGTGGACTGCCCTATCGTTCGTGAAAAATCAGGATTGGCACTCTCTTCACGCAATGAACGACTCTCAGAAGAAGGCAAAAAAATCGCTGTCAATATATCCAAAACACTGTTTGACAGCCTGCAATGGGCAAAGACAATGAACGTCGAACAAGTGAAAGAGCAAGTGATAAACACCATCAATAATATCAACGGATTGGAAGTGGAATACTACGAAATAGCGGATAAAACAACTCTGCAAACAACCAATACTTTCTCCAATGCTATAGGATGTGTTGTCGTTTGGTGCGAAGGAGTAAGACTGATTGATAATATTCAGTACTGATGCTTAAAATCATTATTGATAAACATATACCTTTTCTGCAAAGTCAATTGATAGGGATTGGTAATGCTGAACTTATAGAACCTGAACAGTTCACACGTGAAAAAGTTAAAGATGCCGATGCACTTATCATTCGCACACGCACTCATATCAATAAAGAACTGCTTGACGGCACTAAAGTGAGGTTTGTTGCCACTGCCACCATCGGCTATGACCATATAGACACCGACTATTGTGAACAAAACGGCATTTATTGGACAGCCTGCCCTGGATGTAACGCGCAAGCCGTTTGCGACTATATAGAAGAAGCAATTAACACTATCTCCATACATCAGAAAACAACGCCTACAATAGGTATCATTGGTGTTGGTAATGTGGGAGAAAAAGTAGCACTAATGGCAAAAAAACACGGATATAATGTGCTGCTTAACGACCCGCCTAAAAACATAGGTGTTTCACTCGAAGAAATTGCACAAAAAGCAGATATAATAACTTTTCATACACCTCTTACTTATAACGGGCAATATCCTACATACCATTTATGTGACGAAAAATTCTTGCTCCTATGTAAAAAAAATGCCATCATCATCAACGCAGCAAGAGGAGCAATAGCAGATGAACAGGCACTACTCAAAAGCGAACACAAATGTGTTATTGATTGTTGGGAAGGTGAACCTCATATCAACCATAAATTACTATTCAACCCTAATACACTACTCGCCTCTTATCATATAGCCGGTTATTCAATAGAAGGCAAAATGAATGCCTCACATATCTGTCTCGATAAATTGGCTGAATACTTCCATTTACCTGCTATATGGAATCAACAAATGGCTGATACGGAAAAATTATCTATGCCGGAAGGCGATCATTTACAAGGTTGGCTTAAAAGACTGACGCAACAAATGCGAACGGCAGACTTTGACTTTGAAAAAGCAAGAAAAAACTACCTTTTAAGATAAAACAAAAAGTATTGATATAAAAATGGCAAACTTTCAAAAACTGACACCTCGAAGTGAAGATTACTCGAAGTGGTACAACGAATTAGTGGTAAAAGCCGACTTGGCTGAACAGTCGGCAGTAAGAGGATGTATGGTAATCAAACCTTATGGATACGCCATCTGGGAAAAAATACAAGCCGAACTGGACCAACGCTTCAAACAAACAGGACACGTTAATGCCTATTTTCCACTTCTCATCCCTAAATCATTTCTCAGCCGTGAAGCCGAACATGTGGAAGGATTCGCTAAAGAGTGCGCAGTGGTAACACACCACCGACTTAAAAATGACCCTAACGGAAAAGGTGTAGTGGTTGACCCAGATGCTAAATTAGAAGAAGAGTTAATAATAAGACCTACTTCCGAAACTATCATTTGGAGTACATATAAAAATTGGATTTCATCCTATCGCGACTTACCTATCCTGTGCAACCAATGGGCAAATGTTATGCGTTGGGAAATGCGTACACGCCTTTTCTTACGTACTGCCGAATTTCTTTGGCAAGAAGGACACACCGCTCACGCAACTAAAGAAGAAGCCATAGAAGAAGCACAAAAAATGCTCGGCGTTTATGCTGAATTTGCCGAAAACATAATGGCTATACCTGTAGTTAAAGGTGTCAAATCTCCCAACGAACGCTTTGCAGGTGCACTTGATACTTACTGCATTGAAGCAATGATGCAAGATGGTAAAGCACTGCAAGCAGGTACTTCACATTTCCTCGGACAAAACTTCGCCAAATCATTCGACGTTCAGTTCCTCTCTAAAGAAAATAAATATGAATATGTATGGGCCACTTCTTGGGGTGTATCTACACGACTGATGGGCGCTCTTATTATGACACACTCCGACGATAACGGTCTCGTTCTGCCACCACACCTCGCTCCTATTCAAGTGGTTATAGTACCTATCTTTAAAAAGCAAGAAGACCTGAACCAACTAATGACTGTTCTCAATCCTTTAGCAGACAACCTCAAAGCAAAAGGTATAAGAGTGAAAGTGGATACAAGCGAAAAACAAACACCCGGATATAAGTTTGCCGACTACGAACTTAAAGGTGTACCCGTTCGCATCGCAATGGGTGGAAGAGACCTGCAAAACGGTACTATAGAAATAGCAAGACGAGATACACTGACTAAAGAAACTATTTCTATCAACGGAGTGGAAGAATATATCACCGCTCTGCTCGAACAAATACAACAAAACATTTATAAAAAAGCACTTGATTTCCGCCTTGATAATACTCGTGAAGTAAACTCATACGACGAGTTTAAGCAAGAGATACAGAAAGGTGGTTTCCTGTTATGCCATTGGGATGGTACACCACAAACAGAAGAACTGATAAAAGAAGAAACAAAAGCCACCATCAGATGTATTCCGCAAAGAGATAATATACTATTCAACGGAAATAATACTATCTTTGAAGAAGGACGCTGTATGGTGACAGGTAAACCATCTAAACAACGCGTCATCTTCGCTATCGCATATTAAATAATTCTATAGACTTAAGGTTAGACCACTCCTCTAATATTTCACCACCATAACCTAATAATACAGAAAAGTCTTTTAGAAAATCTAAATGTATTGTCTCTATAGAATCTGACAAATCTATTCTCTGAATAGTTTGACAAATAAACTGAAACACCTGCTCATCCTGCATCGGGTGTTTCAGTGTTTTATATAACACCTCTGAAACAAAAAGGGCTATACTTTGCCTCTGAGGACTTTCAGATAGTTGCTGAGGCACAAAATGCAAGGCACTGTATGTTATATAAAAAAAAGAATCTTTACTCCTCTGTTTGGCTATAATATCAATCCAAGTAAGAGGATAAAAACGAAACTTCTTCCCGTACGAAAGACATTGTATGCGTCCTTGCTCACGTGTGTAAAGATGCACAATAGAAGCATTATCCTTATATGGCTGAATAGCGAGTACTACGGCTTCTGTATTGAGCATACTTATAATTATTATATTGATTTATTTATCTTTTGTTTTTTATAGTATGTTTATTTTGTTGAGAACGGTTTTAATCACCTTATTTTTAATCAATAAAACACAGTTTTTTACATCTATGCCGTGTTGAATTATGTCGATTAAATCAAGTTTTTTATATAAATAAACAGAAATGAACAATTATGTTTATAATTATGTTTATAACCACTTTTTCAGTTTGAAAATCAGTAAGACAAACAAAGTGAAAACAATCATTATAAGCAGTGCAAAAGGATAACCTAATTTCCAATGCAGTTCTGGCATAAAGTCAAAGTTCATTCCATACATACTTGCCACTAAAGTGGGTGGAAGGAATATGATGTTCACCACTGTGAAAATCTTTATAATCTTGTTTTGTTCGATATTAACCAAACCTAAGAATGTATCTTGCAAGTAGTCAAGTCGATCAAAACCAAAACGTGTATAGTCAAACAGTGAGTTTATGTCTTTTATTATCATGGTAAGGCGCGGTTGCAGTTCCTGCGGAAAAAAGTCACATTTAAGAAAATTGCTTATCACCCTTTGTTTATCCATTATGTTTTGTCGAATGATAGTCACTTTTTCCTGAAGATCTTTAATCTGTATAAGTACATCTTCATCCATTCGGTCGGTAGCGTTGATTTCCTGCGACAGATTACTGATAAGGTCTGTTGTGTCCTCAATCATATCTGCATCTTTTTCCACTCGTGTTTCCATTAGTGCAACCAACACATGGTATCCGCTCGGAAAATTACGGGTGTTAACAAACAGACGTTTGACCGTTTCATTAAAACTGCCTAACTCTACATCACGCGTGGTGACAAGAATATTATTTTTAAGAATGAAATTGACAGGTTCAACTGCAAAATCTTCTGTCAAGAAGTTGGAGTTGGCAACTATAGAATCGTCTGTTTGGATATAACGACTTGACATCTCAATCTCTTCCATCTCTTCATCTTCCTGAATATCTATTTTCAGGAAGCCTTCGAGTGTGTCCTCTGTTTTGTCGCTTACATCAAGCAGGTCTATCCATATAATATCGTGTTTATCAAGTTCTTTAAGAGCATTTATTGTTTTGGCAACTTTTATTTTGTCGTTGTCTTTATAGAATATTCTGAGTTCTGACATGGTTGCAAGAGATTTGTTAGTTCTACGAATTGTTCTACACTAAGCTGTTCGGGGCGCATTGAAAATATCTTCTCTTCCAAGATAGGATTTCCCTTTCCTGCCAGCTGTTGAAGAGAATTGCGCAATTGCTTTCGTCGTTGGTTAAAGGCTGTTTTAACCACTGTTTTGAACCATTGTTCGTCGCAATCCAATCGTCGTCTCTTGTTTCGTGTCAGCCGTATTACAGCCGACTTAACTTTTGGTGGCGGAGCAAACACATATTCATCCACTGTAAACAGATATTCAATATCATAATATGCTTGCAACAATACACTTAATATACCGTATTCTTTGTGTCCCGGTTTAGAGGCTAATCGCTCTGCCACCTCTTTTTGAATCATTCCCGAACAAAGCGGAATACGGTCTTTATATTCTAACACCTTGAAAAATATCTGAGAGGAGATATTATACGGATAGTTGCCTATTATGTTAAAATCTCCCTCAGGATAAAGAATATTCAAATCCAACTTCAAAAAATCACCTGCAATTAGGTGAAGTTGCGGGAAATGTAATTTAAGATAGGCAACGCTTTCGTTGTCTAACTCAATTGCGGTAAGATTGATATTGGGATTTTGAAGAAGAAATTGAGTAAGAACACCCATTCCGGGTCCTATTTCGAGGACTCGTCCCGAAGGGATGGTTTCAGCAATTCGTTGAGCAATGGAGAGGTCTTTCAAGAAATGCTGACCTAACGATTTTTTGGCACGTACGTACCCGTTGCGAAATTTTTGCATTGAAAAGTGCTTTTTCAGGGTGATAGTCGTCCATAAATTTGGTCGTTTGGTGAATATAGTGTACCTTTGTGGGCTGAAAATGAGCGCACAAAGGTACGGCGTTTCAGATAATTATGCAACATCTCACTAAAATATTTAATCAAATAATAGGATTTTTCTATAAACCATTCAGCCCTTACTTATCTCGTGAGGTGTTTACTTATGCCCTCTGTGGCGGGGCTAATATGTTGCTTGACTGGGTCTTGTATTTCATAACCTACAATTTTATCATCGGACATAAGTTAATTTATATATCCATATTCTCACTCGATTTATGTCTTACACCTCATATAGCATCTCTCTGTATTGTTTTTCCAATCACCTTATTTACAGGTTTTTGGTTAAATAAAAATATCACTTTCACTCAGTCTTCTTTGCATACTGTAAGTCAAGCCTTCAGATATTTGAGTATAGTGGCACTGAATTTGGGAATCAACTATGTTGGTTTGAAAGTGTTGGTTGAAATGCTGCATTGGTATCCCACACCAAGTAAAATGGTGATAACTATATTCACTGTTTTGATAAGTTTTTTCGGGCAGAAGTATTATAGTTTTCGTAAATAATTTTATTAGTGTCCACTAAAAATTAAGATAGAGTTCTTTGACTTATTGAAAATTAGTTCGTTATACGGATCATTTGTGCGAACGGATTTGAATTGATAACTTTGTGGATAAAAACATATCTACTTATGAATCAAATCAAATACA
>JAFSTB010000032.1 GCA_017450685.1 Paludibacteraceae bacterium
GAGATGGATGTTGATGCTGACGGTGACATCTCTGTTCCAAGCGACACTCGCAAGTACATAGAGAACGGCGTGTTGATTATCGAGCGCAATGGCGTGAGGTATGACGCCACAGGTAATGTGATTAAATGAGGAATTAGGAATTAGAAGTGTTCAGAGTATTCTGAATAATCGGAATACTCTATGGGTACGCAGGCGTGCCGCCTGCGGCAACATCAAGGTTGGTAGCCGTAAATGCCTAACCGCAGCCAACCGCAGGTGACACACCTGCGTACCCGACATTCACTTTTTAGGGGTTAAATACAAAAGTAGCGGCCGAGTGTGGCTGCCCATAGAGGTAAGTGCGTCGAGAGGCGTACTTACCTCCTTTTTTTGACAAATAGAACTTACAATATTATCAAAAATTTGTCTAATTGAGTGATTTATCCTACCTTTGCGGCGTTACTTGGTGTTGTGTATCGAAAGCAGACACAAATAAATACATATTTCTAATCTTAACTAAATAACCATTATGTTTATTGAAAACGTACATGCTCGTGAGATTCTTGACTCACGTGGCAATCCCACCGTGGAAGTGGAAGTAACTCTTGAATGTGGTGTTATGGGTCGCGCCAGCGTTCCTTCAGGTGCCTCAACCGGTGAAAACGAAGCCCTCGAAATGCGTGACGGCGATAAGAACCGTTACTTAGGCAAAGGTGTGCTCAAAGCCGTTGAGAACGTTAACGAGGTGATCGCTCCTGAGATCATCGGTCTCTCTGCCCTTGAGCAACGCGCTATCGACGAGAAGATGCTCGCTTTGGATGGCACTCCCACTAAGTCCAAACTTGGTGCTAACGCTATCCTCGGTGTCAGTCTCGCTGTGGCTCACGCCGCTGCCAACTATCTTGAGATGCCTCTGTATCGCTACATTGGTGGTACTAATGCATACGTCTTGCCTGTGCCTATGATGAACATCATCAACGGCGGTGCACACTCCGACGCTCCTATCGCTTTCCAAGAGTTTATGATCCGTCCCGTCGGTGCCGAGAACGAACGCGAAGCCGTCCGTATGGGTGCCGAAGTGTTCCACGCACTGGCTAAACTGCTCAAGAAACGCGGTCTGAGCACTGCTGTAGGTGACGAAGGTGGTTTTGCTCCCGCTCTCAACGGTATTGAAGACGCTCTGGATAGCATCATGCAAGCCATACGCGATGCAGGCTACGAACCCGGCAAAGATGTACGTATCGCTATGGACTGCGCCGCTTCTGAGTTCGCAACACAAGAAAACGGCGAATGGTACTACGACTATCGTCAACTCAAAGACGGCAAAAAGAAAGATCCTAACGGAAAGAAACTGACAGCAGCCGAACAAATAGACTACCTCGAACAACTCATCACCAAATATCCTATCGACTCCATCGAAGACGGTCTGGATGAGAACGACTGGGATAACTGGGTTAAACTCACCGAGCGTATCGGCAAACGTTGCCAATTGGTAGGCGACGACCTGTTCGTTACTAACGTTCGTTTCCTCGAGAAAGGTATCAAGATGGGTGCTGCCAACTCTATCCTTATCAAGGTTAATCAGATCGGTTCACTCACTGAGACTCTCGACGCTATCGAGATGGCGCACCGCCATGGTTATACCACCGTCACCTCTCACCGCTCAGGCGAGACCGAAGACACCACCATCGCCGACATCGCCGTTGCTACCAACTCAGGACAGATAAAAACAGGTTCGCTGAGCCGCACCGATCGTATGGCTAAGTACAACCAACTGATCCGTATTGAAGAGCAACTCGGCGCAAGAGCCAAATACGGATATCGCAAACTCATCTAATAACAATCACTCGTAGAGCCATAGCGTCAAACACTATGGCTCTACTTCTTTTCTTACGCTTATGGCAACCAACCCTCTCTTTATCTTTGTCGCTGCCGTACTTCCCGCTTTCCTGCTCTTCGCTTTCATCTATTGGAAAGATAAGTATCAGCGCGAACCTATCGGACAACTGCTTCTGGGATTCTTCTTCGGTATCCTCTCTTGCTTCCTCTCTCTGTCCATATCACAACCACTCAAGTTTTTGGGTTTCTTCCCCGATGAGCCTACCACTATATATGGTGCCATTGCCTCTGCCTTTTTCGGTGCAGGCATACCCGAAGAAGGTGCCAAACTGCTGATGCTGTGGCTGCTCGTGAATAGAAATAAGTACTTCGACGAACATTTCGACGGTATAGTCTATGCCGCCACCATCGGACTGGGTTTTGCCACTTTCGAGAATATCCTTTATCTCGTCTCTAATATCGATACATGGCAAACAGTGGCTACCACACGCGCTATGTTCTCCGTTCCCGGACACTTCTTCTTCGCCGTCATAATGGGCTATTTCTTCTCTTTGGCTTACTTCGGCAAAGGTGGGTGGCGACAATACGCAAGAGCATTCTATCTTCCAGTATTGCTGCATACCACATACGACGCTCTGCTCTTCGTCGGCCGCGTTTTTGCAGATAATCAAGCGATACAAGCACTGCTGCTCATACTCTTCTATGTCTTCTTTATCAAGATGTGGCTCCAGGTGCGCCGACGTATGAGTATGCACCTCGACAAAGACTTGCAAACAATAGCCGAACACGGCTCTTTCAAAGTCAACCTGCCCGAGAATCCGGCAGCACCACAACCTATGCCAACCTCTGACTCCGCCGACATCACACCATCTTTAGACCCCTCACAAGATACGCACCCTACACTTAAACCTATCACCTACAACGAACAAGACTATATGCCGCAACCAACCGACGCTGTCACCAACAACCCATCAACGAAACTGACAGATGAAGAATAATCCCAAAAACAAAGATTAACATATCATAGCGTAAGAGAAATCTATAAAAATTAAATTTTTAATACTACTGATTATCAGTGGGTTGGTAAAAATCTATCAAAAAAATTGTGCAAATATTTGCACAATTAAAAATCTCGCCGTACCTTTGCACCCGCTGTCAAGGAAGAATGCTTGTTCTTTCAGCGGCAACGGGCGAATAGCGCAGCTGGTTTAGAGCATCTGCCCTACAAGCAGAGGGTCGGCGGTTCGAATCCGTCTTCGCCCACAACAGAAAATCAAGGAGTTACGTAAACAAACGTACTCCTTTTTTGCTTTTAGTCAGCCTTGTGCTACATTTTTGCTATATCTGCAAAATGCTGAAAATCAAATTTCGGCACGATTTTGTTGCAAATCTTTGCATAAATCAAATTTTTTAGTGTACCTTTGCAGCACAAAGTTGCAAGGACGCAGGCAAACATTGCCGTGTGATAAATAACACAACTTTATTTAGGAATGGTTGCCGTAGTGAAGAGTTTCATCGGAATTACTGAATCCTTAGTTCGTCAGAACGTCAGGCTAACAACCTGAATCACTCTCTTCACGATTGTTGCACCATTCCTTTTTTTATTGACCGACCTTTAACCACTGTCCTTATGAACTTCAATTCGCAGTTAAAGCCGCAGGATGTGACGCGCAACCACGAAGGTGCGATTGCCTACACTATGACCCCGGAGATGGAACTCTATACTGCCATTGTCACCTCTATGCTTAACGACACCTACTATGAGTCGTCCGACGAGCGCGTAAAACGCATACAAGAACTGGTGGGAAAAGTCAGTCCCCTCTTCGTGGCACAACTTGCCGTCTATGCCCGCAGGGAGATGAACTTACGTTCAGTGCCGCTGTTGCTGCTCACGCTCTTAGCCAAGGTGAACAGTACCGACACCGCCGATTGGCAGCCTTCTATGTTAGCGCGTGCCATTGAAATGACAGTACTTCGCGCTGACGAGATAAGCGAACTGTTGGCGTGCTACCAACTGCTTAATCCGCGTCAGGGAAGGAAGCAACTATCGGGTCTGTCGCATCAGGTGCAGAAAGGTTTGCAGACATCGTTCAACCGTTTAGACGAGTATCAGTTTGCCAAGTACGACCGTTCCTCGCAGACTGTACGGTTGCGTGACGCACTCTTCCTCGTTCACCCCAAAGCCAAAGACGAGGCACAACAGCAACTCTTCAATAAGATCGCTTCCCAATCGCTTCAGACACCTTATACTTGGGAAACGGAACTCTCAGAACTGGGAAAGCAGCCCTTTGACACACCCGAGCAGAAGCAGGCAGCAGTTCGAGCCAAATGGGAAGAACTCATCGACAGCGGCAAACTGGGCTATATGGCACTGCTGCGCAACCTAAGAAATATCGTTCAGTCGGAAGTGTCGAAAGAGCGTATAGACAGTATATGTGCGCGGTTAAGCAATAAAGACGAAGTGGCACACAGTAAGCAACTGCCTTTCCGTTTCTTCTCCGCCTACAAAGAGATGCTGCAAGTGATGTCACCCTACACCTCGCTTATACTCACAGCCTTGGAAGAGGCTGCTAAGGCTTCTGCACCCAATACCGACCTCTTCGGCAAGAACGACCGTATTCTGCTTGCCTGCGATTTGTCAGGCTCAATGCAACATTCGCTCTCACCTAAAAGCAAAGTGCAACTATACGAAGTGGGCATACTGCTCGCTATGCTTATGCAAAACACCTGCCAACAGGTGCAAACAGGCTTGTTCGGGGATATATGGAAACCGGTAAACTTGCCGCAAACCAATATATTGCAGAATACCAACGATATACGCAAACGCATAGGCGAAGTTGGGTATTGCACCAACGGTTATATAGTGATAGATTGGCTCATTGAGAACAAGCAGGTGGTGGACAAAGTGATGTTCTTCACCGACTGCCAACTATGGGACGACACTTATACTATTAAGACTGTCGCCAAATCGTGGCAACAGTATAAACAGATTGCTCCCGATGCGCGACTCTATATGTTCGATCTTGCAGGCTATGGCGAGAGTCCGCTGCGCTTGATAGGAAAAGATGTGTGCCTCGTTGCAGGGTGGAGCGAACGTATCTTCCAAATGGTAGAGACAATGGAAAAAGGTGAAGATATAATGACGAAAATAAAACAAGTAAAGATATAAGCACCTGTAACCATATTCGGGCGAACAATTGGCATAATTTTTGTCTGATAAGAACAAGAGACCTATAATATTTAGCAAGGAAAAGAAGATGTTATTGCATATAGTGCGACATATGGTCAAATGTGTACTGCCATTGCTTACTATGCTCTTTTTATGCGTATTAGCAGTGGATGAGAGTCGCGATTTTGCGCGTGCTATGCAGGATGTGAGTATGGAGATGGCAACAGAGTTGGAGCAATACGATTTAGAGTGGGACGAGGAGAATGATTTGCAAGACGCATCTCAATCTGTCTTTTTTGCAGGTAAACCTTTGGCAGGTGATATGCATACCAATAATCATCTTCTGTGTACTGACGCCAAGCAGTCGGATAGTCTTAAAAGGGGACAGGTGAGGCGTTATGCACCACGACAAATGACCCCAAACAACTATAACTATATCCTTATTTGAATGATAGTGCCGTTAGCGCGAGCACTATCATTCTTTGTTTAATAACTAATATTCAAATCATTATGAAGAATCAATTTTATCTTGTGCTTTTAGCACTCTCTATGTCGTTGGTGGCATGTGCCAAGGACGAAGTGATTACTTATGACCGTCTTCCTCAGGCAGCCAAAGCCGTGGTGGAGGCACATTTCGATGCCTCACAAGTGTCGTATGTAACCTTAGACAAAGACCTCTTGAACTGCGAATATACGGTTAAGTTCAATGATGGTCGTTCTCTGGAGTTCGACAAGGCGGGTGAGGTAAAGAAGGTGGATTGCAAGACAGTAGAAGTGCCTGCCGCGTTAGTACCCGAACCGGTGCGCGAATATGTGAAGGCACATTTTGCCAACGCTTTCATCACTGAATGGGGCAAAGACGACCGTGGTTATAAGGCAGAGTTGAACAACGGTTTGGATTTGGAGTTCAACCGCAAGTACGAGTTTGTGCGCATTGACGACTAAAGTATGACTTTTTCGACTATCTTAACCGCCATCCTCACTCTTTTAGCAGGCATAGGTGTCTTTCTTATTGCCTGCACTATGATGAGTAGCAACTTAGAGTCGGCTTCATCCAAGAGGCTCAAAAGGCTGTTTGCCAAGACGGGTGACAGTCCATGGTTAGGCGTTGCCATAGGTACGGTCGGCACTGCTGCTATACAGAGTAGCGGTGCCGTCACCGTTATGGTCATCGGTTTCGTTAATGTGGGGATAATGACACTACGGCAGGCCGCTACTATCATCTACGGTGCTAACATCGGCACAACCGTCACAGCACAGTTGGTGGCGTTGGGAATGTTCGGCAGTAACACTATATCCACTACCATTATCTTCAGTGCTTTTGCCGGTGTAGGTGCTTTCATAACACTCTTCACCAAAAACAACACATGGAAGCAGATAGGTGGTGTGCTGACCGGTTTCGGAATGTTGTTTGTCGGACTCAGTATGATGGCTAATGCTATGGATGAGTTCGCTGCTTTGCCGTCAGTCAAACTCTTCCTCGCCTCTATTAGCAACCCGATACTGTTAGTGGTTATAGGTGCTTTGCTGACTGCTGTCATACAGTCATCATCGGTGATGACCTCTATCGCCATTACGATGGTGGTGACGGGGTTAATAACACTCAACCAAGGTATTTATCTCACTATGGGTAGTAATATAGGTTCGTGTGTTGTAGCCGTAATTGCCGGTCTGACCAGTGGTACCGCTGCTAAACGTACAGCATTGATTCACCTTAGTTTCAATATTATGGGCGTAGTGCTGTTTATGTTAATAGCAGGGTTGATGACCTTGTTGTCAGGTAGTGTTCTCAGTTTTGAAACAATCTTTGAGCGTCTCTTACCGTCAGCGCCGCAACTGCAATTGGCTATGTTCCATACGGTCTTTAACATCTGTACTATGCTTGTTGCTTTGCCGTTAACCAATGCATTGGTGTCGCTTGCTTGCAGCATCGTAAAAGAACAGCCACAGGCTCAAACAGATAAACCGCACCTCTATTTTCTTGACGAGCAGATGCTACGCACACCGGTGGTGGCTGTCAGACAACTGAAGACGGAAATAGAACACATGGCTCAATTGGCTATCGACAATTTCAGCAGGGCTATCAACACCGTCGTAACACTCAATTTTACCAATCAAGACACTTTTAACAAGACGGAGGAAGAACTTAATTACCTCAATCGTGAATTGGTGCAATATGCAGTGCGGCTGTCGGATAACCAACTCAATGCGTTTGACCACCAATATTTAGCATCCACCATACGCACCGTTAGTGACCTTGAACGTATAGGTGACTATGCCACTAATATCGTGGAATATGCAGAGAGCCTTCAGCAACAGGATGTGCGCTTCTCTCAGTATGCTCTAAAAGAGATTCAGCAAATGGAGCAACTGATAGTGTCGCTATATAAGGCATCCATGCAAGCCTATCATAAGATGGATATGGAAGCACTCGGAATAGCCAACCAAATAGAAGACCAAGTGGATCAACTCACCGACGAGATGGAACGCAATCATATACAGCGACTATCGTTAGGTATATGCCAGCCTAAAGCCGGAACGGAATATATATCCTTAGCGCAAAACTCCGAACGTGTGGCTGACCATCTGATCAATGTGGCTAAAACGATAAGACAACTCAAGTAGAATTGCCAAATGAGCCAATCACGATAAGTCGCCATTGAGGAAATACAAACATAACAGTTATGAAAAGAGAAAAGACACCTTATAAGTAAGGTGTCTTTTCTCTTTGTTGCTGCGGCTTATGTCCGCTTTGTGTGGAGCATAGGAGACTCGAACTCCTCACCTCAACAATGCCATTGTTGCGCTCTACCAGATGAGCTAATACCCCAAATAGATTTGCAATCGTCACGATTGCGGGTGCAAAGGTAGGGCATTGTGAGCAATTGTGCAAATAGTTGCGCAATTTTTTTTGTGTATTTATGCGCAATATATGTCGTTTTGCTCACAACTGTGTCTGTTTGCTACCATTTATCTGCATTTTGAGTGAGGAAGATGCGCACTGCGTTCTCCACCATTTCGGCACACGGTGTCTTTTGCGTTTTTTGTGTTGGTTGGTGTGTTGTCAAGCCGAGCAGTTCGGCGCAGATAAGGCTGCCGTGTTGTTGTTCAAAGGCTTGTGCTAACTGCCTTACTTGGTTGTAGTTATACATTTTGCCTTGTGTGTCGCCTTGCTTATTGGTGCCGCTTTGCAGTCCTTCCAGTAGGAACATCCCTGACGCGGCTCCGCATACGGAGTGCATTCTGCCTATGCCGCCACCAAAAGAGGCAGCTATGCGCAGGGCTAAGTCTTCGCTTATGCCATAGAGAGGTGCGCAAGCGGCATAGACGGCTTGTGAGCAGTTGAAACCGCTGTGGAAAAGCGATCGAGCACGCTCTACATATTGCTCTATCTGTATGGTGTCTAACATAATGAAAAGGGTAGGGACTCCCGAAAAAAGGCTTTCAGAAGTCCCTATTATCGCTTGTGTTATTCGGTGGGAATATCAGTATTAACGTTTTTGCTTCCCCACGCACCATAGAAGAGAATGTAGGCGACGCAAATAAGCGGTACGATATACGAGAGCAGGTAGCCCTGTCCGCCTGTTTGTGCGCATGCATCAGAGACGGCACTTTGTATCAGAGGCACGATGCCGCCGCCTACCACCATCATCATGAAGATGCCGCTGGCAGCAGCCGTATATTTGCCTAATCCTTCGATGGAGAGGTTGAAGATGGAGCCCCACATGACGCTGGTGCATAGTCCGCAAAGGACAAGTAGCAAGGCAGCCATAGGCATAGGTGCCATCTGCAGTGACCAGTTGATAGGCATGTTGACGCTTGTGTTATTGCCTACGAGCATAGCGCAGATGATGAGGATGATGGCCGCAATAGAGACGCAAGTCACCATTGCTTTTGACGACACTTTGCCACCAATGGCACTGCCAATGAAGCGACCCACTAACATCAGCAGCCAATACAGTCCGGCTATGAATCCGGCTGTCTCAAAACTGATACTCAAGCCGTATTGAGTGTTTGACAGGTAGGAGATGAGAGTGGCAGGGATGCTTATCTCCACTCCCACATAGACGAAGATGGCGATGGTGCCTAATACGAAGTGTCGGAAAGCCCATGGTGAGCGTTCATAGACGGTGTTAGCATCTGTTCGTTGGGGTTCGGCGATAGGCATAGCCCAGATGATGAGAAAGACCACCACAAAGACAGCCATAGCTATATAGAGTACGAGGTTGACATCGGCTATTGTTTTGCCGGCGAGTGAACTACCCACGAGTGCGCCTACGAGCATAGGTGTGAGAGAGGCTGAGAGTGAGTTGATGGTGCCTCCTATGAGGTTCAGTTGGTTACCCTTATTGCCGCCACCGCCGAGCAAGTTAAGCATAGGGTTGACCACCGTGTTAAGCATACAAACGGAGAAACCGCCGATGAAAGCGCCGATAAGATAGACGATAAAACTGGTGGTTACACCTGAGAGGTATTGCACCAGTACGCCGCAGAATCCGACGGCGATGGCTGTCAGAGCCGTCTTTTTGTAGCCTACGCGGGCTAACATCTTGCCGGCGGGAATACCCATACACAGGTAGGCAAGGAAGTTCATCATATTGCCCAGCATACCAAGTAGTGACGCATTAGCACTACCTTCAAAACTGTTTTCCCAGATCTTGCCAACGGGGGCTGCCAGATTAGTAACGAACGCAATCATTGCGTATAGAAACATCATTGCAAGTATGGTGATGATGTTCAGTGTCCTGTTTGTGTTTGACATAAAGGTTGAATGATAATTGGATAAATATTATTGTTTTTGCTAAATGAATATGGAGAGTAGGAGCAAGTTATTTTCCGCCTTTCAGTTCTTCGTTGAGGAAGCGTAGCAGTCGTTGGTGCAGGTGTAGGTAGTTGTTTCTTTTACGCAGGAAGTGGTTATCGTCGGGGTATAACTGCATATCATATTGTTTGCCTGCTTGTGTTAGTGCGTTTATATAAAGCAGTGTGTTTTGTGCGTGCACATTATCGTCGGCCAGTCCGTGAACGATGAGCAGTCTGCCGTTGAGGTCCTTAGCGTGTTTGATGAGGTTGGCATCGTCGTAGCCTTTTTCGTTCTCTTTGGGCTGGATCATATATCTTTCGGTATATCCTGTGTCGTAGAGGTTCCAAGAGGTGACGGGTGCGATGGCGAAACCGCATTTGAAGGGGCTTTGTTTTCGGCTCATGGTGGTGATGGCTTGGAAGCCGCCATAACTCCAGCCGCCGATGCACATACGCTGTTGGTCGATGTAGGGCAGTGAGGCGAGGTAGAGTGCTGCACTTATATGGTCTTGTGCTTCTTTTTGTCCGAGTTGCATATATGTCTCGTTACGCCATTGTCTGCCTCGGCAGTCGGTGCCTCTCGGGTCCACAACGGCCACTATATATCCTTCTTCCGCCAGCGCATATTCCCATCGTGTGTTCCAGCGGTTGAGCACTCGTTGTGAGGCAGGTCCGCTGTATTGCAGCAGTACAAGAGGATAGAGGTGATTATCGTTGAAGTGGGATGGACGGATTATATATCCGTTGAGTGTGTCGCCGCGTTCGGTGGCGAAAGAGAAGAAAGAGTGTTGTCCTCTTGGCAGCGATTGCCATATAGCGTTGATAGAGTCGTTGTTAAGCAGAGTCTGTGCTGAGGTCAGTTGTTGTTTTTGCAGAGAGTAGAGTGTATATGTCGGTGGTGTGGAAGTGGATTGGAAGATGTCGATGGCGTGTCTGTTGTCGCGAGCAATGATAAGGCGGTGTGTGCCTTCTTCGTGTGTGAGGGCGGTGAGTAGGTCTTTCTTATATTGCAGTGAGTATGCTTGTCGTGTGAGAGGTGTGTCGGCTGCTTCGAAGTAGATGATTTGGTTTTTGGGGTCGATACTGATAACACGGTTGATGTCTCTTTTTTGTGGTGTAAGGCAACGCACGGGTGTGCCGTCTTGTTGGTGCAGGAAGAGTTGTCTGAAACCGTCTCTTTCGCTAAGGACGATGAACTGTCCGTTGTCGAGGAAGAGCCATTGGTCGAAGAGCGAGTAGTCGATGAAATAGTTTTCCGTGTGTTCGCGGTAGATAGTGTGGCAGACGGTTGAGCGGGGGTTGCAGGCTATGATCTCCAACTTGTTTTGGTCGCGATTGAGCCGTTCCACTATCAGTTCGTAGGTCTGTTTGGGTTCATCTTTCTTTGCTTTGGGGTTGGGTAGTGTACGCCAGCAAATACGCGGGATGTAGTCATCTTCTTCGCTGTTGATTTTCATTGTCTGGATGGCTTTGGTCTGGATGTCATATACGCAGACCGAAGCGTGTGCGTTCATCTCACCTGCTTTGGGGTAGCGCAGTGATTGCGATATGGGATAGAAAAGGTCGTTGCCTTCCGTGTCAAGATATTCTTGCCAAGTGAAGGTAGGCACCGGCGTTTCGTCTAAGCGTATGAATGCCACCATACGTGAGTCGGGTGAGAAAGCGAACATGCGTGTTACGCCGAACTCTTCTTCGTATAGCCAGTCGGAAGCACCGCCATACACTTCTTCGCTGTCTTCGTGAGTCATTACCACCTCGGTCTTGAAATCCACTTTGTATATCCACGGGGTCTTGTCTTTCACATAGACCACATATTTGCCGTTGGGTGACATTTGTGCGTCTCTGCCTCGACCTATATTGATGCGTGCGTTCTTTTTCTCTGTGTCGATTAGGTACCAGTCGGCTTCTTTGGAGCGTCTGAAGCGTGTCGTTGCGTTTTCGGAGCGCAACAGATAGCGGTCGGTTGGTGTGCCGTTGAGAACGCTGTCTATATAGGCGTTAGTGAGAGTCTTAGGGGCGTACTTGTTGTTGAGCAGGTCTTGCATAAGATCTGCACGAGAGGTGATAGACAAGGCGGCTATCGCTATAAGAAGGATATATCTGGCGTTTTTCATAGTCAAAAAGTAAAGGTGGGTATATCTGAGTCAGGTGTTGGTTGCAGCCATTGCAGGAACTCTTCGGGTTTGGTGGAGAAGAAGAAGGGTTGTGCTGACTGTATGCCGTCGGGTGTGAGTTGCAGGAACTGTGGTTGTGCGTTGGAGCCGAACTGTTGTCGTTGCAGCAGTGAGTACTCGTCGCCGTCGGCAATGCCGTTGTTGTTCTCGTCGCGTCGTGAATCGACGTAGAGGGTGATACAAACGAAGCGGTTCAAGGCTTGTTTCACTTCTTCGTTGTCGAGGACGGAGGCTTCCATCTGTCGGCAGTTGACGCAGCCATAACCGGTGAAATGCAGCAGAATGGGCTTGTTCTCTTGTCGTGCAAAGAGCATTCCTTCTTCGTAGTTGGTGAAGATGTTCTGTGCTTTTATCTGTTGTGGCGGTGCGAAGGCAGCAATGGCTTTGACCGGTGCTCCTCGTAATCCTGGGATGAGATAGAAGGCAAAAGCAAAAGAGAGTAGGGCTGCGCACAGAAGTGATAAGGTATAGATGACTGAGCGTTGGCTTTGCCACTGTTTGGCGGCTTGTATGCCTTTCGTTGTCAAATAAATACCGAGTGCTACGGCGCATATTATCCACAGGGTGATGAACAGCCATCGAGGCAATATGCCCCAACCGTATGCCATATCCGCCACGGAGAGAAACTTCAAAGAGAAGGCGAGTTCCACAAAGGCGAGGGTCACTTTTATTGTCTGCATCCATTCACCTGAGCGTGGCATCTGTTTCATCCATTGCGGGAAGAGTGAGAACAGAGTGAAGGGGATGGCGAGTGCTATGGCAAACCCCAACATCCCTATTGCAGGTGCTAACAGACTGTTGGAAGCCGCTTGAACGAGCAGTGTGCCGATGATTGGACCGGTGCAGGAGAAAGAGACGATGACGAGTGTGAAAGCCATAAAGACGATGCTCATCCACCCAGAAGCGGTGCGTGCTCGCTTGTCCAAGACCGTGGACCAAGAGGCGGGTAAGGTGAGGTCGAAGAGTCCGAAGAACGACAGCGCAAACACCACCAACAGAAGGAAGAAGAAGATGTTCAGCGGTGCGGATGTGGATATGGCATTTAGGGCAGAAGCGCCGAAGAGTAGTGTCACTATCAGTCCTAACCCTACGTAGATGACGATGATGGATAAGCCGAAGAGGAGTGCCTCTTTCAGTCCGCCTCCGCGTTTGAGGAAGAGGCTGACCGTCATAGGTATGATAGGCCAAACGCAGGGTGTGAAGATGGCTATCAGTCCGCCTAATAGTCCCATCAGCAGCAACCACCAAAGGGAGGTGTCGTTGCTTTCAGTGTTAGGGTTGTATGTTAAGCCGTTGGTCTGTAAGGGGAAAGTGAAGGTCTCAGGCGAGGTGCATTGTTCGTCGTCGCAGGCGTTGTATCTGACCCGGGCATATCCTTGTGCGTCGGGTGCGAGGGTGAGAGAGCAGCCGCCGACATATTCCTGTAGCACTTCTTGTTCGTTGATGGCGAGGATGGTCAGGTGCCATCCGCTGTCAACGGTGGCAGTCAGTAGCAGACTGTCGCCTACTTTCTCGCCTGTCCAATGAACGGGTTGCCATACATGTGCCAATGCCGTTAAAGACAGACACAGACAGGTTATTATGCCCAATACATGCCTCATGCCGTTTTTATGCCTGCCTCATCTCATCTCTTTGACATCCGAAGGCATACGCCAGTCACCTTTAGGTGAGAGGCTGACACTGACCACTTTTGGTCCGTCGGGCATGCAAGAGCGTTTGAACTGGTTTTGATAGAAGCGTCGGTTGAAGACGTTGAGCCAATGGCGAATGACGGTCTCATCGTATTGGTCTTCAAATGCCATCGTTGCCATATAGGCTATCTTGTCGGTGGTGAAGCCATAGCGGAGGAAGTAGTAGAGGAAAAAGTCATGCAGTTCGTATGGTCCCACTTTGTCTTCCGTCACTTGTGCTATGTCGCCCGTTTGGGTAGTAGGCAGCAGTTCGGGGGATATAGGTGTATCCACAATGTCTGACAAAATCTGTCGCATATCGCCCGAATAGATATTCTCTGCCATATACTTGACCATATATTTGATTAGTGTTTTGGGTACGGCGGCATTGATGCCGTACATCGACATCTGGTCGCCGGAGTAGGTTGCCCAACCCAGAGCCAATTCCGACATATCGCCGGTGCCTACCACAATGCCGTTATGTTGGTTAGCCATATCCATCAGTACGAGTGTTCTTATTCGTGCTTGAGCGTTCTCGTAAGTGGTGTCTTGTTGTTCCATCGGGTGTCCTATATCTTTCAAGTGTGTTGTCACCACTTGGTCAATAGGTATCTCATATTGTGTTATGCCCAACTGTTTCATCAGTGCCAGAGCATTGAGCAGTGTGCGTTTGGAGGTGCCGAAGCACGGCATTGTCACTCCTATGATACGGCTATGGTCGTAGCCTAAGAGGTCGGCTGTCTGAACGGCAACGAGCAGTGCGTGTGTAGAGTCCAGCCCGCCACTCACGCCCACTATGAGTGTATCGGCATTGGTATGTTCCCAGCGTCGTGCCAAGCCGCTTGTTTGTATGGAGAGTACATCGTTGCAATAAGCGTCCTCGTCGGCATGTGAAGGCAGGAAAGGAGTGGTGGAGAAGGTGCGGTGTGCAGGTTCGGTCACTGCCTGATTGTCTTCTATCGGTGCCACATAGATATGGCGATAGTGACCGTGTTGATCTTTGGTGAAATTGGTGTTACGTTGCCGGTCGATGCGCAGTCTCTCTATGTCTATCTCTTGAATTATCATTGAAGAGCGTCTGAGGAAGCGGTCGCCTTCAGCGAGCAGGTCTCCGTTTTCGGCTATGTAGGTGGAGCCTGAGAAGACCACATCGCTGGTGCTTTCACCCACACCTGAGGATGTATATACATATCCGCAGTGTACGCGTGCCGACTGTTGTGTTATCATCTGTCGGCGGAAGGCGTTTTTGCCGGTGAGGCAGTTAGAGGACGAGAGGTTGAAGATCAGTTCGGCACCTTGGATGGCGAGTTGTGTGGACGGTGGCAATGGTGACCATAGGTCTTCACATATCTCAATGCCGAAGCAGTAGTCGCGTGTGTTGAAGAGCAGGTCCGGACCGAAAGGAACATCTCCGTTCCACAGTTCGATGGTGGGTATGCGCGGTTCGAGCCCTTTGTCGGTATGTTGGAGTGAGGCTCTGCCTGAGGTGAACCACCGTTTCTCGTAGAACTCGCCGGTGTTGGGCAGGTTGACTTTGGGAACGACACCTATCACATCTCCGTCGGTCATGACGAAAGCGCAGTTGTAGAGGTTGTTATCCACTTTGAGCGGTGCGCCGACAAGGACAATGATACTTTTGCCTCTTGTGAAAGCACATATCTCTTCGAGTGCAGACAGTGAGTTCTGCTGCAAACGGCGTGTGAAGAAAAGGTCGCCGCAAGTGTAGCCTACGGTACTCAGTTCGGGGAAGCATATCACTTCCACACCTTCTTCCACCGCTTCGGTGATCTGCTCTTTTATTTGCTGTACATTAAAGTCGGCATCTGCCACGCGCATCATTGGTACGGCGGCTGCCACACGGACAAAACCTAACGATGAATCCATAGTCTGAAAAATTTAACGTGCAAAGTTACGTATCAATTTCCGTTTGTGCAAATATTTGCACAAAATAGCAATGTTATTGTCTGAATATGAGACTATATGAAAAACATTTTTTCAAGTGTTTGCACACTTTTTTTGCTCCATTGAGAGCGGATGGAATGAGACACTTTCAGTGTGCTTACACCGCCGATATTGTATGCCGTCAATTGAGGATGGTAAACCACCTCAAGACGACTCTGTCTTACCAGCTCGGCGAAATAAATCTCCTCTCCGTACATGAAGTTGGGATAATGAAGGTGCTGATTCTGCTTAACAAACGCCGAGGTGAAGAGCATCAATGAACCATGACCTGCATATATCTGCTCTTGTTCCATCGTTTTCTTTTGTTTATGCGCAAGCCATTGATGATTCTTTACCGACAACCATTTATACACATTGTGTATAAGTGTGTTGCTGTAGATGATATTCCAAATAACGAAATTCCTTTTTTGTGGTCTATGCGTCATAAAAGGGTTCTCGTTGGTGTTGTTTTTTTGCGTTAATATAGACGGTGCCAACCACCCGATATCGGTAATATCAATATCAATGAGGTTAGCGAAAAAATCTTCTTTCAGCCTTAAATCAACATTGGAGATAGATACAAAATCGTAGTTTTGAGCCCATTGGTTATACAGAGGCAGAGCACCGCCAAGGTAACCTACATTGTCGTTTTTATGTATGTCTATGATTGATAGGTTGCGGTATGTGTTGTTGATTGGTTGTTTCTCAGGTGAGTTGTCTGCTATAGCCACATCCGCTTTCATCTCTTCTTTCACCTTTTGGGCGGCATTATCCACTGACTGCAAAAAAGTTTGCAGTACGTCATAGGAGTTATAATTGACACATATAAGCAATATCTTTTTCATATTCGGGTATAGAGAGGTTAGCCTAAAACATATTTTTTCACATAGTAGTACAGCATACTGCCTAACGATATGGGTAAAAGGCAGACGGCGAGGATAAGTGATACGCAGGCAGATGAGTCTTGGTACATCGGTTTGATGGTTGGCAGTGCGGCGAGGCTCCTGTATTTGACCATACGCATAAGCCACATCCACACTTCTTCGGATATGCGTAAACACCACAACGCTTTAGTCCAACCCTTAAACCGCCGGCACATATACGCCATAAAGATAAAATTGCCTTCTTGCATCTTCAAGTATGAACTTGTTTTGTTGCCTGTATGATGGAAATAGGTGGCACCGTTATATTCGGGTAAAGCCAGTGTCTTGGGATGGTAAGAGAAGACATTGATATGGAAGTGCCAGTCTTCGCGGAAACGGCATTGGGTGGAGAAATGTATATTATGCTGTTTGAGAAAAGCGGTGCGGTATAAAAAACTATTGATAGGTGTGGATGCCCCCATACCCCACAGCAGTACTACACGATTGAAAGAGAGAGGATATGAAATGGCAGGACTTTTCCTGCCGTCGTCATATTCGTTGCAAAACGCTGTATAGCAAAGGTCAAATGACTCCTGTTGCATTATATGCACTTGCTTCTCAAACTTATCTGGTGCAATAGTGTCGTCTGCATCGAGGAATTGCAGGTATTGTCCTTGCACCTTTTCCAATCCCATATCTCGGGCAGAGGCACTGCCGCCGTTCTCTTTTTGCAGCAGATGAATGCGGCTGTCGGCCCGGGCATAACGACCGACAATAGCGGCAGAGTCATCGCTTGAACCGTCATCCACCACTATACATTCCCATTCGCGCACGGTCTGTTGCTGCAAACAGAGAAAAGCTTTCGCTAAAAAGGCAGACTGGTTGTAGCAAGGGATGACAACAGAAACAAGAGGTTTATCCATCGCTCTTTGAGAGGTTATGTTCGTGGGTATAGACATTAAGTACTAAAAATATGGTTATTCCAAACAGTGGTAGCAGAGCCAAGGTGCGCGAGAAAAGGCTGTACATCAACTGTTGCATATAAAGCATAGAGAGAAACAGATATCTCTTATCGCGTTTGGCAAGAGCGAAAGCAGCATAGGTGATATAGATGAGTGAAACGGTGAAAGCCAATCCGCCGAAGATGCCGCAAGCCATAAAACTCTCTAAGACACAGTTATGAACATACTTGCCGTTCTCAAGCAGGAAACCTTTGCCCAACAGCGGGTTATCGCAAAACGCTTCCCATCCTAATCTGTACAGTTTGTCGCGACCGGTGGAGAGGCCTGAGTCTAATTCGTTTTGAGAGAAGAGTGAGTTATAGAGTCGTTCCAAAGCTAAGTTACCGTTTTCGGTGGCTATCTGATTGATAGTAGGGAAAAGGACTATGATAAGGACGAGCGAAGCAGCCATTATGGCAAAAGCCTTCAAGCCGATGCCGTAAGCGTATAACAGCACCAAGAGGCACACAGCGAGTGCTACCATCGGTCCGCGCGAACCTGCACCAAAGAGGCATACCGTTCCAACTATGACTGCCGCTGCCAGTGCAAGAGTGAACAACAGGTTTTGACGGCGACGAAATAGAGCAAGTGAAAGAATGATGATGGAGCAACCTAAATGACCGAACGCTATGGTATCAATATGTGCATTGCCCATAAAACGACCATCGGAAAACATATATTCGTCAGATTTGCCTGTATAGATAAAGAACAGACTTGCCATCGCCATTGCCCCGTATGTGCAGAGAAGCATGATGTTCAACTGCTTAAAACAGATGTTGTCAATGCGTATCAGTCGCGAAGAATATAGAGGTATAAGCATACCGTTGGCAAAGAGGAAAAGCAGAGTGGATGGGTTGACCACTATCTCCGTTTGTATTCCCACCACTACAATGTCGTATATCATTCGGCACAGATACAGCCATATAAACAGAGTGAGAGGCAAACTGACGAATCCCCAATGGTAGTAGAATGTTTGCAGGTGTTTGGTGTTCTTGATAAACAGAGCAAGATAGCAGAGCAACAAAACGGCATAGTATGCCACTTTCATCATACTCATACTAACCGACTCCGGCAGATAGGTCAGCATATCGTATGAAAAGAGTGTCCAAATGGTGAACATCTCTATGTTGATAGTTATTTTGTTGTTCTCTTCCATAGATTATCGGTAAGTAGTTTTTTTTCCTTTGTGCTCAAGGCAGTAAACCAGATAGTCCAACAGCCGCATAGTGTTGATAAAGTCAGTGTAAGCAGAAAACGATACGGGATGGTTATATAAGTGACACAAATCCACGATACGAGCGCAATGGCTATAGTCGGCAATGCTATAGGCAGAAACACTTGTCGGCAGAAATGTCTAATGCTGATATGTGCTTGCCATTTCAGTAGCGGCAGTCGGAGTAGAGCGTCTATGAGTTCAATGACGACGTATGCCCACAGATAAAGCGAGATGCTGATGTTGCGAATCGCACATATCCATACAGCAATAATGGTGAGCAACTTAAAGGAATAAAAAATCAGTGTGTACCGTTTTATCTGTCCGATGGCTTGATTGGCAGAGGTCAGTCCCACAGTCAGTTGGTCGCAAAGGATAGCGAGAAGTGTGAGTCGGCAAAACGCCGTCGCATATTGAGGTACGCTGACTAACCATACTGACAGAATGTTGTTCATCTCCGCTATCAACGGTATAGCCACTAAAGACAGAAGAAGGAAAGAATACTTACTCTCTTGCTCTGCCAAATATATCATACGTTCTCTGTCACCACTGCCTTCAGCCTTCATTATCTGCGGATTGATGGCATTAACGATGGATGAAGATACAAAAGTGATGGCACCTGACACTTGCATAGAGATGCCGTAGGCTGCATTAACCACAGTGCCGTGGAAGATATTGAGCAGCACCGCTAAACCTTGATTGCGAGTGATGATACAGAATGAAGCATATACCGTCCAGCCTAAAAAAGAAGACAGATCTTTGATATAGGACATGTCAAATTCCTGAAGACGCGGGAAATGACATTCCGTAAACTTCAGACCTGCATATAGACTCAATACAAAGAAGTTGAAGAACTGTATTGAGAGCAACATTCCCGAATAGCAAACCAGTTTGTCGGCTGTAACATGGAAAAGCAGAATGGCAAATACCAACTTTAATATGCCGTCAATAACATCCACTACGGATATATATACTATGTTTTCTCTGGCTATGTACAACGCTCTAAAGGGAGAGATGATGAGTGTCATAGTCAGCATAACGGCAGACAGGATATAAACATACATCGCAGTCTGCTGGCGTACTATATCAATGTTAAGCAGATGATAGACAACAGGATATGCCAATAAAAGGAGTGCGGTTAGCAATACAGCCCCGAGAAAGAGATGAATGAAAAGACTATTGGCGAAGATTTTTTTTATTTTGTCTTTATCTTTTTGTCCGTAATGGAAGGAGAGGTATCGTTGAGTGGTGGTTACTAATGCGTTAGTGAGGAACGAGAGCAATGCCACCACTCCGCCTATAACGGAAAAGATACCAAAGTCGGATTGCCCCAAAGCCGATAGCACCAGTCGCGTTGAATAGAGCGACAAGCACACATTGATGATAGTGCGGATGTACTGCGCACTTGTGTTGAGTATTATGCGTTGATGACTTTTCAA
This sequence comes from Paludibacteraceae bacterium, assembly GCA_017450685.1. Lineage (GTDB taxonomy): Bacteria > Bacteroidota > Bacteroidia > Bacteroidales > Paludibacteraceae > Colicola. Next base: position 20,092 of record JAFSTB010000032.1, read on the forward strand.
TTTGAACGTAATTCTTTTATCACCACGCTGGGCCATTCCCAGTTCTGGTAGGCTAATTGTGCCAATCCCGGGGCTAAAATCATTCCCCATATCCCCCAGTCAAAGACCGACACAAAGAGCAACATCAGTACCAGTGTGGCGGCTCCGCTGATAAGTGAAGGAATAAAAAACGGTATGCGGTTGTCTGCCATAATAAACCCTGCGGCTATGACATGGTTGAACTCCAAGAGATAGAAAAAGAGCAGCAAAGCGGTCATTGCGGTAGGCAACAACAGAGTCTGACTGCTAATCCAACCCAATATGGTGTTGCCCAACAAGAGTATGCCGCCACCACCCAAAAGAAAGACAATAACCAATGACAGAGTGGAATAGATATATGCTTTTTTCAATAGCGATATGTTCTTTTCCACACGGTATTGTGCCAGTTTGGGCAGATAAGTGTTGTAGATAACCAAGCCGCAACGAGCCATCACTTCCACCACTTGGGTGGTTATGCCTAAACTGGCGGTAAGAGACAAGGGCAGATAGATCGAACCGATAAAAACAGCCGACTTATTTACTAAAAACCCGCCTACTGATGTCAGTCCGGATTTGACGGCATTGGGATAGATGGCTTTCAATATAGGCTCAAAAGGCATAGTACCGGCCTGCGACAACTGCTTTTTCATCTCCCGATTGAAAAAGACACGATGACTGAGAATGCGACGAATGAGTATGGATACGAATTGCGAAGCGATGATGGCACTCAGTCCTAATCCGCTGTAGATAAGTGCGATGGCCAATGTGATGTATATCAGATTTCCCAGCAGGTTAATCTGTTGCGATTGGCGTATATACCCTTTGCCTGTGAGCAATACATCGTAATAAAGGGTATAGAGATTGTAGCAGTTGATAAAGATGAGTATGAGCCAGGAGATGACTATATCCATTCTGTTGCCGGTGTATTTGCCAAGCAGGTAATACATATAAGCAGAACCGATAGTGCCGAGCAGCAGCAGTACCAAGAGTGCTATACGACTGTAGAACCAACGCATAGCCTTGAGTGTGCCGTTGAGCAATGCATAATCCACATCGCTATCATGCTCGGCAGTCTCCACCCCCTCCTTTTTCAATCGTTTAACGCCGGAAAAGATGTAACTGATATTGCGTGAGAAAGATGGTCGGAAGCCGAAGTCCAACATGATGACCAGCATATTGATGGTCTGGAAGATGGTCCATATACCTATGGTCTCGGCAGGCAGTTTGTGCAGCATAAAGGGCAATAAGATCACCCCTGCTCCGATAGTAAAAAATGTGGCGGCATAACTCCACGCCACATCTTGTTTACCTATGTTCTCAATACCTTTTGCCATCTTTTTCGGCTCTTTATCCCTTTAGGCAGATGAACCGTGAGGGTTGTAAGGCATGGTTTTTTTAGTCGCGAAGGAAAATATCGCGGGTATAGACTTTCTGCTTCACATCGTCTAAGACAGGGTCGTAACGGTTGGCTATGATGGCTTGACTGAGTTGCTTGAAGCGGCTCAAGTCATTAACCACCTCACTGCCGAAGAAGGTGGTGCCGTCTGCCAAAGTAGGTTCGTAAATAATCACTTTTGCCCCTTTGGCTTTCACGCGTTTCATTATGCCTTGTATTGACGACTGACGGAAATTGTCGGAATGAGATTTCATTGTCAGTCGATACACGCCTATGGTAGGTGCTTGTTTGCCGGCTTCCAGTTGCAACGAACCGTATTGGTTATTAGTGGAATAGGCGTAATAACCTGCTTTCTGCAACACACGGTCAGCCACGAAGTCTTTGCGCGTGCGATTGCTCTCCACAATGGCTTCTATTAGGTTTTCGGGCACATCCTGATAGTTGGCAAGCAACTGTTTGGTATCTTTGGGCAGACAATAACCGCCGTAACCGAAAGAAGGGTTGTTATAGTGGTTGCCTATACGCGGGTCAAGGCATACACCGTTGATGATATCCTCTGTGCTAAGACCTTTCATCTCAGCGTAGGTGTCCAACTCGTTGAAGTAACTGACGCGCAATGCCAAATAGGTGTTGGCAAACAGTTTGACGGCTTCGGCTTCCGTCGTACCCATAAAGAGGGTAGGTATATCTTGTTTGATAGCACCTTCTTGCAGCAGTTGTGCGAAGAGTTGTGCGCGCCGGGCAAGCATACTACCCTTGTCGGCGCAATAACCGATGATAATACGCGAAGGATAGAGGTTGTCATACAAGGCTTTTGACTCGCGCAAGAACTCAGGAGAGAAGATGATATTGCAGTTTTTCTTTTTCTGTATCGCCTGTGTGAACCCGACAGGTACGGTGGATTTAATCACCATCACGGCTTGCGGATTGACTTCTAAGACGAGGTCAATGACCGTCTCCACGGCTGAGGTGTCAAAATAGTTGCGCTGTGAGTCGTAGTTGGTGGGTGCGGCAATCACAACAAAGTCGGCACTACGATAAGCGGCACGAGCATCCAAGGTGGCTGTCAGGTGCAACTCAATAGGTTCACCATTAGCATCTTGCCCCGATAGGTAACGCTCTATATATTCGTCTTGAATAGTGGATTGACGGCGATTGATCATCTCCACCCGTTCGGGCAATATATCCACTGCCACCACATCGTTATGTTGGGCTAACAAAGTGGCAATGGACAATCCTACATACCCTGTTCCTGCAACGGCAATCTTGGTCATAACATTTAGGTTTGGTTAGACTCTCTGTTTGGCTGTGACCGACCGCTTACAGTCGTCCGTCAACAAGCGAGCGGTCAACGAAGTTCTTCACATCAAAGATAACAGCACCTTTGTCGTGATACTTCTTGAAATCGAACTCCTTAAACTGATTATGACTCACGCATGCTATGATGGCACTATACTGTTTGTCGGGGTCGATCTTATCGAGCAACTCTTTGCCGTATTCGTGGCGTATGACGGCTTTGGAAGCCCACGGATCATAGATATCCACTTTGCAGCCGAACTCTTCCAGTTCGGAGGCTATATCCACCACCTTGGTGTTGCGGCAGTCAGGACAGTTCTCTTTGAAAGTGACACCAAGCAACAGAACATTGGAGTCTTTGATCTTGTGGTCTTTCTGAATCATCAGTTTGAGCACTTTGTCGGCAATGAACTTCGCAATGGAATTGTTCACGGCGCGTCCCGAAAGGATGACGTGCGGCTCATATCCCAGTGCTTTGGCTTTGTGTGCCAGATAGTAAGGGTCAACCGATATGCAGTGACCGCCCACTAATCCCGGACGATACATACGGAAGTTCCATTTGGTGCCCGCTGCCTCTATCACATCGTTAGTGTCAATACCCACACGGTCGCATATAAGTGCTAACTCGTTCATAAAAGAGATATTGACATCGCGCTGACTGTTCTCCACTGCTTTGGCTGTCTCTGCCACTTTGATGTTGGGCGCACGATGAGTGCCGTTCAATAGAATGGAATTATACAGTTTGTCCACTGTATCAGCCACTTCGGGTGTAGAACCGGAGGTAATCTTCTTTATCTTCGTCAGTGTATTAACCTTATCTCCGGGGTTGATGCGTTCGGGTGAATAGCCGCAGAAGAAGTCTTCGTTGTAGCTCAAACCGCTCACGCGCTCCAAAATAGGCACACAGTCTTCCTCCGTGCAGCCCGGATAAACGGTTGATTCATAGATGACGATGTCACCTTTGCGTAAGGTCTTGCCTATAATCTCTGAGGCTGAGAGCAGCGGCGTGAGATCAGGCATGTTGAAACGGTCGATAGGCGTGGGAACAGTGACGATATAAGTGTTTACTTGCTCTAACTCAGCAGGATCGGATGTGAAAGTGAGTCCTTTACTGCCTGTGGTGGCGAAGAGAGTACGAGCCTGTTGCATACCTTCAAGGTCGGCTTCCAAGGTGTGGTCTTCACCACGCTCCAATTCCTCAACACGAGGACGATAGATGTCGAAACCTATTACTCGATATTTCTTACCGAATTCGATAGCAAGCGGCAGACCTACATAACCTAAGCCTATAACGGCAATAATGTGTTCGTTTTGTTGCATATTCAGTGTGATTGTTGAATGTATAAATGATGTTTCTTAATGTTGGTGCGCAATAATTTGCACAAAAGCGCGGCAAAGTTACGGAAAAATTTGTGTGTGAGCAAATAAAAGTGTATCTTTGCCGCGTTTTTGTGCAAATGGTTAATCAAACTGATACGAAAATCATACGATAATGCAACATTACAAACTATGGAATACGTTGGGTGGTTGGCTCGTTTTTGCCATTGCTGCCGCCACGTATCTGCTTACGCTTGAACCCACTGCCTCTTTTTGGGATTGTGGTGAGTTTATTTCCAGTGCTCATAAGTTGGATGTGGGTCATCCCCCCGGAGCACCGTTTTTTATGCTTATGGGGCATTTCTTTTCCCTCTTTGCTTCTGACCTCAGTCATGTGGCAATGTGCGTTAATGCCCTCTCTGCACTGGCTTCCGCTTTCTGTATTCTGTTCCTTTTCTGGACTATCACGGCATTAGGACGTAAACTCGTATCTGCCGACGGTTCGCTCAGCCGGTCACAAGGCGTGGCTCTGCTCGGCGCAGGTGCAGTGGGAGCATTGGCTTACACTTTTTCCGACACTTTCTGGTTTTCGGCGGTAGAAGGTGAAGTGTATGCCTCTTCATCCCTCTTCACCGCCATCGTCTTTTGGCTGATACTCAAATGGGACGAGTGTGCCGACGAAGAAGGTTCGGATAAGTGGCTCATACTCATCATGTACCTTATGGGTGTCAGCATCGGTGTTCACTTGCTGAACCTGCTTACCATACCTGCCATCGTTCTCGTCTATTATTTCCGCCGCTATCCTTTCTCGTGGGAAGGTGTTATCGCTGCTTTCCTGGCTTCGGTGGCTATACTTGCTGTAGTGTTGTATGGCATCATACCGGGTGTGCCTACTATAGCCGGATGGTTTGAGTTGGCTTTCGTCAACGGTTTGGGTTGCCCATTCAATACGGGATTGGCTGTGTATATAGTGCTTACCGTGGTCGGACTATCTGTACTGATTTGGCTGTCGTATAAGTGGTTAGACAAAAATGAAGGCAAGCCTTTCTATCGTTGGCTGAACACCGGACTTATCATGCTGGCAGTCATACTGATTGGTTATGGCAGTTATGCAGCCATTGTCATTCGCTCCGCTGCGGATACACCAATGGACCAGAACTCACCCGACAACGTCTTCTCTCTCAAATACTACCTAAATCGCGAACAGTATGGCGACCGTCCGTTGCTGTACGGACAAGTGTATAACGCACCCGTCAAACTGCGCGTGCAAGGCAATATGTGCATACCTATCGATAAGAAAGGAAGAGCACAATACGCTCCTGCTCCGAAAACAGAAAGCGAGAAAGATAAGTATGTGGTGACCGGATACAAGACCAACTATGAATACATGGATCAGTTCAAGATGCTCTTCCCTCGTATGTATTCAGGCGACTCAAGACATATACAAGCCTACAAAGATTGGGCTGATGTGAAAGGCAGAAGAGTAAGATATGAATATTGCGGACAGCAAAAAACCGACTACTGTCCTACCTTCGCCGAAAACCTGCGCTTCTTCTTCCGCTATCAAGTCAATTTTATGTATTGGCGCTATTTTATGTGGAACTTTTCCGGTCGCCAAAACGACTTGCAAAGTTATGGCGAAGTGCATAAAGGCAACTGGCTCACCGGCATTCCTTTTATTGATAACGCTATGTTGGGTGACCAGTCGCTCCTGCCCACCGAACTGAAAGAGAACAAAGGACATAATGTCTATTATATGTTGCCTCTGCTTTTAGGTCTGATAGGTCTGTGTTGGCAGATAGGCGTAAGGCACAAAAGCAAGAACGGCGAGACCATTAACGAAGGTTGGCGCTCATTCACCATCACTTTCCTGCTCTTCTTCCTCACCGGTCTGGCTATCGTCGTTTATCTTAATCAGACACCCTATCAACCTCGTGAGCGCGACTATGCCTACGCCGGCAGTTTCTACGCTTTCTGTATATGGATAGGACTTGGTGTGACCGCCATTGCTTCACTTGTCAATAGCCTCAAGAGCAACGAGAGCGTGAAGACATTGCTCACCTCCGTTGCCGCCATCCTATGTCTGACCATCCCCGCACAGATGGCTTCGCAAAACTGGGACGACCACGACCGCTCCAACCGCTATTCGTGTCGCGACTTCGGTGCTAACTACCTCAAATCGTGCGAAGCACAAGGCATCATCTTCTCCAATGGCGATAACGACACCTTCCCGTTGTGGTATAACCAAGAGGTGGAAGGTGTAGGCACCGACCTCAGAGTCTGCAACCTTTCTTACCTGCAAACCGACTGGTATATATCACAAATGAAACGACCCTATTACGAAAGTAAAGGACTGCCTATTACATGGGAATATAAAGACTATATGCCAGGCAAGAACGAAGTGGTATGGGTGGAGAACCGACTCAAAGAACCGATGAAAGTGGACAAAGCCTTCCAATTCCTACGTATGGACGACCCTCGTACCAAACGTGACGGCGAAAACTATATACCTTCCGACCAACTCTATTTCGACGGTCCGAACGGCGAACAGATCAATATACAAAAGAACCGCCGCTATACACGTTCCGAGATGATGGTGATGGAGATGCTCGAAGAAAATAACTTTGAGCGACCAATGTATTTTGCAGTCACCGTCGGCGACGACTACTACCTCGGTCTCAGACCCTATTTCGAACTCACCGGACTGGCTTATCAAATAATGCCCACCAAGAGCAGCGACGGCAGAGCACGCGTCAATACGGAAAAGATGTATGAGAATATGATGCACCGCTTCAAGTATGGCAATATGGATATGCCGGGCATATACATTGACGAAAACCTGATGCGTATGTGCCATACACACCGTATGATGTTTATGGAGTTGGCAGAGGCTCTCTTCCGTGAAGGCAAACGCGATAAGTGTCGCGAGGTGCTCGACTATGCACAAGAAGTGCTGCCCTCTTACAATATACCATACGACTATACATCAGCCTCTATGGCTTCAGTCTATTTCGCACTCGGAGAAACAGAGAAAGCCAATACCATTATGAGAGCAGTGGCTGAAACATGCTGTCAGTATCTGATCTGGGGGGACTCACTCGACCGTAACCAAAAACAATCAGTTCAAACAACCCTACAACAGCACCTTGCCATATTGGGCTATGTGCTGCAAAACCTTGACCACTATGACCAAGATGATATAGTGGAAGAGTATTATCCCTTTTATCAACAATATGCAAAATATTAAGTCTATTCCCGTCTTGCTTCTCACAGGCTACCTCGGTAGCGGCAAGACAACACTGTTGAACCGTATCCTAAATAATAAGCAAGGTGTACGATTCGCCGTTATAGTCAACGATTTAGGTGAGGTGAACATCGATGCCGACCTCATACAAAAAGGCGGTGTCGTATCACAACAAGACGACAACCTCGTAGCCCTGCAGAACGGCTGTATATGTTGCACACTCAAAATGGACCTCGTTCAGCAGTTGCACGACCTTTGTGCTACACGACAGTTCGACTATATAGTCATTGAAGCCAGCGGAATATGTGAACCGGCTCCTATCGCACAGACTATTTGTCAGTACCAACGTATGGTGCCTTTCACCGAAGACCCCTATCCGCGTTTGGATTGTATAGTGTCGGTAGTGGATGCCCTCCGACTAAGAGACGAGTTTGCGGCAGGCGACGACCTGCAACGCAAAGATATTGACGAAGAAGACCTTGCCTCGCTCGTCATACAACAGATAGAGTTTTGCAACCTTATCCTTCTCAACAAAGCACAAGAGGTGACACCCGACGAGTTGGCTCACGTCCGTGCAGTGGTCAGAGCCATACAGCCTACAGCCGAAATCATCGACTGCAACTACTGTGATGTGCCTCTTGACAAACTGCTGAATACCAACAGCTTTGTCTTTGATGACGTGGCAGGTAGCGCCGCTTGGATTCAGGGTGTGGAAGGTCCTACGGAACAACATACCCACCATGATGATGACGATGATGACGACGACGAACACGATGAACATCATCATCACGAACACCATCACCACCACGACCATAATGAGGAAGAAGGGGAAGCAGAAGAGTATGGCGTAGGCACTTTTGTCTATTATCGCCGCCGTCCGTTCAGCCTCGGACGCTTCGACGATTTTGTGGCACGACTGTGGCCTAAGAACGTCATACGCTGCAAAGGTATGTGCTACTTCTCCGACGAATACGATATGTGTTATCTCTTCGAACAAGCAGGCAAACAATTCAACCTCAAACAAGCAGGTGAGTTCTATGCCACTATGCCAAAAGAAGAACTGATGCAAATGATGGCGCACGACCCTATCCTGCGCCGCGACTGGGACGAACAATACGGCGACCGTATGCAAAAACTCGTCTTCATCGGACAACACCTTGACAAACAAGCGATAGAAAAAGCCCTTGATGAGTGTCTTGATTAAAAACCAAAATCTAAACTCAACAATATGAAAGTCAATTATTTGCAGCCGAGGCACATTGGTCTCAGCGAAGAGGAAAAGAAGCAGATGCTCCAAGAGGTTGGAGTAGAGTCAATCGACCAACTAATGGAGCAGGTGATGCCAAAAGACATTATGCTCCCTGAGCAGTTGGATTTGGACGAACCATTGACCGAACAAGAACATCTTGACAGCATCGCTGATATGGCATTGCAAAACCTGCCGTATAAGAGTCTGATTGGTCGTGGCTGGTATGGCACTATCACACCTGCCGTCATTGCACGCAATGTGCTTGAAAACCCTGTTTGGTACACTTCTTACACCCCCTATCAGGCTGAGGTCAGTCAAGGCAGATTAGAGGCACTGTTCATCTTCCAAACAATGGTGAGCGACCTCACAGGACTGCCTCTCGCCAACTGCTCACTGCTCGACGAGGCTACAGCTGCCGCTGAAGCCGTAACTATGATGCGCAATCTACGCTCGCGTGAACAATCGAAAAACGGCGTTCGCAAAGTGTTCGTAGATGAGAAGATCTTCGACAATACTTGGCAGGTGATGAACACACGCGCTGCCGGACAAGACATAGAGTTGGTGAAAGGCAACTATGCCGCCTTCCAACCTAATGCCGACTATTTCGGTGCAGTGGTGCAACTGCCTAACGCCGACGGCTCCATTGAAGACTACAATGCTTTCATTAGCGACTGCCACGCTGCAGGTATGAAAGTGACGGTCATTGCCGACCTTATGGCAATGGCTCTGCTTAAACCTCTTGACGCCGACATCGTTTGCGGTACGGCACAACGCTTCGGCTTGCCTATGGGATTCGGCGGTCCGACAGCAGGATTTATGGCTACGCGCGACGAATATAAACGCGAAATGCCGGGTCGTATCATCGGCTTGAGTAAGGATACACACGACCGTCCCGCTTACCGACTCGCACTGCAAACACGCGAACAACATATAAAACGCGAAAAAGCCACATCTAATATCTGCACAGCTGAAGCACTCTGCGCTATGATGGCAGGCTTATACGGCGTTTATCACGGGGCTGAAGGAATACGACAAATAGCCGAAGGCATACACTCAAAAGCCGTCTATCTGAACGAAATGCTGCAAGCATACGGCATAGAGCAAGATAATACAGAGTTCTTCGACACCCTCAAAATCCGCGTCAAAGATGCTGAAGCACTGCGCAAACTCACTATCCCCAAAGGTCTGAACTTCTACTACGGCGATGGCTTCGTGGGTATCAGTATGGATGAAACAGTCACTCTCGACGATATGAATGATATTATCGAGGTGTTTGCCGAACTGACCAATAACGTGCCTCAATACGAAGACTCAGAAGACGCTTTCGAAGGTCTGTGGGCTATCGATGAGAAGAAAGTGCGCGAAGTGGACTATCTGCAAGCTGACATCTTCAAACGCTACCATACCGAAACAGAGATGATGCGTTATATCAAACGCCTCGACCGCAAAGATATATCCCTGACTCACTCGATGATACCTCTGGGCAGTTGCACTATGAAACTCAACCCAGCTGCCACTATGCTGCCAATCACTATGCCCGGTTGGATGGCTATTCACCCCATGGCTCCTGAATATCAGGTGGAAGGCTTTATGGCTATGATAGAAGAGTTGAAACAGCAGTTGGCTACCATCACAGGTTTTGCTGCCACTTGCTTGCAACCCACTTCAGGAGCAGCAGGTGAGTATGCCGGACTGGTTACTATACGCGAATATCTCAACCGACAAGGACAAAACAATCGCAAAGTGCTGCTTATACCCGCTTCCGCACACGGCACCAACCCCGCATCATGCGTTCAAGCAGGATTCACTCCACTCATCGTCAAATGTGACGAGAACGGCAATACCGACCTCAACGACTGGAAAGAAAAAGCCGAACAAAACAAAGACGTGTTGGCAGGATGTATGATCACCTATCCTTCCACACACGGTATCTTTGAGATGGCTATCCGTGAGATGTGCCAATGCATACATGACAACGGCGGACAAGTGTATATGGACGGTGCTAACATGAATGCACAAATAGGTTACACCAACCCCGGTTTCATCGGTGCTGACGTTTGCCACCTGAACCTGCACAAATCCTTTGCCTCTCCTCACGGTGGTGGCGGTCCCGGCGTTGGTGCTATATGCTGCGCTAAACACTTAGTCGATTGTATGCCGCAAGAAGAGAAGAACCGCGTGTCACAAGCACTATACGGTAACGCTAATATGGCTCTTATCTCCTACGGCTATATACGTATGATGGGTAATGAGGGTCTGAGAGATGCTACTGCTACCGCCATCCTCAGTGCTAACTATATGGCAAGTAAACTCAAAGACGCATACGGTATTGTCTATACCGGCGTTACAGGTCGCGTAGGTCACGAACTGATACTCGACTGCCGCCAGTTCCACGCTATCGGCATCACCGAAACAGACATTGCCAAACGTCTGATGGACTTCGGCTATCACGCTCCTACACTCTCCTTCCCCGTTCACGGCACACTGATGGTGGAACCCACAGAGAGCGAGTCCAAACACGAAATCGACCAGTTCATCGACGCACTGCTCGTCATTCGTGAAGAGATACGCGAGATTGAAGATGGTCGTGCTGATAAGAAAGACAATGTGCTGCTCAATGCTCCGCACCCCGAATATGAAGTGGTGGCTGACGAATGGAATCACTCCTACTCGCGCCAAAAAGCCGCTTATCCGACCGAATGGGTGGCACAAAACAAGTTCTGGATACCCGTCAGCCGTGTAGATAACGGCTTCGGCGACCGTAATCTCGTGGCTCGCTGCTGCTAACGACTTCGTTTATTATATTTTATTATATAGAGATGGTGTCCTGTGATACCATCTCTATATTGATAATTAGATAACTATAATTTTCTTTTACAATGATAATCCCTCAAGTACGTACGATTCAAGATGTTTCTTATTAGTATGATACAGGCGATAAACCTGTCCTTGTCTTATGTTCTGATGCCCAACAATATATCTGTAAATATATGCGTTCCTCTGCTACGATTGGTTATAAACTTGCTTGTGAGTATATGGAAGCCTCTTATGCATACTTATGGGATATTATTTCTCCTGCGGTAGCTCTCGTTAGTATCAATCCATTGGAAAACCGTACCTGTTTCGGCAAATATATCGTCTCCTGCATTAGGCTGTTTGAAATTAGAAAATGTAATAGATATTACGCCTACAACTTATAAACAAGTAAAGGCTAATAGTAATACCTTATATCAATTGTTGAAAATTGCATTATTCGATTTTTGGATGGCAAACGAAGACCGAACTTACAATAATGCAAACCTATTATATGATATAGAAAAATCTAATATTGTCTCAATTGATTATGGAGGAATATTCAATAATGCCACATTTGATTTTCCGTTATCTCAATTGACTGAAACCGATAGTTTCTTGTGTGCAGATATTTTTTTCTCACATCTCCAATGCTGTGTCTAAAAATCAAATAGATATGGTAGTAAAGACTTTGAGGGTAGATTATCATCGCTATATGCTAAATGCCCGAACAGTAAATGAAATTTTATCTCCTAAGTGGATGGAGGACACTTGGGATAATTTTATAGAAACGCTAAAATCTAATGTCAATGTCTAAAAATATCCAATATAGTATTATCTATGCTGTTATTCGTCCTGAAATTTCTGAACGATTAAGTTTAGGTATAGTTTCGGTAAAAGATGATAAGGTAAAGATACGCTATTCAAAGAAGAAATTAGAAGTGTTAAAAGGCTTATATTCTCCTAAAGAGTATAAGGTTATTTCTCGTATTGTAAAACAAGATTTGAAAGACATTCAGTCAGCAAGCACACTTATGTATCTCACTCGTTATTCCAATAATTTGATAGCTTTTTCACCTATTCGGAATATTGATACATCTGAATCTAAAATAGACGATAAATGGCTTTTCCAAAATTATGTCTATAAAGCTTTATCAGTATAAATATAATGCACTTAGGGTGTTATCTACATATTATAGTATTTGCTCTGTGCTGGACTTTGACTTCGTGTAGCCCCGGCAGGCAAGATTTTCAAACGGCATTGCAGACTCTTGCAGAGGCTGATTCTATGCGATCTGCCGGTCGGTTATATGACGACAGCCTTTCTCTTGCGAAAGCACATTCTATGCTTTCGCGCGTATATTATCGCCATTCCCATCCGTATGAATATGCGCGTATCAACTATTTCTATGCTCGCTTGCTTGACGAAAGAGGCAGCAAGACGGACGCGATGCAGTGTTTTATTAACGCTATGCATATTGCCAACGAAACTCCGACATATAAGTGTGTCGGCTTGCCGTGGTATCATCATTCTACTGAACATTACGACCTGCTCGGCAGTGTGTATTGTAATATAGGTATAATGTGCCATTTGTCGAAGAATTTTGAATTGTCGTATGAAATGTTTGATATTTCTGCTCAAATGTTTAAGCGTAGTGAAAATACTATTGCTTTCTATTATTCTCTTAATGATATGGCATTTGAGTCTGCATCTTTGAAAGATAAGGAGCAGACTATCAGCATTGCTAACGAAGTCATGCGTGAATGTTCTGATTCATACGCTCATGCTTTAGCCTTGGAAGCATTGGCAGAATTGTTATAATAGACCATACAATAATCAACCAACTAATTTTATATTTTTAACCTGTTGGCGGAATTAAATAAAAGTGTTCTTTGACTTAAAATAGTTGCAAAAAAAGTTGCACAATTCGTTGATTTTTAGTAACTTTGTAACACTTAATTAAACAAAGTTAAACAACTAAAAAAATCTTCGTCATGC
>JAFSTB010000033.1 GCA_017450685.1 Paludibacteraceae bacterium
CTGTTTTTCTTTCACCCGTCTTGATCTGTTTTCTTTCACCCGTCTTGATCTGTTTGCGTTCACCCGTCTTTATCTGTTTTTCTTTCACCCGTCTTGATCTGTTTGCGTTCTTTTGTGTTAGTTACAATTGTTTTTTTATAGTTTTTGTAGAGTGGCGGGGTAACGCTCCCCGCTTGGCGTTGCAGTCTTTACATAACTGACCACTTTTATCTGTTTTTCTTTCACCCGTCTTTATCTGTTTTCTTTCACCCGTCTTGATCTGTTTGCGTTCTTTTGTGTTAGTTCCAATTTTCTCAATCACATTCATATCCCTAATGAGTGTTATGTAAAAGAGGTTACACATAAAAAAAACAGCAGATCGATATGATCTGCTGAAAAAAATGTCTATTGTAGTTACTTCTTTCTAAAAAGTATCAGTCCGATTAAAGCGGGAAGGATGACATTCATAAGCCAGATGGCAGTACCAGCGACAGAAGGTAGTGCCATATCTTTGTAAGCCGTACCGAAGACTACCGCAGCCCATGTGGCTCTCACTGGCATATCAACTATTGGAACAGTTGGAGTAATAGTGATAACCAAAAGATAACAAGCAACTAAGGGTATAAACTCAGGAAGACATATATAACATCCAACATAATGTAATATGCAATACCACTGAACGTAGAAGCATACATATCTTACTATTGTCCAACCAATTGCCTTTAGCCAATGGTTATTTTTCACTATGACAGAACGAACTATATTCCTCTTTTTCATCCACCATTTATATGCCAGCAGAACAAAAAAGAGCAGTAATATTCCGACAATAACCTTGGTAGTGACAGAAGATAGAAAGCTTCTAAAACGCAGATACAGAGGCACTATTCCAACACAAACGATACAAGCCGTTATCATAATGCCGCTCACTACTCCTGCTTCCAACCCTTCTCTAATAGAGATAGCATTATCTTTTCTGCTTATTGCCCATGCACGTGTTGGCAGTTCTAATGTTCGCCATGGTGATAACAGTCCGGCGGACATACCGAGCAAGACAGCACGAACAGTGTATGAAAGTCCTATTTTGTTAGTCAGCAATACGCGCCACCTCATTGCCTCACTAATAATATTAACAGGCACAAAACCAAGACATAACAGCATCCAATACCAATTATGCTGAAATGGTAAATCACTGAGTAGAGAAAAATCTCTACTCAAGTCATTTATAAAAGTTGTTATATGTTCGGAAAGAGCCTGTAAGATTGCCATAATTGTTTGCAAAGGTACGGCTTTTCAGCCACATACAAAAGATAGCATTTGTTTGTTCTCCCTTTTTGCCGTACCTTTGTGCGATTTAACAGTAAAAATCGCATTTAATATGACCTTTTCTTTTAAGCAATGTTGGTCGCATGTGTGGCAACACCTTGTAGTGATAGTTGTCTTTTTTTTGATAACGGTAGTCTATTTTTCTCCTGAATTTTTTGAGAATAAAGTTCTTTGGCAGTCGGATATGGTGAGTTCGACGGGAATGGGAACAGATGCTCGTCAGTATCATGAAGCGACCGGCGAATATGCACATTGGTCGAATGCTATGTTTGGCGGTATGCCGCATAATGTGACATACACTATGCCATCTAACAACGTGTTCCGTTATGTGATGCAGACCGTGTATATGGGTTTGCCACGTCATTCAGCCGGTCTGTTATGGTTATTACTATTAGGCGGTTATATAGCCTTACTTGCTTTCGGGCTCAATCCTTGGCAAAGTATGGCAGGTGCCATCGCCTTGGCTTTTTGTTCGTATAATCCTATTATTATCGGTGCCGGTCATGTAACAAAAGTGCAGGTTTTAGCCACTTTACCTGTCATTTTAGCAGGCGTGGTCCTGGCTTTTAGAGGGGAAAAAGCATTGGGGTTCATATTAACACTGGTAGGCACCGGACTTAATATCTATTGGAATCACCAACAGATATCCTACTACACCATCCTAATGCTTATTCCATTAGCCATTGCCTATTTGATAGAGGCTATCCGCCATAAACGAATGGTAGAATATATGCAGGCAATAGGTGTATTGCTTATCGCTGCTCTTTTGGCCATTATGCCGGCTATTGACAAACTGATACCTACGCTTGACTATTCGAAAGAGACGATGCGTGGCGGTGCTGTACTGACCAACAGCAGGGATATCAAAGCTGAGAAAACAGGTTTAGACCGCGACTATGCTTTTATGTGGAGTTACGGCATAAAAGAGACGACTACATTGCTTATACCTAATTTTATGGGTGGAAGCAGTCATTATCCCATAGGCAACAAAAGTCAAACATACCAATTGATTAAGAGCAAGTATGGTTCACGTGAGGCAGGGAATTTTGCAGAGTCTTCTCCGTGCTATTGGGGGGCACAACCGTTCACGTCCGGACCGGTCTATGCAGGGGCTATCATCTGTTTCCTCTTTCTTTTGGGACTGATGGTGGTCAAGCAACCCGAACGATGGTGGTTGTTGGCAGCCGCACTTATAGGAATAGTGTTGGCTTGGGGTAAGAACTTCCCTTGGCTTAATAACCTGCTATTCGACTATCTGCCGCTATATAATAAGTTCCGCACACCTGCCATGGCTTTGACCATAACCACTGTGGCTATGGCGATATTGGCAGCATTAGCAATTAAAGAAGTGGCAAACAGACAAGTAAAAGCTATACATATATGCATTGCTGCCGGCATACCGATGCTTATATGTCTTATCTATGCTCTTCTCCCTTCCATTGCAGGCTCATTCCACGGTAACGTCGATGCACAGTTGCCTGACTGGTTGACCAAGGCACTCATAGAAGACAGAAAGTCATTACTTCGTTCAGATGCTTGGCGTTCACTTTTACTAATAGCCGCTTCCGGCATAATGATGATTGTTTATACCAAGAAAACGACTTTTCAAAGTCAATGGTTTGTTACCATCCTCGCTGCTCTCATCTTTATTGACCTTTGGACGGTGGATAAACATTTCCTTAATAATAGTCACTTTGTCAAACAATCCGAATCCATCGTTCGCCCTTCCGACAACGACCGACGCATAATGCAAGATGAAGACCCTGATTATCGTGTACTGAACCTCACCACCAACACCTTCAACGAATCACAAACAAGTTATTTCCACAAATCCATAGGCGGTTATTCACCTGCCAAACTGCGGCGATATCAAGACATTATCGACTACTACATAAGCGATCGCATCAATCCCAACGTTATCAATATGCTTAACACTAAGTACGTGATAACCGGCAATGGAGTACAACAAAACCCTTATGCTATGGGACACGCGTGGATAGTGAACGACATAACATGGGTTAATAACCCCAATGAAGAAATAGAAGCGATAGGCAATGTTGACCTGCATCATACAGCCATCATCGACACCTGCTGGAAAAAAACACTGAACAACATTACATTCAGACAAGATAACAATAACACTAACAACAGCGTTGAACTCATATCATACGACAACCCGGGACACCTTATATATGAAAGTAAGACGGACAATGACGGACTGATAGTGTTCTCAGAAGTATATTATAAGACCTGGCAAGCCACTATTGACGGTGTTAATCAGCCACTGCTCAGAGCCAACTATATACTGCGTGCCTTACCCGTTACCAAAGGCAGACACATTATTGAACTAAAATGCGTTGATCAACTGTTCCTTACCACTCACCTCTACTCTCTCATTGCATCTATCATAGCAGTTATAGCCCTACTTATTGCCACTGCCATCATCGTTTATCTTCACATAAAAAAGAACTGACCTTACTATTATGACACCTATACTTATGTCCGACTACGATTATCCATTGACCGATGACCGTATAGCCAAATATCCGCTTCCACAACGCGACCATAGCAAACTGCTCGTCTATGATAACGGTACCATCAATGAGGATCAATTCTTTCATATAGGTCAATACATTTTGCCTCAATCGCTGTTGGTATATAACAACACTCGCGTCATACCCGCCAGACTCATCTTCCATAAAAAGCCGACGCTCTTACCCAACGGAGAAAGTATGGATGGTGCTAAAATAGAGATTTTCTGTCTTGAACCTTACATACCTCACGACTATGCCCTCTCGCTTGCCGCTACAGGCAATACACAATGGAAATGTATGGTAGGCAACCTCAAAAAATGGAAGACGGATACCCTCTCTACCTCTCTTTCCAACGGCTTAGTACTCACCGCCGAAAGAATATCCACCAACGGGAACACGCATATCATCCATTTTTCATGGAATGATGATACCGTCACTTTCGCTTCCATACTCGAGCAATTAGGCGAACTACCAATCCCGCCATATCTGAATCGCCCTACCGAAGAGAGCGACAAAACGACCTACCAAACCGTCTATTCCCGTATCAAAGGAAGCGTGGCTGCACCTACCGCCGGACTACACTTCACAGACACAGTGCTTAACGGTCTAAGGCAACAAGGACACCCCATAGCAGAGGTGACACTACACGTAGGTGCCGGCACTTTTCAACCAGTCAAGACAGAAGATGCTAACCAACACACGATGCACACCGAGATAATAGCCGTGAGCAAAAACACAATAGAACAACTACTATCTAACCTCGGCAATATAACAGCAGTGGGTACAACCACTATGCGAACTCTTGAAAGTCTATATTATATAGGTGTGCAACTGAAAGACTCATCCTCTTTCAACATTATGCGCGTTTCACAATTTGAACCATACGAACAACATTTCACACTTACAACCGAACAAGCACTGATATCCATACTCGACTATCTACACCAAACCAATCAAGACACACTTCACGCAGAAACACAGATAATGATACGACCCGGATATCAATTCCATCTCGTTAATCAACTGATAACCAACTTTCATCAACCACATTCCACACTGCTTTTACTTGTAAGCGCATTTGTAGGTGAACAGTGGCGGGATATATATAACTATGCTCTTGCACATGATTTTCGTTTTCTCTCCTACGGTGACTCCTCCATCCTAACTCTAAACTCTAAACTCTAAAACTTCTCTCAACTTTCAACTCTCCACTCTCAACTATGATAGATACTCACTGCCATATTGACGACCCTGTTTATCAGTCTGATTTTGACGCATTTATTCACGCTCAGCAGTCAGCAGGCGTAGAGCGCATATTAGTGCCGGGGATTGACTCCACATCCATTGAGACGGTCAAACAAGTTTGTCAGCGCTACCCTGATTATCTGCTTCCTGCCATCGGACTTCATCCTGAAAATGTGAACGATCATTACAAAGAGGAACTGCAGGCACTGCATCAAGCCTTATGCGAACCGTACGGACAACGATATATAGCCATTGGCGAGATAGGTCTTGACTATCACTTCGATACGACCTACAAAAACGAACAGCAAGATGCTCTTCACCGCCAACTGCAATGGGCTGTTGAGCGCGACCTGCCTGTTATGATACACTCGCGTGATGCAACAGAAGATACACTTAACATCCTTGCTCAATATCCATCACTACAAGGTGTTATGCACTGTTTTTCAGGCAGTAGGGAGACAGCCGAACGAATAGTCGGTATGGGGTTATACCTTGGTATCGGAGGTGTCATCACTTTCAAAAACTGCCATCTGAGTGAACATCTGCGTACCATTCCATTGGATAGACTGGTGTTGGAGACAGACGCTCCGTATATGGCACCTGTTCCATTTCGCGGACAAACGAACGAAAGTCGGTTTATGGTCTATGTTGCGGACACCTTAGCCGGGGTTTATAACACCTCAAAAGAAACAATTATTGAACAAACAACCGCCAATGCGACGCTACTTTTCAAATTAAATCATATACAAAGTGCGCAAAAATAAAAAAAATTGTTCAAAGGTTTTGTAACTATAAGTTTTTTCCGTACTTTTGCAGCCACTTTGTTGCGCAATTGTTTGCACAATTAGTCAAAATCAGTCAAAGGAAAGATGCTCGAGTGGTTGAAGAGGCACGCCTGGAAAGCGTGTAAACGCCAAAAGCGTTTCCGGGGTTCGAATCCCCGTCTTTCCGCCAAAATAGTAAATCTTAAACTCTAATCACGATGAAAAAACTATTTGCTACACTCACTGTATTGTCAATGCTATTTATAGGCAATATGGCTATTATGGCTCAGCAAGAAGAAGCTGCCAATGAAGAAATGACCGAACAAGTAATGGAAGAGGCTCCTGCAGCCGAGATGGCACCTGTTGCCGACAACGCTGAAGAAGGCGGTATGGTGGCTCTGCACAAGACTCTGAAAACAAAATTCATTGAAGGTGGTGCAGGCTTTATGGCTGCTACCCTGCTCTGCTTGGTTTTCGGTTTGGCTCTCTGCATTGAGCGTATCATCTACCTGAGTCTTTCTAAAACTAACACCAAAGCCCTGCTCAAAAACGTGGAAGAAGCACTGCAAAAAGGCGGTGTTCAAGCAGCAATGGACGTTTGCCGTAACACTCGCGGTCCTGTTGCCAGCATTTTCTATCAAGGTTTGAGCCGTTACGACGAAGGCGTGGACGTTGTTGAAAAGACAGTGGCATCTTACGGTGGTGTGCAAATGGGTCTGTTGGAAAGAAACCTGAGCTGGATCAGCCTCTTCATCTCTATCGCTCCTTCATTGGGATTCTTAGGAACCATCATCGGTATGATTGAAGCCTTCGATAAGATTCAACAAGTAGGTGATATTTCAGCAACAGTTGTTGCCGGCGGTATTAAAGTGGCTCTGTTGACCACCCTGCTCGGTTTGATTATCGCTATCGTTCTGCAAATATTCTACAACTATATCCTCTCATTGATTGAAAGTTTGGTTAATGAAATGGAAGATAGTTCAATCAGTCTTCTTGACCTTGTAGTTCGCTATAACGAGCAAAACGCAAAATAAATAAACCTTCTAAATAAACGCCTTTAATTATGAACACACGTTATCAACTCATCTCCCAAATCGTTTTGTGGGTGCTGATGATTATTGGCATCATTGTTTCGGTGATGTTCTATGTCGGCGGCTCAGAAGGCTCATTGGAAGTGGCAGGCGATTTCCTTGACATACCTAAGTACAGCGACATGATGCTTGGCTGGAACTATTTCCTTTTGGGATTAGTGTGCTGCGTGACCATCGTCTTTGTGCTTGTTAAATTCTTCAAGATGTTCGCCTCTGAACCTAAACGCGCTATCGCCAATTTGGTTATCGTACTTTGTTTTGCCGGTCTGTGCATCTTATGCTGGGCATTAGGCAGTCCTGCCGAAGTGAAGATTATCGGCTATGAAGGCACCGACAATGTAGGTACTATGGCACAGTTGAGCGATGCATGCTTGTATATGACATACATTCTCATAGTGGCAACAGTGATTGTTCTGGCTTGCGGACGTATATACACACGCATGCTCAAATAAAGAATAGGTTAAAGCAAAATTCAATCGCAAAGGGAAAAGAAGATTATGGCAAAGAAAATCCCGCAAATCAACGCAAGTTCGATGGCAGATATATCTTTTCTGCTGCTGATCTTCTTCTTGGTAACAACTTCAATGGATGTCAATCAGGGTTTGGCACGACGCCTACCTGCTCCTATACCACCCGACCAAAAAGTGGAAGATACCGATATCAACAAGCGCAACTTGCTTGTGGTGAAGATTAACTCGGCAAACCAACTGATGGTGCAAGGGGAGTTGAAAGATATAAAGCAACTCAAAGAAGATGCCAAGAAGTTTATCCTCAATGAGAATGACGATAGTTTCTATCCGAAGCTCTATGAAGAGGACTTTGGCGAGCCTTTCGGTACGATACGTTATACAAAAGAACACGTTATCTCAGTGCAAAACGACGTTGATACGCAATACCAAGTCTATGTGAATGTACAAAACGAGTTGGTAGCAGCCTACAACGAGTTGCGCGACGAATGTGCACGTAAGTATTTTCACATGGGGTACAATGAATTGGATGAAGACAATCAGAAACGTATCCAAAAGATTTATCCTCAGAAGATTTCAGAAGCTGAACCTAAAAACTACGGAAACTGATTATGGCAAAGATACGTAGAAACGACAAACGCGAGATGCCGGCATTGAACACATCATCACTGCCTGACATTATCTTCATGCTCCTCTTCTTCTTTATGTCAGTAACGTCAATGAAAGAGGTGACCTACAAAGTGCAGTTCACCACCCCTCAAGCCACCGAATTGACGAAGTTAGAGAAGAAATCGTTGGTGCGCTATATATACGTAGGAACGCCTACTGCCGAGTTCCGCAAGCAATATGGTGCTGAAACGCGTATACAATTGGACGATGCCTTTGCCGATAAATCGGAGATTGGTGACTTCATCATCAACGAACGTTCGGCAATGAACGAGCAAGACCAAGGTTTGATGACCGTTAGCATTAAGGCTGACAAGGAGACCCGAATGGGTGTTATCTCCGACATCAAGCAGGAATTGCGCCGTGCATACGCTCTGAAAATCAGTTACGCCGCCACACAACGAACAAGCTACTAACGTTAGTAACATAAATAAAATTGCCACTTCATTCAAGAAGTGGCAATTTTATTTATGTATTTAAGTTTTGTATATTTGAGGCTTACTACACAATTTTTATTATAGCCTTTAACGTACGCGCTCACAATAGCTGCCATCGCGAGTATCAACACGGATGATTTCACCTTCGTTGATAAAGAGAGGCACGCGAATCTCAGCACCTGTTTCCAGTTTTGCAGGTTTGAGAGTATTAGTGGCAGTATCACCTTTGAGTCCGGGCTCGGTGTAAGCCACTGCCAGTTCCACTTTGGTAGGCAATTCGGCAAAGAGGATAGTATCGGTGGAAGCGTCGCTAACCACATCGCAGATAAAGCCGTCTTTGAGATAGTCAACACCGGTGATAAGGTCGTGAGCGATAGGCACTTGTTCGTAAGTTTCTTGGTTCATGAAGATATAATCGTCACCTTCTTTATAGAGGAATTGGTAAGGTCTGCGTTCCACGCGCACATCTTCCAGTTTCTCACCGATATTGAAGCGGCGTTCTAATACTCTACCATCAACGACGTCTTTGAACTTAACGCGCATGATAGTGTTACCCTTACCGGGTTTAACGTGAAGGAACTCGATTACGAAATAGAGGCGACCGTCCATACGGATACATACGCCGTTTTTAATGTCTTGTGAGTTAATCATAGTTTATGAGATTTATTAACAGATTTAGCAAACACCGCGCAAAGGTAGGAAAAAACAATTGATTACGCAAACTATTTGCTCAATTCGCTGAAAAATCCTACCTTTGCAGCGATTTTTCCTTAAAAATATCAGTTGTTATGTGGGAGCAAATAGTTTCATTTTTCGGCACGGTTGACGTGTGGCAGTTCATTCCTGCTTTTTTCTTTCTTATTGCCATTATTGACCCTATCGGCAATATGCCGTTTGTGATTGCACAAAAAGAGAAAGGAAGCAAGGTGAGTCCGATAAGAGTATGTCTGTACTCAATGGTTATCCTGATGGTTTTTCTGCTTGCCGGAGACTTATTGCTTAAGATTTTCGACATTCGCGTAGAATATTTTGCCATTGCAGGTGGTTTCATCATTTTCCTGATGGCAGTGGAGATGTTGTTAGACGTTGTTCTTTTCAAGCCATCGGAATTTGAGTCGGCAGGCGACTTGATTCCTTTAGCCTTTCCCGCTTTTGCCGGTCCGGGTACATTTACGGCATTGGTATCGATGACAGCTGAATACACCATATCCAATCTGCTTATTACCATCGTGTTGTGCATTTTTGTCATCTATTTGGTTCTCATTGGTATCGATTGGCTTCAGAAGCATCTGTCGGCTGTGTCGTTGTATATCATAAGGAAGTTTTTCGGTGTTATAGCGATGGCTATCTCTGTTCAGTTGATGTTCGGCAACTTGCTTAAGGTTTTCCGTCCTGAGGTTGCTCGTGCCTATCAAGAGCAGAAGAAAGAGAAGCAGTCACGCAAGTCGGCAAAGGACGATGTAACGTCAACAGAGATACCTGCCAACACTATTACATATCCCGTTGAGGAAGAGTAGTGCAAGTTGGAATAAGGTTGTATGCTTAAGGAGTCGGTTGTTCGTGCATTGGCATTAGAGGTAGGTTTTGACGATTGTCGTATTGCCCGAGCCAGGCGATTGGACGATGCCGCCACTTTTATGGATGCTTGGGTCGATGCCGGTTTGGCAGGTGAGATGACCTATCTTGAGCGCAACCGCAACCTTAGGTATGACATAAGAGAATTAGTACCCGGGGCGCAAACGGTGGTGGTGTGCTTACTCACGTACGAACATTCGGGCAAGGACTATCACCGATCTGTCAAGTCGCTGCTTTACAATATGCAATCGCGTTTACAAGAGGCATTGCCGGAAGAGGTGGACAAAGAGAAGTGGGTTAGTGAAGGGCAACATATCTTCTGTGATTCCGCACCTGTGTTAGAACGTCGTTGGGCAGTGGAAGCAGGGTTAGGCTGGATAGGTAAGAACCACCAACTGATAACTACCGCTTTCGGCAGCAAGGTGCATATAGGCGAATTAGTGGTTAATATCCCCATAGAGAGAGACTTACCTCCACTTCCAACGTCTGACTGCGGCTTATGCAGCAAATGTATAGAGGCGTGTCCGGGGTCGGCTTTAGGACAAGATATTTGGGATGCCCGACGCTGCATTGCCTATGTAACACACAAGTGTTTAGTGTGCCAGGAGGTATGTCCTTATAATACAAGATAACTATTATCTACCTATTATGAAGTTATTATCAGATATGCGCATCGCCTTGGCAAGCGACCATGCCGGTTTTGCGCTTAAAGAAAAAGTGATAGAATGGTTGCAGACCAATAAGGTGTCACTTCACGATTTTGGTTGCTACACGACCGACAGTTGTGATTATCCTGATTACGCACACCCTATGTCGGCGGCTGTAGAAAAAGGTGAGTATGACTTCGGTATCGCCATCTGTTCCACGGGCAACGGCATAACAATGACTTGCAACCATCATCAAGGCATACGTGCCGCTCTATGTTGGGATGTACCGTTGGCAGACTTCGCACGCAGACATAATAACGCCAATGTGTTAGGACTGCCTGCCAACTACATTACCGTCAGTCAAGCTATTGATATCATTAAGCAATTCTTAACCACTAATTTTGAGGGTGGTCGTCACCAACGCCGCATTGACAAGATTCCTACTGCATAGGCTACTTAACCATTGGCAAGCCGAATGGCATTACGTCTTATCTCACTTCGGGATAAGACGTTTTACACATCTGCCCACCTTCGTGAGTATTGAGCCAGCCAACTTCTGCAATCTGCATTGCCCTGAGTGCCCCGTAGGAAACCCTACTCTATTAACCGGCAACAGACGGCAGAAGCAACTAATGTCAATGGCTCTTTATCAGTCGGTTATCGAACAGATTAAGCCTTTTGTTCACACTTTGCAGTTCTATTTTCAAGGTGAGCCGACACTGCACCCTTCTCTGCCGGAGATGATTAGTATGGCTCACCAAGAAGGCATCTACACTATCGTTTCCACTAATGCTCAACTGCTGACACGCGAATTATGCGAAAGACTGATGTTATCCGGTTTAAGTCGTATTATCGTGTCAATCGACGGCATATCTGAAGAGTCGTATCGGTCGTATCGTCAAGGCGGCAGTTTGCAGCGTGCTTTGGCAGGATTGCGGTCACTACACGATGCCAAACAGCAACAGAAAGCGCATACACATATCGAATGGCAATGTCTGAGATTAAAAACCAACGAGCATGAATGGCGACAGATACAGCAACAATATCGTTTGCTCGGTGCTGACTCCTTAATCTTCAAGACAGCACAGTTGTACGACTACGAACACGGTCATCTGCTTATGCCTTCCGACCTTCGTTATAGCAGATACCAACCAACCGACGGACATTTTGCGTTGTATCGACCATGGTGGAAAACAGGCTTTTGTCACCGTCTTTTCACCGGTGCCGTTATCGACACGGATGGCAATGTCTTACCTTGCTGCTTTGATAAAGCCGGACAATATACTTTTGGTAATATACAAGATAAGACTATTCGGCAGATATGGTTTTCCGAACAAGCCAATGCCTTCCGCAGAGCCGTTTTTACTAATAGAGAGTCCGTTCCTATATGCCTTAACTGCACCGAATGACCTTTATTCTCTTCCCCATTTCCTTTCCACGCAAAGGAAAGTGAGGTTGATATACCTTCTCACTGTTTCTCTTGACACTTCCAGTCTTTGTGCTATCTTACTCATACTCACTCCGTCCTCTATCCACTGTCTTATCTTTTGTTCATGTTGTTCCACTTTGCTTTTGCAAGTGCTACCCGCAGGTCTGCCCAAGTGCACACCCTCATTACGTTTGCGTGCTAATGCCTCTTTAGTACGCTGACTAAGCAAATTACGCTCTATCTCAGCCGACAAACCAAACGCAAATGCCAGCACTTTCGATTGTATATCGTCGCCCAGACGATAGTTATCTTTCACTGTCCACACCCTGCACTCTTTAGACATACACAAATTCAGGATCTCCATTATCATAAACAGATTTCTTCCTAATCTTGACAACTCCGAACAAATGATTATATCACCTTTTTCCACGCGATTAAGCAACGCTCCCAATTGACGGGTGTTGAAATCTTTTATACCACTGATGGTTTCTTCAATCCAACCGTCCACCTGCAAATGGTTGCTACCGCAAAAGCGATTGATTTCGAACCGCTGATTCTCAACTGTTTGTGTGTCTGTAGAAACACGTATATATCCGTATATCATAATAAAAAAGAATTGGTTTAGCACGATAAAGGTAATTGAATTGCTCGAAATTTTGCACAATTTGATTTTTCTTTATACCTTTGCAGGCTTGTAAAGTTTATGTCAGAGCAGAAAGAGGTCATATTTCGTTGTTTTGCATCGGGTAGTAGTGGTAACTGCTATTATCTTGGCACACGTGAACGCGGTATTCTTTTGGATGCCGGCATTTCTGCTCGCACTATTCAGCGCGATCTTCGTGAGATGGGTCTTGACTTCGACAAGATAGATGCCGTTCTTATCACTCATGACCATGCCGACCATATACGCGCTGTCGGCACTTTGGGAGAGAGAGTTCATCTGCCTATTTATACCACTGCTGCTATCCATGAAGGAATAGACCGCAACTACGGTGTTCATGAGAAACTGCGCACCTCACGACGATACTTTGAAAAAGGTGTGCCGTTTGAGTTGGCAGGTATGCAAATCAACACCTTCGGTATAAGTCACGATTCCACCGACTGCTTAGGCTATGTTATCTCTTTGTACGGACAGAATTTTATGTTAGCCACTGACTGTGGCGCGCCCAACGAGGAGTTGGAAGCAGGTATCCGTTTTGCCAATCACATCGTCATAGAGGCTAATCACGATGAGCATCTGCTTTTGAACGGTCCGTATCCCACCTATCTGAAAGAGCGAATCTTATCCGACAGAGGGCATCAGAGCAATCATACCTGCGGCAGACTATTAGCAGAGAATTTTCATAACAGTCTGAGAAACATCTTCCTATGTCATCTTTCGTTGGAAAACAACGATCCTCAAGTGGCACTTCAGACAGTGGAAAGTCATTTAAGTGATGAAGGTTATTTTTGCGGTCAAGACTATTTCCTCAAGGCGTTGGATAGACTTGTACCCTCGCCTATCTACACTCTCAACAACGATGTCATTACCGAATATTAACACCTACTGATATGGAACGTTTGGTCATCATACCCACCTACAATGAGAAAGAGAACGTAGAGGCAATCATTCGCGCCGTGATGGGATTGCCTATTGATTTTCACGTACTTATCATTGATGACGGTTCGCCAGACGGCACTGCGCATATTGTCAAGCGACTGATGGCAGGCGAGTTCAAAGACCGGCTTTTTCTTATCGAACGGTCAGGCAAATTGGGATTAGGCACGGCATATATATGTGGTTTCAAGTGGGCTATTGAACATAAGTACGACTATATCTTTGAGATGGATGCCGACTTCTCTCATAACCCTCAAGACCTGCTCAAGCTCTATGATGCCTGTGCCAACAAAGGTGCGGATGTGGCTATCGGCAGCCGATATATCAACGGCGTTAATGTTGTCAATTGGCCTATGGGCAGGGTGTTGATGTCATACTTTGCCAGTATGTATGTTCGCACGGTGTTGGGCGTAGATATACGTGACACCACAGCCGGATTCAAATGCTACCGCCGCCAAGTGTTAGAGACGATTGAACTGGACAAGATACGTTTCAAAGGGTATGCTTTCCAAATAGAAATGAAATTCACGGCATATAAATGCGGTTTTAACATAGTGGAAGTGCCAATTGTGTTTGTCAATCGCGTACTTGGCACAAGCAAGATGTCCGGCGGTATCTTTTCCGAAGCATTGCTCGGTGTGTTCCAACTCAAATGGTCGTCGCTTTGGCGCAAATATCCGAAAAAAGTGACTTACTGACAAACGGCAACACCGAATATATACAAAAGACTCCACCAATGAACAAATATAACCTTTTTATTCTATTCCTTTTCTTTATTTTTGTCAGTTGCACATCCTCGCAACAAGGTCAAAACCGGTCTCTTTCTTCATCCTCTCAACCCGTTGTTCGCTATGAATACGGTTTGCCTATCGACTCTTTTACCATCGACACCAATGTGGTTAAGCGCGGCGAGACTTTAGGCGGTATGCTTGTTCGTGCGGGTGCCACACCTCAACAGATAGCACTTGTGAGCCGTCTGCCGCGAGAGACCTTTGATGTGAGACAGATACGCGAGGGGAAGACATACTTAACGCTGAACAGGGTAGATACAATTGGACAAAAGCGTTTATGTCATCTTGTATATAAACCTTCTATACAAGAGTCGGTGGTACTTCACTTGACGGATTCTTTTTACGTTGAATCGTTCCGCAAGCCTATTCAGACCGTTAGCAAGTACGCTGATGCCGTGATAGAAACGAGTTTATGGAACGCTATGACAAGCAGAGGTTTACCGGTGGAGTTGGCTTTGGAATTAAGTGAGATTTATGCATGGACGATTGACTTCTTCGGTCTGCAAAAGAACGACTCCATTCAAGTCTATTACGACGAGCAGTTTGTTGATTCTGTCCGTGTTGGCATCGGTCGTATCTATGCCGCCAACTTCTACCACGGCGGCAAGTGGCATGAGGCCTTTTTCTTTGATGGTCACTACTACGACAGAGCCGGTAACAGTTTGAAAAAAGCATTCTTAAAAGCGCCTCTTAACTACAAACGCATCTCGTCACATTTCTCTTACGCTCGCAAACATCCCATCTATAAGACTGTTCGTCCGCATACAGGTGTTGACTATGCTGCACCGGCAGGTACACCTGTAGTGGCAATAGGTGACGGTACGGTGATAATGAAAGAGTATAAAGGTGGTGGTGGCAATACGGTTAAGATCAAGCACAACTCCACCTACACCACAGCCTACTTGCATTTGCAGGGTTATGCCAAAGGTCTGAAAGTAGGTCAGCGTGTTCAGCAAGGTCAGTTGATTGGTTATGTGGGCAGTACAGGCAGTTCCACCGGACCTCACCTTGACTTTCGTATTTGGAAGAACGGCACTCCCATCGACCCGCTGAAGATGGTCAGTCCGCCTGCAGAGCCAATCAGCAACAGCCAACGACAAGACTTCGACAGCACGGTGGTGGTGCTGCAACAACACCTGCAACGATAAAAGCAGAACTCAAATTTAACCTTTAGATAAAAGAGAGGTCATCAAAAATGTCATTTGATAACCTCTCTTTTTTGCGCCCGCAAAGGCAGACAGTCAGTATCTTACTGTTTCTTTATCTTTGCTTCACCTGCTATCAGTTGTGAGTTGTTTTGCATTATGCTTGCCATATCCACTCCTGTAGCCTCTTTTATCACTTCCATTGTTTGTCGCATCACCACCGGCACATTGCCGCTGATGCCGGCAGCCTCAGAACCTGTAGTGCCATAGACATGCACATCGTTGATACTGGTCAGAGGTTCAGCCACCTTAGCCGCTATATCGGGCAAGATCTTCACCATCATTTCGGCAATAGCGGCACCGTTATATTTCTTATACGCCTCGGCTTTCTTATCCATAGCCGCAGCTTCGGCTTCACCTTTGGCTTTGATGGCAGCAGCCTCGGCTTCACCGACTGCTTTTATACCTGCTGCTTCTTGCTGTTTAGCGAAGAGGGCTGCTTCCGCTTGTGCTTTGACGGCTGCTGCTTGCTGTTCAGCCTCATAACGCTCGGCTTCAGCCTTACGTTTGCGTTGCTCCAATTCGGCAGCGGCATTAACCTCTTTTTGATACTTGGCAGCATCGGCTTGCTTATTAATCTCAGCGTCAAGGCGTTTCTCTTGGATGGCTATCTCCTGTTCGCGCAAGAGTTGTTCTTGTTTGGCTTTCTCCACTTCGGCTTCGATAGTGAGACGGTTAATCTCTTTCTGTCTCTCTTGTTGGCGAATAGCCTTAGCGGCTTCTGCTTCAACGGTCTTGATATTGATCTCTTTGGCTTGTTCCTGACGTTGTATCTCGTAAGCAGCGTCAGCGATAGCCGATTGAGTATCAGCTTGCTTCTTCAGGTCAGCTTGTTTGATGGCGAGTTCGGTGTTACGGATGGCTATCTCTGTCTCTGAAGCCACTCGTGCGTCGTTCGACTGTTTGGCTGCTTCGGCACGTGCAATAGCCACGTCACGTTCGGCATTGGCTTTATTGATGGAAGCGTCCTTGGTTATCTTACATGTATTGTCGGCACCAAGAGCGTGTATAAGACCCTCATCATCAGTAATGGACTGGATGTTACACGAAAGGATCTCTATACCTAACTTAGCCATATCCGGTGCGGCTTTCTCTTGTATCTGGTTGGAGAAGCCGTCACGGTCAACGTTAAGTGAGCGCAGGTCTTGTGTACCAATTATCTCACGCATATTACCTTGCAGTGAGTCGCGTATTTCGGATGCTATCTGTTCGCGTGTTTTGCCAAGGAAGTTGGCAGCGGCGGTAGCGATGTTTTGCGGGTCGATACGCACTTTGGCAACGGCATCTACATCGACGTTGATAAAGTCGGAGGTGGGAACAGAGGAGTCGGTTTTGATGTCAACGCTCAACTGACCAAGATAGAGTCTATCCACTTTTTGCAGTCCGGGGATACGCAGTCCGCCGGTACCGATGAGGAACTTAGGTTTGGTACGAGGCCAACCAGAGATGACTAAGGCCTGATTGGGTGATGTCTTCACGTAAGAGATAGCGATGAAGAAAATCATGAAAGCAATAATGCCGATTACTATCCACACTGTTTCCATAGTTGTTATTTTTTTTAGTTAGACTTTTTTAGCGATTCCATTATTTTGGCTTCTATTTCGTCGGCGAGGTCGGGGTTGTCTTGCAGCACGTTTTTGACTGCATCACGTCCTTGTGCTAATCGGTTGCCTTCATAGCTATAGAACGAACCGGCTTTGGTCAGTACGCCCGTAGCAGTACCCAGATCGACTAACTCACCCACTTTGCTTATACCTTGGTTGAACATAAGGTCGAACTCTGCTTTACGGAACGGTGGTGCCACTTTGTTCTTCACCACTTTCACTCTCACTTGGTTACCTATCACCTCATCGCCGTTCTTTATCGATGTCACTTTTCTTATGTCGAGGCGGACGGAGGCGTAGAACTTGAGAGCATTACCGCCTGTCGTTGTTTCGGGGTTGCCGAACATGACGCCAATTTTTTCGCGCAGTTGGTTGATAAAGATACAGGTTGTTTGCGTTTTGTTGATGGTTGCCGTCAGTTTGCGCAGTGCCTGCGACATCAGTCTTGCTTGCAGTCCCACTTTATTATCACCCATATCTCCTTCTATTTCTGCTTTCGGAGTGAGTGCTGCCACTGAGTCAATTACGACGAGATCGACTGCGCTGGAGCGTATCAGTTCGTCGGCGATGTCGAGTGCTTGTTCGCCGCTGTCGGGTTGTGCTATAAGCAGGTTTTCAACATCCACACCTAATTTCTCGGCATAGAAACGGTCGAAAGCATGTTCGGCATCGATGATAGCGGCGATGCCTCCTTGACGTTGCACTTCAGCCATAGCGTGTATAGCGAGGGTGGTCTTACCGCTGCTCTCAGGACCATATATCTCAATCACTCTGCCGCGTGGATAACCGCCTACGCCCAAAGCGAGGTTGAGTCCCACACTACCGGTGGAGATGACAGGCACTTCTTCCACTTTTTCGTCACCGAGACGCATGATAGCACCTTTACCAAAATCTTTGTCAATCTTAGCCATTGCCAACTGCAAGGCTTTCAGTTTCTCTGCCGATGGCATTTTCTTTTCTTCGCTCATAGTATATGTTTTTATGACAGCCTTTTGTGCTGTTGTGTTTATTATTCTTGTTTGCAGCCCTTGAATACCGATTTGCCGTATTCTACATATTCGTCCAATTCGGGGATAGCGAGTCGCTCGCAGTTAAGGAACGCTTCTTGTGCTATGTATTCCAGTTCAAGGTCTTCGGGCCATACTATTTTTGTCAGGTATTTACATTCGGCGAATGCGCGAATACCTATTTCTTTGAGGTGTGCCGGCATTTTCACTTCTTGTAGTGAGCGGCAGCCGTTGAAGGCAAAGTCGCCTATGTTCTCTATTTTGTCACCTAAGGAGAGTTTGCGTAGTCCTGTACAACCTGCAAAAGCGTGTTGTCGCAGCACTTCCATCTGGTCGGGCAATTGCACATCTTCGAGCAGGACGCAGTTTTTGAACGCTTCATCTTCAATTGCGTTCAGTCGTTCGCCAAAAGATACGCTTCTAAGCGACTTACAGTCGAGGAAGGCCTTTTTACCTATACGGAACAGTTCTTTTGGGAAAGCCACTTTTTCCAGCAGTATGCACAGAGCAAACGCCTCATCATCAATAGCATACAATTCGGAAGGCAGGGTGACGGAGAAGAGTTGTGTGCAGTCGCGGAAAGCACCTCTGCCCAGTTTATTCACTTTGGCAGGGATTTTGAGCATTTTGAGTTTGTTGCAACCTGCAAAAGCCATATCGCCTATCACTTCCAGCGAATTAGGGAAGGTTATTTCATCTATGCCTGTGCAACCGCTGAAGGCGGCATCCTCAATGACACGAATGCCTTCGGGGATAGTGAGAGCAGCAAACTGCAGGCAGGTAAAGAAGCAGCCTTTGGGTACCACCTGCATTTTGTTGGTGAGCACTGGTTGCATGAGTTGAGTGCAACCGTAGAAAGCACCTCCGCCTATCTCTTCCACGTTGTCAAACTGACTTATCTGTTGCAGTTTACCGCACTCATAGAATGCGTACATACCGATGCGTTTGAGTGACTGCGGACAAACGACTGTTTGCAACATCTCGCAATGGTAGAAAGCGGCAGAAGGTATCTCTTCTATACCTTCTGGAATAGTGATGGTAGTGATTTTTTTGTTTTTGGCAAAAGCACCTGCCGCAATAAGTCGTGTAGGCTCTTTGGTCTTAAAGACATATTTGGCGGGGGCATTATCATTGACGCGTATGAGGCAGTTGGAGATAAAGAGAGAGCCGCGTTTCCACTTCTTTTCGTTGAGATAGATACCGCAGTCGGTAAAGGCATCTTCGCCGATAAAAGTGACTGATTCGGGTATTGTTATTTTGGTGAGGTTTTTGCAGCCTTTGAAGGTATCGTGGTCGATACGCGTGAGTGCGTTATGCAGAATAACATTAGTCACCGTCTTGTTATTTTCAAAGGCACCGGCGGCGATGATACGCACATCAGTGGGCACTTCATATTTGGCTTTGATGCTTTTGTTGGTGGCTATCAGGCATCCGTCGATGATAAGTGCGCCATTTGCCCATTTCTCTTTATTGAGCATTACTCCTGTTCCGTCGAAGGCGGTACGGTCGATGAGTTGAACGGTTGAGGGGATGACCACTTCGTTGAGTTTTTTACATCCTTTGAATGCTTTGGCACCTATCTCCGTCACCGTATAGGTCTCTTGCCCCACCTCAATGGTTTCGGGAATGACTATCTCATCCACGGCTGCGGGGTTCTCTGCCACTTCGGCAGTCATATCCGAGGGGTTGAGACGATAGAAGAGGTCGTTATACTGTGCCTTGTCTTGCTGAGCAAAAAGCATAACACTGCCCATAACGGCAAATAAGAAAGTGAAAATGTGTCTCATAGATAAAGTAACTAATGTTATTATTTGTGCGCAAAGGTACGCAAATAATTTCTTTATTACAAGTACTTACTTGATTTTCTTTGACAGTTGGTCGATTTTCTCTTCCAAGCGCTTGAGTTGTTCTTTTACATCATCGTTGTTATCCTCCACCATAGCGTCCACAAAAACGGAGTTGATGAACGACATGCCTAATATACCGAACATACTGAGAATGAGGCAGAAATAGAGTCTTGAGAGTTTGCCTATCCACGGTGCTGTAGCCGCAGCGATGGCATCCGGCACCTCATACCAACCCTCTATGGTGAAGATACGAAAGACGGTGTAGATGGAGTCCAAAGGAGTGGAAAAATATTCGGGTGCCACCTCTTTATAGAGACTGCAATTGATCAATCCGATGATAATAATGGCAATGATAAAACATATCACTACCACACCTGAATCGCGAATGGCGCGTTTCAATCCGGAAAGTGTTTTGGTGATGTTCGGGAAGAGGTGGAACACTCTGGCAAAGCGTATTACGCGAAGCAGGCGCAAGAGAATGACGGTGGAGAAATTGAACATGTTTATATCCAAAAACGGCACAATGAGTGACGGCAGAGAGAGTATAACCAATACTCCGTCCAATCTGTTCCAGCCTGATTGCCAATACCGACGACAGCCGTATTGCACTTGCTTAACTATCATCTCCGCGACGAAGAACAGAGTGCAAGAGATGTCAAGACATAGCAGCAAGCCGTTGGTGAAACCTGACTCGTTAAGATAGATGACAACGGCATTAAGCAAGATAACGGTCAGTATAACTCGCTCGTTGAGAAAGATTTTTTGCATTAAGCGGTTCATATTGTCAGCGGTATTTATTTTCGTCCGTATCACCTAAGAGCGAGAGATAACTGTCGAACCGCGAGAATGCTATCTGTCCGTTTTCCACAGCCTTAACCACAGCGCATCCCGGTTCGCCTGTATGCAGACAATTGCCAAAACGGCAGTTTCTGCCAATGGCAAAAATCTCGCGGAAATAGTGGCTTACCTCTTCTTTTTGCATTTCCACCGAGCCGAATCCTTTGATGCCCGGAGTATCAATAAGCCACCCACCTGACGGCAAGGCGTACATCTCAGAGAAGGTGGTGGTATGCATACCTTTATCGTGTGCTGCCGATACATCTCCTGTGCGCGTCAGTTGTTTGCCGAAGATAGTGTTAAGCAGCGTCGATTTGCCCACACCGGAATTGCCTGATAGCAGTGTCGTCTTGTCGGATAAGAGGGGAAGGAGTACATCTCGTGTGGCAGGTTGCAAAGCAGAGAGTGCTATAGTGGGATAGCCAAGCGACTCATATAAGCGGCGTAAGGATAGCAGTTGTTCAGTCTCTTCTTCGCTGAGCAGGTCTATCTTATTGAATATCAGAATTGCCGGCACGCTATAAGCCTCTGCGGTGGCAAGAAAGCGGTCGATAAAAACGGTGGAGGTGATGGGGTGATGGAGAGTGACGATAAGTGCTGTTTGGTCGATATTAGCGGCAAGTATATGTGCCTCTTTGCTCAGATTAGTGGCGCGACGGATGATATAATTGCGTCGCGGCTCAATGCGTGTGAGCCAATAGGTACCATCTGTCTGTTCCGCCACCTCCACTCTGTCGCCTACAGCCACGGGGTTAGTGGTGCGGATACCTTTAAGACGCATATTCCCTTTTATATGCGCCTCGACGATAGTGCCGTCGTCACGAAGAACGGTATAGGTCGTTCCTGTGGAACGAATAACTAATGCTTGCATACTCAAAAGGCTTCTATAGCAGTGAAATACACGGAATAACTCTCCCATGTATCCCACCTTTTATACACATTATTACGCGCCACATCCAACCTTACATTCACTTTTATACGGTTGATACAGAGTCGTAACCCCAAGCCATAACCCACTTTGGGTACAGCCCATCTCCATTTATCAAGGTTATACACATCACCTATAGAGGCAAAGACCGTTCCGCGAAGCAACCGATAGATAGGGAAGCGCAATTCTGTCTGCAATGCCCATAGAGCGTTGTCGCGATACATATTCTGCGGTATGCCACGCAACATATCCTCGCCTCCCAAAGTAGGAAGCATGGGGTTGGGTATATCCTTACCTATAGCCCACTGCGATATATGTTGCCACGCAAAAAGGAGACTTTTATAGATAGGCACAGAATTGCGTAAGTCGGTTTTTATTATCGCCACACGCCTGTATCTATGGTTAAGCGGTTCGTAGTTAGAGCATGAGATGGAGAAGAACAGACCTTTGCTTGGATAGAACTGTTGGTCTCTGGTGTCATATTGTGCCATTACGCCTATACCCATCATCGCCTGCTCTTTCCATAGCGATGTCTTCTCCCATATAGCATTGATATCCGGACCGATAGCCCAATGGCGAGGCAACACGTACAATGGCTGCAAAGAGGCATTGAAGCGTTGAGAGGTATAACTCTCACTTTCTTTCCATTCGTACCGATTGCCGCGTTCATACCAACTGTCGGGATAGTCGCGATAGCCTAACCTGTACGACAGTTGCCATGAGGTACGTCTGCCGAAATAGACAGTACCTGATGTTTTCAGATACCACTGATGGCGGAAAGTATAAGCCCCGCTCAGTTGCACAATGGACGAGCGCGACTGGTTCTTACAGCGAAAATAACCTTGCACTGCACCGCCTAAGACCCATTCAGTCTCGGGCGAGTACTGCACTATAGGTACACCGATAGCAGGCAGGTCAAGCAAACGCTCCAAACTGTCTAACGACAGTCGTGTGCGCGCTTGAAGGCAGCCTGCTATTGACAGTCCGATAAAGAGACAAACGTATATGAGCCTTTTCACAGGCATCAGACGGTCATTATCTCCTTCTCTTTCTTGGCATATACATCGTCAATGAGACGAATGTACTTATCGTGTAGTTTTTGCATATCCGCTTCGGCATCCTTCTCAGCATCTTCAGGCAGACCCTCTTTGATCTGTTTCTTTAGTGTGTCGATAGCATCTCTGCGAGCATTGCGCACACTCACTTTGGCGTTTTCGGCTTCACCTTTGCACTGTTTGGCAAGGTCGCGACGACGCTCTTCTGTCAAAGGAGGAATGATAAGACGGATTGTTTCACCGTTGTTATTGGGGGCAAGACCGATATTAGAGTTGATGATAGCACGCTCTATGTCGCCTAATATCTTTTTCTCCCACGGCTGTATCTGAATAGTGCGCGCATCAGGAGTGGTGACAGTAGCCACATTACTCAGCGGCGACATAGTGCCGTAATAGTCGATGCGGATGGAATCCAACAAACTGGGACTGGCTTTGCCTGCACGGATATGAGCAAGCGTGTCGTCTAAATACTCTACGGCGGATTGCATAGCTATCTCCGCTTCTTGCTTAATGTCTTTGGGGTCAAGCATAGTTGTATGGTTTAGTGGTTATTATACTATTTCTCTTGTTTGACAAGTGTACCTATAGGTTCACCTTCTATCACACGGCGCAGATTGCCCACCGTATCCATATCGAACACATACAGCGACATTCCGTTCTCTCGGCAAAGAGTGATAGCCGTCAAGTCCATTACTTTAAGGCGACGCTCAAGGATATCGTCAAAAGTGATCTCGGCAAACTTGGTGGCAGTCGGGTCTTTCTCAGGGTCGGCAGTGTATATACCATCCACGCGCGTACCTTTGAAAAGTACATCCGCTTCCAACTCAATGGCACGAAGCACACACGCCGTATCGGTGGTAAAATACGGATTCCCTGTACCTCCTGCCACTATCACCACATTGCCTTTGCGCATCAGACGCAATGCCTTATCTTTTTGATATAGTTCGCCCACCGGCTCCATCCTAACCGAAGTCAGTACTCGACATGGCCTACCCAAAGCCTCTAATGCCGAACAAAGAGCAAGAGAGTTAATAACAGTGGCTAACATACCCATCTGATCACCCTTGACACGGTCAAACCCTTTCTTCGAACCGCTCAGACCGCGGAAGATATTGCCGCCACCTATCACTATGCCAATCTCCACACCCATATCGGCTATCTCACGTATCTGCTCGGCATACTGCTGCAAGCGCAACGGGTCTATACCATAACCTTGCTCACCCATCAGACTCTCACCTGAGAGTTTTAATAAGATGCGTTTGTACATATTCTCTGTTTTTTATTCTTTATACCAATCGGCGTACATAGCATAGTTGTGTGCTATCTTCTTGTTTATCTCTTCCGTCTGCTCCGGGTCCACTTTCTTTATGAACTTAGCAGGCACCCCTCCCCACAACTCGTATGCACCTATCTGTGTGTTTTTCAGCACCAAAGCACCTGCTGCCACTATAGCACCTTCACCAACGTGCGCACCGTCAAGCAAGGTGGCACCCATACCAATGAGTGCATAATCGTCCACATCGGCTCCGTGGATAGTAACATTATGACCGACTGACACATAGTCGCCCAAAGTGATGGTGGATTTTTGATAGAGAGTGTGCAACACGCTGCCATCCTGTATATTACAATGCTTGCCGATAGTGATGGTGTTCACGTCACCACGCAGTACGGCATTGAACCACAGACTGCTGCCTTCACCCACCGTCACATCACCAACCACCGTAGCATTATCTGCCATAAAGACATCAGATGCAATCCGAGGGGTCAATACCTCACCATTGCGATTGATAGTTTTAATTAGCGCCATAGATAATGATTGTTTAACTGCCTGCAAAAGTACAATGTTTTTCACGATTGTGCAAAATTATGCACAAAAATTGTTGTTATATAAAAAAAATGGCGTACCTTTGCCGTCTGAAACGACTAAATACACCGATAATGGATCAGAACATTAACATCAAAGTGCGCGTTTGGCGTCAGGCAGGACCCAAAGCGAAAGGTTATTTTGAGACCTACGAACTGAAAAACGTCTTTCAAGGTGCATCCTTCCTTGAGATGATTGACATTCTCAACGAACAACTCATCGCCGAGAAAAAAGACCCTATTGCTTTTGACCACGACTGCCGTGAAGGTATATGCGGTATGTGTTCAATGTATGTTAACGGTCATCCTCATGGTCCAGACTCGGCTATCACCACCTGCCAATTGCACATGCGCAAGTTCCACGATGGTGAGACCATCACTATCGAGCCGTGGCGCAGTCGCGCTTTCCCCGTTATCAAAGACTTGATGGTGGATCGCAAAGCATACGACAAGATAATGCAAGCCGGTGGTTTTGTCAGTGTTAATACCGGTGGCGTACCCGATGCCAATGCTATACCCATACCCAAGCCCGTTGCCGATGAGGCTATGGATGCTGCCTCATGTATCGGTTGCGGTGCGTGCGCTGCAGCATGTAAGAACGGTAGTGCTATGCTCTTCGTTGCTGCCAAAGTGAGCCAACTGGCTCTGCTGCCACAAGGCAAAGTGGAAGCAGCAAGACGCGCTAAAGCTATGGTCGCTAAGATGGACGAGTTAGGCTTCGGCAACTGCACTAACACAGGTGCCTGCGCCGCCGAATGTCCAAAAAGCGTATCGCTGGCAAACATAGCACGCCTCAACCGTGAGTTCCTCTGCGCCAAATTCCAAGACTAAGAAAGTGAATGTTGGGTACGCAGGTGTGTCACCTGCGGTTAGTGAGTAAATGTTAGTCACTTCGTGTTGGTAAGTGAATGTTAGTGAGTAAATGTTAATAAAGAGCCGCTCCTTGACGGAGCGGCTCTTGCTATAGGGGTGGCGGCAGAGAACCCCTAATTATTTATCGGTCGCCACTGCAACCATTTTCGTATTTTTTTGTTTCGCCGCCACCCAAGAGAAGTAAATGTTAGTGAGTAAATATCGTATATCATAAGATCGTTTACACTTTTTCCCTTCCTTAGAAGGATATTATTATAAATAAATTGTGATACTAATGACCCCCATGGGGGTCGCGCCGCTAAGGACGGCTTTGTATCAAGTGTTCGTTGACATTTTGTAC
>JAFSTB010000034.1 GCA_017450685.1 Paludibacteraceae bacterium
CCGATGCACCCTTGAACTCATAGAACATACCGTCATAAGCCTCATTACCCGTTTCTGTGAAATTAACATCAAACGGCAGGTTGATAGTGTTCCATGTGTTACCTTTCAGTGTACGCAACAGTGTCACGTTCCTGCCTGCTGTACCTGCCAATGCATCGAAGGCGGTATAGTATGCAGCATCTTCATTATCTTTCAGTTCGATGGTTGTCGGCAGGACGAAGGTCGCGGTGAGGTCTGTATTGCCGGTGAGGTTGAAGTTATATGTAGCCTCAGTGCTTACTTGTGCGCCTGTTGATGTGTTCTGCCATTCGCTGAAGGTGTAGAAGGGGTTGTTAGTTTCGGCAGTGAGACTGATAGGTGTGTTCTCAGCTAAACTGTGTGTTGTTTCTGCTGCTATGTCTTCATCTGCAGCCGTACCTGTCACCTCTCCATTAGACCCTGCGCTGAAGGTGAGGTTGTAGTTGGTTATATCCTCTTCAAAAGTGGCAACAATAGTGGTTGTGCCTTCCACTTCGTAAGTCTCGCCTGAGGTGAAAGCAGAGCCATTGACAGTGAGAGCACTCAGTCTGAAACCATCTGCGTGAGAGGCAGTGATGGTGAGATTGGTGCCATAATTGACACTGGTGCCGCTTGCAACGGGTGTCGCACCGTTCATCA
The DNA here is from genome assembly GCA_017450685.1 of Paludibacteraceae bacterium. Taxonomy (GTDB): domain Bacteria; phylum Bacteroidota; class Bacteroidia; order Bacteroidales; family Paludibacteraceae; genus Colicola. The sequence continues at coordinate 658 of JAFSTB010000034.1, forward strand.
CCGTCAGTGTACCATTAGCAGGTGCGCTATAGGTGACGGTATGGGTATTGATTGCAAAGTTGGCTTGCACATTGTAAGTGGTATTATTGCTTCCGTTAGGCACGGTGAACACATTATTGCTAACATACTCAGCCCCGTTGCCGGTCCAATTGACGAAGTGGTAGTGTTCGGCTGGTTCTGCTGTCAGATTGATATTATCGTTGTAGTGAAGGACGGTAGTGTTGTTGCCGTTGTCGCTACGACCGACCGTTCCATAGCCGCCGGAGGTGAGGTTGAGGCGGTAGGAGTTAACTTCCCAATACGGATAGAGGTCAAGGGCGGTGTTGCCGGTGTAGGTGTCGCCGAGGTCGTAAGCCTTGCTGCCGCCATCTTCTGTGCTCCAGCCGGTCTGTGTGTAGCCTGTGCGGGTGAACGTGCTGTTTGACAAGGTGAAGTCCACATTGTAGGTCTTCTCGCCTGCGGCGATTGTGCCCGTGCCGTTAGCACCCTTGTCGTAGGTAATGGCGTAGGTCTTGAGAGTCCACTTTGCCCAATAAGTCTTGTTGCCTGTTGAGCCGGTGGCGATTTCTGTTTGTACACCGCCGGTGGAGAGGTCACTGTTGGCATACCACCCATCGAAGCGGAAACCTTCTTTGGTCGGTGTAGGCAGAGTAATCGTTGTACTCTCAATTGTGTAAGAAGTTGCAGGAGCGGGCGAAACAGGATTCGTACCATCGTTCAGGTTATAGGTGATAGTGTAGGGAGTAGCACTACGGGTAAAGTTGGCGGTGATGGTCAGGTCGTTATCTGGCATAGTGCCGGATGTGGACGACCAACTGCTGAATGAGTACGTGTAACCGTCATCGGGCGAAGGAGTAGCTGCCGTTGCGGTGATAGTTGCGATTGTACTGCCGATGGTGAGGACATTGCTTGAGGTGCTGTAGGCAGTATTATACGGAACTTCAGTCACTTCAACAGAACCAAGTTCGCTGCCGCTTACCACTCGTACCGTTCCATATCCGCTCGGTGATACATTGACCGTCACTTTGTGCTTATTGATAGTCCATACAGCATAGAGATCAACGGTAACATCATTGGAAGTGGTCAGGTTGCTGACGTTTTTGCCGTTGGTATGATCCACTGTACCGACGTTGGCTCTTTCAGCAGAGGTTGCCCAACCTGCGAAGGTATAGCCGGTGCGGGTGAAGGCGTTGGATGTGAGGTTCTGCGCCACGTCGTATGTGAACGCTTGATTGCTCATAGTTCCCGAACCGCCATTGGCATTGAAGGCTACATAGTACTTAATCGGAGCGGTTAATGTTACAAAATATACATTTTGCTGGTTATCACGGATAGTTGCCACCATTGTATATACGCCATTGCTTGCTGTCACATCGGCTGAAATTTCTTGTATGGTTATAGCACTCCCATTGTAACTGAATGAACAGTTGCTCAATTCAAAATCGCTCGTAGCATAACTACCTGTTGCAAGATTGTTCAGTCTCAATGATGCGCTACTCGAACCGCTTGTAGCAGCCATTGTCATAGAGGATGCACTATTGAGTGTCATAGAGCCGCTACCTAAATTGATAGTATATTCGTTACGATTGCCAAGAGTGAAATAAATTGTATAATTGCTATCATAATCCTTCACGCTTGCATCAGATTCAACAAACAATCCTCCAACGTTATTTTCGGATACAACAACGTTGCCATATCGTATTTTATAAACTGTTCCATTGATCCTTACTGCAGAAAATAAACCCGTAGAAGCGTATTGGTTATTTGAGCATGAACCCTGATATTCATTCCAGACCCAAGCACACTTACCTGCTGGTCCTTGCCAAACACAGTATTGGGTATTAATTGTAGTTTTATATAAACCGTAAGTATCAGGATACGGACCATTGATATCACCATTATATGTTCCACCACCTTCGTATGTGCCATAATAAGTATCTGTTGTCCTACTAAAGTATAACTGGAGGACATCACTATTACTCTTTTGAGCTAATAAAACAAATACATTCGTTCTGTAATACAACTGACCATCACCACTATCTCCCGTTGTATAATTTGAAATTATTTCATCATAATGCCAGTTTTGAGAAAGTGTTGATTGAACGGCAGCCGGACTTCTTTTAATGTTATCCACATTTTGATCATCCAACAAAGTTAACAGTTGCGCTTGTACTACCATGCCTGTGCAGAGCAGTACTGCGGTTAGTAACAAGAATAGTTTTTTCATAGTTGTAAGGGTTTGAGGGTTAGTATTTTGGTTTGTTATATATCACTGTTTTTTTTATAGGCGGTGCTTTGTGTCAACGATAGCATCGTTGATGCCATATTGACGGATACGTTATCATTACTTTTTTCCGACGCTCGGAGGGGGGGTCTTATATTGGTTATCCAACGCTCGAAGGCAGTGGGGACTTTTTATCACCAATAGTATCGGTGATGATATATGAACGCTTATTTTATTTCCTATTTTCTGTGTACATGGGATGGCTATCCTATAAGTAAAGGTATAGTATCCGTATAGTGTTTTTTCCTACCGCCGTTCCTGTTCAGTTCCGTTTCAGTTCTTGTTCAGACAGACGCTCAACGGACACAAAAACAAGCGGTAATCCGCTCTGATTGGATTACCGCTTAATTATATCGTTATTTTATTTTTGGCGGAAAAGAGTCTAAATATGTATTATTCCGCCAAAAATAAATTACGGTTTCAACAAGTCGTCAAGAGTGATATTTTTGTCTATAATACTGTTATAGTGCGTATTTTTTATTGCTTTCGTGTTGGTCAAGAGTACTGTAGAAATCGTTCTTCTTGTTTTGAAAGTATTGTTCAAAACAGCCATTCGGTTGCGTATTAGTTCTGCTTCGCGCTTGCTTAATGAGTAGGGCAAGTCTGTAAACTTTATCTCACATAGATTGACCACTTTGTCACTTCTTTCTATCACCATATCTATCTGCGCATTATCCTTATAAAGCGCGTAGGTGACGGTACTGATGCCTTCAATCCCCAAAGCACGTTTGATCTGCGAAAGATGGGCAAAGCAAAGTCGTTCAAAAGCCAATCCGCACCAAGTGGTGTATGCAGGTGTGAGCATCTTCTGTTGCCAAACGATTTGCGCAGAAGTTGTCGGGTTTTGCAGAAAATGGAAATAGAAAAGCGTATAGAAATCCACCATTCGGTACATAGCGGAAATGCTGCCGTGTGCCAAATACCGCTGCACCAATCCGCAATCGCACAAGTCATTCAGTCGTCTTGTCAGACTGCCGCCGTCCGGTCGTTTTGTCAGACGCACAATCTCTTCGCGTGTGAAACCCGTTTTTTTCCTACTGAGTATCCGCACAATCTCCACATACTCTTCCGAATGGGTGAACAGCGAAGCATACAAGTGTTCAAATTCGTTGGCAAGCAGTCCGTTGTCGCCGGAAAAGAGAGCATCCATATTTTCCGCCAAACTCTTGTCTTTGTTGAGCAGGTTTAGGTAATAAGGTATGCCGCCAAAAGCCATATAGCATTGCGCCACTTTGGCAGCATCCCAGCGCAGTCCTTTTCTGCGCAGGAACAATTCCGCTTCGTGCAAAGTGAAAGGCTGAAGACGTATCTTAGCTGTCAGGCGGTTATGCAACCCGCCTTTGTTCGCTTCAATGTTCTTAACAAGCCACGAAGCCGCGCTGCCGCAAACAATCAGCATAACATCGTTTCTGTCGCTTGCCCAGCCGTTCCAAAAATGCTCCAAAGCACTGACTAATCCGGATTTAGGAGTGTCCATCCATGGCAGTTCATCTAAGAAAATCACTTTTCTGTCCGCCTTCGAACGCTCAATGAGTTGTCGAAGCAGCGCAAAAGCCTCAAACCAATCGGCGGGCTGTTTAATCGCTAATCGTTTGCAGAACGACTGCATCGTCTGCCGAAAGTTGCTGAGTTGTTGCTCGCGACCCGCATTGGCAATGCCGGTCATATAAAAACAAAAGTTTTTGCCAAACAAGCGGCGAATGAGGAATGTTTTGCCTACACGCCGTCTGCCATACAACATAACAAATTCCGGTTCACCCGAATGGAACAGTCGTAGCAACTCGGCTTGTTCACGCTCTCTACCGATAAGATTCATACTCGAAAACTGACAAAATTAGTATTGATTTATTTTTGGCGACAAAGGTAAGAAAAATGCTTCATTCCGCCAAATATAATTCAAAGAAAAACATTTATTATTCTCAGTATCTGTAGAAAACAATTTTATAAAACTTACTTCATTTTTTTTGTTTTCACGGTAATCCAATACGTCAAAGGTCGCTGTTTTCCACCGCTGTTCCTGTTCAGTTCCATTTCAGTTCCTGTTCATACAGACGCTCAACGGACACAAAAACAAGCGGTAATATCGCTATATCATAAGGTCAATTTGCGCGGTTTAATGTGTTCGCGGCACAGTCAAAACTATTCTATTCTCTGCTACACGCCTACCGGCAGCTACATTGCCAACACGAAGAAAATTGAGAATAGTTTTTCATAGTTGTAAGGGTTTTAGAGGGTTAGTATTATTGTTTTAATTGTTTCTGTTTTGCAAGCGAGCCGCCCGCGCTCCTGTGAGTGTGCGGCGATTAAATCGCCGAGGGTATATTATTAACGAGAGAGAATTCCTAATTCCTAATTATGAATAAAGGCTATATACATATAAAAGGGCTCCCTTTTGGAGAACCCTTTCATGTGTGACCTCTTATAGGCACCTCTTTACCCATATACACCAATCCACCCAATATAGTCGTCATTCATACACCTATCATTTGCAACTTTCAATGGCGTTGCCTTTCACTCCTACTCGGCTTGTGATATCTATCACACAACAAACCATCAATAGGGCAGAAAATAGATAATAAAAATCTATCTGCTTAATATATAGATAGATAGGTGTACCAAGAAAAACGACCGTTTTCGTTGGGACATATTTTTGGGGTTCTCTATCGGCTGCAAAGGTAGGTAAAGAAAACGGAGTGTGCAAATTTTCTGCACAACTTTTGTTACATTTTTTGTCAATTATGACATTTTTTGTCAATGTGATTAAGGCTTTATGCGGATAAATGTCATTTTAAGTACGAAAAACAGTGTCAGATTGTTCAATCTTTGAGCATTATATCAATGCCGTTTTTCGAGGTGTTTTTGTGGTTATTTGTACCCAAATTTTCGACTTTTTCTATAAAAATTTGTCCCAACGAAAACGGTCGTTTTCGTTGGGACAAAACGTTATAATAAACTGATTATCAAGAACAGGGTTGTATCACTTTTCTCTTATTTTTACAGGGTTCAGCATTATCCCGCAGGTAGGAGTCAAAAAGCGGTCTGTAGGGGATTGTTGGTGGTGGCAGTGCGTGCTTATTGGCATAGGATTTTCATCATACAATGGTCGAGCATCATGTGCAGGTCTTCCGTTATTTGCATATCGTGGACCGGTATATTAACCTTATATTCTGCTATTTGGTGCAGTTTACCGCCGTCATATCCGGTGAAGGCGATAGTGGTAGCATTATTGTCTTTAGCCCAAAGCATTGCTCTGACCACGTTTTCGCTGTTGCCCGAACCGGATATACCTAAAACGACATCGCCTGAGCGATAGAAGTTTTTGAGTTGTTCGATGAAGATATCATTATAACTTATATCGTTGGCATACGCCATTAGTGTAGGCACATTATCGTTGAGGCAGATAAAGCGATAGCGTTGATATTTGCCGTAGGATATACCTTTATTGAAGTCGCATACGTAGTGTGAGGCGGTGGCAGCACTACCTCCGTTGCCCATAACAAACACTTGTCTGCCTTCTTCCCGTGCCTTTTCCAACACATTCATCACAGTGTTAATAGCCTGTTTATCAATAAGGTCTATAACACTTTTTTCTTTTTCCAGATAGGTTGTTATGTCTTGTGTATAGTCTTTCATAGTCTTATTCGTTCATATAGATTATTTTGCTACCGTAGTTTTCGAAGTTGAAAGGCAGTTCGGTATATGCTGTCATTTGTTTTTTGAAGTTCGTTTGTTTGTCTTTCGGCACGTAGAAGAGTACGAATCCTGCGCCTCCGGCACCGAGCAGTTTGCCGCCTAAAGCACCTGCTTGCAGTCCGCATTGGTAGAGTGTATCTATAACGGGATTGGATATACTTGTAGAAATAGATTTTTTCAGGAGCCATCCTTCGTGCAGTATTTTGCCGAAGTCGTCTATGCTACCACTCTCGAGCACGTGTCGCAACTGATATGCCATCTCCACCATCCGACTCATTACCTGCCTTTTATCAATGTTCTGCATCTCTTTATTCTGTTCGGTGAGGATAGCCTTTGCGGAATGGGTAGTGCCGGTATAGTACATAAAGAGGTTATTCTCGAGTGCTTTTTTTGCTTCTGTGGGCATCACAATTTTTTCCACGTCCACGCTACCGTCCTGATTAAAGCTTATGAAGTTGAGTCCTCCATAAGCGGCGGCATATTGGTCTTGTTTGCCTATAGGGTCACCGAGCCTTTCTATCTCTATATGGCACGCTGTCTGTGCGAGGTATTCGGGTGAGACAGCCTCGTGCTTATAGGCGTGCAGGACGTTAAGCAGACTGACGGTGAAAGCACTGCTGCTTCCCAACCCTGTTCCGGCAGGCACATCAGCCATAGAGGATATGTCAATGCCGTGTATATCAAGCATCTGCATACATTCGCGAAAGAGCGGATGCTGTATCTCAGCGTTAGAGCGAACCAGTTCGGTCTGCGAGTATTTGAGTAGCGACTGATTAGGATAGAAGTACTGATGTACAGCGAGGTAGATATATTTATTGATGGTGGTGGAGAGTACTGCTCCGCCATTCTCTTTGTAGTAGGCAGGCAGGTCGCTACCTCCTCCGGCGAAGGATATGCGCAGTGGTGTACGGGAGATGATCATAGCAATATGTTTTTAACGGCTTCGAGCAGAGCGTTCGGTTGATTGGTATTGATTTTTATTGATTGTTTGACACCGGCGTTTAGTCCGGCTTGCACGTCACGTTCAGAGTCGCCTATCATATAGGATGCTGACAGGTCTATATTCCAGTCTTGTGCTGCTTGGAGTAGCATACCTGGTTGTGGTTTGCGACAGTGGCATACAATCTTATATTCTTTTCTTTCTTCTGGGTAACCGCCATCGGGGTGATGAGGACAGAAATAGATAGCGTTCACGTAGGCGTGTTCTTTTCCTAACAACGTTTCCATTGTTTGATGTATATGGTCCAACTCTTCGAGTGAGCATAGGTTGCGTGCAATAACGGGTTGGTTGGTGACTACGATAGCGAGGATGCCGTTATTATTGAGCAGTCGTATAGCCTCAGCCGCACCCTCTATGAGTTGCATCTGCTCGGGGTTAGAGAGCAGGTTAACCTCTTGATTGATTGTTCCGTCACGGTCGAGAAAGACGGCTTGACGTTTATAGGCATTATTCCGCTTTGCCACCGTACCGGACAAAAAATCCTGTTCCACCGACTGATAGCGATCAGGTGTACCCATATCTTTCACATACTCGGCAGAGGGATATCCATATAGTCGCAGACCTTTGTCCAGACAACGAGCGAGCACATGTTTTTCTATATGACATTTCTTACCTGCTTCTATCTCTGTCAGTATCTTCGGTGAAAAGATAAAGACGGCAGCATTGACAATGTTATGACTCACAAATCCTTCAGGGTGAGGCTTATGGTAGATCTGTTTCACCTGTTTGGTTGTGGTGTCAATATCCACTATATCTGAATCGTATGGGTGGTCATTAGGGTGTAGGAGTAAAGTGGCATCGGCATTATGTTGTTCGTGAAAGCGTTTCATCGCCATAAGGTCGATATCCATCACCGTATCACCATAAAAGACAAAGAAGCTGTCGGTGAGTCGATCGGCTAAATAAGGCAATGCACCGGCAGTACCAAGAGGCTGTGTCTCAACGAAATAGTCAATCTTGACTCCCCACTTGCTTCCATCGCCGAAATACTTTTGTATCTGTTCTCCGAGGTATCCGATGACGAAGATAAATTCAGTAAAACCGTATCGTTGAGCGAGCAACACCTCATGTTCCAAGACCGGCTTGCCGGCAACGGGGATGAGTGCTTTGGGTATCTCGCTATTGACCGATTGAATGCGTGTACCTTGACCGCCTGCTATAATCACCACTTTCATCTTACTGTCCTCCTTGATATTGTTCTAAGTGTTTATCTTCTTTACCCTTGCAGCGTAGATAGAAACGGTATAGTTTGGGGAAACGGAATCGCCAACACATACTCTTTTTTTGCAGGCTGAAGTCTATCTGTTGCAGTATAGGTTTAAGTGCATTTTGATATTCAGTGTCGGCTGTATAGGGGAATAGTCGATAGAGCATTTGTCGGTCGAAGAACGCCCGAAAATCGGTATTGGCTAAACGGTATGGCTTATATTTGTCAATATGTGAGGGGATATGAATATTCAAGGGGAAGGTATGTTCGCAGGCACGGTTTTCGGCATCCGTACGATAGTATGCCATATTGTTTGTAGCATCGAAAGCGGCGGGATAATTCAGTATCAGCCTGTACCACAGGTCTATATCTTCGCCATAGATGATACTATTATCGAAGCCTCCCACCTCGTTGAAGGCTTTTTTGCTTATGGCGGTAGCACTTGTCCAGAACGGGCATCCCCATTCGCGCCAAGGGTTGGCAGGCAACAGACCGCGAAAATCGTTGTACGGTGCACTTTGCCAACGGCTATCAACAAGTACTTGTTCGCCTTGCATAGTGGAATATGCCATACCCCATATCCCAGCTTGCGGGTAGTCATGAATAAGAGCAACGAGGTTCTCAAGGTAGTGGTCATCCCATCTATCGTCGGCATCAATGAAGGCTATATGTTCGGCTTGTGCATGTTCGACAGTCTCATTACGCGCGGGTGTGACACCGTGCCTATTGACCTGCATATAGACATGTATGCGCGGGTCTTGCTTCGAGAGTTGTTGTATCTGCTCCAACGAACCGTCAGTGGAATAGCCGTCCACTACCACAATCTCAAAGTCTTGGTAGGTCTGGCGTTGAAGACTACGAATAGTGTTAGTAATCGACTGCGCCTTGTTGTATAAAGGAATGACAATGGATATCATCTGCTTCGACGTTTTTCGTCTAATTGGTATAGGATTTTAGCAATGGAATATGGCAAATGGAAGAAGAGGCGGTACTTGAAAGGCAGTTGCTCAAAATCCAGTTTACTTATTGCCGTCCGAGCATCGGCATACTGCGTTTTGTCGGCGAAATAAGTATGTTTGATTTTGATGGCACACCAGCGTTGCACCCACTCATAGAACTCGCTGTTTTGCATATAGAGCGGCTGACGATACTTGTCGGCATAGGAAGGCAACCAGTAACGCAAGAGCCTTGGTTGGTTCATAGCACGGTTCTGAGCATCATATCGGTAATAAACCATATACCTATCGTAGAACACCACCTTACCGGTGGCTATGATGCGAAACCACATATCATTGTCCTCTGAATATCTGAGTCGTTCGTCGAACATACCTACCTGACGGAACACTTTTTTGTCAATAACCACCGACGATGAGCAGAAGAGGTCGGATGTGCGGTTAGGCAAGTGGAAATAGTTAGGGACATACCCTCTATGGCCTTCAGGCAGACCTGTTCGGAGTTGTCTGACCGGTTTGCCTCCATAAACCTCGGCATAGTTAATGCCCCACATGCGTGCTTCCGGGAAATCGTGGATAAGACTGAGTTGTTCTTTCAGATAGTTTTTATCCCATATATCGTCGGCATCCAATAGGGCTATATACTCACCTTGTGCTTCACGTATGCCGGTATTGCGTGCCGAACAAACGCCACCATTGGACTTGCGGATAAGATGAATAGGTATGCCACAGTCCTTATGGCTTTGGATAAAAGTCTGCACCACTTGTGCCGATTGGTCGGTGGAGCCATCGTCCACCACTAATACTTCAGAGGGAGCAACGCTCTGCTCCACTACACTTTGCAAGGTGCTACCAATGTTTGTCTCTTTATTATAGAGCGGTATGACAACAGACAGGCTCATGCTATTGATTCCAAGGACGGTATGTAGTTTTTCTGTATGGCTTCGGCTATGGCTTGACTCACTTCCATATCGCTAAGCGACACGCTGCTGCCGAACTGATAGAGCAGATCCACTTCTTTGGTGGAGATGATCTTATCAGACATAACGATATGAATCATATATTCGAGCATACTGTCGCGCATACCGGGGTTGATTTTCAGTATGTTCTCCACTGAACTATTAAAAGTCTGAGCCACATTCCCTTCCGCTATCTCGTCTAAGAAGCGTCGAGGGAAGATCTTGAGTGCTGCCAGACTCTCTATGATCTGGTTTATCTCTTTCTCTCTTATCTCCCCGTCGGCATTAGCCACTATCAGTCCTGCCGAGGCTATGAACTGAGCCATATACTCGTCCAACTCGCTATCACCGATTTTCAAAAGGATAGATATCAGTTCGTCCATTCCTTTTTGCAGGTCTTCTTGTGTCTTGGCGGTGGCAAAGAGGTTGAGAGCCTGTACGCGAATAGGGTTGACGGGGTGTGAGGAGCGACTGAAGCCTTTGTCTTTAAGGAAATAGTCGAGACGACGATTGTTGTCGGCTATGAGTGCATCGATGCTCACGTTCATCTTCATAAGGTCCAAACCGGATGCCATCTTAAAGAAAGCCGTTACACACACCGACAGGTCTTCCATCGCTATAAATCCATATCGGTCAGCCACCAACTCAGCCAACTGCTCATGCAAACGGATCTTATATTGCAGTGAGATAGGCACATTGCTCTCAGGCGGAAAAACGAACTGTATAAGTCTGGACAGGGCTGTATCTTTGTTGATAAGGTGTCCTAACTCATGACCGATGACGAACTTCAATTCCTCGCGCGTCATAAGGTCGAACAGTCCGGAATTGACATTCACTATATGCGGTTCACCCTCATCGTCGGCTGCCACTGAAAAGGCGTTGACATCCGAATCACCGGTTATATAGAAGTCCACATTATCCGTAAACTGCAGTTTCTCTTTCACCTCTTGGCAGAGGTTATAGAAGTCGGGCAGCAACTCTTTTTGCACTTTGAGGCTATGTCCTTCCATACTGCTTCGCCAATAAGCGTCGGTGGACGATATCTTCGTCTTGCGCAGCACCTCTTCCACCACCGAGCCTTGCAGAGCGGTATAGATCTGCTGACCTATCTGTTTCTCCAACTCCAAGGTGGGTGTGAGGTCGTTCATATTGCGCACGGTTGGTGCATCTGCGGAGGAGTTGTGCAACCAAGCGAAAAGTTTGCTTACATTAGACATAGCGTTTAGGGTTAGGCGTAGGGTGTGAAGTTCATTTATTTTTCCGTCCAACGGTCGGACACTCTTACTTGCATCGTGTCTGACTTTGCTTCTATGAGATAACACTCTGCATCATCCAACGAGTTGATCAGTGCGAGTGCACTATCCGTTCCCAATACCATACAGCAGGTGGCGAGTGCGTCGGCACGCATACAAGACGATGCCGTGACAGTGGCTGAGAGCAGACTATGGTGAACAGGATAGCCTGTACGCGGATCGATGGTATGACTGCGACGAACACCGTTGTCGTAGTAGAAATTGCGATAGTTGCCCGAGGTAGCCATAGCAACCGACGAGGTACGTATCACATCCTGCAACTCTTGCTTATTGCCTGTCACATCATCTATGGGTTTGGTTATACCTATCGCCCATTTCTCGCCGCGACTGTTCAAGCCCGATGCCACCACCTCACCGCCTATATCCACCAACATATTCTCCACTCCTTTGGACTTCAGCCACTCAGCCACCTTATCGCAACCAAACCCTTTGGCTACGGCTCCGGCATCCAATCGCTGACGCGGGTCGCCTTTGATTAGACGGTGGTCCATCACTCGAAGGGAAGCATAGTCAACCAACTCAAGCAGACTGTCAATCACCTGCTTAGTCATCTGCTGACGGTTCTCAAAACCAAACCCCCAAGCGTTAACCAACGGTGCCACCGTAATATCAAAAGCACCGTCACTGAGCCGAGACACCTCTTCCGATACGCGAAAAACAGCCTCAAAATCAGCATTGGTAACCACTTCCTCGTTGTTGTTGATACGCGACAAGACCGACTGTGGATTGAACATCGACAATGCCTCATCCACCTCTCGCATTACGGCTCTCAGACTGTCGTGATAATCCTTATCTGCCTCATACTGAATAGTATAGACCGTACCAAAAACAAAACCTTCGTTGCGAAAGTACTGTTTGTTTTCTCCACCGGGCAGCAATAAAAGCAGTCCTGCCAATATTACAAAAGCCAATGCCACTGCCGTTTTGATGTTTGTTCGCATCTCTTATCTTATTATCAGAACCATACGCTCATGCCAATGGCTCCGTTCACTTTCTGCACATACAGTTTGTCATCGCCGGCGAGGTTGATATAGGCATTATCCTTGTTAAGGTTGCAGGTGTTAAGCATACCTACACCAAAGACGCTTATAGAGCACAGGTCATCACCCAGCGACCACTCTTTCTCTATGCGCAGAGAGATATTATTGAGCGCACAAGTATATCTTTCGTTCACCAGATTACCATTGTCGTCCACGTCGAGCCAGTCCATATCCGTGTATTGGCTCATCCACGGGCTGAAACCGATAGCACCGCCGAGACTGAGCCCCAACTCATCCCAAGTATGAGTATAACCCACTTCGATATAAGTGGAATAGGCACGTTTCCATTCGCCGTCCACCTCGCCGTCTTCGTTGATAAAGGGGTGCTTCAAGTAACCGTCATCACCGCTGACCATAGTGTTCCAAGTGAAATAGAGAGGCACACCAAGCAAAGTCTCAAAATCATAACCCAACGACACTTCCGTTTGTGAGGTATGACCTGCCTCCTTAACCTTGTCTATGCTGCCGGCAGAGAAGAAATTGCTGCCGCCAAAATAGTAGTAATGAGTGAAGCCTAAGGTGACACCCCACAGATTAAGATTGGCATAGATATCCAATTCAGGAATGAAATAAGTATTAGGGTTATAGTCGTCTGTTTTGTCTTTGCCTTTGTAGAACTTCCAGTCAGAAGCACCTACCGACCACCACGTACCAAAGCGAAAAGAGGTATGCTTTGAGTCCCAACCCACCGCTAAGTCGGGCTGAAAACTCAAACCGCCGTTGTACTGACCACGCCACAGATAAGTGGATACCAATTCGGCTCCGGCATCGTAAGCGAACTCTAAACCCTCACCGCTTGTCTCAACCTCCTGTTGGGCTTTGAGAGGACTCACACTAACAAAAACAGCAACCAGTGCTAACAAAAGAGAAGATAGTTGTTTCATTTCAGAACACGAATTATAGGCAAACCGCCGAAAGCAGTCTGCCAAAGAAAAATAATAAAATTAAGTTAAACGATTTATAGTGCATTTTTTGTTTCCCACGCAATACGCAGAGCCACATCCAATATGCGTGTATTGTCGATAGTGACTATGCCTCCGTCCGGCCCGGGCTCCAAATGGCTGCCGCTATCGGGAGTGGCTGTACCACGGAAAAAATCCCTAACATCATCGGCTGCAATACCTAACTCGGTGGCTATCACAGCCGAACTGCCGTGTGGCAGACTATCTTTCACTTCACGAAGACGATTGAATGTAGTGCGTATCATAATTGCAATGTGTTTATTTACCGCCGCAAAGATAGAGACTTTTGCGCGATTGTGCAAATTTATGCACAATTCACTTTCATTATTCCGATAATTCCCGTACTTTTGCAACGCCCTTTCCGAATAGAGCAAAGCACTAATGCAACCCTTTTCTTACCCCCGAATCCGATTCAGAGCAAACAAAAGAAAAACCAACCATCCCCAACTCCTAACTTCTAATTCCTAATTATATATGCCTTTCACACACCTACACGTCCATTCGCATTACAGCATCCTCGACGGGATGTCGAAAGTAACAGACTTAGTGGATAAATGTCTGCGTACCGGTATGACTGCCATGGCTCTGACCGACCACGGTAACATGTACGGTATCAAAGAGTTGCTCGACTATTCGAAGAAACAGAATAAGAAACTCAAGGAGAAAGCCGAGGCAGAGGGTAAAGACTATGTTCCATTCAAGCCCATAGTGGGTTGTGAGGCTTATTGTGCTCGTCGCGGCAGACACTCGCGAAGCAACGAAGAGACGGTCAATGCCGAAGGCAAACGCTATAACATCGATCGCAGCGGATGGCACCTCATCCTACTCGCCAAGAACCTGAACGGCTACCGCAACCTATGTCGTATCGTCAGTATGGGTTTTATGGAAGATGCCTACAACTACACACCACGCATCGACAAAGAGTTGCTCGAACAATATCACGAGGGCATCATCTGTTGTTCAGCCTGTTTGGGAGGCGAACTGCCACAGAAAGTGCTGCTCGGGCTTAGCCGTGGCGACAAGATAGAGGACATACCCAACGGTGCTTTCAAAGAAGCACAAGAGACCATCGCCTGGTTCAAAAACCTCTTCCAAGACGACTATTACATCGAACTGCAACGCCACCGGACAGACAAACCCGGCGGCGACCAACATACCTTCGCCACACAGCAACAAGTGAACCCCGTTCTTGTGGCTCTCGCCGCTCACTTTAACATACCTATCATAGCCACCAACGATGCACACTTCGTGGAAGAAGAGCATGCTGAAGCACATGACAGACTCATCTGCCTGAGCACCAATAAGAACTTGGACGACGAGAACAGAATGCACTACACCAAACAAGAGTGGCTCAAGACACCCAAAGAGATGGCTGACATCTTCGCCGACCTGCCACAAGCCATCAGCAATACACAACTGATAGCCGACAAAGTGGAAGTGTATGACATCGACTCCGACCCTATAATGCCCAAGTTCCCCATACCCGAAGAGTTTGGCACAGAACAGACCTACCGCCAACAGTTCACCGAACAACAACTCTTCGACGAATTCACACGCAACGAACATGGTGAAGTGGTGCTAAGTGAACAAGAGGCACAAAAGAAAATCAACAAATTAGGCGGATACGAGAGACTCTATCGTATTAAGTTGGAAGCCGACTACCTTGCCTACCTCACCCGTAAAGGAGCCATCGAACGCTACGGCGAAGAAAGGGTGAACAATGATGAGGTACTCAAAGAGCGCATTCTCTTTGAGTTGCACATAATGAAGACCATGGGCTTCCCCGGCTATTTTCTTATCGTGATGGACTTCATTCGTGCGGCACGCGAAGAACTGGATGTGAGCGTAGGTCCGGGGCGCGGCAGTGCTGCCGGCAGCGTGGTGGCTTACTGCTTGCATATAACCGACCTCGACCCGCTCGAATATGACCTGCTTTTCGAACGTTTTCTCAACCCCGACCGTATATCCCTACCCGATATAGATACCGACTTTGAAGACTCAGGCAGAGGACGGGTGCTGGAATGGGTAAGCCATAAATACGGCGAGACACACGTGGCACACATCATCACCTATGGCGCTATGGCTGCCAAATCAGCCATCGACGACGTGAGCCGAGTACAACGCATCCCACTTAACCAAGCCAAAGCCATCAAAGCACTCATACCCGACAGAGGCTTCCCCGACAACATAAAAGATGAGAAAGGGAACTCACCCAAAGTGAACCTCAAGAACTGCTATAAGTATGTGCCCGAACTCAAGCAAATAGTGGAGACAGGCAGTCCGGAAGTGCAGTCGATGCTCAACTACGCCGCACAACTGGAAGGCACCATCCGGCAAGTAGGCATACACGCCTGCGGTGTGATAATAGGCGCTGACGACCTGAGGAACTTCGTGCCGTTATCGTCAGTGGAAGACAAAGAGTTAGGCAAACGAGTGTTAGTAACCGAATATGACGGGCACGTGGTGGAGTCGGTAGGACTGATAAAAATGGACTTCCTCGGTCTCAAAACACTCACCATTATACGCGAGTGCCTCAAGAACGTGAAACACTCGCAAGGCTTAAACATCGACATCGACCATATACCCGTTGATGATCCCGACACCTATCGCCTCTTCCAAGAAGGACGAACAGTGGCTGTCTTCCAATTTGAGTCCGCCGGTATGCAGAAATATATGAAAGAGTTGAAACCCACAGTGATGGGTGACCTCATCGCCATGAACGCACTCTACCGACCCGGACCTATGCAATATATACCGCAGTTCATACGACGCAAACAGGGGCTCGAACCCGTCACCTACGACCTGCCGGTTATGGAACGATACCTCAAAGATACCTACGGCGTTACCGTCTATCAAGAGCAAGTGATGCTTCTGAGCCGACTGATAGCCAACTTCACCCGAGGCGAAAGTGACAAACTAAGAAAAGCCATGGGTAAGAAACTGAAAGACCAGTTGGCAGAACTCAAAGGTAAGTTCATCGATGGCGGTAAAGCCAACGGACACGACGAAAAGATCCTGCAAAAAATATGGACTGACTGGGAAGCCTTCGCCTCCTACGCTTTCAATAAGTCACACGCAGCCTGCTACTCATGGGTGGCGTACCAAACAGCCTATCTCAAAGCACATTACCCCGCTGAGTTCATGGCTGCCAACCTCACCATATCCAAAGATGATATCAAAGAGGTGACGAAGTTTATGGACGAGTGCAAAGCACTGCATATAGGGGTATTGGAGCCGGATGTGAACGAGTCGGAACTGAACTTCACCGTCAATAAAGAAGGGAATATACGTTTCGGTTTAGGCGGCATCAAAGGTGTGGGCGAAAGTGCCGTGGAAGCCATCATCAACGAACGACAAACGAACGGCAAATATAAAGACCTGTACGACTTTCTCGAACGCGTCAACCTGCAAGCCTGCAACCGTAAGACAGTGGAAAGTTTGGCACAAGCAGGCGCTTTCGACTGCTTCACCGACATCTACCGCGAACAGATACTCGGCATCAACGAACACGGCGAAAACGTGCTCGACACACTGATAAGATACGGCAACACCTTCCAACAAGACAAACAGATGCAACAAAACTCACTGTTCGGCGACCTTAGTATGTCGGTGGACATACAAAAACCTCAACTGCCGCAAGTGCCGCGTATGTCACCGTTGGAAAGGCTGAACATAGAGAAGAACCTGATAGGTATCTTCCTCTCCGCTCACCCCTTAGACGACTATCGCTTCGAGGTGGAGAACCTATGCAATATCACCGTTCATGAGTTGCAACAGTTCGATGCATGGCGTACCCCTGAAAACAGACAAAACAGCACAACCGACAATAATGAACAGTCAGACACACAAGAGACTATTGACCCTACCACGTGGATAACACAGCACGAAAACACTCCTATCCGCTTCGGAGGCATAGTGGTGGCAGCAGAAGAAGCAGTATCACAAAAAGGTAACCCCTACGGCAGATATACCATAGAAGACTATACGGGTACCTACAAGATGACTCTGTTCGGCGACGCATACAAACAGCACGCACCTATGCTCAAACCCAATACCTACGTCTATATAATAGCCACCATACAACAACGAGGTGCCGGACGTAACTATTTCCGACCCAAACCTGCCAAAGAAGCCGAATATGAACTGCAAGTGCAACAGATAGAACTACTGCAAGACGCTCAGAATAAATACCTTAGCAGTCTTACTCTACACCTTGCCGCCGAACAGATAACGCAAGCCACAGTGGCTATACTGACCGAACAGTGCAACCTCAACGCAGGAGACAAACAGCTGCTGATATGTCTATGGGATCAGAAAACGAATTCACACATCAACCTATCCTCACAAAAAGGCATACACATGACAACGGCTTTCTATCAAACACTGCAAGAGATGCAAAACGAAGGCACACTGATAAAAATGACCGCAAGGATTTAATATCCTGCGGTCATTAAACCCAAAGAAGGTTCAGACCTACAATAAACAAGCGATATGAGCGGCGAGCAATGCGTTGTTCTTCACTAAACGTATGTTCGTTGCCAACGACTGACCGGAAGTCAATTCAGTAATCTTGGCAAGCAAAAAGGGCGTTATCTGTTTGCCGTGTATGCCATGCTCCTCTGCCTCACACAACGCTTTCTCAATAGCACCGTTGATGACAGCATCGTCCATAGCATACTCTTCAGGTACGGGATTAGTAACCAACATACCGGTTGACAATCCCATCCTACGCTGACACACAAAAGCAGAGGCTATGTCTTGCGCACTATCCAAACGATAATCGACCCGACAAGACGAACGGCGAGTATAGAAAGCAGGCAGCACATCGGTCTGATAACCAATGACAGGCACACCTTTCGTCTCTAAATACTCCATCGTCAAAGGCAAGTCGAGTATGGCTTTCGGACCGGCACAAACGACCATCACAGGTGTCTGCGACAACTCCTCCAAATCAGCCGATATATCCATTGTCGTTTCAGCCCCGCGATGCACACCGCCTATGCCACCAGTGGCGAACACACTAATACCTGCCATCGACGCTATCATCATAGTAGTAGCCACTGTGGTAGCACCATCCATACCTTGCGAGACAACAACAGGCAAATCGCGACGCGAACATTTGACGACACGCTGACCCTGACGACCTAAATAGTCGATCTGCTCACTACTGCAACCAACGGTCAACCTTCCGCCAAGAATAGCAATAGTGGCAGGCACGGCACCACCGTCACGTACCACCTGCTCCACCTCTAATGCCGTGGACACATTCTGCGGATAAGGCATACCATGAGAGATAATAGTGGACTCAAGCGCCACTACAGGCCGACCCGTACGCAAAGCACAAGACACCTCGTCGGATATACATAGATAGTTGTTAGACATAGAGTTGAGAGTTTATTGTTTAGAGAAGTTGGAGAGTTTAGAGTTTTATAGTTTTATAGCTGAGAGTTAAGGGTTAATCTTTTAGTGTGCTTCGAGCCAGTTGTCGCCCACCCCGCAATCAACAATCAAAGGTACACTCAAATGCACAACATTCTGCATCTGTTCCACCACAATGGTCTTCACTTGCTCGACGTATGACAACGGAACGTTGAAATTCAGTTCGTCATGCACCTGCATTATCATCTGTATGCGAGGGTCACCTAACGCCTTCAACTCCCTGTGAATAGCCACCATAGCCATCTTTATTATATCAGCAGCCGTTCCTTGCACCGGAGCATTGACGGCATTGCGCTCCGCAAACGCACGAACAACGGCGTTCTTGCTCAATATGTCAGGCAGATAACGCTTCCTGCCGAACAGCGTCTCCACATACCCCTGCTCACGAGCCGACTGCTTCTGGCGCTCTATATAGGCTCTGATACCGGGGAAAGCCGCAAAATAGTCGTCTATCAACGCCTTAGCCTCAGCACGCGAACAACCTAACTGCTCCGACAAACCAAAAGACGAGATACCATAGATGATACCGAAATTGGCGGTCTTGGCACGACGACGCTCTTCCTTTGTCACTGACTCGATAGGCTTATGGAAGATCTTGGCTGCCGTGGCTGCATGGACATCCTGACCCGACAGAAACGCCTCCGTTATATGTTCATCGCCTGACAGATGAGCCATCAGACGCAACTCTATTTGCGAATAGTCGGCACTGAGGAACTTGCAACCCTCATCCGCTATAACGGCACGACGCAACAACTGACCACGCTCCGTACGAACAGGCAAGTTCTGCAAATTGGGATTAGACGATGACAAACGACCGGTCGCCGTTATAGTCTGATTATAATGAGTGTGTATCTTTCCCGTCTGAGGATTGATATAAGACGGTAAAGCCGACACATAAGTGCTGATGAGTTTTTTCAGTTCGCGCTGCTCAAGAATCTTCTCTATAACAGGATGTTTGCTCTTAAGAGCCACCAACACTTCCTCCGAAGTGGAGAACTTGCCTGTCTTGCCACGCTTGGCCTTAGGGTCAAGACGCAACTGCTCAAACAGCACCTCTCCCACCTGCGACGGTGAATTGACATTGAAGGAATGACCCACCAACGTATATATATCATTTTCTATGCCTTCCAACTCACCGCTCAAACTCTTTTCCGCCTCGCGAAGCAGGTTGACATCAAAACGCACACCGGCAGCCTCCATATCACGCAACACATCCACCAAAGGCAGCTCCACATCCTCATACAGACTCCATAACGCCGAATCGGCTTTTAATGCCGACCAATCAGGCTCTACATAAGGATTGAAGGCACGCTCCGGATTTAACAAATAGGCACATAAACGGTTCTCTATGGTATCATAACTCTTAGCATCGGTAGAAGCAGACGAAGAGAACGACTCTTCGCCAAACATATCAATCATACCACTCGCCGCTGTTGCCTTTTTTGTTCTATCAGCTGACTCACCAACCGACTTACCCGCCACCGAAGATGCATCCTTCTGCTGTGACTTCTTCAACAATGAATTGAACTCCAACTCTTTATATAGAGTCTCCAATGCTTGCCAATCCCACTCGCCTGCATAGCGATAGTCGCTCCTTTTCCACTCAACAGGCACATCTAAACGGATGGTGGCTAAGAAATAAGAAAAGCGTATATCTTCTTTCCCGCTCTCCACTTTCTTTTGCAACGCACCCTTCAACTCATCGGTATGTTCCAAGAGGTTTGCCACCGACCCGAACTGCTCTATCAGTTGCACAGCCGTCTTCTCACCTACACCCTTACAGCCCGGAATATTATCCGAAGCATCACCCATCAATGCCAATAAGTCAATCATCTGCTTAGGCTCTTTCAGTCCGTATTTGTCGCACACCTCTTTCTCTCCCATCTGCTCAAAACCACCGCTATGACGAGGGCGATACTGATAGATATGCCCACCCACCAACTGACCATAGTCCTTATCCGGTGTTGCCATCAAGACCTCCAACCCGTCCTTGGCTGCCTGATGAGAAAGAGTGCCAATAACATCATCAGCCTCAAAACCACTCACTTCCACTGCCGGTATATGCATAGCACCTAAGATCTGCTTAATGATAGGCACAGCACGATGGATATCCTCTGGTGCCGCCTGACGCTGAGCCTTATAAGCAGGGTATGCTTCATGACGAAAAGTCTTACCCTTAGGATCAAAAGCCACACCTACATAAGCAGGTTGAACACGCCTAAGAAGATCATCCAAAGTGACAACAAAACCAAAAACGGCACTTGTATTCTCACCTTTGGAGTTGGTGCGAGGATGAGATATAAAAGCATAATACGCCCTATAGATAAGGGCGTAGGCATCAATGAGTAATAAGCGTTCCATAAATAATTTCTACCATTGAATGGGTTCAAGTCCGTGTTGCTGCAGATAACGATTGGCTTGAGAGAAATGACCGCAACCGATAAAGCCTCTATAAGCACTGAGCGGACTGGGATGAGGTGCCTCCAAAACGAGGTTCTGACGACGATTGATGAAAGCACCTTTCTTGCGAGCATAACTGCCCCACAACATATAGACGATATTCTTACGACGGTTGTTGAGCGCATAGATGGCAGCATCGGTCAACTCTTCCCAACCGCGGTTCTGATGCGAGAGAGGTTGGTGTGCACGAACAGTCAAGGTGGAGTTCAAAAGCAACACACCCTGCGTCGCCCAACGCTGCAAATCGCCGGAAAGAGGAATAGCAATACCTAAATCGCGATGCAACTCCTGATAGATATTCTGCAAAGAGGGGGGCAACGCCACTCCCTCATTAACCGAAAAACAGAGACCGTTGGCTTGACCTACATCATGATAAGGGTCCTGACCCAAGATAACCACTTTCACCTTATCAAAAGCACAAGCATCAAAAGCACGAAAGATGTATTTTGCAGGCGGAAAACACTGTTGGCTGCTGTACTCCTCACGCACAAAAGAGGTGAGGAACTCGAAATAAGGCTTGTCGAACTCTTCCTGCAAGACCTCTTTCCAACTATGCTCTATACGCACATCCATCTGCTACAACAAAGGCAAAGAGCCGCTAATCGATAATCAACATCGAGTCGCCGTAGTCGCCAAAACGATAACCTTTCTCCACTGCCACTTCATAAGTCTGCATCACCTTCTCATAACCGCCAAAAGCAGCCACCATCAGCAGTTGAGTGGACTGACTGAGATAGAGATTGACAAAGAAAGCGTTTGCCACAGCGAACGGATAAGGAGGATAGATGAACTTATTGGTCCAGCCGTCAAACACCTTCAGTTTGCCACCCATACCTGCCACATGCTCAAGTGCACGCATCACCTCTGTGCCTACAGCACATACACGCTTCTCACCGGCATGTGCACGAGCAACAGCATCTACCAACTGCTGGGATATATGTATCTCCTCAGCATCAATCTTATGCTTCGACAAATCCTCCACCTCCACAGGCTTGAAGTTACCTAACGACATGTGAGAGGTAAGGAACTGCTGCTCTATACCTGCTATCTCCATCCGTTTCAACAACTGCTTGGAGAAATGCAGACTGGCTGCAGGGGCTGCCACGGCTCCAATCTCAGTGGCAAAAATCGACTGATAACGCTCCACGTCCATCTCTTCCACAGGATAATCAGGGAATAGTTTATCATATTGAGCCTGCACCTCTGCCGACATAGGACGATGGATGTACTTAGGCAGCGGCGTATGACCATGCTCATACAAACGCTCAACGAACTCAGAGTTGTCGTAGTCGGTCAAAAAACGAAGAGTACGACCACGAGAAGTGGTGTTGTCAATCACCTCGCCGACAATGGTATTCTCCTCGTCAAGGAATAACTTATTACCGATACGAATCTTACGAGCAGGATCAACCAACACATCCCAATAACGCATTTCGTGGTTAAGTTCGCGCAATAAGAACACCTCTATATTGGCAAGAGTCTTCTCCTTCAAAGCATACATACGAGCCGGAAAAACACGCGTGTTGTTAAACACAAACAAATCGCCGTCACCGAAATAAGCAGGCAAATCACGAACATACTTATGCTCAATCTTACCTGTGGTACGGTGCAACACTAACATACGCGAATC
This sequence comes from Paludibacteraceae bacterium, assembly GCA_017450685.1. Classification (GTDB taxonomy): domain Bacteria; phylum Bacteroidota; class Bacteroidia; order Bacteroidales; family Paludibacteraceae; genus Colicola. The sequence continues at coordinate 23,598 of JAFSTB010000034.1, forward strand.
CTCGCGATAAGGTGTGGGGAACTGAGCCAACTGCTCCTCCGGCAAACGAAAACGGAACTGACTCAGTTTCATCGCATTATGGTTATTCAGATTCATATCTTTAGCCTTTCTTTTTATTATTTCTTTTTCATTAGGGATTTTCAATCTCCCTTCTTTACACTCAACTCCTCACTATCCAACATCTTCTCAAACTGCTCGATGCTCAATGCCTCTTCCAACTTTCTATCCCCCACCCTTGTGCGGCGTAACGCAATCAGATGTGCACCACTATTGAGACGCTGACCTATATCGCGTGCCAATGCGCGGATATAAGTACCTTTAGAGCATACAATACGTAGGGTGAGTTGCATCGTAGCCTGGTCAAAACGGATAATCTCTATCTCGTCGATAACCAACAACTTTGGTTTCAACTCCACTTCTTCGCCCTTACGTGCTAACTTATATGCACGCTTGCCATCCACCTTCACCGCTGAGAACATAGGAGGCACTTGCCACTGCTCACCCTGAAAAGAGGGAATGACCTGTTCCACCAACTCTGGCGTTATATGTTCCACCGGATAAGTGGCATCAACAGGCTTCTCCAAGTCAAAACTCGGTGTCGTGGCTCCCAACTGAAGCGTTGCCACATACTCTTTCGTATGGTTCTGCAACTCGTCTATCAGTTTGGTCTTCCTGCCGGTACATACAACCACCACGCCTGTTGCCAAAGGATCCAGTGTACCGGTATGACCCACCTTCAGTTTCTTCACACCCAACCTGCGGCACAACAACCAACGCACCTTGCCTACCACATCGAAACTGGTCCAACCATAGGGCTTGTCGAATGTCAATATCTCTCCTTCAATAAAATCCATCCTCTAACTACTGTTATACGAGCGAATAAATGATGGCAAAGAGTCCGACAAGAGAACAGTATATGGCGAAATAGAGCAGTTTCTGCCTCTTGACGATGCTTATCATCCACTTGCAGGCGGCGCAACCCACAACAAATGCGCTGACAAAACCGCATATCATGGCCACGGCACTCAAGCCTGTGGTTATCTCACCTTGCGCTATATCAATAGTGTCTAATAAAGTCTTACCTAAGATAGGGATGAGTACCATAAGAAAAGAGAACTGTGCCACTGTCTCTCGCTTATTGCCAAGCAACAGTCCGGTGGCTATCGTAGTGCCGCTGCGGCTCAAACCGGGCAGCGTTGCCACCGCTTGCGACAAGCCGATTATGAACGAATCAGACCAACTGATAGTCGCTTTCTCACGAGGCTTGGCGAAATGAGCAAAACAGAGCAACAGAGCAGTGATAAGCAAGCATATACCCACTATCAACAGACCACTACCGAAAATCTGTTCTAAACGGTCTTGGAAAAACAATCCTACCACCATAACAGGTAGCATGGAAAGCAAGATCTTGCCGGCATAAGTCTTCTCATCGTTCCACTGCACAGTACCAAAAGTGCCACGAAGCAACCACCATACCTCTTTCCACAAGATAACCAAAGTGGAACAGACAGTGGCTGCATGAACCAAGACATCGAAAAACAACATATCACCCTCTGCAAACTCAACGCCTAAAAGGGTCTGACCGATAGTCAAATGACCGGAAGAGGAAACAGGCAAGAACTCTGTCAGTCCTTGCACTATTCCTAATAACACTGCTTGCCACCAACTCATAGTGAAAAGTTATAAAAAGAATAGTTAGAGGTTGTTATCAGCCTAAATCTTTATCCTCGTCCGAGTCCTTTTTCTTTGGGAAGAGGATAGCCACCACCAATAGAACGAATCCGGCTAAAGCCACCATCGGGCCAACGGTGATGCGGCGAAAAGAGAAGATGTCGGGGTTATACTCGGTGGCACCGCTAGGCTCACCTGTCATCAATGCAAAGCCGACAACGATGATAAGAAAAGCACAACCAATCAGTATAGCATTTAGCTTAGGAAGATTATATCTCATACATTTTATCTGTTTTCATTCGTACATAACGCCCTGTGGCAAAGAGCGATGCAAGGAAAGTGATGACCACGCCGCTCAATATTACCACACCGCATACCACCAACAGGTTCTGCCAAGTAAGCGGGAAGAGTACTATCCCTAATGAAGTGCGGACATAGAACAACATACCTATCAGCAATACGGAAGCCATCACACCTGCCTCTAAACCCATCCATACCGCTCGGCGCACAAAAGGTGCACGTATCACCCAAGAGGTGGCACCAACCAAACGCATAGTGTGAATAAGGAAACGGCGTGAATAGACTTGCATACGTATGGTATTCACTATCAATGCCCAAGCTACTAACAATAATACTAACGCAGCCACTAAAAGCAAAAAAGAAATAGAACTTAAACGGCTATCCAACACCTCTACTATATTCTCTTGATACAACACCTTATCCACATACGGCAAGGCTTCCAACTGCGTCTCTATCATTCGCAAACTATCGTTGGTCGTATATGAGTCACGCACATGCAATTCGTATGCGTCGGTAAGAGGGTTGAAACCTAAGAACTGCGACGGGTCTTCACCTAAAGTGGCAATGTGTTCTTCTAATGCTTCTTGCTTTGAGATGAAATGATAAGACTGTGTATAAGGCACTGCCTCCAACACTGTTTGCAGTCGGGCGGCAGCAGCAGAGTCTGCTTCGGTGGTCATCACCACCGTCAGAGTTAAGTTCTCACGCACCTGCTTGATTAAGTGATGAGCACCTAAGAGAACAACACATTCCATCCCAACCAACAACAACAGCAGAGTGATACTTACTGTCGTTGTCAAATACATTGTGAAGAATCGGTGTTTACTCATATTGAAATAACGCAATGGTCAAAAACATCAATTGTCAATTATCAATTAAAAAAACGGGGCAGGTTACTTAGCAACCTGCCCGTATTGACTAATACTCCCACAAGTCCAATTCGAAATTCAGCAGTTCACTTTCTATTCGGGCTTGTTCTTTCTGTGCCTCTGTCATTGTTTTGGCATATTCGAGAATCATACGGTTGTACATATTCCCTTCGCCTACGAGGTAAGAAGTGAACAAACGTTTTTGGAAGAACTCATCGAAAGTTACGCGCTTTGTTTCGTTTTGGAACGGAATGATATAGTTCTTTGCCAGATAGGGTCTTAAGTCTTGATAGAGAATCCAGAACAGCACTGACGAGCGGAGGAACTCCATCGGGTCGGAACCATGAGCGTAGGAAGGGTGCAGAGGTGCAATGGCAATAATCTGACGGTGCATACGAGAGGTATGCTTGTCGAAGAAAATGACTTCCTGCACCAAATACTTCAACTGATCTCGAACGAAGACGCTATAACGACCGGGGTTGATTTGGAACTTGTTGTTGATAGAGTCGTAGTAAAGCAAGAAAGTCTCTTCATCCGTTCTATCAACATTTCCGGTCTCATCATAAACCATAAATCGGTCGGATTTCTTCTGCCCTGTGAGCAACTCCTCTTCTCCGAATTGGGGTTTGAAGTCAAGTTCGCTGACGTTCTGATACAATGGCAGTCCCTCAGCGGATGCTTCCAAGACGATTCTCCAAAGACTCTTATATTGAGGATCGCTTATGTTGAAAGGGTAGTACAACTGATAGTTCTGCTTGTAGCGCATATCTATTATTCTATAGACGATACGCGACCAAACGACATCATCTTTGCGGTGTTGAACTATAACAAGTGTATCGGCTGATGCGTCTAACTCAGCAGTCTCCATACGCACCGTACCATTCTTCTCAAAATAAGACAACACTTCCTGCGCTTCTAACAACTGTGCCCTTATACCAACACAGATTCCTAACAGGAGAAATAATATACCAATCTTTTTCATGCGAATGTATCCAAATTTATTGCAACGGGATATATACTTATATGTTTTAACAACTTATTGTAACTGAAGGTAGTATGGGTAGTAACACCAAACGTCTTATTTAATATAGAACACCAAAGTCTTACCCGATAATGTGCGCTCTTTACCTTGATCATCCACCACCTTAAATGTTTGCACAATCACGTCCTGATTGGATTGCAAACCTTTGATAGCGGAAACCATTTCGCCGGAGAACTTAGGATTGGTAGTGGGGTTTTGCCATCTACCGTTGATACGTGTTTCAAAACTCTTCACTTTGTAAGGGCATTTGAGCACGCCATCTTCACCGTAACTGGCTTCAAAGTAAGTATCCGGGTCAGTAAGTTCTTTCTTGGCAATTTTGCCACCGCTGATAGGTTTACCGTTGGAAACGAGGAAGATACTTGGTTCAGGCAGGGGTTTAACGCGGAATTTCTGTTTACCCATCGATTGACGTTTACCGTCCAACTCTGCAAACACTTCCATTGTCACCTCTTTGGCTTTCTCGGTGGTTCTGATTATCCACTCACCGTTAGTCAGTTTAGCGGTAGCACCTGTCACTTGCAGGTTCACTTTGTCGGCTGACACGCCGGGTACTGAAATGGAATATTTATTGTTGTAGTCGCTATAGATAACGTCCATCTCTTTATTGGCAATCGTCACTGATGGTTCGCCTACGGTATATTCACTTGAGAAGCGTATATGCCTAGGTTCTTCACCGGGCATAGTGGCAGGAATAACCAATTCTCCTGAATATTTCTTCAGACCAGTGCCTGATGCCACCACCTCATATATACCGTCCGACCCTATTTTCTGACCATCGATATAGTATTCAGGTGTTGCCGTTGAATCGACTGCAGCCAAAACTATTTTTGCAGTATATTTGCCGCCGCGCATCACGTATTGTGAGTTAGGAATGACGAATGCTTCCAGTTTATTAGCACGTATATCACCGGCGTCGGTCTGGTCGCGAAGGTAGATAACCATCTCGTTTTGTGCAGAGCGCACGTCAAGTTGCATTTTAGTCAGGATAGCGACACTGGCACCTAAAGGCATACCTTCAAAGATGACTTGCTCCCAAGTAATGGAATCGCCATCGTTCGTTGTTCCTCCTTTGGTTGAGAACATCTGTTCAAACTCGTTACGTTTTCTTCCGTCGGTGAGATTGATAAGATAATCGCGATAATCTTCAAACATCATTTTCAGGGTATCACCGTGATGTTCATTAAGGGCATATTGTGCGGTCACATCGAGATTATCTTTCACTTTCATATTGCTAACGCGTGTACCTTGACCGGGGTTTTTGTCGAGTACTTGCTGCATATCTTTGTTAGCGAGGGAAGCAACATTGAATTTGAAGTCTTCTATAAAGTTATAAAGGCTATCAGCGCGACGGTTCAGTTCCAATGCTTTTCTATACCATTCGCCGTTTTTCTGCTCGTTGTCTTCAGCGGCAGCCTTAAAGTCGTTCATCATACTCTTTATTTGCAGTTCGGTTGCATCAAGAGTAAAGTGCAGGCTGTCGTCAACGAGGCGGAATCCGTTAAGGATGTCGGTTGATACATTCAATGCCAACATAGCGGTCAGCACCAAATACATCATACCTATCATTTTTTGTCTCGGTGTTTCGGGACAGTTTTTTGCTCCACCCATAGTTGTCTGTTTATATTGTTTTTAACGGTTCAACTAAAGTTTTGTAGGATTGTCTATGGTTAATGGGTTATGCCAAAGCGTTGAGCATGTTACCATAGATCTTATTGAGGTCTGCTATTTGAGAAGCGAGTTTCTTTGCTCCGTCTTCGTACAAAGTAGCATTTTTAGCGGCATCAGTCATAGCCGTTTGCATTTTCTGCAGGTCGCCTGTCACAGCCTCGAGACGTGTGGTGTTGGCTTTCACCGTTTCGGTTTGCTGTTTCATAGCCTCGGCTTGATTTTTGAGGGCTGTGAGTTGCATCTCATAGGCAGTATTGACTGCTGAGAGTTGCGTATTGAGTCCTTCAATGCTCTTTTGTTGTCCTTTTGTCATTTCAGCCACAGCCTGTACTTCCGTTTGCACGGTCTGATAAGCGTTGCTGAGTTGAGCATATTGGTTATTCAGTTTTTCAGATGAGGCAACAAGTTGATTTTGCACACCTGCCATTTGGTCAACTGCTTGTGAGGCAATAGTCATCTTTTCAGTCAGTTTGACGCTACCTTCAGCCACTTTGCCGAGTTCTGACAGTTGGTTGGCTGTTTTGCCCAGGTTCTCAATACCTTCTTTGAGTGATTTCATATCGCTCTCTGACAGTGCGGGAGCGTTAGCAGATGTTTGTTGGTTGTTATTAGTATTTCCGGGCATACCACCGCCGAGCAGTTCTTTTGTCTCTTCACCAATCAACTGTGGGAAAACGTTCTCCCAATGGTAGGTAGCATGAGGTTTTTCAAAGATACCGATTGTGAACAATAATGCTTCAGTAAACATACCGAACATCAGCACATAACTTGCTCCGGGCCAGTGGAGGATTTTGAACAGTGCGCCGATAATAACGACTGCTGCACCCACACTATAAACGATTCCTACAGCGTATGCATGTCTTGCATACGAGTCTACAATTTTGTCCCACTTACCCTTAGGGGCGTTGTTTGTTGTTGCCATTGTGTTTTTATAGTTTTATGTTTGTTTTTTCTTCTTTTGTATGGAACTACACCTTATATATATTATTACTCACCACTTTATTCTCACCATTAGGAATATCCACCTTATAATATTGTAGTTTGTTCTCTTATGGTGATTGATATTAGTAATATCAATATGTTGTGAAGTTTCAAGGCTATTAGTCACCTATGAATGAGCGTACGCAGCGGAAGCCTATATAAGCGCGGCTTTCATATTGATATTCGTAGGTTCGTACGCCGCATTGCAGATAGTAATAGATATCTTTCCAGCTGCCGCCTTTGACCACTTTGCATTTGAGGATATCGGGGTCATCTTTTCGTGCCATGTAGTCGAAGTTGGAGTTGATATCATTGACATATGTATTTGTAGCGGGGTTGAAGGCTGTTGAAGTCCACTCAGCCACGTTTCCTGCCATATCAAACAGTCCGAAGTCGTTAGGTCTGAACTGTGCCACACGCATAGTCATTGTGCCGGTATCATCGTTGTATGCGCCACGGTATGGTTTGAAGTTAGCGAGGAAGCATCCTTTGCCGTCACGTGCGTAGTTACTACCCCAAGGGTACATTGCCATTTTACGTCCGCCACGTGCAGCATATTCCCATTCAGCCTCTGTAGGCAATCGGTAGATTTGTGAAGCCACTTTTGAATAGGTACGGAAGTGTTGTGTACGCCAATGGCAGAAGGCGTGTGCTTGTTCCCAAGTGACACCTACAACGGGGTATTCGGAATAGCCAATGAAGTCGAAGTATCCTTCCATTTGCGGCTCATTGTAAGCGAATTGGAAGTCACGAATCCAGACCATTGTATCGGGGTAGATACTAATGATTTTATGTGTCAGGAAATCTTTGGGTTCGCGCAGTGGTCGGGTGATGGTACTATCTCGTATCCATCCTTCTTCGTCCACCCAGAAGGTATCAACTCGTGCAGAAGCGTTGGAAGGATATTTACCTTTAGCAACGTTGAATTTGTTTTTTGGCAGTCTGGCTTGGTCGTAGTTCATCCAGCTGTAACGGTAGTGCAGTTCGTTGGTACGTAGTGTTTTACCGTCGGAATAGAAGAGTGGTGCGAGTACTTCTCGAACGTTATCGTCTTTTCTGACGAGCAGCATCGGGTTTTTCTTTTTCCAGTTGATACGTACGGTGTATTCGTCTATTTGGTCGTTATCTTCATCACCGGGACCCATAAGTGCATATTCGGATTCGGTACCTTCTTCGATGATCATCAGTCGATAAGCGATAGAGTCGCGCACCCAATAGACGAATTGTTTATATTCGTTATTGGTTATTTCCGTTTCGTCCATCCAAAAGGCATTGACGGTGGTCATAAAGGGGTTATCGGGTTGCGAGAAGATTGATGATTGGGTATTTTCGCCCATCATAAACGCACCTTTCTTGATGAAGACCATACCATACGGGTTCGCTTCTTTGAAAGTACCGGGTTTATTGACACCGACCAATTCCCCGGCAGGACCTCCACAGGCTGCGAGTATGAATACGAGCAGTGTGAGGGTGATTGTCTTTGCGATTTTCATACGTTATAGTGTGTATTTGATTTCTATTTAGCGGGTGTGAGCCTTTATAGGTATCTCACGCTTTTATATTTATTTGTTCTTTTCGGTTTCACGATGCTAAAGGCGTAAGCGAGGAATAGTTCGTGTGAGCCGTATGTGGCTCTTATCAGTCGGTTAGCCGGCAGTTCGTAGGTATAACCTAATTGCAAGCCGTTGATTATATCCATACACAGCAGGAAATTGACACTACCGGCGATGCGGTATCCGGCACCGAAACGGTATCTGTTTTTCACTTCTGCGAGCAGGTTCAGGTTGATATCCCAGAAGGTGAAGTCGGTCATCATCATCAGGCTTGGCTTGAGCACCCATTTGGGGTTGTGCAGCCTCCAGTTGTATCCTCCTGCCACATAGAGTGTGCCGTGCATAGTCATATATGTTTGGTCGCTCCAGTGAATTTTCGGTTGTGTAAGGTGGCTATAACTTACTGATGCCCACCATGTCGGTGCAGAGTAGTATAGTCCTAAGCCGAGGTCAAACCCCATACCATTGACACCGCTTGAGCCTGTGGATGTAGGAATAGCCTCATCTTCGCTCGTACCTTTGTGATATCCTCCGTCATTGGCTTGCGCTATGGAGTCGATATTCACTTTTTTAGCATCAAAACTTATGTTAGCGAATCCTATATCTATGCCTGCTGCGATGTATCCTTTGCCTAATTGGTGTCGGTAGGCATATTGTACGTGAAACGATTGGTTGCTGAACAGGCCGTACATATCGTTTAGGAATCGCACGCCGGCAGCATGTTTAGTTTTCGCTATCGGGAAGGGGACTGCGACGGTGAAATAGGTAGTCATAGGCAGGTCGGACATACCGGTGAACTGCATACGGTGCATACCTGCTATTCTCATCAGGTCTCCTTCACCCGCCGCTGCGGGATTATAGGTTGTTTTAAGGAACATATATTGCCCTATTTGCGGGTCTGTTTGTGCATTAAGGGAGATAGCGCAAGCAACCGCGAAGCAAATAAGAGGGATATATTTTTTCACTTCAAACGAATGATTATCAATATTCTTCTTCGTCGAAGAAGAAATCTTCTTTAGTAGGATAGTCAGGCCATAGGTCTTCTATGCTATCATATACCTCGTCATCGTCCTCTATTTCTTGGAGGTTTTCTATAACTTCCATAGGGGCACCGATACGGTTGGCATAATCCAACAACTCCTCTTTGGTAGCAGGCCAAGGAGCGTCTTCGATTTTAGATGCTAATTCCAACGTCCAGTACATATTAGAAAGGTATAAAAGTTCAATTATCTATTTTTAAGCGTGCAAAGGTATTGAAAGATTTTGACACAAACAAATATTTTTTTATTTTTTCCACAAAATTAGTTTATTCCCGTGTATTTTTGCGTAACATATTGCCCAAACGAACAAAAAGTCGCTTAGTCGGTTTATCCACCGGAAGGCACATGGAGTGATATTACATTCTTGCGGCAGAGCGAGCATTTGTCTTTCGAGTCGTCGTGTTATGGTACGGCATATATGTGCTATGCTGACTGTTTCGTTTCCGGCGGGCAGGACGAAGGCACGTAGGGGTTCTTGTTGTTTTTGGATATTGTCGATCCATTGTTCGATGAGTGCAACATCGCTATCGGTTATCCATTCACCTTCAGCCCCTGCGAGTAGTGCACCGAGGTTGAAGAGTTTATTTTGTATGGTATTGAGTTGTTCTTCGTCTGTTTGGTCGGCTTTGCTTCTAAGCAGTCCGATGAAGCTGTTAAGTTCGTCAGCAGTGCCGTAGGCTTCAATACGCGGGTCGGTTTTGCTTACACGTTGCCCGTTGGCGAGCGATGTTTGTCCTTTATCGCCGGTTTTGGTGTATATCTTCATAGTTATAAGGGTATTATTATCAGTAACGTAGTCGGTAATGTTTTTTTATGTAATGTTTATTAAAGAAGACGAGTCCCATGTGGAACAAGTCGAAGGATGATGTAACATCGGGGTGTGCTATTATTTCTTTCCAAGCCTTGTACATACCGTGAGAGGCGTGTATGTCGTCGAAGATGAAGATGGATTTTTGTTGTTTGTATGGCCGCAGCCATTGCCAATAACGGATAGTAGCCTCATAGGTATGATTGGCATCCACAAAGACTATATCCCAATTAGCATGTTCGTTTATCAGTTCAGGCAGTATGTCATCTATATTACCAACGAATAGATTTATATTATTAAGGTGCAGTTGTTGCCAGTTGTTTTGTGCTATATGTGCAATTGTTTGGGAGCCTTCGATAGTAGTAATTTTATTTTTACTATCAGCCGCAGCCATATAGGCTGTGGTTATACCCAAAGAGGTGCCGAGTTCGAGTATGTTTAACGGCTGTTTATTGTTTTGCGAGAGGAAGAGTACATATCTGAATAGCAGTTGAGCCATTCGTGGTTGTTCGAGAGAGTTGTGTGCTATGTCAGATATGCGTCGCATATCGGGTTTGTTGCGCCCTGTGCCGAGGTCGTTCACTTTGATAAGGTTATTGTTTGAGAGCAATTGTCGTCTTTGTTTCTCGATGTCGTTCCATATATAATAAGCATTATCGTCGTACAGCAACATTCTCACCAGATAGAAGAGGTAGGGTGAGTGTATTCCTTCACCGCCGGTATTCCAAGCGGTTAAATAGTGTCGGATGTATGACAGAAAACGATATAGATGTTGCATATCTATATTATCAGGGGAATGAAGTGTGTCTTGGATAAACAAAATATGGACTGACAAAAAGCCAATCCATATATTTTGTCTTCCTTACATTGTATTGGAAGTTGTTTTAAGTGATCCATGCAGGATTCAAACCTGCAACCCCCACATCCGTAGTGTGGTACTCTATTCAGTTGAGCTAATGGACCGATTTTGTACTTTACGCACACTGCTTTCTCGAAAGCGGGTGCAAAGGTACGGCGGCATTTTGGATTGTGCAAATTTTTGCGCAAAAATTTGCATTTTATTTTTATGTAGTGCCTGATTTTTATCTTTGGTTTGCTATTATATTGTTTTTATGAGGCGGCTATATTGTCAAGTTAACATGTATGGTGATAAAGCGTAAGAGTTTAACTATAAATATCTTAGACACCATAAGAGTTGTCTTACGATATTTCGCTCCAATTGGCTACTGTTTGTTTTAGTATATCGAGTCGTTGTTTATATATACGGTTATATTCGTCGTTGAGCGTAGGGTCATTGTTAAGGATGTCTGCGGCGGCTTGTCTTGCTCTTTCGAGCAGTTGTCCGTCGGTAGCGAGAGATGCTATTTTGAGTTGGAAAGGCAGTCCTGATTGTTGTGTACCTTCGAGGTCTCCCGGTCCACGCAGTTGGAGGTCGGCTTCGGCTATACGGAAGCCGTCGTTGGTGGCGACCATTATATCCATACGTTTGCGTGTATCTTTTGAGAGTTCTACTTTAGTGAGCAGCAGGCAATAACTTTGTTCGGCACCTCTTCCGACGCGTCCCCGCAGTTGGTGTAGTTGGCTAAGTCCGAAGCGTTCGGCGTTCATAATTATCATAACAGAGGCGTTAGGAACATTAACACCGACTTCTATGACGGTAGTGGCGACTAATATCTGTGTTTGACCTGAGATGAACCGTTGCATTTGCAGGTCTTTGTCCTGTGCTTTCATTTGTCCGTGCACCATTGAGAGTTGGTAATCAGGGAATGTTTCGCACAGTTCGTTGAATCCGTTTTGCAGGTCTTTGAGGTCTAAACTCTCGTTTTCTTTTATGAGCGGGAAGACGACATATACTTGTCTGCCTTTTTGTATTTGTTGGTTAATGAACTGATAGACAGTATTTCGTCGTTGCAGCGAGTAGTGGTAGGTGAGTACGGGTTTTCGTCCGGGGGGCATTTCGTCGATGACGCTTACTTTCAGGTCGCCGTATAGTGTCATGGCGAGTGTTCGGGGTATGGGTGTTGCGGTCATGACGAGTATGTGTGGCGGATAGACGTTTTTCGCCCACAGTTTGGCTCTTTGAGCCACTCCGAAGCGGTGTTGTTCGTCAATTATACACAGTCCGAGATTGGCGAAGACCACACTATCTTCTATGAGTGCATGTGTACCGATGAGGATATTGATTGTTCCGTTTTGGAGTTGCAGGTGAAGTGATTCTCTTTGTTTTTTTGTTGTTGAGCCGGTGAGGAGTGCTACTTGTACGGGTGTTGTTTTGAGCAATTGAGTTAGTGTTTGCCAGTGTTGATTAGCGAGTATTTCGGTAGGAGCCATTATGCATGTCTGGTAGCCGTTATCAGCGGCTAACAGTGCGCACAGCAGTGCAACGAGTGTTTTGCCGGAGCCGACATCGCCTTGCAGCAATCGGTTCATTTGTCTGCCGGACTTGAGGTCTGATTGGACTTCTTTGACCACTCTTTTTTGAGCGTTGGTAAGCGGGAAAGGCATGTCGTTATGGTAGAAGTTATTAAAGAGTCTGCCTACTCTTGTCATGAGGAAGCCTTTATTTTGTTCTCTTCGGTGCATCTGTCTGAGCAGTTGCAGTTGGATGTAGAACAGTTCTTCGAACTTCAGTCTTTCTCTGGCTTTTTGAATGGATTGTGTATTTTTAGGGAAGTGAATATTGAGCAATGCTTCGGTGAGTCCCATCAGGTGGTATTGTTTGACGATGTCCATACCTATTGTTTCGGGTACTCCTTGCAGCAGTTGTTCTTTGAGTGAGAGGATTATTTGGTAGATTGTTTTTGAGTCCAGTCTTGCCGTTTTCATTCTCTCTGTTGTATTATAGAGAGGCATCAATCCTTGTGTTGTTTGGGGATTGACTTTATCTAACGGTGTCAGTTCGGGATGCGGGAAATTGTATTGGTGATTAAAGACTGATGGTTTGCCGAAGAGCAGGTACGGTTTATTTTTCTCCAATTTGATATATTGTATGCCTCTGAACCATACCAGTTCGACGGTATCATCTCCGTCGGAGAAGGTGGCAGTCAGCCTTGCTGTTTTGCCTATACCGACTGTTTGATAGTCGATTACTTGTCCTTTTATCTGCACCCATGCCTCTTCGTTATCTATTTCTCTTATGCGTGTAAATCGGCTTCTGTCGATGTATCTGAAGGGGTAATGGTGTAGGAGATCGAGAGCGGTGTTGACTCCCAACTCTTTACGAAGAATGTCGGCTCTTTTGGAGCCGACACCCTTGCAGTAGGTTATATCTTGCAGTGCGAGATCCACCTAATTGTCTAATAAGTTATGTTTGGTACTTAGTTAGTAATCGTTTACTATTGCAATCTGAAGCTGACTGGCAGAGTATATTTAACTCTGACGGCTTTACCTCTTTGTTGTCCGGGTTTCCATTTAGGCATAGCCTTGACCACACGTATGGCTTCTTTGTCGAGCGAGGGGTCAACAGAGCGAACCACTTCGACATCCACTATACTACCGTCTTTATTTACGACAAATTGGCAGATAACACGTCCTTGGATACCATTTTCTTGTGCGATAAGTGGGTATTTGATGCTTTCGCCTAAGTATTTCATCAGAGCTTGTGGTCCACCGGGGAATTCCGGCATATCTTCAACGACGACGAATACGACTTCTTCTTCCTCTTCTTCCTCGACTACTTCAACCGGGGCTTGGATGATGACTTCCACGTCTTTATCGTCTTCTGTATTGATTTCTATTTCTTCTGTTTCGACATCATCTTCCACGACGTTGAGCACTTCAACTTCTTGAACTACAGGTGGTGGAGGTGGAGGAGGTGTCTCTTGTGTTGTTTGCTGAATCTCAATCTCTTCCTCAATAAGGAAGTCCATGTCTGCCACCTCGTACTTTGTAACCTCTTTTTCTGTCCATTCGAGGGCTACATAGCAGACGCTCAGTACGAAAACGAGACCCATCAGCAGATAGGTAAACCGTTTGTCTTCGAGGTTAGCCTTAGGTGATTTCTTTAGTTCCATATCGATGTAATGTATTTATTTATACTTGCTTGGTTGGATTGAGGTTGCTTTCTCGGATTGAGCGATTGAGCAACATCATGCACAAAAGTGGCTGCAAATGTATTGCTTTTTTGGTAAGTGAGCAAATTATTTAGCAACTTTTTAGCAAATAAACCTCACCTAATGTTATTTTTCAGTTATTATCAGTTGCGAATATATCTCTTTAAGATATTTTCCGACCTGTTGCATTGAGAATGGTACGGCTGTTTGTTTAATCAGTTGCGGGTTAAAATCTTGATGGTGGTCTAACATCCAGTTCATTTTTTGTACGAGTTGTTTGGGGTTCTTTTTTTCGACCAGCAGTCCGGTATTATCATTTATTATATCCGGTGCTATTCCGACGGGTGTAGAGATGATGGGTATGCCTGCGGCGAGGCTTTCAGCAAGAACAATACCTGCTGTTTCGTAGTTGGAATAGAGGACGAAGAAGTCGGACTGAGCGAACCACTGAGCCACTTGTTCGGGTTCTATTTCTCCTGTCCAGCGAATCGTTTCTTCGGGCAAATTTAGTGTTTGAGCGAGTTGTTTCACTTTCATTAGGTCGTCACCCGCTCCTACCATAACGAGTTCGAAGTCATGTCGTTGTTGGTATAGCAGACTGACGGCTCTTACTATGTCGCTTTCGTTTTTGATGGCGTCGGTGAAGAAAGAGACGTGCAGTATTCGTTTCTTTTGTCGCGCTTGTTGTTCTCGCCGGTGGAAGAAAGTGTCGAAAACGACATTCGGCACTAACCGGTAATGGTCGTTACTCAGTCCGCATCTTTGCATTTGTGTGGCGAGGTTGGATGAGACGGTGAGTATGCGTTGTGCATATTTGGCAGCGAGACGACTGATATAAGTGTGTATCAGACCTTTATACTGTCCTGATTCAGGCAGATATCCCGACCAGTGTTCCACTATCAGATAGGGGATATGATATTTGCGGTATAGGCAGAGGGGAAGGATAGCGTTTTTGGTAATGACGTTTAGTTGGCACAGTTGCGGCATACCCCAATGTTGCCTTACGTATTTCCATCCTTTCCAAAGAGCGCAGAGGAATGACGTACGGTAGTAAACGTACACTTCTTTTATTCCGTGGGTTGTTTGCGATATTATTTGGCAGTTTTTGGGGGATAGCGCGTCTTTTTTTAGGAAGAGCACGCAGACATCAACGCCCTGTTTGACAGCACTTTGAGCATGTGCTTGTACGAATCGGCCGGAGGAGTGATCCGTTCGGTTGGGATACCATTCAGACAGATAGAGGACTTTCATTAGTAAGGAGCAGGCGTGGTGTTCATACTTGTGTCCGTTTCCAGACGTATTTTTTCAGGAAATATAGTGCAAGCGGCATCCATTTCTTTTTGCACCACAGCCATTCACCGTTGTATTGCACTGTTTGTCCGTCTATTCCGTTTTTGAAGAGGAAGACGCTGTTTTTGTCGGCAATACTTGGTGCGAGTCTGCCTATATCGAAAGTATGGACATTACTATTTTGCGCGAGGTATGTAAATGTCTCTTTATAAAGCCAATATGAGGCAGAAAGGTTACGTCCTTCCGGTGTAGTGACGGAGTAAAGGCTGACAGCGCGGTTATTGTTTTCTTTGTACAGAACCATACCGGCAATGGTGTTGTTCTGATGAGTGACGGTTGTCAGCAAGAAATGAGGGTCTTTAAGCAGGTTTGTGAGTTGTGGTTGGGACAGGTATCCGCTGAATTGTTTACGTTCGATCATCTCGTTATGCATCTGCATATACGTCTGTATATCAACTTGTGAAGGTTGTTCTATGGCGTTAAATGTCAGTTCGTATTGTTGGCATTGTTTGAGGTTTCGTTGCCAACTTTTGTCGAACGAGAGCGGTTGCTGAATATTTATGTATTTGCTGAGTGTAGTGGAGAAAAGTCCGACCGGGCGTAGGAGTCCGGCTAATCTCATACCCACTTCATATTCAGGCGAGTAGAGACTATTGAGGTTTATTTCCACTATATCAAAACCTAATTGGGGGATATTCTTATAGAAGTCGCGCACTTGTTTGGCAGATGGTGTTGTGCGGTAGCAGTCGCCCATTATGCATAGCATTTTCCACGGGCCTTTCTGTCTCACGTATCCGACGCAACCCATAGAGGCAGGTTGTCTATTGTCGAGGAAGTAACGCAATTGGGTAGCATCAGCCATACTCCGACACCATATATCGTTTTGCGTGTGTGCGACCCACTGCCACGAGGAGATGGTTGAATAAAATATGTCGTGTGTGGCGGGTGTCATCTTTGTCGGAAGGTGAAGATATGGTAGAAGAAGAGGGGGATACGCATCCACCAGTGGTAGTAACGTTGAACGCTATAGTAGGTAGCAGGCATAGCGCCAAACTGTTTGAAGTGAGCGGCAACACCTTGTATCATACTGCCTTCGAAGTCGAACACCACTTTTTTCTCGCGTGCCAACTTAATACATTCGAGTACTAACAACGCCATAGCGCCGCTTTTCTCATGTTTCTCGTCTTGAGCGGCAATCAGATAGTGCATGGCTATATTATCCCACACTACGTATGCAGCGGCATATAACTCATTATCGGCATTATATATACCTATTATTTCACTTTGGTTTTGTCGTTTTGATTTACGTTCGAGTACGAGCAGGAATTCGCGAGAGTAACTTATTTTTTTATTTTTCTCTTTGAGGCATTGTTCGTGCCAGCGATAGAATTCTTCGGCAGTCAGTCCTTTTTCGGCGTGCAGACTAAGTGCTTTTTGCAGTTGTCTTTTCTTGTTTCTTGAGAATTTTTCTATTACGGCATCGAGGTCAGTAAGGTCTTCGAGGCGGTATGTAACGCGTTCTTTAACGGTGAACCCTTGCTTTCTCATTCCTTGCGGTGCAACGCTATTCAATGGGTACTGCTGGTAATAATAGTCTAATTTGAGGTTTTGCAGTTGTTGAGTGAAGTAGTTGTAAATCTGTTCTTCTGTCTCTTTGTCCCATACGGAGCCGTCGTTGTTGCATAGTGTATGGTCGAACCAAACGCCGCCTATCTGTGTCATTTGCGGCATTATGATGTACCTCATACCGTATCTTTTTCTAATCAGGTAAGGCAGTGCGGCGAGTATGACGTCTGTTCTGGGGTTTTTATAGAGCATTACATCCCACTGTTTGCCGGCACAAACGGCATCCATCCACCAAGGTTGCATAAAGACGGGCATTGCAGGTTGTTGCAAACACCATTGGCTATACTGTTCTTTGGGTGTAAGGGGAGTGACCGTTTCCATAGCAAAAAGAGTTTAAGCATATATTATCCAACCGGTTATGCCTGCCGCTATCATCAGCATGATAGGATGACTTATTATTCTGACGACTTTATTGTCGGGTGGGAATAAGTGTGTTATTTGTCCTATGTCAGGCAGGAGCATCAGTATTAGAGTGAGCGCGAAGATCCACCAACTGCGGTTGTCGATAAACGATGCCGGTGTCATAAGTGTGTAGGCGGCGTGAGCGATGAGCAGTACGACGGCTAAGCGTATGAGACGCATGATGAATTGGAAGATTCGGCTATCTTGCCATCTGTTTCTTATTATGTCGTACAAATAGCAGATAGTAAGCATTATCAGCAGGCTTGGCAGTATGATGGCGAAGGAAGCCAAGAGGCTACCCCATACGTTTCCTGTGGCAGTGTATCCGACATAGGTGGCGCAGTTCATTCCGATTGGTCCGGGTGTTACTTGTGATATTGCCACTATATCGACGAACTCTGTTTCAGTCATCCATCCGTGCTGCAACACCTCGTTTTGGATGAGTGAGATGATAGCCATACCTCCACCGAAGCCGAGCAGACCCGTCTTAAAAAAAGAGATGAAGAGTTGGAGATACAGCATAGCGGATGAAAGGGATAAGGGTTAAATTTTTCGTGCCATACGTATGACTGCAGCCGTTATGAGAGCCACTACTGCGGGTCTTATGCCTTTGAAGACGGCTTCAACGGTGTTGAGTGACTTGAATTGTGCGAAATAGACGGCAATAAGCAGGATGATGACTACGGAAGGGAGTACGGCTCCTAAGACTGTGGCTATTACTCCTTTCCATCCTGCTATTCGGTGTCCGATGAAGATGGCGGAATTGACAGCAATGAGTCCCGGTGCTGCTTGAGCCAATGCTATCATATTGACAAACTCTTGCGGGTCGATCCACTTATGTCTGTCCACAACTTCCCTTTCGATGAGCGGCAGCATTGCATATCCGCCGCCGAGGGTGAAGGTACCTATTTTGACGTATGTCCAAAAGAGTTGAAAGAGCAAAGCGTTGATATATAGCGATTAAGGAATTGTTTATTTATCTCGCAGTTGTTGTTTAATAAACTTCGCCATCATATTGATAGCGGCATTATTATGTCCTCCCTGCGGTATGATAACGTTGGCATATCTTTTGCATGGTTCGATGAACTGTTCGTGCATTGGTTTGAGAACCCGTTGGTATCTTTCGATAACAGCTTCGACGGTTCGTCCTCTTTCCACTATGTCACGTTTGATAACACGTATGAGTCGGTCGTCAGCATCGGCGTCAACGAACACTTTAAGGTCCATTTGTTCTCTTAGTTGCGGGTCGTGCAAGGTTAGGATACCTTCAACTATTACTATTTCGCTCGGTCCGACTGTGATAGTTTGTTTGAGTCGTGAAGAGGTTATATAGTCATAGACCGGTTGTTCGACAGTTTTCCCTGCTTTGAGCATATCGAGATGTTTGCTGAGCAGCGACCATTCGAAGGCATTGGGATGGTCGAAGTTAATTTTCTGTCTCTCTTCCATTGGTATATGGGAGGAGTCGTTGTAGTAAGAATCCAAGGGGATGACTGTTACTTCGCCTTTTGGCAGACGCTCAATAAGTTTTTTTACCACCGTTGTTTTTCCCGAGCCGGTGCCGCCCGCAATGCCGATAATGAACATAAAGAATCAAACACTTACAGTTAGATAAGTGTGCGCAAAGGTACAGATATAATTTTTATTGTGCAACATTGTTAGCAATATTTGGTGTATTTTAATTTTTTGGTGTCTGAAAGTCAGCAAAAAACGTCAAAAATTTGTTGGAATAAAAAATAGTCAATACCTTTGCGGAAAGCAACGAAAAATCTTTTTTGTTTTTTATGATTTACACTATTAAGTTTTCTTCGGAGGAGGTAGATGGTTTCCGTCGTGTTTTTGAGGCGGATAGTGATGCCACATTTCTTGAGTTGCACGAGGCTTTATTGGCCTCTGTGGGCTATCCGGATGATCAGATGACGAGTTTTTTCCTGTGCAACGATCGTTGGGAGAAGGAGCAGGAAGTGACTCGTGTAGAGATGGATTCTCAGTTTGAATACGACAATATGGTGATGGAATCCACTGCTTTGAGTGATCTTATTGAGGAGAAAGGTCAGCGATTGATATATGTGTTTGACCCTATGTTTGAGCGTCATTTCTTTGGTCGTGTGACGGATATAAGCAAGGGCAGTATGCAGGGTGTCAATTGCATTGAGAAGACTGGTAAAGCGCCTAAGCAACTGCACACTGAGGATCCGTTATCCATAAAAGGTACGACTCGGAACGACATTGACATAGACGACAATTTCTATGGTGATGATCAGTACAATGAGGGTGACCTTGATATGGAGGGATTCCAGGATTTGAGTTTTGATGACGGTTCGATGTTCTAACCTCTGACCACCACTGCTTATGCCAGTTCGCACATTGCCGGTGATAGTAGGTCCGACGGGGTCAGGAAAGACAGAAGTGAGTAAGTTGTTGGCACAACAGCACCACATACCTGTCATCAATGCCGATTCGCGTCAGATATACAGAGACATACCTATTGGTACGGCAGCGCCGACAGAGGCTGAGCAGCAGCAAGTCAAGCATTATTTTGTAGGTACTCATTCGCTAAAAGAGTCCTATAATGCCGGTCAGTATGAACGCGATGCAGTGTCGTTGATAGAGCGTCTGATGGCAGAGACGGATAGCGACCCTATTGCCATTCTGTCAGGCGGGAGCATGATGTATGCGGATGCCGTCTGCTACGGTTTGGACGATATTCCTTCCGTTCCGTCACCGATAAGGCAAGCGGTGCAAGAGGAGTACGCGGCAAAAGGGTTGGCATGGCTGCAAGAGGCTGTTCGGAGTGTGGATAACACTTACTTTATCACTATGTCTGACCAAAAAAACCCTCAGCGGTTGATGCATGCGTTGGAGATATACAGGGCAACCGAACGACCCTACTCCACTTTTCGCCAAAGGAAGTTGACAGTCAGACCATGGCGAACGGTAAAGATAGGTTTATCTCTTCCTCGCGATATTCTTTATCAGCGTATCAACGAGCGTGTTATACGGATGATGGATGCCGGTTTAGAGGCAGAGGCGAGAAAAGCCTTTGAGGGGATAAAAGACGAGAGAGACATACCAAACAGTCTTTGCACCGTGGGGTACAACGAGATGTGGCGTTATATAAGAGGCGAGTGGTCGTTGGAACAGACCATAGCGATGATACAACAGAACTCACGCCGATATGCCAAACGACAACTGACATGGTTCAGACGGCAGACAGATATCCATTGGGTGGAAAGGCTGCAACCGGAAGAGCAACTGCTCAAGCAAATCAATAATCTTATAAGTAGCACTCTATAAAAGTCATTATAAACGAACGGTTTATATTTTTTGAAACACAGTCATACCAACTATTTCTTTTGCACAATGCAACACATTTCTCAATCATTTCGATATGCAATCTTACTCGCTATCCTTGTTGCAATAACAAGTTTGTCGGGTTGCAAAAAAGTGAGTTTGGATTTTTCTTACAGTCCGTTGGAACCGAGGGCAGGCGAGCAGGTTACGTTCACTAATCTGAGTAGTGGCGGCAGCGACAGTTACACTTGGAACTTCGGTGATAATCAGACCGCTACATCGAAGAACGCCACTCACACTTTTCGTCAACCGGGCACATATATTGTTACTCTGACAACCAAGAAGAGCAACAAAGTATGTCAGCGTCCCGTTGTTGTAGGTTCGCCCGAACCTACCATCACCGCCACGCAAGACACGATAGCCGTTTTTGAGCGTGACACTCTGATTGGCAAGGCTTGGAATCCATATAAGCATACGGTGTCGTACGAGTGGTCGTTGGGCGAAGATGTTCAATTATTGCAAGCCACGACTAACAACGATACTATCATCGTCTATTTCACTCGTGAAGGAGAGGAGACGGTACAACTGACGGTGAAAGACGGAGATGTGACAAGCGCTGTTTCCACCACTATCAAAGTGACATCCAAAGCCGGTTCGGCTCTGCTCATTCAGACTTCTTCCGGGGCTTATTACCAGCGCTATTATAACCCTTGGTATGAGGCACCTCAGCCACTCGAATATCAACGCGGAAAAGATTTGCTTAATGCCGTTACCGATGCTCTCACGGCAGAAGACCGGATGGAAAGGAAGACCTATGGTGGAGGAGATAAGGGTTTGTACGTATATAATATAGGTGGTACGGATAGTGTTTGTATCACATCGGAAGCCGTGTCGGCAGTGGCGATAAGCGCCACTATGAACCGCCTTTTCTATGCTGTTGCCGACGATGGCGTTTATGCTTTGCCGCTCATACATACGCCTAACAACAGATATACAGATAAGCCTGCGAAAGTAAACACTCTGCTCCAAGTCACTTGTCTGGCTATTGATCTTGAACCGTTTTAATCCTTACTCTTATGATACAGCCCGAATACATCTTTGAAATCAGTTGGGAAGTATGCAATCGCGTTGGCGGCATCTATGCCGTCCTTTCCACTAAAGCCGCCACAATGCAAGCCGAACATCCCGACAAAGTGATTTTCTTCGGTCCGGATTTAGGCAAACAGTCCGACAGGTTTTTCAAAGCCGACCATCGTTTGCTATCCGGCAAGCTGTCCAACAAGATCAAAGGTATCAGTTATAGGGTTGGCAGGTGGCAGATACCGGGTCAGCCGTTAGCAGTATTGGTCAAATGGGATCATCTGCTTACACGTCGCGACGACTTATATGCATGGGCATGGGAACGTTATCATGTGCAGAGTCATGCCGCATACGGTGACTATCACGAGTGCTGTCTGTTCTCCTACGCCGCAGCAGAGGTGATGCAACAACTGTTTGTAGCGTTGAACAAGCCATTGACGGTGATGCAGTCACACGAATGGCAGACGGCTTTTGCCTTGCTTTATATCCGCCAGTATTGCCCACAGATAGCCACTATCTTCACCACTCATGCCACCTCTATCGGCAGGTCGATAGCAAGCAACGGCAAACCTTTGTACGACTATTTCACCGGCTATAACGGTGATGGTATGGCACAAGAGTTGAATATGGTCAGCAAGCACTCGCTTGAGAAACAAGCCGCGCATGCTGCCCATTGTTTTACTACGGTGAGTGATATCACGGCTCGCGAGTGCGGTCAGTTGCTTGAGCGTTTGCCTAATGTGGTGACACCCAACGGTTTTGAGCAGCAGTTCGTACCACAAGGTGCTATGCTGACGGCTGCCAGACGGTTAGCACGCAAGACACTGCTCCGATGGGCAGAGAAACAGACAGGCAACACTTATGACAAAGATACACTGCTCGTGGCTATATCCGGACGGCTGGAATGGAAGAACAAAGGTATAGATGTTTTTCTTGACGCGATGAACTACCTTGCCGAGCATCGCCAAAACAAGAAACAGGCAGTGGTGGCATTTGTTATGATACCTTATTTGCAAGAGCCAATACGCCGTATGGGTGACGTGACTGTGCTGTATATGCCATGGTACTTACCCACTTGGGATGCCGACTCTGTACTTAACGGACACACCTATTTTTCTCTTTTGCCGGGCATTGACATCACCGCTTTCCCTTCCTACTACGAGCCGTGGGGATATACGCCGTTAGAGTCGATAGCCTTCCACGTACCCACCATTACTACATCTTTAGCAGGTTTTGGAGTGTGGGCACGCGCACATCAGACCGACACGGAAACGATGAAGCCGGTGACAGTGATAGAACGCACGGACAGCAACTATCACGAGGTGGTCAGACAAGTGGCAGAAAACATTGACTGTTATTCACAACTCAAACCTGCGCAACAAACGGCACTAAGAAAACAAGCACTCGCTTTGGCACGACAAGCCGAATGGTCACATTTCTTCTATGCCTACAAACGTGCTTACACTTTCGCTCTTAATCAGGTGCAAGAACAACCATTCTATTCCCCCACCATACCAAACCTGTTTTCCAACATCTGAATAGTCTAATTAACAAATGAATATAGCTATGAGACGACTCATTTTTTCCGGCTGTATGTGCCTTATGGTGGCACTGAGTTGGGCTTGCACCAACTTTATTGTCGGCAAATCAGCCTCTGCGGATGGTAGCACTATGATTACCTACGCAGCCGACAGTTACTCCTTCTATGGTTACTTGCATTTCGTGCCTGCCGCCGACCATGAAGCAGGCAGTGTCAGAGAAATAATCAATTGGGATGATGGTCGTCCGCTGATGACCATCCGCGAGGTGCCTCATACCTATCGTGTTATAGGCAACATGAACGAGCACCAGGTGACCATAGGTGAGACCACTTGGGGTGGTCGCGAACTTGCCAACAGCAAAGGTATAGACTACGGAAGTCTTATCTATGTTGCATTAGAGCGCAGCAAGACGGCGCGCGAAGCCATTGAGTGCATGACCTCGTTAGTGGCTCAATACGGCTACAGCAGCGGTGGCGAGAGTTTTTCCATAGGCGACCCTAATGAAGTGTGGATAATGGAGATGATAGGCAATGGCAAAGACAACTGCGGTGCTGTATGGGTGGCAGCACGTATTCCTGACGACTGCATCTCCGGACACGCCAACCAAGCACGTATCACCTATCTGCCGCTCGACCAAAAGACGGTGACCAAAGGTGATGTGGTCAGCACCAAAGATGGCAATTGGATGTGGCATAAAGAGGTGATTAACCTTGCACGTGTGAACGGATTTTTTGAGGGTCAGGACAGCGAGTTCCGTTTCAACCACGCTTATAACCCGTTTGATTTCAGCGGTTTGTATATATGTGAAGCCCGTGTATGGAGTGTCTTGCGCAAGTTCTCCGACGATTTTGATCGCTATTTGGGTTATGCTTCCGGTCGCATTTTCCTTGCCACGGGTGGCAGAGACGCGGGTGAGCCTATGCCGTTATGGATACGTCCCAATCATAAGGTGACGGTACAGGAGATGAAGGAGTGTATGCGCGACCAATATGAAGGCACTGAACTGGACATCACCCAAGGAGTCGATGCCGGTCCTTTCCATTCCAAACTGCGCTATGGCAGTTTAGGATTCAAGATTGACACCGTCCAGTATTGGTTTGAGCGTCCTGTGGCAACTCAACAGACGGCTTGGTCGTTTGTGTCACAGATGCGCGGATATGAAGGAGCCAACGCCGGCGGCATCTTCTGGTTTGGACCCGATGATGCTGCCACCAACCTTTATGTGCCGATGTACAGCCGCATAACAGACATACCTGAATGTTACAGAAAAGGTAACGGAGACCTATATACCTATTCACCCACTTCGGCTTGGTGGGCATTTAATATGGTGGCCAACTGGGCTTACACACGCTATCAAGATATGAAGCCTGAGATTATGAAGGTGCAGAAGGCGTGGGAGGATAAGTTTAACAGTCAGGTATCGGTGGTTGACAAAGATGTGGCAATGCTTACAGAGGAAGAGGCAACCACCTATTTAACCCGTTACTCTTGCGAACAAGCCACACTCTCCACCGAGGCTTGGAAAGAGTTGTTCACTTATCTGATGGTCAAATACTTAGACGGTCAGATTCGCAAGGAGGAGAACGGACAATTCAAGCGCAACGAATGGGGTGAGCCAACAGGACCTAACCGTCCGCCATACCCAAAAGAGTTTTTACAGATGTTCAAGTATGAAGTGCAACATGAGTAATTAACAATCGCTATGGATATATTAGAATTGCAACCCAAAGAGGTGTTTTCTATCTTTCATGAAATAACGAAGATACCGCGTCCTTCCAAGCATGAGGAACAGATCTCTGCTTGGTTAGTTGATTTTGCTCGTCGTCATCATCTTGACTATGAGGTGGATGAAGCGATGAACGTTGTTATGCGTGCACCTGCTACTGCGGGTTATGAGGATCATCCGGGTGTTATTCTCCAAGCACACATGGATATGGTGTGTGAGAAAAACAACGACACGGTTCACGATTTTGCCGTTGATCCTATTCAGACCTATGTTGATGGTGATTGGCTCAAGGCTCGTGGCACCACTCTTGGTGGAGACGATGGTATAGGTGTGGCTATGGGATTGGCAGCACTGACATCCACCACACTGCGACATCCTGCTTTGGAATGTCTGTTCACGGTGGACGAAGAGACGGGTTTGACAGGTGCTAACCGTCTGAAAGAGGGTTGTTTGAGAAGCAAACGTCTCATCAACCTTGACTCAGAGGACGATGGTCAGATTTTCATTGGTTGCGCCGGCGGTATAGACACCTTGGGTAAGATGCATTACACAGCCCAAAAGACAGATACTACGGGTTTGTATGCTGCACGCGTGAGTGTGACGGGGTTAATGGGTGGTCATTCTGGCGATGACATCAACAAAGGTCGCGGCAATGCTAATAAGGTGGTTGTACGTTTCTTGTATAAGTTGCTCAATATGAACGGTTTTCAACTGGCATCCATCAACGGCGGCAACCTGCGCAATGCTATTGCCCGTGAGGCTGAAGCCGTGTTCACGGTGTGCGAGAGTGAGCGTGACCTATTGAGCAGTCGCTTCAATCAGTATGTAGCCACTGTGGAAAGTGAGATTGGCGAGATAGAGACCGGTATGCGTCTTTCAATAGAGACAGCCGATATGCCTTCCGCCTTTATCCCTCACGACCAAGCGCAAGCCTTGATACGTATGCTCTATGCTTGCCCTCACGGGATGTTTGCAATGTCGAAAGATATGCCGGGTTTAGTGGAAACATCCACCAACCTTGCGTCGGTGAAGACCAAAGATGAATATGTGGAGATTAACACCAGCCAACGCTCTTCCATTGAGAGTCGCAAACATGAGATGAAAGAGATGGTGGAATGTGCGATGTCAGCCGTGTGCGATGAGATAACCCACGGTGACGGTTATCCGGGATGGAAGCCCAATGTTCATTCGCCTCTGTTGGAAGTGGTCAAACAAGCCTATATTGACCTGTTCAAAGAAGAGCCGAAGGTATTGGCTATCCACGCCGGTTTGGAGTGCGGACTGTTCTTAGAGAAGTATCCGGATTTAGATATGGTGAGTGTAGGCCCGCAGATGGTGGGTGTTCATTCGCCTCAAGAGCGTCTCAGCATCAGTTCCACTGCTCGTTGTTGGCAGTGGTTATGCCACACGTTAGAGAGCCTGTGATGCAACTATATGAGTCGCTTTGACATACGTTTAGCAGCCTATTCGTTACGGACGCGATTACACACACGGTGGCGGACACATATCCGCCGCCGTGATGCTGTTAGGGCTCGTTGGCGCGAATATGTGCCTTTTTATAAGCGCAATCTCAAAGTGGCATTCCCCGTTATGCTCACTCAAGCCGGTGCTTCGTTAGTGGCATTAGCCGATTCGATGATGGTAGGGCATTATGGCACAGCCGACCTTGCCGCTGTCAGTTTTTCCAATGCTATCTTTTTCACCGCTATGGTTTTTGCCATGGGTGCACTGATGGGCATAACCCCGCTCATAGGCATACAGGTAGGGCATATAGAGGCTACTACATCCGAACAAAAGGAAAAGCACAAAGAGAGGATTAGTTCGCTACTGTTGAACGGCATCACTTTCACCGTGTTGCTCAGTCTTTTGATGGCTGTCCTTTTGGGAGGCTGCATTCCTTTTCTTGACCATTTCGGTCAGGAGAAAGAAGTGGTGGAGGCTGCACGACCGTATTATATTTTGATAGTGGCATCTATCGTTCCTTTCCTCTTTTTCTGTTTGCAAAAGCAGTTTTTAGAGGGTTTAGGCAATACTACAGCAGCGCTCATTATCACCACTGTAATGAATATTCTCAACGTGGTGCTTAACTATATTCTCATTTTCGGTCATTGCGGTTTTCCTGCTATGGGAGCAGCCGGTGCCGGTTGGTCAACCTTCCTTTCCCGACTGTTGATGCCTTTCTGTTTTATGGCTGTTATATGGTGGAAAAAGGAATGGCACCGGTATGTGAAGGCTTTTACTTGGCGCATGGCATCATGGCGTGAGGTACGGCATCTGCTGAAAGTGGGTTTTCCGATAGGTGTACAGAGTTTTTCGGAAGCGTTTATTTTCACCTTGTCATTTATCATTGTCGGTTGGCTTTCGAAGGAGGCATTAGCAGCTCACCAGATAGCCAATCAGATAGCCGATTTCACCTTTATGCTTGCCATGGGTATAGGTGCAGCCACCACTATCCGTGTGAGTCATCAGTACGGCAAAGGCGACCTGAAAGCCATGCGTATGGCGGCGAATGCGAGCATACATTTAGTGCTTATAATGAATACGATAGGCGCATCGCTCATGATACTTTTCCGACATCATATTCCGCTACTCTTTAGTGAGGATGAAAAGGTTATACCTATCGCTTCCACACTCCTTTTGATGGCAGCCGCTTTCCAATATGCTGATGGTATGCAGGCTGTCGGCGCGGCTATGTTACGCGGTATAACGGATGTGAAGAAACCTATGATATATGCTTTTGTGGCATATACACTGATAGGATTACCCATAGGGATAATATGTATGTTCCCGTTAGGTATGGGTGTCACGGGGATGTGGATAGGGTTTATTGTAGGATTAGCGTTAGCCGCTATCGCTTTTCATATTCGGTTTAGAATACGATTTCAACGGCTTGTCGAACAACAAGCGTAGAACGGTATGTAGTTCACATATCTTATAATGTGAATATTAGGGGTTGGTTTTGTTATGTAGTTTATCGGCGGCGTTTATACATTTCAGTCAACGTTATACACTTTGCCGTCAGAGCCGAGGAGATAGATAGTGCCATTGCACATTAATTTCATGAGCAGACTCTGCGAAGAGAAAACAGAGTCATCCCTCCGCTTTATCATTGCATCATCTATATCTGTCGTCGTCCCGCTCAACATGGTAAATAAGCCTGATTCTTCGTCTATTACCTCATTGAGAGCATTATGAGTTTGGCGGACAAAATAATATGTTGTGCCTTGGCGCAAGCCGGTTTTCGTAAAATTCATAGACGATTGGTAGCCGTTTATATCCTCTTCGTCATCGTCTAATGTATTGATACTGCGTTGAGGGGCACTATAAGGTGAACTATATGCATCCGGATTGATGTCCATATTTTGCAAGTAACCACGGTTGTCAAAAGTAAGGGTAAGAAGACGGATTGTTTTGGATTCGTCTAAGTATAAAGTCAGCGTGTAATAAGATACGTTTGCATTAGTAACCCACGTTATTGTAGCATCGTTCAGACCTGCCACTATCGGAGGCTCTATCGGCTCAATGGCAAAAAAACTATTCCAACCTCGTGCTTGTCGGTAAAGTCCTATGCTTTTTCGAGGGACAAATAATGTCAACTTCTCAGCCCCGACAAAGTTGTCGACACCGATTGTAGGCGGAGTAACAGCAAGACAAGTGATACGCTTGAGAACATTATAATTATTATTTACATATAAAGGATAACCCACATACTCTAAATCTGAACCAAAGATAAATTCTTCAAGTTTTTCACCCCAGATATATAACTTATAATCTATACGCTTTCATTAGTGTCCACTAAAAATTAAGAAAAGGTTCTTTGATGTATTGAAAATTAGTTTGTTATAAGGATAATTTGTGCGCGACGATTTGATTTTGTATTTTTGTAGATAAAAACATATCTACTTATGAATCAAGTCAAATACATCTTCTCACAAATTATAGAGTTCCTTAATGAGGATAAGTTCAGACGTATAGTTCGTAAGTATAACGGCGACTACTATGTCAAGCACTATACCTGTTGGAATCAGTTACTTACACTTATCTTTGGACAACTCAGTCGGTCTGCAAGTTTACGAGATGTCGTTATAGTGCTTCAAGCGCATCTAAAGCATTTTTACGGCACATCGCTCAATGCTGTCAAGATACAAATCTTTGTTGCAATCATCACTTTTTGTTTGGTGGCTATTGTGCAACACGATATGAAACTTGAACTAACCACGTATGAGCTTTTACACGTTTTGAGTGTATCGCTAACGAGCAAAATGCACCTTACAGATTTGCTCAACAAAACTAATTTTCAAAATGACAAAGAACACCTTGATTCAAGTGAACCGTTATTGTTTGACCTAAATTTTTTATCGTCCATTTTTTAGTGGACAGTAGTGATATGCAAGAGTAACTAAAAGTGTAGATGTTCCTCTTATGCTATTGGCAGGTACCTGCCAATAGCATAAGATTGGCAAAAATTGTCTTCTCCTCGAAGCCGTTGCCAATTATCCGGTATCCCCCATATAAACCTGTGCAGGCGTGCGCATATCAAGGCTTAAGTGCGGTCGTAAATGATTATAAGTATGCACTGCATGTTGTACCATCGGCAGTGCCTCATGAAGGTTGCGAGGTGTCGGCAGCGGGTCAAGAAACTCATTCTTGATGATACCGTTAATTCGCTCTGCCACACCGTTATCCGTAGGATTACTATCCTCGGTCATGCTGATGCGGATAGAGTGCGATTTAAGCCGCAAGATA
>JAFSTB010000002.1 GCA_017450685.1 Paludibacteraceae bacterium
ATTAACATTATTGAAATAATCAATTATCACGGAAAATAACATGAGTATGGAAACAACATATCGCCCTGTTAAATCTTTTCATCCAGGAGAAACATTGGATGAAAAACTGCAAGAATTAAGAATGTCAGTAGAAGATTTTTCAGTCAAAACAGGTTTATCTGCTTGGGTGGTTAAATCTTTTATTGGAGGTGACATGTCTGTGACAGCAGATATGGCGTTAGCCTTTGAACAAGTAACTCATATTCCTGCCCGTTATTGGCTCAATGCTCAGCGTAATTATGATGAGTATTTGCTCCAAAACAGTGCCAATATGTATCGTAATCGTCTGTCTAAAAGTCAGGAGCAAATGATTATTATCTTCGTAGATAGTATTAAACCTGCCATGAGCAAGCAATATGCTGCTTATGCGCATTAATCTTGAAAAATAACAAATTATAATACATTATGAAAAATTTTAAACTTAATCTTAAAGGACTGTACGGTTATAGGCAGTCACTTTTATCTCGAAGTCCGCAACCGAGAGACAACCGTGAAGCGATTATGGCGCACCGCAGAGTGTCCAGTGGACAGTCAAGGAGTAAGTGCGCCGCGCGAGTTCGCAACGCGAACATAGAACTCCTTAAAGCCGAGATGAGCGAGAGAAGACCGAGCGAAGAGCGGACTCTTTTGGCTCCCCTCCCGCAGCGCTTCGCCCGCTATGCGGCAATGCTAATCATGCTCCTCACCCTCGGTGTCGGACAGATGTGGGCGGATGATTGTGGATTCTGGTCTGATGGAGCTGCTCATATTGAATTCACTGTAGATGGAAGCACAAGTAAGACGCAAGACTTGAATGCGAGTGGTATAAGCGATCTTGCAATGGGGACAGTAACTACCTCATTAACTCTAAAGTCAGCTTGGGCTAAAGTATGGGGAGTAGATAAGTTTAACTCTATTACACTTTATTATCGTGTAAAGGTTGCTGATGCTTCGTCAAGTGCAGCTTACTCAAGCGCAAATATTCCATGGGGTAATAATTGGGACAATAATCAGTACTGGGCAAATGATAATATCAATGCGACAATCAATATCAATCTTGCTCCGGGAAATTATGAAGTAGAATACTACTTTATGGCAGATGCTATAAATGAAAGCGATAAGTATTTGTCAAACGGAGGTAGTAATTACCATGCGAATTTCGCCATTCCATCCAAAAACTTGACTGTTGCAGGAGCTGCAAATGGCAATACCGTTTCCGGAAGTCAAACAGGTATCACGAAGGGTACTGCTTATGATATTACTGCCACACCCACCACTGGATATACTTTTGGTGGTTGGTCAGCAACAAGCGGTAGCTCCTCTATTACTATTGCCAATAGTAGTAGTGCTTCAACAAATGTGACTTTCAATAATTATTCTAATAATGCTACTGTTACTGCTTCATTCAATGAAACGATGTCCACCGTCACCCTCTCTGCTACTCCTTCCGGCAAGGGAACATTCACTATCGGAGGTGCAGCAGCGACGAGTACGTCTGTCGGCGTAACAACAACCAAGTCGGTGACGGCTGTGCCTGCTTCAGGTTACCATTTTGTCAGTTGGTCTATTACAGGTGGCGCAAGTATCAGCAGCACGACTACTAACCCGACAACCGTAACTGGTGGTGGCGCTGGAACAGCAGCCACTTTGACTGCCACTTTTGCAGCAGATGACACATACTCTTTGACCGTTGCAGCAGGTACGGGTATCAGTTCTGTTACCGGTACAACAAATAATATTAGTGCCGCTCAGGATATCGACATTACAGCCACCGTAGCAACAGGTTATACATGGAATACTTGGACAAAGACAGGTTCAGGAACACTCTCTACCTTTACAGCAGGAACTAAAGATCAAACCGTAACTGTTGGCACAGCAGGAGATATGACTCTTACCGCTTCAGCGACAGAGAACATGACGACGGTAACCATCAATTCCAGCCCGACGGGTGTGGGTGCGTTCACATTGGATGCGGCTGCCTTCACTGCGGGAAACACCACCACAGCCGGTGTCGCAACCAGCCACACGGTAGTGGCTACGGCTGCCAACAGCGACTATGCTTTCTCTTCGTGGACAGCAGCAGGTAATGCTACCGGTTCAAACAGCACCAACACCTACACGCTGCGCGGTAATGGCAGCGGCTCGACTGGTACGCTGACAGCAAACTTCACGCTTGTTCCGTGCAAACTATACAAGTTGTCTGCTGCCAAGAATGGTGAGATTACAGATAAAGGTGCGATGTCGTATGATACCGATGAGAACGCTTACTATATGGATGTTACTACCGATGCCCAACCTTTCTATTTCCGCTTCTACCATAACGGTGCAACGCAATACTGCTCCACTTGGGAAGATGCATACTCAGGCGGTTATACGAAAGGATTGCAGGTAAGTGCTAACGGAAGCAAGGTATCAAGTGACCAAAATGTCAACGGCTGGGATGACAAACCTGCTATGTACTACAACGGTGTCAGCGGTTCGCAGATACGTATCTGGTTCGACTATCAGAACAAGAAGGCTTGGATTACGACCACAGATTCGCGATGGGCTGTCTCCGGCGGCGATAGCGGCAATGCCGATGGCAGTGATGCTATGGGTGACTGGTCGGCAAACGCCAACAAGATGAACGAATCGGCTACCAACACCGTCAGCACGACTATCAACATAACATCCTCCGGCAACTACTACCTGAAAGTGACCGACCGTTATACCAACACTTGGTACGGCAAGAACAGCACCACTATCACCCGCGCCTCCAACAGCGCAAGCGGGTTGAGTTCAAGCGACGCGAACATTACCTTCACTGCCGATGTGACTGGTACTTATACTTTTGCATACAACACCTCTACCCAGACCCTGACCGTCACCTATCCTACGGAGACAGGTTACACTGTAACGACTTCCGCTTCTGCGGGCGGTACGGTAGATGCTGCTTCTTATACAGCCTACGAGTTCACCACAACCGCCATCTCTGCTACACCAAACACCGGCTATTATTTCACCGGCTGGGAGGCAACAAGCGGTAGTGTCACTTTTACAAATGCTTCTTCGGCAAGCACCACTATCAACGGTGTGACCGCCGCAGCTACCATCAAAGCCAACTTCGCTCCTAAATGGGCTATAGCAGGCGGCGATTCGCAAAATGCCGACAACGGCGATGATGTGATGGGTAACTGGAGTACAACCGCTAACCTTATAGCCAATATCGGCACAAATGCCAACAGCCAAGATACAGGTTACGTTGAAATCAATCTGCCTGCTAATACTACTTTTTATTTCAAGGTGAAAGACCGCACACAGGATTCAGACCATGGTTGGTATGGCAACAACGGCACAATGAACTACGCCAACAATAACAAGCAAGCATGGGATATGGCAACTAATGTGAATAATAACTGCGGTATTACCACCGCCGGTGCAGGTACGTATAAGTTTGCTTGGAACTTTACCATCAACAAAGTTACCGTTCATTATCCCAACTCCTACACCGTCACCTTCGATAAAGGCACTGGCGGTTCGGCTGTAACGGCAAGCGGCAGCGTATCCGGCAGCATTACGAGCGGTCAGTATGTAGCAGAAGGTGAGGACATCACCTTCACGCAGACCCCCGCTTCGGGTTACACCTTCAAGGGTTGGTACAACGCTTCGAGCGGCGGTACGGCAATTGCTTCTATGGCAAGTGACAATGTATATGACGACATCGCTGGTAACGCGAACATATACGCGCAATATACAGAAGATACGTACACGGTAACACTTGTGGCTGATGGTGCATTTGGTACGGCTCATGTTACCGGAGGAGCTGCAACTTCCGGAAGTGCCGGTATAGCAACCAGTCTCGCAATAACAGCTGAACCTGTAAGCGGCAACCGTTTCATCCGCTGGACACAAACAGGCGGAACAGGTACAGCAGTTATTGCTAATGACCGCTCCGCTTCTACAACTGTTACCGTTACTGGAGGTGATGTAACCTTAACTGCCGAAATGGGCTCTAACTGGGTTATCGGTGGAAATGCTGACATCTTTGGAAACTGGAATATGGCTAATGGTCATAGTTTCGGCAACTTTGAAGACAATATAGGATATGTAGATATAGAACTGCCGGCGAACACCACCTATGAGGTAAAAGTTTATGACCATGGCAACAGCAGTTGGTGGGGTTATACAACAGACGGAATGAAAACTGTTGATTATACCCACAATAGAGGCACTGCACTAACTTTTGGTATGGGAGGTGACTATAAGAACCTTCAAATTGTTACTGCCGGACACGGCACGTATCGTTTCACTTGGAATGTAACAGATAAACAACTGACCGTAACCTATCCGACTTCGTACACCGTCACGTACAATACTTTGACATGGAAGGGCACTAACGGTGAAGTGAAAGAGATTTCTACCACGGGTGGTAGCCTTACCTCAGTAGTGGATAATGATGACCTTGCCTTCACTTCTGGCAAATATGTTGTTGCTACTGGTTCCGTTACCTTTATTGCTTCTCCGGCAACCAACTACTCGCTGGAAGGTTGGTACAGCGATGAATCTTGTGAGACGGCATATGTAAATGACGAAGGTGGTGCTACAATCAGCGAGAACACATTGACTCTGAGCAGTTTCACAGCAGACAAGACTGTTTATGCCAAGTTTGCAGAGAATATGACAACTATCGCTATCAGCCATAATGCACATGGTGAAGTTCAATTAAGTTCTTCTCCAGTTACAAGCATTACTGCCGGTGCAGTTACAACTCGTTCTATTACGGCTGTTCCTAACGAAGGCTACTATTTCGCAGGCTGGTCTAAGACCGCTTGCACCGACTACTCCATCAGCGGCAGTGAAGACGATGAGGACAACACCACTATCACCCTCACCGGTCTCGGTGCAGGTGCCACATCAGGTGAGACCCTGACCGCCAACTTCGTGGCGTTGGAGAAAGTGTATTTCCGCAACTGGAACGAAGACAACAGTGAGCCGCTATGGGAAAATGTGTATGCGTATTTCAGCATCAGTTATGAAAACGATGGCGAAGGAAAGTCTTGTGCCAAGTCCAACAGCAGTAGCGACTACAGCGGCATACTCATGACACAAGAAGGCTCAACCAATGTCTATTGGGCATACGTTCCGCGCGGCACAACACGCAACAGCGATGATGACATTGCCTTCAGTAACTACAACTTCGGCACAAATTATAAGTTCAACGGATACGAAGCCGTTAAGCGTGGTGACTATAAGACAGGTTGGAATATGTTCGTACCACAATCCAGCAATAACGAGACGCTGAATGGAACTAAGTACTACAACGGCTATTGGAAACACCATAACGTGGCTGTTGGTACCGATGCAGGTTACCGCATTGAGCGTTACAATGGTAGCGGCTACGTTGATCCCGCCGACAATGGCGATGGTTCGGAACACCACAGAGATTTCACTGTTACCAGCGAGAACACCATCCAGTACCAACTGCGTGTGGACAACCTCACAAGTGGTCACAACAAGTATATGATTTACAACGTGGGCGGCACACACTACATCACCTTCGGTGAGAATGTAGAAGAGGCAGGTTACACCCTTACCAACACCGACTGCTCGAACATCGGTTTGAGTGAGTACAACAGCGGTAGTCCCCGCTTCTATATCACCCCGACCTCCGAGGGTATATACACTCTGACCATCGACATGACAGGTGATGTGATGCGCCTGAGCGTCAACTACCCCGTGGCAGTAGGCGACTATATGCTTGTACACTCGTACAACAACGGTTCGGCTAAGACACACTACTCCGACATCATCAAGTCCACGGAGGTAAGCGATCGCCGCTACTCGATGTATATCGACAACATAAGCACTCATTCGTCTTCGCTCGTGCTGAAGAAATGTACAAGTATATCTGCCGGTGGTACCCCAGTATGGAGCGCAGGTAATGCGGTTAGTATGACCGGATTCACAGCCGACACGAAGGGTGTCTATGTCTTCGACGTAGAACTCAATACTTCATCCGATCTGGCAACACTGAAGACTATTGAGTCTTACACCGGCAACTACTACATCAAGACCGACTGCGCCGACGGCGGCTGGACAGCCTATACAAGTAACGTAATGGAGGAGAACACTATATCGTTCGATGAGTCAGACGCTTCGACCTACGACTACTACTACTGCAAGTGGGTAACGAGTAGTAATACCACTAATGTTAAGTGCGTCATTGCTAACGACTATTGTATAGCATTGAGCGATACTCTTGAAGGCGATGATATACTCGGCGGAGCACAGGTATTGCCATACGATGCTAACGTACGCTTCTCTTATAACTCCGTCACCAACACTGTTCAACGCGCTTATATCAACGGTGCTAACGATTGGCAACGCTCCTTCCTTAATATATCTGCCGGCTCGGAGGTGATAAGAGGTAGGTATAGAAATAGTTGGTTGAATAGTACAACCTACGATAGTACGTTCACAGATAAGAACAACTGGATCTATCAGGTAGATTTGCAGGCTAAGCCTGGTGCACGAGTGAAACTGACTGCTAACTATCGTTATGGTAATGCTGATCATATACAGTACTTCTACGGTGCGTCAGGTGATTATGCAAATGCCAACACCGAGCAGATAGTAGGCGGTACGGCCGATGAGTGGTTCACTATGCGTGCGGTATATGACTTCAAAACGAACAAACTCTTAGTCGGTCTGCTCGCTAACGGCGATACGTATAGTTCAGAGAAAACCATCAATGCCGACCTGCTTGTTGTGCGTGGTAACCAAAGTAGTGCTCAACAGTTGAATTTCACGGAAAGTGGCTCATTGGCAGAAGTGGATACCGTATATGGCATTCTGCAGTTCGATAAGACCTTCCTCGGTAATAATTCAAAGACTGTGTATGAGCGTTCACTCTATTGGGTATCGTTCCCCTTCAATGTCAACCTGAAAGATGTGTTCGGCTTCGGTGAATATGGTACACACTGGATCTTGGAGTACTACGATGGAGAGGCCCGCGCTCGTGAGAAGTTCTGGGCTGAAAGCGACGGCTTCTGGAAATTCGTCACTCCCTCTATGCGAGATACAGGTTATATCCTACAAGCCAATGTGGGTTATGTGGTAGGTCTGGATCTCGATTACTTCGCCGATACCATCACGTATGCTAACACTACATGGGCTAACGGAGTAAGAGAACTGTCGCTATACTTCCCGTCCAATAGTAGAGTGGGAAGTATCAATAATGCTTCGCAAGAAATCCAAGTGCCGGCTCATACCTGTACCACGACACGCGACAACCGCCATATATGGGATAGCAACTGGAACATCATTGGTGTGCCGAGTTATGCTAATATCACTCATCTGGAAGAACCAAGTTTAAATTCTTTGAGAAACCAATTGACTGGTGGATTGTATAGTACGGATAATTTGCGTTTCTTCTACGCATGGAACCCGTCATCCAACGCTCTGAAGTTAGATGCCATAGCCTCAGACTCTACTTTCAAGACGATGTATGGTTATATGACGCAGTATGCCGGCACTATCACATGGTCATCCTCCGGTGGTACACTGTCTGCTCCACGCCGCGATAATGCCGAACAGAAAGAGTTCTACAACATCAAACTCAGTGTGGCACAGGATGGTGTTGATATCGACCATACCTATATCGAGTTGCGTGACGACGCTACTGAGACCTACGATATGAACCTCGACCTCGTCAAAGCCGCCAACGCCGGTATGACAGATATCTATACCTTGGTTGATGATGTAGAGATGGGCGGTAACTGCTTACCTATAGCCAACACCGTCACCATCGTACCTGTAGGCTTGCGTACAGTAGCCTCCACCGACTACACGTTCTCGCTGCCTAACGGCTCCGACGGTATAGAGGTGACACTCATCGACTACCTCAACAACACCGAGACTAACCTCTCACTTGGCGACTACACCACTCATATCGACAAAGGCACCTGCAACAACCGCTTCGCTTTGCGCCTCAACCGTGCTAAGGTGGTAACGGCTATCGAAGGTGCCGAGAACGGCAACTTGCAGACAGCTGGCAATGAGAAAGTGGTAATAGACGGTACGCTCTATATACGCCAAGCCGACGGCTCAGTCTTCGACGCACAAGGCAAACGCGTTAAATAAGTGCCTGACCGAAGAGCCGGAAAGCCGATACACACGGCGCTTCCGGACTCTCCGAGCAAACACGACAACTAAACCTATAAGACGCAAGGTACACCTTGCGTCTTATAGGTTAAAACAACAAAGATATTATATGCGCAGAACACAAATAGTAGGACAAATAGCAGCCGGCATACACAGCCTCAACCCCACTGCCAAACTGATACTCTTCGGCAGTGAGGCACGAGGCGACGCACGTCCTGATAGCGATATTGACCTCATCGTCTTACTCAACCAAGAACAGATAACCACAGAAGAGAAAGATACTATTTATAGTCTGCTCTATGACATAGAGTTAGCCACCCTTATCCCTATCAATGCGCATATCTATACTCAGACTTATTGGGACAATCGTCCAATAGACCCTTTCAAGATTAATGTCCAAAACGAAGGAATACTGCTATGAGTGAAAACTTTGACGACAAAACACGACTTGCCTACACTACCTATCGTATAGAGCAAGCAACAAACAGTCTTGCCGATGCTTCGCTGCTATTGGATAACGACCGTCTGAATGCCGCCGCCAACCGTATGTACTACGCCTGCTTCTATGCAACAGAGGCACTGCTCATACAAAACGGCATCAAAGCCTCTACACATACCGGTGTTAGACAGATGTTCGGACTGCACTATGTGCAAAAAGGTATCGTCGATGCCCGCTGGGGACGCTTCCTTACACGAGCCGAACAGATGCGAGAAGGGGCTGACTACGACTTCTTTATACAATACGACAAACAAGAACTGCAAAGTTTCTACAGCGATGCGATGCAATTCGTAAACCTTATCAAAACCTTGCTAAAATCTTCTATATAATGAGCAAGCATTTATCTCTTCTCCCTCTTATGGCTGCGGTCTGCATTTTTCTGTCGGCGTGCAAGCCCACAGGGCGCACTCTGCCCTCCGCCACCGGCAGTATATATGAGTGCGTGGTGGTGACCGACCAACGCTGCTATGATACCGTAGCCGCCGTTATGGCAGCCGATATGCCCTGCCTGCCACAGATGGAACCGTATTTCACAGTGTCAAGGGTCAGTCCGAACCTCTTTGACGATTTCCTCAAGTCGGCACGCAATGTGCTTCTCGTGGATATCAACCCTAACCGCTACACCACCTCGAAAGCCGTCTATCGCCGCGACTACTGGAGCAAGCCGCAAGCCGTATGTCGCCTGCAAGCACCCGACACCGCCGCTTTCGTACACTACTGGCAACAGTATGGGCCGACCATCAGAGAATGGTTCGTGCGAGAGGAATTGGCACGACAGATACGCTTCCTGCGCGGCTCAATCAACAAAGAGGTACGCACCAGTCTGCAACAATATTTCGGTTGCGATATGCTCATACCCGAAGACTATATGCTTATTATGGATACGACGCTCACCGTCAGTGCCACACCACACTCCACCTTGCGAACCAATGGAGGTGTAAGCCGCTCATCTTCGCAACGCACTGCCCGATGCGAGGTGAGAGTGCTCTGGTGCTGCAACGCCAAAGGGTCAATCCGCCGCGACCTGATGGTCTATACCTATCCCTATACCGACACACTCACCACCGATAACCTCTGTTTCATGCGCGACGAGGTGATGTCACGCCTTGTAAGCGGCAGTGTCGAAGGGTCGTTTATGGGAACGGAGTATAAGCATTTCCCCCCGCAGATGAGGTATGTTCAGCCTATAGAAGAAACTATGAATCCTAGGGAAACTATGGAAACTGGTGAATATAGGGAAACTATGGATTCCAGTCATTCTTTCTATGCTGCTGAACTGCGCGGCTTATGGCGGTTGTATGGAGGTGAGGCGATGGGTGGACCGTTTGTTAGTCTGACGCAGGTGGTGGACGGGGATCGTATTCTTACCGCCGAAGCGTTCATCTATGCCGCCGGACAAAAAAAACGCAACGCACTGCGCCAAGCCGAGGCGATACTGTACTCATTTAATTCCTAATTACCTATGTCTAAATACATTTTCGTTACGGGGGGTGTCGCCTCCTCACTGGGCAAGGGTATTCTTGCCGCTTCACTGAGCAAACTGCTGCAAGCACGCGGCTTTCGTGTTACTAACCAAAAACTCGACCCTTATATCAATGTCGATCCGGGTACTCTCAACCCCTACGAACACGGTGAGTGTTTTGTTACCGAAGACGGTCATGAAGCCGACCTCGACCTTGGTCACTACGAGCGTTTCCTCGACATACGTACTCACAAGGTGAACAACATCACCACCGGTCGTATCTATCAGAGTGTGATAGAGAAAGAGCGCAGGGGCGACTACTTGGGTAAGACCGTTCAGGTCATTCCGCATATCACCGACGAGATACGCCGCAATATCACTGCTCTTGGCAGGCAGGGCGACTACGACTTTGTCATCGTCGAGATAGGCGGCACGGTGGGCGACATAGAGAGCCTGCCTTTCATAGAGGTGGTGCGACAGATGAAATGGGAGCACGGCAAAGACTGCCTGTGTATCCATCTCACCTATGTGCCTTATCTGCAAGCGGCGGGTGAGTTGAAGACCAAGCCCACGCAACACTCCGTGCGCGACCTGCAACAAGAGGGTGTGCAACCCGACATCATCGTTCTGCGCACCGAGCACGACATCAACGACAGCCTGCGCCGCAAGGTGGCTCTGTTCTGCAACGTGGACTTTGAGTCGGTCATTCAGTCAGCCGACGCACCGTCTATCTACCGCGTGCCGCTTAATATGCAAGCCGAACACCTTGACGAGGTGGTGTTGCGTAAGACGGGTTACGACCTTAAGCAAGTGCCTCATGCCGACATGAGCAGTTGGAACGCTTTCCTTGCTAAGTTGGAAGGTGCCAAACGCGAGGTGAAGATAGCCCTCGTGGGCAAGTATGTGCAACTGCAAGACGCTTATAAGTCCATTCATGAGTCGCTCTCACATGCTGCGGCGTATAACAACCGCAGGTTAGTGCTCACCTCCCTCTTGTCGGACGATATAACGGAGCAGAACGTGGCAGATAAACTGCGTGGTCAGCAAGCCGTTTTGGTAGCACCGGGCTTCGGACAAAGAGGAATGGAAGGTAAGTTCGTCGCTTTGAGATACGCGCGGGAGAAGAAGATACCGTGCTTGGGTATATGCTTGGGTATGCAGGCTATGGCTATCGAGTTCGCACGCAATGTGTTGGGCTACACCGATGCCAACAGCGTGGAGATGGACGAGCGCACCACGCATAATGTGATAGATATGATGGAGGAGCAAAAGACGATGTTGAACAAAGGAGGCAGTATGCGTCTCGGTGCTTATCCTTGTCGCCTCAAACCGGGAAGCCGCGTCTATCAAATCTACGGCACGGAACTTATCAATGAGCGTCACCGCCACCGTTATGAGTTCAACCAACTCTATCAAGCCGAGTTTGAGAGCAGCGGTATGCACTGCACCGGTGTCAATCCCGATTCAGGGTTGGTGGAGATCATTGAGTTGGACGGTCATCCGTGGTATATAGGAACGCAGTTCCATCCCGAATATTCGTCCACGGTGCTTCATCCGCATCCGCTCTTCATCTCTTTTGTGGCTGCGGCTATCAAGCACTGATACCGTTCTGCAGGAAGATCTGGTAGCCGATGTCGCAGTTCTGACAACGATGTGGCTGGCAATAGTTAATAAACAGGTGCAATAAGGCTTGCGAGTCGGCACCTGTTTTCACTTTCTGTCCTAAGGTCTGCCATTGTCTGATGATGCGGTTATTCTCCGCCGGCAGTTGTTCTAACAGTGTGACGGCTTCCGTCTCTTTGCCTCTGGCGTAGAGATAAGGTATGGCAGTGTTGATGATAAGTGTGCGAACGGCATCTGCACCGAGTGGTGGTGGCGGTAAGAGGGTGTCAGACGAGTCGGTGGTGAGTGGTTGCAGGGTGAGCAGTGTCTGCATCTGAGCCACAGTGCGTGCTTCCATCAAGCGGGAGAAGAGGAACTGCGACTGGTGCAGCAAGCGTGCAAACTGCCTGAGTCGTGTCTCCGGAAAATTCTGCGGACGCATACGAAGACGTTTCCACATCGTCTTATCGATGGGCTCAAGCGTGAACTTAGCCTTCAAGAAACGATACTCGCGCTGCAATGCCTCGGCATCAGCACTTTGCATAGTGTCTATCAGTCCGCTCTGACCTAACAGAATGGCGGTTAGTTGGAAGAGTGAGTTGCGGTGCTTATTGATGTAGAGCAGTGGCGTTTGTATGGCTAACTGTTCAAAAGGGATGCCGTTGGTATGGAAGCCGAAATGGTGTGCAAGGGTAATGTAGAAAGCCTCTTCCCAACTGTTGTGTGTGATGTTAAGCAGTCGTTGTATAGCCTCTTTTTTGCAGTTGAGGCGTTGGTGCAACAGTGCTTTTTTCCATCCGTAGGTTAAGAGGTCGGGGTCGCGCAACAGAGTATGACTACAGGTGATGCTGAAGAAAGCATTATCCATCTGTTGTGCGGCTATAACTAAGCGGCTGAGGTAGTCGGTGTTGCCCGGATATTGCAGTTGGCACTGTGTCACCTCTCGTCCGGAGGCTGTATAGACGGCTGTATCAGAGTCACGCACTATATGCAGCAGCACATGATTATAGGCGGGGTCTGACTGGTGGTGATGACGATTCCAATCGGAGGCGTGGATATGTATCTCCACTTCGCCGTAGAACTCCTGAGAGCCGATGCGCAGATGTACGTTGGTGAAGTCCGGACCGGCATGGGTGTTATGTACACCCGGAGAGAGAACCTCGATAGGCTGACCATCAATGGTATGCTGCGGAAAAGTAGCAAACAACTGTTTTTGCCATATATAGTGCAGCAGTATCTCAGGCATAGACGCTCAACAATATTATTGTTTGATCTCTTTGCTTTGTATTATTCGCGAATGAGCCGGCACGGAGTGTGTGAGCCATATATTTCCGCCTATGACGGAGTGTTCGCCAATGGTGATACGTCCTAAGACGGTGGTGTTGGAATAGATGGTTACATAGTCTTCGAGGATAGGGTGTCGCGGCACATTGATCATGTTACCTTGCTCATCTGTCTGGAAGTTCTTTGCACCCAGTGTAACACCTTGATAGAGTGTGACATGGTTGCCTATGATACATGTCTCGCCGATGACGACACCTGTGCCGTGGTCAATGGCGAAATACTCACCTATCTCTGCACCCGGGTGTATGTCGATGCCTGTCAGTGAGTGTGCCATCTCTGTCAGTATGCGTGGTACGATGGCAACGCCCATCTTATGAAGCACGTGAGCGGTGCGATAGTGTATCATGGCTTGTATGACGGGGTAGCAGAAGATGACCTCATCGCGGTTATCCACGGCAGGGTCGTTAGCTACCATCGCTTCCACATCCGTTTGCAGCAGACG
Source organism: Paludibacteraceae bacterium (assembly GCA_017450685.1). Lineage (GTDB taxonomy): Bacteria > Bacteroidota > Bacteroidia > Bacteroidales > Paludibacteraceae > Colicola. Next base: position 13,510 of record JAFSTB010000002.1, read on the forward strand.
GCTGATGTCGCTTATCTGCGAGAGGAACAGTTGCGCTTGTTCGGGGCATAACTGCTCTGCCAGCACTAATTGCAAACGCTGACACTCGGCTGTTATGTAGGCTTGCTTAAGACTCTCCTCGCCAGGGCATACCTCAAAATAGCCGGGGAAGATGATATGTTTGACATAGGCGATGACGCGTTTCCACGCTTGTATATCGGGCATCTTGATGCAGTTGTTCGTTTCCATAGTCAAGGTCATTGTTGTGTTAATGTCGTCAGTCGGCAGGTGACGGATGTATGGTCGTCTGTCGTTTTGAGTATATAGCAGATGTCGTTGTCGTTCACTTCGTAAGCGATGTGCAGTGCGTCGCCCAGATATACCTCTTTGGCGTATGACAGTTCTAATTGTAAGGGTGTCTTTTCGTTGGCTTGTCGCTGTTCTTTGAGGAAGGCAGGCAAGTAGGTGTTGAGCATCATCTCGAGGTATCGGCAGGAGTTGCAATGACCGTTATAGTCTATGTCTGAATAGGTTACGGTGTGTGTGGTCTCTCCTGTCGGGTTGGTGAGTGAGCGCAGACGAGGTGAGCGCGATAAGTCCAATGTCTCGCCGTCCACCGACCCTTCGAACATCGGCATAGTAAAAGCATTGACGATCTCGCGTTTGTTAAGGTCGAGAACAGCCCAAATAGTGCGTGCTGTGCCTATCAGTCGTTCGCCATCGTCGGTATGCAGATAAATGCGGAAATCGCGGGTGGACAGACTGTGTGCGTTGCTCTCTATCCATGTCTCCATCGTCATCTGCTCACCGTGGGTGGGAAGGTAGTCCATCTTCACTATTATGTTGGTTACTATCCAAGTGTAGTGGTAGGGCATAAGGTTGGGAATGCCGAAGCCGAGGTCGTCGGCTGCATGGGCTGCCGTCTCCAAAAGGTAGTTCTCAAGGGTGAAGAGTTTCAGGCGGCGATTGAGATCCACATCTTGATAACGAATAGTGTAGGTATATCTTAGTTTCATATTGTGTTATATATAAGGGTTGTATTCTTTTTCGTGTTCGATGGTGGTCGGGTATCCGTGTCCGGGATATACTTGTGTTTGTTCGGGCAGTTGGCATAGAGTGTTGAGCGACTGTGTCAGTTGTGCTATGTCTCCGCCCGGCAGGTCTGTTCTGCCGACGCTTTCTTGGAAGAGAGTGTCGCCGGTGAAAAGTATATGGTCTTGCTCGAAATAGAAGCACAGGCAGTCCTCTTTATGCCCGGGTGTGGGAATAAGGCGAAAAGTGAAACCGTTTATCGTTATCTCGTCGTTGATATCGGCAGGCATAGTATAGATAGTGCCGTAGTGCGGCAGGTTAGGGTAGTGTTGGTCTATGCTTTCCAATCCGCATATATGGTCGGGGTGTGTATGAGTGATAAGAACGGCTAAGGGGGTGAGGTTGTTAGCCGTCAGGTAATCGTAGAAGCGTCGCTCTTCGCTCTCTCCGTACATGCCCGGGTCAATGATAAGACAAACCGATGAGTCGCCAAGAGACACTATGTAGGTGCACTCACGATAAGGATTGAAATAGAAAGTCTTTATGTTAAGCATATTCAGAGGGTTGATACTTCTTGTTAATTGTGTTGGTAGGCTGTTCTGCAGTACTCGGCTATTCCGCATTGCGGGCATTTAGGTTTGCGTGCGGTGCATATATATCTGCCGTGCAGCAGCAGCCAGTGGTGTGCTTTGGGGATGAGTGAAGCAGGGATATACCTGACTAATTGTTTCTCTGTTTGCAGCGGGTTTTTGCTGTTGGTGGTCAGTCCTATACGTTCGCTCACTCGGAAGATATGTGTGTCAACAGCCATTGTCGGTTGTTGCCATAGCACCGCGCAGATGACGTTGGCTGTTTTTCTACCCACTCCGGGCAGTGTCTGCAGTTGTTCGATGGTGTCAGGCACTACGCCTTGATATACCTCTGTCAGTCGCTCGGCTGTGGCTTTGAGGTGTCGGGCTTTGGCATTGGGATAACTGACCGAGTGTATGTATTTCAATATCTCTTCCGTGCTTGCCTTTGCCAACTCTTGTGGTGTGGGGTAGGCATTGAAGAGTGCCGGTGTCATTTGATTGACGCGTTTGTCGGTGCATTGTGCGGAGAGCATCACTGCCACCAACAATTGATAAGCATTGTCGAAATGCAGTTCGCTTTCAGCCGACGCGGCGTTTGCCGCAAACCAACCGAGTACGTGGTCATATCTCTGTTTGGTGGTCATCGTAGTAGGTCTTGCTAAGGAAGCGCAGCAGTTGCGTCGCATCTTTCACCGTTGTCTCTGTAGCCTCTGATATGGGTTGTTTTCTGAGCCTTAAGAGCATTATCTGATAGAGCAGCACGAGGCAGGCTTCCACGTCTGACATGGTGGGATGGTCAGTCTTGGCTTTCAAGAGGTTAAGCGAAGGCTCGAGGTGCTGAATGACGGCTTTATACGGTGCTTCGGTGGCAAGCAGTTCGTCGTGCAACTCTTCCAATTCCGCCAAAGCGTTCTTTGCCAACTGCAGGTGACCGCCGTTCATTATACCTTCCACGTGCATCATATCGCTTATCTCCATTAGTTCGGTGTTGGCGGTTGCCTGTTCGGGGAAGGCACGCAGATAGTCCTCCAACTGCCATAAGTAGAGGATATATTCGGCTATGTTTTCGCGTTTGGATTTCATTGTAATGGTGTTTGTCAGATGTTGTCGTCTTCGTCTAAATAGTCAAAGTCGTCGTTCCAGTCGTCGGAGATAAACTGTTCTATCTCTCGTCTGTCTTTCTTTGTGGGTCTGCCTGTACCTCTGTCTCTTATGCCGCTTGCAGCACCCAGTCGAGCCAGTTCGAGCAACTCTTTCTGTTCGGGCGAGGTGATGTCGCGCAGGTAGTCTGCCACTAATTTGGCACCGAGGCGGTTCTCACTCAGTTGCAGCACCTCATAGGTGAAGGTGACCGGTCCTTTGCGAACGGAGAACTTATCGCCTACGGAGAAAGTGCGCGAGGGCTTAAGCGTGACACCGTTCTGTGTTACACGACCTTTCTTGCAAGCATCGGCGGCTATCGAACGCGTCTTGTACAGACGCATGGCAAAGAGATATTTATCTACTCTTACGGGCATGTGAGACGATTGGTTTTCAGGCGGTTGGTGTATTGTTGCAAGTAGGCTTTCAGGTAGCGAAGCATAGTGGTTACCTCCTCACTCTGTTCTAACGCCTCTTTCTTGTTTTGCTTCACCAACGGGTCTTGTGCAAAATTATATACGGCAGTTATCTCTTTCCCGTCAAACTGCACTAACAGACTATCGGAAAAGACTTGATAGACAGGGTTGTTGTAGTTGATAGCGTATGGCACTTCTTTGTCTTGTGTGAGAGCGTCTTGTCCGAAAGCGAAGTAGGGTTCGTCGTAGTTCAGATACGCTAAGACGGAAGGCATGATATCCGTTTGTGAGACGGGGTGTGCCGTGGTGTTCTCTCGTATGCTGTCAGCCATCTGTGGGTCGAAGAAGATGATGGGTACTTCGTACAGACCCTTATCGTTGGTATATTCGGGGTGTTGGAGGTAGTTGGTATGGTCGGCAGTGAGCACGAACAGCGTGTTGTTGTACCACGGTTGTGTCTTGGCGTAGGCGAAGAACTGTTGCAGTGCGTGGTCGCTGTAGCCTATGCAATGGTGCAGAGGGTGTGTGCCTTCGGGGAAGACACCTTCATAGCGTTTCGGCACTTGGAAGGGGTGGTGTGAGGTGGCTGTGAACAGAGCCGTCATAAAAGGCTCTTGCATTTGGCTCATCTCGCGAGCATAGTATTGCAGAAACTCCTCATCCCATATAGCCCAATAACCGTCGTAGTCTTTGTCGTTGTTGTATTCCGTCTTGCCGTAGTACGCCTCAAAACCGCAGGCACGAGAGTATGCCAAGAAGCCCATCGAACCGTTAGGAGCACCGTGGAAGAAGCCGGTCTGATAACCTTTCTTCTTCAGACAGGAGGCAATAGACATCACCTCGTCGGTCGAATACGGGGTCAGTATATAAGGCGAGATAATCATAGGCAGAGAGGAGAGGACGGAAGGCATAGCGTCGATGGACTTTCTGCCGGAAGCCAGACTGAGTGTATAGGTTGCTGACTGTGCTGCCAAAGAATCAAGAAAAGGGGTATAACCTTTGTAGGTGCCACCATCCAAACCGCTGTTGAAATAGCCGAAATACTCCTTGGAGAAACTCTCCAGAATGAGTACCACCACGTTCTTTTTGTTCATCAGTGCGCCTTGTTTAGGTTCGTGCCACGGTGACATTATCTCAGGCAGTTCGTCCTGTGCAAAATACTCGTATGAAGGGAAGGTTTTGCTTTCCGAGGAGCGCATGATGGCAAAGGGTGTATTGAGTACGATGGCAGTCTCGCCCGGGCGATTGGTATATTGCAGTGCGTTGCTTAGAGTGATAGGTCTGGTGAAGGCTCCGAAACCGCCTCTAATGCCGATGACCACAAAATAGACCGTCACGCAAAGGATGACTGTCTCCGTGGGGTAATAGACTATTGCTCGTCGCGTGTCGTCGGTGCTTACTTGTCGTCTGTGGAGCCAAAAGAGCAGGGCTATCATAGCGATGCCGAAGAGTGTGACATACCAATACTGCACCATACCGGTACCCACTATCTGAGCGATGTTTCCGTCGTTCTCAAACTCGGTGAAGAAAGCGAAGGTGGTGCGTCGGTCGGTGAAGCGTATATAGACCATATCTATGCAGTTGACGATGATAGCCAGTGTGTTAGGTATAAGGTATAGCCATCGTGTCACTTGCTGATAGACGCTGTTCTGTCTGAAGCGGAAGGGGAGCAGTGTGAGTGCCAAATAGACGCTGTTAAGGTAAAGCAAAGCGGTGAGGTCAAAACGCACACCACCTGCCATCATCTCTATTAGATGTGAGGTGCTTACACCCGGGTATAAGTCTTTGTTGACCCAATAGAAGAACAAGCGCGAAAACGAAAAAATCGCCATTATAAGCGCAAAATTGCTTGCTGCCACCACCCACGGGTGATGCCACAGACGCTGCCAAAAGAACTTGTCGCTATTCATTGTTGCTGTCCCTTATTGTTGAACATATTCATTGTTCGTTCAATGCCTTGCAGACAGAACGAGGGAATAATCTCTTTGATTGGTTCTAATTTGCCGCTCAACTCTTTTTCCTCCTCCTCAGTCCATTGTCCGAGCACGAAGTCTATCTGCGTCCCTTTGCTGTACTCGTTTCCTATGCCGAAGCGCACTCGTGCATAGTTGTTGGTGCCGAGCACTTGTTCGATATGCCTTAGTCCGTTATGTCCTCCTGCGCTGCCTTGTTTGCGAATGCGTATAGTGCCGAAGGGCAGGTTGAGGTCGTCCACCAATACGAGCAAACGCTCAATGTCTATTTTCTCTTCGTTGAGCCAATAGCGCACGGCGTTACCGCTCAGGTTCATAAAGGTGGATGGCTTGAGCAACACATATTCGGCGTTCTTCACTCTGCCACGCGCCACAAAACCGTAACGTTGGTCTTCAAAAGCAACGTTGGACGCTTCGGCAAAAGCGTCCAACAATCGGAATCCTATGTTGTGTCGGGTGTTACGGTATTCGTCGCCGATATTGCCGAGCCCGACAATGAGGTATTTCATCTTCAATATTTATTCTGCTATCAGCCTTGTCGGCTGACAGGTGTTGTTATTCGGCAGCTGCTTGTGCGCTGGCGCGTGTAGCCTTCACTTGTGCCACGCAAGCGTCTTTCACGTTCATAAGGCACAGACCTTCAGCCATCTGTACGTCAGACACTGCCATCTTCTTACCCAAACCCAAAGAGGTAACGTCAATCACTACGCGGTCAGGGATTTGTGTGTAGATACCGTTCACTTTGAGTTTGCGCATCTCCAATGATAGTTTACCACCGGCTTTCACACCTTCAGCGTGACCTGTCAGTTGTACGGGAATCTCCACTGTCACGGGTTTCTTGTCGTTCACCTCGAGGAAGTCGATATGAAGAATGTTTTCGGTGATGGGGTGGAACTGCATCTCTTTGACAACTGCCATTTTCTTGGTGTCGCCGATAGTGAGAGCCACTGCCATAGTATCGGGGGTATAGATAAGTTTGCGCACGTCCTCTTTCTTCACGGAGAAAGTGAGGTTCTCACCCAAACCGTAGATGTTGCAAGGTACGAGGTCTTGTTTGCGCATTGCTTTGGCGGCTTTCTTGCCGTACTCGGCACGCATAGTGCCGCTCAATTCAAATGTCTTCATAATAAATAAAATGTTGTGTTACTCAATATGGGGCAGAAAAAGACTGAATGAACAATCCGTAAACGGCATTTTCTGTTGGTGTTGGCTGCCCGTATCCCATCACACTCTTTTCACATTAAAAGCCTCTTGCAGAGGCTTCCTTTGTCTTGGTTGCCTAACGAGGAGTCGAACCTCGCCCCTCAGAACCAAAATCTGATGTACTACCGATATACGATTAGGCAATCACTATGCTTTTTTGCGAAAAGCGGGTGCAAAGGTACGGCGCATTTTTTAATTGTGCAAATGTTTGCGCAATTTTTCAATGATTTTTTTTTGCTAACTATTTTCGCATAGCGAGTTTTCAACAGGATTTATGTCATAATAGCAAGTGTTTTTACTGAGTTTTCAACAATGGGGCAGATGCAAGTTACCATGAAAAATATACCCCAAAAAAGTTGTGCTAAATTTTTTGCGCAATAAAAAAAGGCATACATTTGCAGTCCCAAAACCTATTCCTCTAAACAGAATCGGCACAACCTGAAAGGTTGGATTAAACAGTTGATTTTCTGTGGGTAACATTTTTGCTTCCGTAGAAGAGCAAGGTTTTACACTCCTATTCGAAACAAAAGCAACACAATATATATCTAATAATCACCATAATACTCACAATATGGAAACCTACATCGTCAAGCGGGATGGCAAGAAAGAAGTATTCACCATCGACAAAGTAAAGAACGCAGTCAGCAAATCGTTCCTTGCAGCCGGTTCGTTCGCCACAGAAGAAGTGTTAACGTCCGTGCTCTCGCACCTCCGCATTTGGGATGGTATAAGCGTGGAAGAGGTGCAGAACCAAGTGGAAGTGGCTCTGATGGCGGAGAGATATTACCAAGTGGCTAAAACCTATATGCTCTATCGCAACTCTCATGCCGAGGACCGTGAGACACAACAGAAACTGGAGTTCCTGATGAAGTATGTCAGTGCCAGCAACGCCGCCGAAGGCAGTAAGTTCGATGCAAATGCCAACGTGGAGCATAAGAACATAGCCACCCTTATAGGCGAATTGCCCAAACAAGGGTTCATACGTCTCAATCGACGACTGCTGACCGAAAGGATAAAGACGATGTACGGCAAAGAGTTGGCTGACAGATATATCACTCTGCTCAACCGACACTTTATATATAAGAACGACGAGACCTCTCTTGCCAACTATTGTGCTTCCATCACTATGTATCCTTGGCTTTTGGGCGGCACCAAAGCCTTAGGCGGCAATGCCGAACCACCCCACAACCTCAAGTCGTTCTGCGGCGGGTTTATCAATATGGTGTTTATCGTGTCCTCTATGCTTTCAGGTGCTTGCGCCACACCTGAGTTCCTTATGTATATGAACTGGTTCATCGGTCAAGAATACGGCACCGACTATTGGAAACGCGCCGACGAGGTGGTTGATCTCAGCCTCCGTCGCCGTACCATTGACAAGGTCATCACCGACTGCTTCCAACAAGTCGTTTATAGTATCAATCAGCCGTCAGGTGCACGCAATTTTCAATCGGTGTTTTGGAATATAAGTTACTATGACAGATATTATTTCGAGTCTATCTTCGGCAATTTTGTATTCCCCAACGGCGATAAACCCGATTGGGATGGCTTGAACTGGCTCCAAAAACGCTTTATGCGTTGGTTCAATGAAGAACGCCTGCACGCCGTTCTCACTTTCCCCGTTGAGACGATGGCTCTGCTTGCCGAGAACGGTGACGTGAAAGATAAAGAGTATGGCGATTTTACGGCTGAGATGTATGCTGCCGGACACTCGTTCTTCACTTATCTGAGCGACAATGCCGACTCGCTCTCGTCCTGCTGCAGACTGAGAAACGAGATAACCGACAACAGTTTCTCCTACACATTAGGTGCAGGTGGCGTAAGCACAGGCTCCAAGTCGGTGCTCACCATCAATCTCAACCGTGCTGTTCAGTACGCCGTTAGAGAGAACATACCTTATCAGAAATACATAGAAGAGGTGGTGGATCTGATGCACAAAGTGCAACTTGCCTACAACGAGAACCTCAAAGACCTGCAAGCCAAAGGTATGCTGCCTCTGTTCGATTCCGGCTTTATCAACCTCTCACGCCAATATCTGACCATCGGTGTGAACGGTATGGTGGAAGCCGCCGAGTTCCTCGGTATAGAGATAAGCGATAACCCTCGCTATGAGCAGTTTGTGCAGGATGTGTTAGGCACGATAGAGAAACTCAATAAACAGTATCGCTCAAAAGAGGTGATGTTCAACTGCGAGATGATACCTGCTGAAAACGTGGGTGTTAAGCACGCTAAATGGGATAAAGAGGATGGCTACATAGTGCCTCGTGACTGCTATAACAGTTATTTCTATGTGGTGGAAGACCCCAAGACCACCGTCCTTGACCGCTTCCGTCTGCACGGCAGAAAATATATCGAGCACCTCACCGGCGGTTCGGCTCTGCACTGCAACCTCGAAGAACACCTGACCAAAGATCAGTATCGCCAACTGCTGCGCGTGGCTGCCGTGGAAGGATGTAACTACTTCACCTTCAATATCCCTAACACCATTTGCAACGACTGCGGACATATAGACAAACGCTATCTGCATAAATGCCCCAACTGCGGTTCGGAAAACGTGGACTATCTTACTCGTGTGATAGGATATATGAAACGCGTGAGCAACTTCTCCGCCGCCCGACAAAAAGAAGCAGGGCAACGCCATTATGCAGGCGCACAAAATGCATTAACCGACCAAAAACATTGCTCCGAATAGTATCTTTCGACATCGTCTTCCAAGAAGTGCCTAACGAGGTAACACTCGCACTTAATATATCTGGCTGCCCTCACCGTTGTGAGGGCTGCCATAGTTCGCACCTATGGGAAGATACGGGTGAAGAACTGACACAAGAACTGCTGCAAGGACTATTGCAACAACATAAGTATGCCGCCACTTGTGTCTGTTTCATGGGTGGCGACCAAGCACCAGAACAGGTGATGCAACTATGCCGAACAGTGAAAACTTACAACCTCAAGACGGCATGGTACAGCGGTTTTCAAACACTGCCCAAAGGATTGGATATCAGTGATTTGGACTATCTTAAACTCGGCCCGTATGTTGCTGCCAAAGGCGGACTGAAAAGTCCTTTGACTAACCAACGCCTCTATCGCAAAACCGGCAATACGGACAACGGATGGGAAGATATAACGGCAGTGTTTTGGAAAAAGTAACCATAATGCTTTAACCCTCTCAAAGTCAGAAGATATGAAAAAGTCAATGCTTGCCTTTGCGCTCCTCTCTTCTCTTGCGCTTTTTGCACAAGACGACCTAATGACCGTCTCTTTAGGTGACCGCTGCACCAGTATTCTTGCCACTCCGGGTGCCACCGACGACTGTTCGGCTATCACCTCTCATACCTGCGACTCGTGGTATCGCACCTGGATGCGCTGGCTGCCTGCCAAAGAGTATAAGAACGACACTATGGTATCTGTCTATTCGGGCAAGATGCACACCGAGTATCCCAATAGTATGGACGGCGTGACAGAGAAAGGGAAAGTGAGCCAAAAAGCCGGTACCACCTATCGCGTTCTTGACACCGCCTATCCATGTCTTAACGAGAAACAGTTGGCAATGGGTGAGACTACCTACGGCGGACGTGACACGCTGCGCAATAAGAACGGCATACTGATGATAGAAGAGTTGCAACGCCTCGCTCTGCAACGCTGTTCCACCGCACGAGAGGCTATACTCTATATGGGCGAGTTGGCGTATGAGTATGGTTATGGCGATGGCGGCGAGTGCCTCACTATCATCGACAAAGAGGAAGCATGGATATTCGAGATTCAAGGTGAAGGACCTGACCGTTTAGGTGCCGTATGGGCAGCCTGCCGCATACCCGACGGAGAGGTAAGCGTCAGCGCAAACATAAGTCGTATAGGCAGCCTTGAACCGCTCACCGAACCAGAACAAAAGAAAACGAAGAAAAATAAAAAACAGCCCTATCAACCTCTTGTCAGCGACAACGTTATGGCATCTGCCAACGTGTTCGCCGTTGCCCGTCGCTTGGGACTATGGGACGGACAAACGCCTTTCAGCTTTTGGCGAGCCTATAGCGGCAAAAACTACGAAGGAAAGACGAAGAACTACGGCACTCGCGAACTCTTCATCTATCAACAGTTAGCCCCCTCACAAGCCTTCGATACCACATGGCAGGAGTTGCCGCTGAGCATCCAACCCGACAACCTGCTGTCAGTCAAAGAAGTGAGCCGACTGTTAGGGTCGTATTACGAAGGTACCGACCAAGACCTGACACAACTGATGCGAGTGCCGAAGAAGAGTCGCAAACTCTTCAGCACCGAGAAATGGGAAGATACCGACAGTATAGTGTCGAATTTCGCCAATCCGTGGATGCGTTTCGATGAGATAAGTGCCTACTATGCCCTAACAGGCGACGAACGCTTCGACTGGGTGCGCACTATTGCCGTTCCGCAATGTGCCTATTCCACTGTTATCCAGACTCGTAAAGATATGCCTGATGCCATTGGCGGCGTATGCTGGATGTCGCTTGACAACCCGGGACAGAGTCCCCGCTTCCCTATCTTCGCCGGCACTACCGAACTGCCACAGATGCTTAAGATATGCGGGCAACACCGATACCGCACCGACTGCCTGCTTTGGCACCTGAGACAAACAAATAAACTGGCGGCTGTCAGATGGGGCATTTGCCGAAAAACACTCGAACCGGCAAGAGACCGATTCCTCGACAAAGGACTGAGAGAACTTAACTTCGTGGAACAGACATACTTGTCTCTCGACGAAAAGCAAGCCACCGACTTCCTCAATAACTACACAGCCGATTTCGTCGGGGCTATCGTTCTGCGCTGGGACGAATTGTATCTGACTTATTGGCGACGCTTCTGGGCAGGCTTCTAACGAAGTTTACCTACTAATTGTGCAGAAATTTGCACAATTGGGAAAAATGTTGTACCTTTGCGCGTTAAAGTGTGCAAAGGTACTTTTTGCGCATAAAAGTGAACAAAAGTAGAAAGATATTTATGATAAAAATTCAGTTTCCCGACGGCAGTGTCCGTGAGTATGAGAGCGGCGTAACCCCTCTCCAAGTGGCAGAGTCAATCAGCCAGCGTCTTGCACAAGATATTCTTGTGGCATCGGTAAGTAACCTTAACGAGAAGAAGGATCTTACAGACCCTAAGAGTTATACCATAACCGAACTCAACACCCCTTTGACGGAGGATTGTGCCATCCGTCTGCATAAGTGGGATGACGAGGAAGCCAAACACGCTTTTTGGCACACATCCTCTCACCTTATGGCAGAGGCTCTGCAAGAACTGTATCCTGGCATACAGTTCGGCATCGGTCCCGCTATCGAAAACGGCTTCTATTACGATGTCTATCCCGCAGAAGGTCAGGTAATCAAAGAGGCTGACTTCCCCAAGATAGAGCAGAAGATGATGGAGTTGCGCGCGAAAAAAGAGGTGCTCCAAAAACGCTCCATCAGCAAAGCCGATGCATTACACGATTTCCAAGCACGCGGGCAACACTATAAGTGCGAACTCATTAACGACCTCGAAGACGGTACTATCACCACTTATACGCAGGGTGCTTTCACTGACCTCTGTCGCGGTCCGCACCTGCTCTCCACCGAACCTATCAAAGCCGTTAAAGTGCTCTCATGCGCTGCCGCATATTGGCGTGGCGACGAGAAAAGACCGATGATGACACGTGTCTATGCCGTCTCCTTCCCAAAGAAATCGATGCTCGACGAACATCTTGCTCTGCTCGAAGAGGCCAAGAAACGTGACCACCGCAAGATAGGCAAAGAGTTGGACTTGTTTATGTTCTCCGAGATGGTGGGCAAAGGTCTGCCAATCTGGTTGCCCAAAGGAACGGCACTGCGCCTGCGCCTCGAGGACTTCCTCAAAAAAATACAAAAACGCTACGGTTATCAGCAAGTCATCACTCCGCACATAGGCTCCAAAAACCTCTATATCACCTCCGGTCACTGGGATCATTACGGTAAGGACTCATTCCAACCTATCACCACACCGGAGGAAGGTGAGGTCTATCTGTTGAAGCCGATGAACTGCCCTCACCACTGTGCTATCTTCAAGAACAGTCCACGCTCTTATCGTGACCTGCCGCTGCGTATAGCAGAGTTCGGCACCGTCTATCGCTATGAGCAGTCGGGTGAGTTGCACGGACTGACACGCGTGCGCTCCTTCACTCAAGACGACGCACATATATTCTGCCGCCAAGACCAAGTCAAACAAGAGTTTATACGCGTAATGGAGATAATAGAGATTATCTTCAAGGCTCTCGATTTTAAGAATTTTGAGGCACAGATATCGCTTCGCGACCCCAATAACCAAACCAAATATGTCGGTTCTGACGAGGTATGGGCAAAAGCCGAGCAAGCCATCATCGAGGCTTGCCGTGAGAAGAACCTGCCTGCACGCATAGAGTACGGCGAGGCTGCTTTCTATGGTCCGAAACTCGATTTCATGGTCAAAGATGCTATCGGTCGCCGCTGGCAGTTGGGTACTATACAAGTCGATTACAACCTGCCCGAACGCTTCGACCTCGAGTATGTGGGTGAGGATAACCTCAAACACCGTCCCGTGATGATTCACCGCGCACCGTTCGGCTCTATGGAACGCTTCGTGGCTGTGCTCATCGAACATACGGCAGGTAAGTTCCCCCTCTGGCTCACCCCCGAACAAGCCATTGTGCTGCCTATATCCGAAAAATCAAATGAGTATGCCTACAAAGTGCAACAACAACTTGAGGCTCAGAACGTGCGCGTGTTGGTGGATGACCGCAACGAGAAACTGGGACGTAAGATCCGCGACAACGAACTCAGACGCATACCTTTCATGCTCGTTGTGGGTGAGAAAGAGGCGGAAGAAGGAGTGGTGGCAGTACGTCAGCAAGGTGCCGAAGATAAAGGTAAGATGACAGTGCAACAGTTCGCCGACTTCGTCAACGAAACCGTCAACCGCCAAATGAACGCATACTGATTAGTAACCGCCGGAAGATGAAAAAAGAGGATAGTCTCTATATACCTGAATTTGAGAAGTATGTGCGTTCCTCCGAACCGGACGTGCGCGTGCGTGCCGATATATGGCGCACTGCCATCGGCTTGCAGCAAGTCGATCAACTGACGGTATCTGACTTCCTGAAACAGACAGCACAACGAAACATCGAAGGCGAAATATCTATCGACGAGGCTGATAGACTGGTTAAGACCTATTACCAAAGCAAGGAAAGGCGGGTGAATGACGATGAAGACAAAGAGGAAGCCGACAAAGTGGCAATCAACATAACAAAAGTGTTGGGAGAACAATCTTTTACCTTCAGCGTTGCAGGCTTAGCAGCCATTCACCGTCATATCTTTGCCGGAGTATTCAAACATGCAGGCGTTTTTCGTCAGTATGACATAACAAAAAATGAATGGGTGTTACGCGGAGATACGGTTTTATATTCTCATTGGCAGGACTTATCAATGACATTAGAATATGACATTGAGCAAGAGAAAAAATATAACTACTCCTCACTTACAATATCACAGGCAATAGAACATATAACAGATTTTGTGGCAGGGATATGGCAAATACATCCTTTTGCAGAAGGTAACACACGAACAACAGCCATCTTCACTATTAAATACTTACGCTCTATAGGATTCTCAGATATCAATAATCAACTTTTCGAACAACACTCGTGGTATTTCCGTAACGCACTTGTACGGGCCAACTACCGCAACCTGCAAAGCAATATCAGCCCCGACAACTCTTATTTGGTGCTGTTTTTCAGGAACTTGTTGCTCAGTGAAAACAATATCCTGACCAATCGTCAACTGCATATAGATTGGACGGAGCGAACAAGCACCGAACAAGTACCGAACAAGCAGCGAACAAGCAGCGAACAAGTGGCAACTGCATTTGAAACAGAAAATGAAAACATCAAACGCCTTATACAGGCATTAGGTCAGGAGAAGATGTCTATAAAGGAACTGATGGATGTTGTCGGTTTGAAGCATCGCCCTACTTTTATGGACAACTATCTCAATCCTGCCATTGCAGAAGGTTTCGTACGGATGCTCTATCCCGACAGTCCAAGACATCCAAGACAGAAGTATCTGCTTACAATAAAAGGTGAAGGGTGGTACACTGAACATCATAAATAATTTTATCATCGATGACTAAACTCAATTTCGCACTCATAGGTGCAGCGGGGTATATCGCTCCAAGACATATAAAAGCCATAGCCGACACGGGCAACAACCTGATGGTGGCTTACGATAAGTTCGACTCTGTAGGTCGCCTCGACAGCAGTTTCCCGGACTGCTCGTTCTTCACCGAGAACGAACAGTTCGACCGCTTCTGCTCCAAGCAGATGCGTACTTCCGATCCGCTACACTGGCTCTCCATCTGCACCCCCAACTACACACACGACGCTTTTATTCGCTATGGCTTGAGGCTCGGACTGAACGTGATATGCGAAAAACCGCTCGTGCTCAACCCTTATAATATAGACAACCTTGTCGAACTGGAGAAAGAGACAGGCAAAGAGGCATACACCATTCTGCAACTGCGTCTGCATGAGGCTATCGCACGACTGAAAAAGCAAGTGAGCGAAGGACCGAAAGACAAAGTGTATGACGTGGATCTGACCTATATAACCTCGCGAGGCAAATGGTACTACTCGTCCTGGAAAGGCGATGTGCATAAGTCAGGCGGAGTGGCTACCAACATAGGCGTACATTTCTACGATATGTTGCAATGGATCTTCGGTCCGGTGCAAAAGAATATAGTACACGTTATGTCGTTCGACCGAGTGGCAGGATTCCTCGAACTCAAGCAAGCACGCGTGCGCTATTTCCTCAGTATCAACGCCGACTGTCTGCCGCCCAATGCCGTGCAAGGTGAAAAGAAAACCTACCGCTCACTGAGTATCAACGGCGAAGAGTTTGAGTTCTCACAAGGCTTCACCGAACTGCATACGGAGAGTTATCGCCGTATCCTTGCAGGACAAGGCTTCCGCATCAGCGAAGCCCGTCCCTGCATCGAACTGGTAAGTCAGATACGCACCGCTACACCCATCGGACTGAAAGGGGACTACCACCCCCTTGCCACACTGCCACTGGCTAAACACCCATTCGGATGGGACGAGAGAAGATAATGAACAAAACAGATAATAGATAATGCGAAGGAAAAGTACATATTTTTGGCTTATTGCTATCCTCATACCGCTGTTCTCGTCTTGCGTGGCGCGACATGTGAACCTTATGCAAGAACCTTCAGAAAAGAAACATATACCTTCTTACGAAGACACCCTTTCGTTCGAGGACTACCGTATCCGTATCCACGACCGCTTGGACATACGCGTCTATTCGGTTGACCAAAATGTGCAGAAACTGTTTAATGCCACCGGCATTTCAGGCTATGGTAGCGGCTATCAAAACAATGCCACACAAGCCGGTTATGCCAATGAGTTATACACTTTTCTTGTCTTGGAAGACGGCACTATCGACTTCCCTTTGGTGGGACATGTGGAAGTGAGGGGTAAGACAACACGTGAGGTCAAACAGACACTGGAAAGCGTTCTTGCCGAATATATACGCGACTACGGCGACTATCGAATGATATCTGTCGATGTTAATGTAGTGCAGCGTATGTTCAGTATCATCTACGACGGCGGTTCAGCCTCTGTGCCTATGCGGCGTGAGAAAATGACCATCTTCGAGGCTATAGCCTCTGCCGGTGGTAACTTAGGCGACTGGAGCGACCGCTCAAAAGTGAGAATAGTAAGAGAAATAGAAGGACAAACGAAAGTGATAATGTTCGATATGCGCTCCAAGGATATAGTCAATTCCGAATACTATTATATTGAGCCTAACGATGTTATCTATATACAGCAACGCCTTGGCAAACCGTTAGGTGTGACGAATGTGCTCACCGCCGTGGGTGTGGTCACCACCACCGTCTCTTTCGGACTGTTCATCTATGCCATTGTTCAACGTAGTATAAAAGCAGCCAAGTAATATGAAACGCACTATATATGAATTTTTGCTTGTGTGTTTAGTCAGTGTCACACTCACCGGCTGCTATACACACCGACAGGTGGGACTGCTTCAGGAACGCGATAAACTGCCACACTACGACAGCGTGCCATACGAACCTTATCGTCTGCAAGTTAACGACGAGATTATCTATCGCGTCATTACTCTCGACGAGACCTTGGCTAAGACACTTGCCGTCAATCAATCGCTCTCAGGCGGTAGTGGTCAGTACGCACGTGGCTATCGTATCTATTCCGACGGTACGGTGGACCTGCCTTTCCTGCCACCTATCAAACTGGAAGGACTAACCGAAAGAGAAGCACAGGATACACTGAAAAAATACATGCGCGAACTTATACCGGATGCTGAGGTGAAACTGGCACTTTCCAATAAACAATTCATCGTTCTTGGTGATATAGGTTCGGGCGTAAGGTATATATATAAGGAGCGTATGACTATCTATCAAGCCTTGGCTATGACGGGCGATGTGCAGAATAGAGGCGACCGTAAGCATGTACGCATCATCCGACCGCACGGCAATGATAAACCGGAGATACTCGAGTTCGATATAAGACCAAACAGCCTTATCAACTCTAAATACTATTATATCTATCCCAACGACCTTATATATGTCAATCGAGATACGTCAAGTTACTATAAACAAGAGACTTATCCTGCCTTTCTCGGTATGATAACATCTTATATCACAGTCTTGCTCTTAGTGCTTAATTATATCCCCGGTTTCTGACCATAGCACTATTATCTAACCATCTATACTCTTCTTCGTTATGGCAAAAGATAATCCTTACTATTCCAATCCTAACCTCGATCCGTCGGAAAACCCCTATTCCGACCCGTACCAAGACTATCATATCGGTTCGCGTCAAGGCAATCCTTACAACCCCTATACGGATATGGGTGGTAAGAACCCGTATAACCCGTATCAGCAAAACCCATACCAGCAGAATCCTTACGCCAATCCGTATCAGAACCCGTATATGTCGGCTCCCTATTCCGCTCAGCAGGACGATGACGGCGATGAAGGTAGCGGTTTCAACATAATGGAATGGGTAGCGCGAGTGGTACACTATTGGTATCTGTTCGTCATTGCCGCTGCTATCGGTTACGGTGTGGCTGCACTGCTCAACCGCAAATGGATAGAAGAGTATGAGTCGTCAGGTACTATCCTTATCAAAGAAGTAGGAAGTCAGTTCGCCTCACAAAGTGCACTTATGACCGGCTTCGGCTTGGAACCTGTTTATAAGAACATCAACAACCAGTTGGTGCTGCTCACCTCTTACGACCTCGTCTCACGCGTCATTGACTCTCTTCCCTTCCTGCAAGTGGACTATAACACACGAGGCAGATTCAAGACACGCAACCTCTACCATAACACACCCGTTATCATCGAACCGATAGAAGTGGATGAGTCGGTCAAAGGACTGCTCTTCCGATGTGTCTTCAATGGCGACGGCACTATGACCGTCACCTCCACCGACGAGAGACGACCATACGAAGCCACCATAAGATACGGAGAAAAAGTGACATCACCTTATTTTACAGCCTACTTCTGGCCCAGCGAACATATAAGTCAGTCCGGACAAATCTTCTTCCGCTTCCGTACGAAAAACGGACTGGTTAATGAATTCACCAGCAAGATGCGTCACGACTTTGTTATGAACGGAAGTAGTGTGCTGCGCCTATCATTGCGTAGTCAGACACCTGACCGCGACTGCGAGTTCATCAATAAGTTGGCAGAGATCTATCTCTTGCATAACCTCGAACAAAAGAACCAAGTGGCTGACCGCACCATCGAGTTCATCGACCGACAGTTGGCTATGCTGCAAACATCGCTCGCACAGAGTGAAGGTGCTATGACCGACTTCCGACAAAAGAATAAGTTTATGAACGTGAATGCCTATACCGGCGAGTTGATGTCGAAGATGGCATTGTACGATGATCAGATGCTCAACATACGACTCAAAGAGACCTACCTTACCTACCTTACCAATTATCTGCATCAGTCTATCGACCAAGGCACCATCGCTTCACCTTCTACATTAGGATTATCGGAAAGCAACCTGAGCAGCCTGGTCAGCCAAATGAACACCTTGCAATTGCAACGTGGCGAACTATCGCCCAAAAACGTTTATTATGCCAAACTGACACAAGACATCAATAATGTCAAACTGGCACTGGAAGAAGTGATTAAGTCTATTCGTGCTAATATCGACATAGAGAAAGCCGACCTCCGACTGCGTTATAGCGAAGTGGAAGCCGAGATGCAAAAACTGCCGGGCAAAGAGTTGGAAATGGTCAGCATCGAACGTAACTATCGTATCGACGACAGTTACTACACTTTCTTCCTGCAAAAACGCGCCGAGGCAGAGATACAGAAAGCCAGTAACACACCCGATAACGAGATCCTCGACCGCGCACGTATGCAGTATATAGTCAATCGCGGCAGCAAACGTACCACTACATCCACCTGTATTGCTGTGGCTCTGATGATACCGCTTATCCTGATTATCCTCACCGAGATAACCAACGACAAAGTGCGTACACCTAAAGAGGCAGAGGGATTGAGCAACTTCCGGCTCATCGGTTCCATACGCCACGCTACCACTCAGAACCCGACACTGGTCAAAGCCTCACCAAGATCCAGTTATTCAGAGATGTTGCGAGCGATACGAACACGCGTGGAGTTTATCACCGGCAAGAAACAAGGTATTTATCTGTGTGTTACATCCACTGAATCAGGCGATGGTAAAACTTTCCTCTGTTCCAACCTCGCCGCATTATATGCACTCACAGGCAAAAAAACACTGCTTATCGACCTTGATATCCGCAAACCTAACCTGCATACCAAGTTAGGTCTTGTGGAACATACATTGGGTATAAGTAACTATCTCAATGGCGACTGCGAATTGGATGAGGTGTTAATCAAGGACTCACCCTTCGATTTCGACTTCATCCCTGCCGGTACCATACCGCCTAACCCCGGCGAACTTATCCACTCCGACAAACTGACCCAACTGCTTGACCAACTCAAGACGGAGTACGACTTCATCATCATCGATACCTCACCTATCGGACAAGTCCCCGACGCATACTCTATCATTGAGCAGACCGATACCACGCTGTTCGTCATCCGATGCTTGCAAACCTCTAAGTCGTTCTGCAAACAGACATTGCAACAGTTGGCTATCAACCACCGCAATAAAGTCAATCTTGTCCTTTCCGACATACCCACCAGCGGCTTCCATCTCGGTTATGGCTATGGTTATGGCTACGGCTACGGCTATGGCACATCCTACGGCTATGGCTATGGTAACGGTAGCGGCTATGGCTACGGATATGGCTATGGCTACGGCTACGGAGGTAGTAAGAATAACTGGAGATATAAGTACGGCAAGTACTACAATCGCCTCTTCAAGAGACCCGAAAAAGAGGAAGTGAACTATTATATGGACGATGACGAAGCATAGTCCGCCGTTCCTTACTTGCGACGACTCTTAGGAAATAACTTCCTGAAACGAGTTAAAGGATTAGAAATGCTGCCGCCTGCCACTATAAGGCCGACGGCAGTTATTATAAGCATTATACCCGATACCTCGCGAAGAGTGAGGCGCTCCGAGAAAAGAGTAATGCCGATAAGCACCGCTGTCACAGGCTCTAACGCACCAAGAATGGCGACAGGAGTGGAACCGATATGCTGGATGGCTATGGTCGAACAAGTGAAAGAAACAACGGTAGGCAATAATCCTAAGGCTATAAGATTCAACCATAGATACCACTTCTCCGCAGATGGAATGGTAAGATAACCATTGTAAGCAATTCCTGCTATATATACCAAAAGAGCAAAAAGCAGTATATAGAAGGTGATCTTGAGAGTGGGTATATGGTTCAGTCCGTGGCGGTTGATACCTATCAGGTAGATGGCGTAAGTGAGGGCTGAAACAAGTACAATGACCGTTCCTATAAGGCTCAATGTTGCGCCATCGTTCTGCTTGTACAAAAGAAAGATACCTGCCGTGGTGGTCAATATGCAGAAGACGGTGCGAAGTGTCATCCTCTCATGAAAAAGCAGCGTCATAGCCACGGCTACCATTATCGGATAGACGAAAAGCAGAGTGGAAGCAATGCCGGCATCCATGTAGTTATAACTGACGAAAAGCGTCAATGACGATACACCCATCGAAATGCCCAAACCGAACAAAGGCAGCAGATAACGGCTCTCAATCTTAAAAATGGCAAAAGGGTGTGTAAGTGGCTGACGGACACTAAGATGTCCGTCAGCATTCGTCTCCTGCGGCTGCCTGATAAGTAGCATTATGCCTATGGTTATCGCACCGAATAAGTAGCGAAAGAACAATACAGAGCAAGCATCCATACCATCGCTATATAGCGGCAAGGTAAAAAGCGGGTTCATACCATAGGTGATGGCGGCTATGGCTCCTAACAGATAACCTTTGATGATGTTTGAGTGGGGCGTGGGCATAGGCTTTTCGTGGTGATAGTTATTCGCTTCTCAGGTGTGGAGCGGTGTAGTTGAGGTCAATGAGTTGAACGCCGTCAGTATTGATATGCAGCATCAACGATTCGTTCGGACGGAAACGCAGCGTCAGAGTATCGGTTCTGCCGTGATGGTTGACCGTTATATCGCGCTCACTACCTTGGTCGGTGAAAGCATACTCATACTCAAGCGGATAGCGTATAGTCTGTGTCATAGGGTTAGCAACGAAAGCGAAATAGTCGTTGCCATCGGCGCGTACCCAGAAGTCGGGTAGGTTAGTGCCTTCAATGAGAGGCAAGGAGGTGACTATGCTATCGTAGTTCCGGCTTACCGTAGGCATCTTTTGCAAAGCGTTCAGGGCAGCCTCATATTCAGCCTCGTGCTTCACCTTACCCGGCTCTTTGGGTAAACGGGCAAGACAGATGGGCAGACCCTCACCCGCAAGGCGTACTAAGGTCTGCAATGCCGTGAGTTCCATATATTCAACGTCGGTGTAAAGGGAGCGGAAAGTCGTTTTGCCGCACTCAAGAACGCCATCGGCAAAGTGCGCGTCGGTAAGGAAATGTTCGTTAACCCACATAGGCTGTCTGCCTTTCAACTGTTCAGGTGTTTGGATGAAGCGCATCTCATATTGTCCCCATAGCCATTTCATCTGTTCGTTCACTTCCGGAGGATAGGCACCTGCCATCCATGCATCCTCCAAGGGCATATACACAGCCACGTCGGTGTAGTTGACACCGCGACGCATATAGTCCTGCACGGTGGTCATATAGCGGTTGAAGTTCGTGAGAGGCTCACCGGTAAGGTTGTTCTCCGGGTGCATACTTACTTGACAGGTGGTGTAGAAATAGTTGCTGCTGTCGCCTAATTGGTTGAAGGGCATACCGTGCCATATCACTTGGTTGGTGCCGTTAGCAAACAGTGCATCGCATATAAGGCGAAGGTCGGCTATCTGCTCCGTACCTTGGTGAGGTGAGTGACCGCGGAAGTTGTTATGTCTGAGGCTTGTCCAGCCGTAGGCGCAGGTGAAAGTCTCTGCCGTCACTGCATCTTTCTTTCCGAGTGTGGCAGCCGAGGCGGCTATCTTGCTGAAGCACGGCTCGTACAGGATAGCCTCAGTCTCAGGTATATCCACTAAGGTGAAAGCGGTGAGCAGGTCGGTGGGAGCACCGCCGCACTGTGCACGAGAGAAACAGTGGTTGCGGTTGGCATTGTCCGCAAATGGCTGATAAAACTCGCGCAAGACATAACCAGACAGAGTATGCATATAGTCGTAGAACACCTCGTGGTCATAAACCTCGTGAGTTCGCATATCAAGCAGTTGAGTATCACGCAGATAAGGCAATATATCATAACCGTGTTCTGACATAAAGGTCTGTTCAAATCCCGGTGTATAGAGATATTCCGTTTCCACTTCCCATGAGTCAACGAACAAGCCTGAACGACTACCTTTATATGCGTTTTTCAAGCCATCGTTCATCTTTTTGGCGTATCTTTCAAACACCTGTTTATTAAGGTGATTGATTATCAGTGCTTCGCGCGGGTGATCCCATACTAAAGGTCGGCGTGCTATCTCTGTGCTGTCAAAGAAGTTGCGTGTCTGGTCTCCGTCGGGTAGGTCCACATCGGCGAATGGCCACATAGTGCCGAAGGTGAAGTCACAGCCCAATCCTAATGAGTCGGCAACGCGCTTTGCCACTTCCACCGGCTCTGCCCACTGCTCTGATAAGAAAGCGGGGTGGGGAGTATTAGGGTCGCAGAACATAGGGTATATCCAAGCAATCTCCACTCCTCCGAACTCGTGCTCTTTCATCCATACGAGTTGGTCGCGTACGGCATTGGTGTCAATCACGGCTGAATGCCACCACCAACGAGTGTAAGGCTTGTGGTTGGGATAAAGGACTTGAGATTGTGGCTGTTGCTGTCCGCAACCTGTGAACATAGCCATGCCGATAAAGCAGAAGACTATGCCAATGAAAACTGACTTTTTCATAATACTGTCTTATCGTTTATTATTTCGATATAAAATTGCAAAAGTACATTGATATTGTTTATTGCGCAAATAAATGCTCAATTTTGCTTAAAAAATTGTGTATTTCAGTTTTTTGCACTATTTTTGCGCGATTTATATCGTTTAACACATCCCTATATGGGTAGATTTATTAAAATAGGTAATGCAGGTTTTCGTGCTGTTATCAATGGCGGATTTGTAGATAAGAGTATGTTGATAGATGTTATCAATCAAACTCTTAATACGGAGCGACAATATACATGTGTCAGTCGAGCAAGAAGGTTTGGCAAAACCATTGCGGCTAAGATGTTGTATGCTTATTATGACTGTTGGTGTGATTACGATGACTTGTTTGAGGGGTTGCAGATTAAGAATCAACCGTCTTTCTCCATTCACTATCATCGCTATCCGGTCATATATTTGGATATGACTGATTTCGTCACTCGTTATACCGCGAAGGAGTTAGTACCTCATATACAATCGGATGTCATTACCGAGTTGCGCGACACTTTTCCTTCCGTTGCATATCCTCTTAATGCCAATCTTTCTGATACTCTGTATGCTATCGCATCCAATCGCACTCATGAGAAATTCATAACGATTATCGACGAGTGGGATGCACCTCTGCGCGAATATGCTGAAGGAAGCAACGCTGCTGAACAATATATCAATCTTCTTCGCGGCTTATTCAAGTCCGCCACTGCAATGTCCACTTTTGCAGGCGTGTATATGACAGGTATATTACCTATAAAAAAATATAAAACGCAGTCGGCACTCAATAATTTTCATGAATATTCAGCCGTTCAGCCTGGAGTGTTAGCAGAGTACTTCGGCTTCACCGCTGCTGAAGTGCAAAGACTGTGTGCAGATAGTCGGATTGACTACAAAGAACTCAAAGAGTGGTATGACGGCTATCAAATAGGCAATAGCAAGGAGATGTTTAATCCGACATCTGTCACCACCGCTTTGTATAATAGGTATTGCGACTGCTATTGGGCTAATTCAGGTGCATACGATGCTTTGTCGGCATATATAAGAATGAATTTCGATGGACTTAAAGACGATGTGGTACGCTTATTGGCAGGCGGTGATTGTCATGTGGATACCACCAGTTTCCAAAATGACCTGCATATAGTGAGAACAAAAGATGATGTCCTGACCCTCTTAATCCATTTGGGATATTTGTCTTACGATAGAAATACCAAGACTTGCCGTATCCCTAATAGAGAGGTGTCCGTGGAGTTCAAAAACGCCATCGTGGCCGAGACCGGTTGGATGGTAATCGCTAATGCAATCAAACAATCGCAACAACTGCTGAATGATACACTTAACGGTAATCAGCAAGCAGTGGCAAAAGCACTGGATGCCATCCATTCTGATAATACCAGTGTTTTGCAATATAACGATGAAAACTCATTGGCTTGTGTCCTTTCAATAGCCTATTATGCTGCTAAAAAAGACTATACTTTAATACATGAACTGCCTGACGGAAAAGGATTTGCAGATGTTCTCCTACTGCCAAGACAAGGATGCCTCTTACCACCTATAATACTTGAATTAAAGTATAACAAATCCGCCGATACGGCTATCAAACAGATAGTGGAAAAACGCTATGATGGAGAGTTGAAAAACTATGCCGCTAAAGTAGTTCTTGTCGGCATTAACTATGATAAAAAATCTAAACAACACGAATGTAAGATACAGTTATGGCAAATGCAATAGAATTTGAGCATGTAAGTAAGCAATATCGTTTGGGATTGGTAAGTACCAAAACCCTCTCGCACGATATACGCCGTTTTTGGATAACCAATGTATTGGGCAAAGAAGACCCTTATCTGAAGATTGGTGAGACCAACGACCGTTCCACCAAAGGCACTTCCGACTATGTATGGGCATTGAAAGATATCCATTTCAATGTCGAGCAAGGCGATGTGGTGGGTATAATAGGTAAGAACGGTGCCGGTAAGAGTACACTGCTTAAGTTGCTCAGTCGCGTCACCGGTCCCACAACCGGCACTATACGTGCACACGGACGCATAGGCTCACTGCTCGAAGTGGGTACCGGCTTTCACGGTGAGATGACCGGCAGAGAAAATATCTTTATGAACGGTGCTATCCTTGGAATGACTCGCCGCGAGATACAGTCCAAACTGGATGAGATAATCGACTTCAGCGGTTGTGAGAGATACATAGACACACCTGTCAAACGCTATTCATCAGGTATGACCGTGCGTTTAGGTTTTGCCGTGGCGGCTTTCCTTGAACCTGAGATACTCGTCGTGGATGAGGTGCTGGCAGTGGGCGATGCCGAGTTCCAAAAGAAAGCCATAGGTAAGATGCAAGACATATCGTCTGGCGGCGGCAGAACGGTGCTGTTCGTTAGCCATAATATGGCTTCGGTAAGAGCCTTATGCAAAAGAGGTGTGCTCCTCGAAAACGGTATGGTCAAGTATATGGGCGATATCAATAACACTATAGACGTGTATCTCTCTAACAATATCAAAACCGATGAACTCGTTCCTATCGGTCAGACTACTGACCGTATAGGTAGCGGCGAAGCCAAATTCACTGACCTGCAGATATTGGTGAATGGCAAGGATGCCCAAACGCAAATATCTATCAATACGCCTGTTACCTTCCGCTTCTCTGTCCATTCCACTAAGGATATGCCAAAGGTGGAGATACGCTATGGCGTGGTTAACCATCTGGGTGTGCAGGTCTTCTCCACTAATACTCGCTTTGCCGTTAAAGATAATGTGTCATTACATAAGGGTGATAATATCTTTGAAGTCGAATACCCCAATTTCCCGCTCAACATCGGCAGGTATCGTATGTATATAGAAGTATGGGAAGATGAGAATGATAAACTGTTTGACGCAGTTCCCAATGCGTTATTCTTCGATATGGTGGAGGCCGATATCTACGGCACAGGTAAGTTCTATATGCAAACCGACGAACCCATGGCACTACCCGAAAAATGGAAAATTAAAGAATAGGCTAACAAAATTATTGTTAATGCAATAACATTAGTGTCCACTAAAAATTAAGATAGAGTTCTTTGACTTATTGAAAATTAGTTCGTTATACGGATCATTTGTGCGAACGGATTTGAATTGATAACTTTGTGGATAAAAACATATCTACTTATGAATCAAATCAAA
>JAFSTB010000035.1 GCA_017450685.1 Paludibacteraceae bacterium
GATATTATTAAGCAAGGGTTCTCCTCTCTTGAACCGGAAGAAGAAAGTCTGCATTTTCACTTTGAATTATTAGATGAGGTGTAATATGCTCGCAACATCCCTAAATATAATACCTGATTTTACCCCCCCCTACGAAGAGGGCGTAAGGTAAGCAAAATCAACGTCTTCGCAACGCTACAGCGGTGCTCACAATTCGTGGGCATCGCTTGTTTGTTGTATTTGAAACTCAACCGCAATAGATAAAAACAATAACCTTATAATTAACTGAGGGGTGATGCCCCTCACATTATTAACAAAAACAACAAAACAAAATGAAAAAGACATTCACTTTATTGATTGCCTTCCTGACGCTCACCGTCAGCGCATGGGCAACCACGACATGGGATCAAACAACGATTCAAAGTATTGATGTTGACAGAGTTGGCACACCAACTCAAACGGTTGATGGCATTATAGTCTCCGCCACTGCACCAGATGATTCTGAATGCTGGTTTGGAATGTCTGTCATTACCGTTAAAGATAATGGAGTGCTCACTTTTGCTCCGGCTTCCGGTCAATTGACAAACGTGGTTATTTCCTGTTCCGGTTACGTGGACGTTGCGCATTTAGTAGGGTTGAACTCTGAGTGGACATATGATGACGGAACGAAGGAACTTAGTTGGTCCGGTAGTGCCGCATCTGTTGCTTTGGAGTGCGATGGTTCATCCGATGGTATCTATTTGGGAGATATCTATTCTATTGATTTTACCGTGGTAAGCGGACCCGCTCCTTCTTCTATTACGTGGAATGCAGGAAACGGATTAGAAGATATCTATCTCATAGAGCACGAGACTAATAATTATCAGTATCACTCCGGTTCGACAAGTGCGACCATTGGCAATATTACCGCCACTATCTCTGCAACAACTAATCCTTCCGTTGCAGAATTTAAGACAGATGGCAATACAAACATTACATTGACAGGGAATGCAACGCTCACCTTCTCTATCGCATCAGGTCAGTTCCAACGCATTGTTATCAACACGAACAATGGTAACGGATATAAAAATTCTCCTTATAATGATTGGTCTTGGAGTAATAATACCTTAACATGGGAAGGAGCACTTCCAACCAACACGGTTGTTTTGGCAGATGCCAGTGTTGATAACATTACTTCCATCGTGTTTACCTTGGATGGCGCAGCACCTGCTTCGGGTGGAACGATCACTTGGGGAAGCCGACAAGCAAACCATGTGTCTTTGTCTTACATTAGCAATGGAGAAAGCCAAACATCGTCCGTAATCAAAGATATCATCACATCGCTTGAGAAAACAGATGACGGAGATTATTGCGAATTTAGCGGAGGAGTGATTCGTATCAGTGATTGCGGTGAACTGACCTTCCAATCCATCGTAGGCGATCTCACAGGTATCGTTATCTCATGCAGTTATGTAGAGAATGCCGGTAATCTTTCAGCCGATTGGACGTATGACAGCGAAGCAGGCACCTTGACTTGGGATGGAACGGCAGCAGAGCAGGTAACACTCTCCGCAGATATTTACTGCTTTATTTCTTCTATTGAATTTACCTATACTCCTGCTTCTGCTCCTCGCTTAGGCGAGACCTTCTCCGGTTCATAAGGACAGATATACGAAATCACCGGTGTACACACGGCAAAAGTGGTTGCGCAATCTATCCACGGAACGCTGGATATTCCGGAGTATGAGATTGACGGAGGCGAAATATACTATATCACCGAGATTGATGACTATGCATTCTCTTCCGGCGACAATGACATAGCTAATGCCTATATAGGATCCAATGTGGCTAAAATAGGTGCACATGCTTTTGATAATAATATACACATGACAGAGGTGTTTGTGTATAGTACTGTACTTGATGCTATCGGTGAAGCAGCGTTTAAGGACTGCCTGCTGTTGCACGGCATAGACTGTTATACCACTATGCCTCCTGCTCTCGGTAGCAACGCGTTCAGCGGCGACACACGCATTAACCGTATAGGAGTGTCGGCAACTTATGACTATCAGAACGCTGAAGGCTGGTCAACTTACGCAGCCAAGATAACGGGATCGTGGATCGCTCCCGAAGCCGGTGAGATATTCTACTACGACAATCAGACTACCGTCAATCTGTATGCAGTTGTCGCAGGCGCAACCTATAATACTCGCGGACAAGCGAAAGTGATGCCTTATACGTCAGACGTGAATGCCATCTATCCGATTACCCGCACGGGTACACTGATTATCCCCGAGGAAGTGATGTATATGGGACGTCCGTATGATGTCACCGGTATTGGTGCCAATGCCTACAAGGACTGCGCAGACGTTAATGTAGTAATGATACCACAGCAGATGACCTCTATTGAAGCCGGTGCGTTCTCAGGCTGCATGGGTATAAAGAATGTGTTCTTCTTGTGGAACGATCCTACATCTATCAATTGGGCAGACCGTTCTGTTGGTGCGGAGTTTGCAACCGCTGTTAGTGGAAATACGAAAATCTTTGTTCCCGAAGGAACATTGACTGCTTATCAGACGTGGGCACCTGCTTGGGCAAGTTGCATGTACGAAGGAGAAATTCTGGATGTTACGGCTGCTGCACCGGACGCCGAAGACACCGAACATCTTGGACGCTACTACCGCACTTTCTACGATAGTTCTTCCGACTATATGTTGCCGCCAAGCGTTTGGGCACATGTAGGATATGTATCAGGCGATGAATTCATCTTGCGTCCTATCGCTTTCGATGGTGAGATCATACCGAAAGGAACTGCTGTTGTTCTTGAATCGGAAACACCTTCCTATCGCTTAATTGCTGTACCGGGTGATGCACCTGCTTATGATGGTGAGAACGACCTGCGCGGAACGGATACGGACTTGGCTGTAAGCACCCTGCCTGCCGCCGATCAAGACAATGTTTATGTACTCAATAGGGAGGCTACTCTCGGTGGCAACCGTCAAGTGGGTATGGGTATGTACCGCTATACAGGTTCAACCCTTGGCGCACACAAAGCATATCTGATCTATGCTGCACCTGTCGGTCCTAACCCTGCTCCTGCACGATTCATCTTCAAGCGTGAACCGCAATCGCCCACAGGAGTGGAGAACCTACAAGACAACAATGCGTCATCCGTGAAAATCCTGCGCAACGGACAGTTGATTATCATCAAGGATGGCAAAGAGTACAACGCCCAAGGTCAGATTATAAAAGAATAGGAAATCTAGGACAACTAGAAACCAATAACGAACAATGAATATTATGAAGATAATGTATATTCAGCCATCCGTTCAGGTAACGGAGATGCAGATGGTTCAAACACTCTGCGCCAGCGGAAGCAGTACACCCGATCCCGGTGTTTCGTTCTCGCCCGTTAACCCCAATGCCACCACTAACACGCAATTGTAAGCAGTGCGTCTGGCTCCACCAGGGCGTAGAAAACGATGCCCCCGCTAATCAGTTATTGACACTATTCGGCTCTTAGCCGACATAATGCAGATGCGGAGTACGACAACGTACTCCGCATCCTTTTGTACTTCATTGCTAACCTTATTTGGCAACACAAAGCCCTTTCTATTCGCGATTTTGCTTCCGGCTTAAGCGAAGGCTTAGTAGGAAACGGTGGAGGAGATGACCCTTGGACAGGAGGACGCGCCCCGCTTATATAAGCGGGGTTGTTTGTGGTTAATAGTTGTTTCCTAAGCCGATTAGAAGCCGAAGGAGAATCCTAAAGAGGCGGTGATGTTCCTGCCTTGGTAGAAGACAGGGCTGAACTTATTAAGCCAGTTGTTAGCCGAACCTATGACTTCGCTGTTGCAGTTGCGTTCGGTGCGATCGTAGCCTTGCGAGTGGTTGTAACTGATATTGGCGGTGAGGAACATATTATTATATACCTCATACATAAAACTTGCGCTCAGCATCTGATTGCGAAAGATAGGTTTGTCGAACGGCTTTTGTGAGATAGCCTTATCCACGTCCTGACGAAGGTAGAGATATTGGTTATATTTAGTGTCGTTGGTGTATTGCAGTGCCACCCACATTCCGCGTATGGGTCGATAACTGAGTTCAAGGAAGATACTCTGCGCGTTATCACCCATATAATGCCCCATCAGATAACTGTTGGATGTATATTCTATTGCTTCGATGGAGTGTGTATAACAGGCTATGTATGAGCGCATAAACTCGCCTTTCAGGCTTAGTCCGCGAATAGGCCAACCAGTCCAGTCGAACCCCACCAAATAGGAAATGGGGTTTTTCTCTTTGTCGGAGCGTTTGAAGCGTGACCACTTGATCTCGTCGGCATAGAATGAGCCGTATAGTTTGAGGTGTTCAACGGGATAGACAGTTAAGGTGGCAAAGACCTGTGAGTTTTGGTTTTCGGCTCTTGACCCTTTGGTGAGCAGATGGTCGAGCGACTTAAAGAAGGCTATAGGTATAAAATAGGCGGCTTGAGGGTTCTGCTCTGCATACACAATGGAGTTACCGAATGAGAAATGCACCCATTTGCAGGGCTTGAAGGTGAACATATTAGCAGCCATATACTTGCTGCGTTGTCGGTACTCGTTGTTATAGATAAAGGTATTGGTGTTTATATCCAGGTTTTCCTTTTCCACGTAGTAGTCGCTGCTGTTCTGTATGTTAGAGACAAGCCAAGCATGGAAGTAGTCGAACTGTAACCACCATACGGGTGTCAGTTGCAGCGATACTTGTGGTACGGCAGGGTTGTGCCCGCTCAGGATATTGGAAGCGTGGTAGGCATCGCCCCAGCGTATGTTTTCGCGGCTCAGACTGATGCTTCCCCACCATGTGTAGAGACTGATACCGCCTTTCGAGTCGGAGAAGTCGCCACCATAATCAGCCTCTTTATATTGAACGCCGGTGAGAGGATTGAGGAAACCGGGTTTAGTGAGTTTAGCACCGTCAATCTTGCTGTCTTGGGTAGGGTAGTACTTACTTTTGAGTCCTATCTTGCCGTTCCACGACACATCTCTTAGCGACCCCCATATAGAGACGTGGTGTGCTATATCCATCTGCACTTCCGCTCCCCACCAGCGTTTGATGATAGCACCTTTCTTTGACCCGTACACCTCGGCTCCGAGGATAGGGCGTATCTGCATCTTAAAGAGTTTATTCTTTGTCAGATAGGAGAACTGCGGGTCGCAAAGCGAGAGGTTGTAAGTTCTATTGTCGGTGTATGCTACCAACTGATGCCGTATAGTGTCTCTTTCGAGTGCGAACTCATTGAGGTAGAAGTTCAGGTCGGCTTTCTGCCTTTTGTTAAGCAGTGTGTCGTGGTCTAAGGCTGTGGTTAGCAGAGCCGCCACCTGTTGGCGTGAGTAAGGACGCACGGCTTCGCTTATCTGAATAACGCCCTCGGTTGCCAACTCGTCAAGAAAATCGTACAACCTGACAGAGGTAAGCGGCACGGGGATATTCTGTGCATGTACCGTGGCAGGATATGACAAAGTCAGGCACAAACAGGTAAAGGCAAGTGCAAAAAAGGTGTTCCTTACTCTCATAAAACGGATAATGTAAGTTGGATAATGTTATTTTTTATATCTCTTGTTCAGTCCTTCCACCACGGCTGCGGTTATATCGTAGGAGGGGTTAGCCATCAGCACGTTGTCTTTGGCGTTGTTGCTCAGAATAACGTGGAAGCGACCGTCGGCATTATAGTCGTTGAGGAAAGCGGTGAGGGAGTCTGCCAACTGAAGATTAAGTTTTTGATTTTCTGTCATTATGTCTTGTGTCAGTTTGGCTTCTAACTCTTCCAGTTCCTGTTGCTTTTTTTGCAGGCGTTGGTATTCGCTTTGTGCGCGTTCTGCGCTCAGGAAGGCGTGGTTGTCGTATTTCTGTTGGAAGTCGCTCATCTCTTTTTGCAGAGTGCGTGCTTTGGAGTTGAGTTTGAGCCGCGCATCTTCTTGTTTGGTCATCAGCGTCTCTTGTGCTTCTTGAGCGAAAGTGTAGTTGGCGAGCAGCGAATCGACATTGAGATAAGCGATGGGCATAGCGCCGTTTTCCACTGCAACCGCTTCGGCGGCGGGGGCGGAAGTACTTTGTTTGGAGGTGAAATGCAACACGAACAAGGCTACCACTGCAAGGGCAAGCACGATGTTGACTGAGGTTTGAATCTTATTCATAGTATGAAAAATAAATAATTAGTTTACAGGTTTTTAATGTTAATTTTATGGTTGTTTTTCTGTCGTGTTTCTTTATCTTGCGCGGTGGCGCAACGGATGCCGTTTTCTTTCATTTTTTTGTTTTCTGAGATATGTTCGGAAGAGAAGTGTCCGTTTTTTTGCAGCAGAAGCCGAATGCATAAAAGCAGCATTGCTGCGGCTGTGACACCAATTGTGAGCAATAGTTTCATACGGTTTAGAATTAAGCCTGCAAAGGTAGCTATAATCAGTCGATTGAGCAAATGTTTGCACATAAATTTATGAAAAATGTATTGCTCATTTGTGCAAGCAAATGAAAACTTTTACCTTTGCAGGCTAATAAAAGTAAAAAACTACATAAACGATACAGTTATGGCATCACAACAACAATCAGGAACACTTTATAATGCATTGACGGCAGGCAGTAAGATTATCGGCACGGTGATTGCAGATTCGGATATCCGTATTGACGGTCAGGTGGAAGGCGAGGTGCAGTCCACAGGTAAGGTAGTGATAGGTGAGAAAGGAATGGTGAAGGGTACTATCACTTGTCAGAATGCTGAGATAATGGGTGCGTTAGACGGCAAGATTGCTGTCAGTCAGACTCTTGCCTTGCGTGCTACCAGTCGTTTGACAGCCGAGGTCAAGACGCAGACGCTCATAGTGGAGCCCAATGCGGTGTTCAACGGCACATGCTCAATGAGTAAGGACGGACAGTCGTCTAAAACCAAATAAGAACGTTCAACCGTTTTATTAACCAATCTTATAAATCTTTTTTTTATGAGAATCAAACCATTTCGCGGTATTCGTCCGCCAAAAGAGTTGGTAGAGAAAGTCAACTCGCGTCCGTACGACGTTTTGAATTCAGAGGAAGCCCGTCAAGAGGCTGAGGGTAATGAGATGTCGCTCTATCACATCATTAAGCCCGAAATCAATTTTGAGCCGGGTACAGATGAGCATGACCCGAAGGTGTATAAGAGTGCGCGTGAGCATTTCGACCTCTTCCGCAAAAACGGATGGCTGGTGCAAGACAAAAAAGAGAACTACTACGTCTATGCACAGACTATGGGAGATAAAGTGCAATACGGTTTGGTCGTTGCCGCCAATATGGAAGACTATATGGAAGGTCGCATCAAAAAGCACGAACTGACACGTAAAGATAAAGAGGAAGACCGTATGAAACATGTGCGCGTTAATAACGCCAATATCGAGCCGGTCTTCTTTGCATATAAACATGTGGACGAGTTGGACCGTATCATCGCCAAATATACCGCCAAAGAGCCTGAATATGACTTTGTTGCCAAGATTGACGGCTTCGGACATAAGTTCTGGGTGATAGATGACGAAAACGATATCCGCCGTATAACCGAACTGGTAGCAGACATTCCTGCCATGTACATAGCCGACGGTCACCACCGTTCAGCTGCAGCCGCTCTGGTGGGCAATGAACGCAAACAGCAAAACCCCAACCACACAGGAAATGAAGAATATAACTATTTCCTTGCTGTCTGCTTCCCTGATAATCAACTCAATATCCTCGACTATAACCGCGTGGTGAAAGACCTTAACGGACTTACCGATGAGCAGTTCCTTGCTGCCGTAAGTGAGAACTTCGATGTTGAAGACAAAGGTGTGGAAATCTATCGTCCGCAAGGTCTGCATAACTTCAGTCTCTACCTGAGCGGTCATTGGTACAGCCTCACAGCCAAGCCCGGACGCTACGACGATAACGACCCCATAGGTGTGCTTGACGTCACCATCTCTTCCGACCTTATCCTTGATAAGATTCTCGGTATCAAAGACCTGCGTTCAGATAAACGTATAGATTTCGTTGGTGGTATTCGCGGTTTGGGCGAACTCAAACGCCGCGTTGATTCAGGTGAGATGAAAGTGGCTTTGGCTCTTTATCCCGTTACCATGCAACAGATTATCGACATCGCCGATTCAGGTAATATAATGCCGCCTAAGACAACGTGGTTCGAACCCAAACTGCGTAGCGGACTTGTTATCCATGAATTGGAGTAAGAAGTGATACATGAATAGAAGAAAATCGTTATATATCTGTTTATTAACAGTGGTTGTTTGCTTGCTTGGCTCGTGTAGTATTCAGACACGGGTCAAGCGAGCCGACAAAAAATTTGCCATAGGTGAGTATTATGATGCAGCCGAAGTGTATCGCAGTTGTTATTCGCGATTAACGGCGCAGAAAGACCGACCACTGAAAGCCCAAGTGGCATTTCGTCAAGCCGAGTGTTATCGTGTGCTGAATAACCCTCGTGCTATCACATCTTATCAGCACGCAATCAAATATAAGTACCCCGATTCCATTGCCTATCTGCGTCTTGCGCAGGTGCAACACTATCAAGGCAAATATCGTGATGCGGAGAAGAACTACCGTATCTATCTTCAGTCGCACCCCGACGATTATGTGGCTATGGCAGGTGTATATGCAGCAGCCAAAGCCGCCGAATGGAAAAAACAGCCTACAAGGCATAAGGTGGTGGCTGTCAAGGAGTTTAATGCCAATAGGTCGTCTAATTTTGCACCGGCTTTCATTGGTGATGATGCCGATGCGATGATGTTCACCAGCAATCGTAAGCAGAACAACACCGGCGGCAAGAAAGTGTTGCGTCGCCCCAGTCCTGTCACCGGTAAGCAGACGTTCAGTCTCTATACCACTCGTCGCGATGCTTCCGGCAAATGGCAAGAGATACATTTGCCTGACGGTCTGTATGGCGAGGAAGAGGAAGAGACCAAGCAGGAGAACGACAGTACGCAAAACACCAAGTCGCAAGGTTCGGCTGAGATGGGTGTATGCTGCTTCACAAGCGACGGCAAGACGATGTACTTCACTTTCTCGCGTCCTATCAACGGTCAGGATCAAGGTACGAAGATCTACCGCACTGAGCGTACAGGCGGTGAATGGGGCGAACCGCAGGAGGTCAAACTCTTTGCAGACAGCAGCATATCGGTAGGGCATCCCGCTGTTTCCGCTCACGGTGACACGCTTTATTTCGTGTCGGACGCACCCAACGGACAAGGCGGCAAAGATATATGGCGTGCGGAAGCGGCTGAAGGACAATGGATAAACGTGGTGAACATGGGTCCGCAAATCAACACTTCCGGCGACGAGATGTTCCCCGCTATTCGCAAAGACGGACGGCTCTATTTCTCTTCCAACGGTCATCCCGGCTATGGCGGTTTGGACATCTTCTGTGCTTCCCCTACAGGTCAAGACACCGCTTATATAATAAGTGACAGTGTGTTGGCTGTGCGTCTGCCACAATATAGTCTTATGAATATGGGTATGCCGCTCAATAGCATTGCCGACGACTTCGGTATGACCTTTGAGTCGAGTCAAGGCAAAGAGGAGAAAGGCTTCTTCTCGTCTAACCGTGCTTCGAAGAAAGGTGAAGATCAGATTTTCCGTTTCATCCTGCCTGAGATGGTGCTTGCTGTGGAAGGTAAGGTGACCGATATGGATGGTAATGCCTTATCCGATGCTACTCTGCGACTTATAGGTACTGACGGTACTAACCAAAAACTGCTCATCCGACGCGACGGAACCTACCGACTGAAACTGCAACCGAACACGCAGTATCTGATGTTCGTCACTTCAAGAGGCTATCTCAACCAAAAATATGAGTTGAAAACAGAGGAGAAGAAAGACAGTTATACCTACACTCAAAACTTCACCTTAGCCTCTTTGAATAAGCCCGTGCCGATGAATAACGTCTTTTACGAATTCGGCAAATGGGAACTGACGGAGAGTTCGTCTAAGGAGTTGTTGGACCTTGTTAAGATGCTCAACGATAACCCTTATATCACCATTGAGTTAAGCGCTCATACCGATATGGTGGGTGATTCCGTTGCTAACCGCACACTCAGTGAGAAACGTGCACAGGCTTGTGTGGATTTTCTTATCAAGCAGGGTATAGAGAAAGAGCGTCTGACACCTGTCGGTTATGGTGAGAGCAAACCGGTGGTGGCTGATAAAGCACTGCACGATAAGTATAGGTTTATCCCCGTGGAACAAGTGCTGGATGAGACTTTCCTTAACACTCTTACCAAAGAGCAGCAAGAGACGTGCAATCAGATCAATCGCCGAACGGAGTTCAGGGTGTTGAAGACTACTTATAAACTCTACTAAAACCCTACTTATAAACTCTACTAAACCCTACCAGTCGGTCGGCTCGGCTACCTGTTTCGCGGTAATAGACCAACACCGTATATTCGTTCTCCGTCTCCCAATGTGAGCCTTCAAAATTGATTAGTGAAGCCCCTTTTTGGTAGGGCGGCAAGTCCTGTTCGCTCTGCAAACGGCGACTCTTGCTTAAAAAAACATACTGATATTCGTAAGCACCTTGTTTGAGATAAGCGTTGAGGTAATAGCCTCGACGCTCATTGTCGTAAGACATACGGTTGAGCAAGGTTAGTTCATTGCCAAAGAGGTCGCCGTTTACATACACGCTGCCGTCTAAGAGCGGTGCAGGGTAGGGTAGAAACCAGTGTACCCACACATATTCGGCATCGGTATCTATATAGTCGGTGCGTTCAACGTTCACCACCCACTGACCGTTGGCATCGTTGGTCATGGTGTACGGTCGTCCTGTCTTGTCGGTGGTGGGCGTAACACCTTGATTATCATCCGGCTCTAAGAAGGCGTGATAGTCGTTGTGGTCGAAGAACATGCGGTTGACATTGGTGCCGGCATAATAGACTGAATAAGTGTCGAAATGGCGATACTCATTGCCGCCTTCAAACACTAACTGTCGGTGGTTCTCGTATCTGAGTCGGTTAGGCTCAATATAAGTGGGTTGATGTATCACGGCGGCGTTATCCGAGCGGTTGTTCTGCTGAACAAAAAGACTTATCTCGTTGATGTTATTAACGTTAAGCAAGCGTGTGTCAAGGTCGATATCCAACTGCTGATACCTGCCGTTGAACTCCACCGTTGTGTTGGCTTTGACTGTGGTCTGGATCTTCACTATCGGCTCCACCACTTGTATAACCACATCTGCCACTGTCTTTTCCGTATCGCCGTCCTCGTATATATGCACCACATAATTGCCGCTTGCCGTCAGGCGCATATCCTCGTTGGGGAAAAAGAAAGAGTAGTGGATATATATCTGTTGGGTGTTATTCGAGTACTCGTAGTCGGTAATATCTTCTGTGGTAAAGCCTTGCAGATATTCAATACTTTGCAGGTCGCTGCGTGTCATATCGCTATTGAGATGATAGACGGTGTAGGTGTAGTTGGCGGGGTCGTGACTTAACTTGTCGAACGATATCTCTAATGTGTTGTTATCGTCCGTACCGTCAATCACACCTGTATGAGGAAGGATAAGGAATGGTCGTTTGAGCGACGAGAGGTTAGCATACCTAACTCTTAATGTGTGTATATCAGGCTGATAGGTGGCGGTATGATAGGCTGTTGAGGCGTTTGCTGCATAAGCAAGAAAAGAAAGCAGCAGAACAAGCGACAAGTATAATATCTTTTTCATAGCAAACGGGATAATCAATACTTTGCGCCGCAAAAGTACAACCTTTTTTTTGAATAAGAAAATTGGTGTCCATTATTGCGTAGATGAAAATTATGGCATATCTTTGCAAAGATTTTCTCTTTCTGACATTTTCAACAGCGATTGATAAGTATAATACTATTCCGCTTCGGCTTTGTATGAGTGATGTGAGGAATATAATCTAAGCGCAGATGACCAATATCCAACAACAAAAAGCAGCCGCTCAGTTCGCAGAAGACTGGGCAGGCAAAGGTTATGAGAAAGGCGATACACAAAAGTTTTGGCTTGAACTGCTGCAAAATGTGTTAGGCGTGCAGGATGTGTTCAAATTCATTGAGTTTGAAGACCAAGTGTTGGTAGAGAATACGAACTTTATGGACGGTTATATACCTGCCACC
>JAFSTB010000036.1 GCA_017450685.1 Paludibacteraceae bacterium
CTGACAAATATCTTGCACACTTTTTTGTGAAAAACCTTGCAAATACCTGATAATCAACATTGCAAAAATTGTGACAAAAATCAGTGGCAAACGCTTAAAAAACTAAGAGCAGCCTAAAATGGCTGCTCTTAGGGGGAAAGAGGTGTTTACAGGATATGTTTTTTAAGGAAAGGTATTTTGAGAGTGAGTCTTAGCAGGAATGGTTGGATGGTGTATGTTAGCCATAGTGTGGAAATCATGCCTACGAGTGATGCGAAGCCGATGCTTTGAATGGCGGGGTGTACGGCGAAGAGGAGTGAGATCATACAGATGATTAGTATGAGTGCGCTTAGGATGATGGCTGTTTTGTGTGATTGGAGCAATTGTGTATTTTCGCCTTTGGTTTGTTTGAGCAGTCCGTCCATCATAAAGATGCTGTAATCGACGCCAATACCGAAGATGAAGGTGGATATGACTATATTGATAAGGTTGAATTGGTGTTGTGTGAGGTACATTATACCGAGCACTATGTACCAGCTGAGAGCCATAGGCAGGAAGGCGATGAGTGCGAGTGTCAGTCGTCGGAAAGAGAGTATGAGTACGAGAAGGACGAAGAGAGCGGAGATAGTGAGGATAGTTTGGAAGTCGTTTTGCATCATAGCCACGGAGTCGATAGTATAATAGAACGGGTCGAGAACGAGGCAATGGGCATTTTGTGTGAGTATGTCGTTTACTTTTTCAACGTTGTCGGGGTTCATTCTCACGGGTAGGAAAGCGAGGTAGTAGCCGTTTGTTTGTTCGATGAGGTTAGAGAGGAGTGCTTGGGGTATGAGATTGGATTGGTAGATATATTCAGGTTGGTATGTATCGGTCATTGCTTGTTTGAAAGGCAGGAAGAAGTCGGTATCGATATCGGCATTCATGCATGCTGTTTGTACGTTTTGCCATACTTGTTGCACTTTTTGTGGTGTGAAATATTGTTGCCAATGGTTAATGCGTTGTTGTTGTTGCATAGCTGAGGGCATGATGGCTGACATACGAGTGAAAGACTGAATGATGCCTTGTTGTTGCAGTGAGTCGCATGTTTGTTCGATGTTGTATAGTTGTTGCAGAGTTTGTTCGAGGTCGGAAGAGACGGCTGCGAAGTATTGTTGGAAGTTGCCTTGTTGTTGTTTGTTTTGGTAGGTTTGTATAGATAGTTGCACTTCGGGGTCGGTATAACCTATGTTTTTGAGGTTAGAGTCGAAATGTACGCGAGGTGAGAAGTAGATACATATTCCGGTAGCGATGACGGTAAGGATGATAAGAGTTATATATTGTGAAGGGTCGAAAGAGTTGATACGTTCGATAAGATGGAATACTATGTTCTTTTTTGTGTTATTATTTGTATTTTTCTGTAAGAAATGTGGCATGAAAGTGAGGCAGGCAATAGTAGTACCTATTATGGTGAGCATAGCGAAGAAGCCGAAGTCTTGTAGGAGAGATGATTGAGTGAAGAGCAGTCCGGCGAATGCCCCGATGGTAGTGATAGCACTTAACAGGATTGGTTGTGTTTGTTCTTTGACGGTGGTGAGTGGGTCGTTGGTATAGTTATTATGTATTATAAGGTGTAGGCAATAACTTAGGGCGACTCCCATGACAATAGCACCTATACCGAGAGCCA
The DNA here is from genome assembly GCA_017450685.1 of Paludibacteraceae bacterium. Classification (GTDB taxonomy): domain Bacteria; phylum Bacteroidota; class Bacteroidia; order Bacteroidales; family Paludibacteraceae; genus Colicola. Next base: position 1,643 of record JAFSTB010000036.1, read on the forward strand.
TAACCGACATTCCCCCTTTGAAGATAAAGATGGCAGCGAGAGCGAAAAGTGCTCCATATAAGACGGGCATTAGCAGCAGGATGTTCGACCAGATGTTTTTAAGAGCGAAAGCGAGTATGGTGAGTATGAGTAATAGCGCCACCCCGATGGTTAGCCAGAGGTCTTTTTTGATACGTTTGGCGTTGTTGGCAGATTGAATGGGTGCTCCATGGTAGAGAATCGTTATATTTTGGAAGGATGCTTCGGTTTGTTTTTTTGCTTGTTGTATGTCGTTTAGCAGTTTGCCTGCTTTACCGGAGTCCATACTTCCCGTAGCGGGAGTGAGGAAGCCATAACAAACGGTGCCATCTGCGGAAAAGAGGTGTTGGTTGTAAATGGTATTGGTTGATGTTTTGTGGAGCAAGGGTTTGAGTTGTGCGATGAGGATACCTGCTGGGTCATAGGCTATATAGTCGTAGAGTTGCATACCGAGTTCGGTATCGAGGAAGGTGAGATATTGCTCTATTTGCTGTTGTATATGAGTGACTGATGTGAGTGAATCCATTTGTTGGTCGGTGAAGTCGAGGTATTGTGGTGCATGTTGCAGGAGCCACGGAGCCAGTTCGAGTAGTTGTTCGAGTGGCAGTTGGTAGAGAGACGATGAGAGATATTCGGAAGCGTGTTCGTTTTGGTTAAGCAGATTCATAAAGGTGTCCATTGCTTGTTGCAATGAATCTTTGAGTGCTTGGTTATCGTCGGTAGAAGGTGAAGTTGCAATGGCTTGGATGAATATTTTGTCTTTTACTTTGAGGTCTGCGAAGGCGAGGTCAACGGTAAGGTTGTCGGAAGTGGGTGGCAGCAGTTTGGCTATGTTTTCTTCAAATCGGCATTGCATTGCGATTGCTGCGAAGAGAAAGACTGTTAGTGTAATGATAGTATAGAGCCAGTCTTTGTGGTTGCGGAAGAAGGTGAATAGTTTGCTCATAATGGCATAGAATTTGTAAATAACGGTATGGTTAATCAATTCTTTACGATGAAAAAATTCTTTTCTTTTTTTCTTTTTGGTCTCTGTACACTGAGTATGAGTGGCGAGAGTATTGAACAGCGTTTGCTATCGTTAAACGATGGCAGGATCAGTTATATTGCTGATTTTGAGGAGCGTATTATTATGCCTCGTATGAACAAGCAGACTATTAAGCGTGGCAAGATGTACTATGCCTATACAGAGTCGTTGCTTATGTCTTATAGTGATCCTGCCGGTGATTACAGTTTGATACGTGACGGTTCGTTTGTTGCTATGCGCAAGGGCAAGCGCAACACTTTTTCGATGTCTTCTAAGAAGGGTCAGATGTACGAGTTGCGTGAGACGTTGCTTGGCAGTTTGAGTGGTGACTTACAGCGTGTTGCCCTTGTTAACGGCGCAAGTATCTCTTGTGAGGAGAAGGGTGACAGTTATGTATGCACACTGGTTAAGACGGACAAGCCGTCGTCGGGTGTTTACCGTTTAGAGGCTGAGTATGAGCGTACTACGGGTCTGCTAACCGTATTGCGTATGATACAGGTTAATGGTAATTACACTGAGTACGTGACCTCCAAGCGGCAAACTAATGTGTCTATTAGTGATGATATATGGAAACCGTGATTAGGTATAAAGTCCTCCGTTGATGCTTATACATTCGCCTGTTATATATGCAGCCTCGTCGGAGGCGAGGAAGGCGACTAATGCAGCCACTTCATCTGCTTGAGCAAAGCGTTGGAGTGGTATTTGTTTTTTTAGTTCTTGTTCGTCGAGTCCTTCGACCATATCTGTTTTGACGAATCCGGGTGCGACGGCATTGACGGTTATATTTTTTCTTCCCACTTCTTGTGCGAGTGCTTTGGTGGCAGCTATCAGTCCGCCTTTGGCAGCTGAGTAGTTGCATTGTCCGGGCAATCCTTTGATGCCGGAAAGCGAAGCCACGTTGATTATACGTCCGTGCTTATGTCTTATCATAGGTTGAAGCAGCGGCTGTGTGACGTTATAGAAAGAGAAGAGGTTGGTTCGGATAACATCTTGGAAGTCTTTTTGTTCCATAAAGACGAGGAGGTTATCACGTCTGATGCCTGCATTATTGACAAGCAGGTCGATATACGCGTCTTTATTTTCTTCTTGCCACTTATTGATAGCGGTCAGTGTCTGCTCGCTATCGCTAACGTCGAACTGCATGAGGGTGGCTTGTCCGCCTTGTTCACGAATAAGGTTGAGTGTTTCCTCAGCAGCTTGTTGGTTGGACTGATAGTTGATAAGGACGTGATAGTCTTGTTTGGCGAGCCTAAGAGCGATGGCTTTACCGATGCCTCGGCTACCGCCTGTTATAAGTGCGTATTTCATATCTTATAGTTTTTAATTCCAATGTTTGACATCGAGTTGTTGGTATAGAGTGTCCATACCGAGTATTTGTGCGGCGGTAATGACAGCAGTCATAGAGACGCCGAGTATGCCGTGCAGGTTGAGGTTCTGCCCAGTAAGCAGGAAGTGTGGCATTGGTGTTCTTGGTGAGAGAACGGTGGTGAGAGGTGAGTGCCAATCTTTTTGTATGCCGTAGGCGGAGCCTTGGTGTGTTAAAGTATAATGGCTGTAGGTGAGGGGGGTGGAAGTGAAGACGCGGTCGATGGACGAACTGATGTGGGGAAGGTATTGCTCAGTGAGTTGCAAGCACTGTTCGACCGTCTGTTGTTTGAAGAGCACATAGTCTTCACCTCTTTTCCTTGCGGGTTTATCAGCCCATTGTTGTACTTGTTGCCATCTCATAGGTGTCAGCAGATCCAGTGCGTCTTGTTCGGGATAGAAACTGACCATTACGCTTTGGGGTGTGTCTGTTCTCACTTGCCACAGGTCGGCTTGCGGGCGGTGTATGAAGAGGTTGCGATTGAGGTAAGGAATAGTACCGGGTTTGAGCCTTATGTTGGCGGTGAACATACCGAAGGTGTTTGTCAGTGTGTTCATGCGTCTTTTGAACACGGGTTTAACGTGTTGAGAATTTTCAATCAGTTGTACGGCAGATGTAGGATGAATGTCTGCTATGACCCAGTCTGCCGTTATCTGTTCTCCGTTTGAGAGGCTCACTTGCAAGTGGTTGTCGGGTGTCTCACTGACGGCGACAGCAGTGGATTGTGTTCGTATTGTACCGCCTTCATTTTTAATTATTTCCGCCAATCGGTCGGCTATCTGTTGTCCGCCTCCTTTGATTCGGAAAGCGCTTTGCAGGAAGGAGTTGTTTATCTGTGCAAAGACGTAAAGAGGCAGCGTTTCACGGCTGAGTTCCATCTTGAGTGAAGTACCGGAAAGCACTTTGCGCAGTAATGGGTCGGCGATGGTGTTGCACAGGAAGTCGTATGCCGATTGAGCGAAGAGGGACTGACTAAGGTCGTTATCGGCGTGTTGGGGAGAGAAAGTGTGCGGGAGATGCTCTCCTACTTTTTTTAGCGTATCGACGAATGTTTGCAGTCCTTTTCTTTCGTGCGGGAAGAACTGCGAGAGTGTTTCCGCGAATCGTTGGTGTCCGAAGGCGAATGGGAAGGACTGTGAGCCGATGACCACTTCATCGAAGTTTGTTTCGTCGAGCATGAGCCACGGCAGGTCGAGCAACTGGAAATACTTGAACAGTCCGTGGAGCGACTCACCTTCTCTTAGTCCGCCCACATAGTGGAAGCCGGAGTCGAAGAGAGTGTTGCCGCGTCGGAATGACTGCAGGCAGCCACCTATCTGTTTATCGTGTTCAAGTACAGTGACTTGCAATCCGTTTTTGGCGAGGATATAAGCACACTCCAATCCTCCCAAACCTGCGCCTATGACGACTACATGTTGGTTCATGAGAGGATAGAGGGTTGTTCGGTGAGCAGTGCTTTGAGCGAGAGCAGAGTTTGCTCATTGGCTACGATAGAGGCTGATAATAAGAGCGATGTGTCTTGTGGTGTGAGTTGGATATGTGCTGTGATGAGTTGGTGCTCTTTAGGAGTCATCAGAGCATAGAAGCGGCACTGTTTGATAGTATCGATGTACAGTGTTTTTTGCGCAACACGCGAGGCACATTCAACAAGCATCTGTATGCTCATCACTCCCGGGCATACAGGTTCATCCACAAAATGTCCTTCATAGACGGGACAGTTATCGTTCAGACAGATACGGAAAACCGTTTGTTCGTTCTCTGTAGAAGACGATTGTATGGAATAGAAAGAGGGTAAGATATATGCCATAGGCTATTGTGCTTTGAGTGATATCTTCATTTGGCAATCGGCTATTATATGTCCGTTTGCCGTTGTCTGAGTCTGAACGAGACTGACGTCACCCGCTTGAGCCATCAGTTGCAGATGTGTTTGCAACTGATGACTCTGTTTGGGTAGAGCATGAATATGACAATTCTTTATTTCCCCTATGTACCCTATCCGTGGTGGTTGTCCGGAGTTATAGGTCTGCCATCCTGCGAAAGCGGCTGCTGACTGTGCTATATGTTCAATGATACCTGCCTCGTGAAAGATATTGTTCTCAACGAAGATATTGTCTTCCTGTATCGTCAGTTGAGTGACTATATGGTTGTCGGATGCATCTATCACGGTGTCAATCATCATGATAGGTGGTCGTTGGGGAATAAGAGCGAAGATGTCAGGTTGTTGTTCAAGCATTGGTTTTCTCTTCAAGATAGTTGTAGAGTGCTTCAAACGTTTGTAGTTTGCTCAGTTCGGTTGTCGGGATCTTTACGGCGAACTCATTATCGATGAGTGCCACCATATCAACGAGGCTGAGACTATCTAATTCGAGTGTTTGTTTGATGTTAGCCTCAGGGGTGATGATGGCTTCATCCACTTCAAATTCTTCTGCCAAAACGGCATTTACTTTTGCGATAAGTTCTTGTTTGTTCATAATAGATAAATATTTAAGTTATTTACATATTTCTGACCACTAATGTTGCGTTAGTGCCTCCGAAGCCGAAAGAGTTGCTAAGGAAGGTGTCGAAATGTTTGTCTATTCGTTTGTTAGGAATGAGCAGTTTGGCACTATCTTCATCGGGGTTTTCGAAGTTGATATTAGCGCCGATAAAGTCGTTTTTCATCATCAGCATTGAGTAGATGATTTCGCTTGCTCCTGCCATCCACATCTCGTGTCCTGTTTGTGATTTGGTGGAAGTGACTTCTGTTCGTTGATTTTGGAAGACGTTGTAGATAGCTTTAGCCTCATTGGTATCGCCCACGTGTGTAGAGGTGGCGTGAGCGTTGATATATCCTATTTCCCGGATATCTATTCCTGCTCGCTGAATGGCCATACGCAGCGATTTGCTCGGACCTTCCACATTGGGAGAGGATATATGTTCGCCATTAGCGGAGAAGCCGTATCCGAGAACTTCCGCGAGGATAGGTGCGCCTCTTTTGACGGCATGTTCATACTCTTCGATGATGACAGTAGCTGCACCGCCGCCCGGTACGAGTCCGTCTCTATCGCGGTCGAATGGTCGTGATGCTTTTTCGGGTTCATTTTCTCTTACGGAGAAGGCAGAAATGCCGTCGAATGAGCCGATGGAGAAGGGGTTTACTTCTTGTGCGCCACCGCAAACGATCATATCTTGCAGTCCTGTTTGTATGAGCAGTGCGCCGAGTCCGATAGCGTGAGCACCGCTGGCGCAAGCACCGCTGACGGTGAGGTTGATACCTCTTAGGCGGAAGATGGTGCCGAGGTTCATTGTCACGGTGGAGTTCATCGATTGGAAGATTGCTCCTGAGCCGCACAGGGTGGTGTCATGTTTCTCGCGAATGGTGTCCACGGCTCTAACGGTGGGGTCGGCACTGGAGTCGTTGCCATAGAGCAGACCTACATCATGTTTATCCAGATAGTCTTGGTCTATATGTGCGTTACGCAGAGCCTCTACTGTGGCGCAATAGGCGTACTTGGCCTGTTCGGGCATATAGGCGCGCTGTGAGCGACTAAGTTCTTTTTTCAGATCGGGTATCTCCACTTTGGCTGTCAGACCTGAACGGAAGCCCATGGCTTTGCGTTCGGGGTCAAGGATAATACCTGAACGACCGGTGTAGAGGGAGTCGCGTACCTCGTCAAGCGACTTGCCCAGACACGACCATATACCCATTCCTGTTATTACTACTCTTTTCATAGATTCAGTTTATTTTTTATGTTTTCGAATACTTGTTTGCGCAGAGCGAACAAGCTGGTTAGTTTTGATTTTTTGCACAGCAGTCTTGCTTGCCTCCATGTTTGTTTCATCCACTGCCATTGTCTTACAGCGAAGAGTGCGAGCGGGTAAGAGGCGAGCAACATCCACAGAGCAGACTGCCACCACCAGCCCCATACTAACCCGCATATAAGAACGGTGAGCACAAAGAAGAAGGGTACGCCCACGACGGCAGGAATGATGAACCGCCATGAGTTAGTGAACATAAGGTCGGTTTTGATGAAGGGGCGGTGAACGTTATAGTGTATGATATTGGGATAGAGCGACACTATCCACAGCGGTAGGAGTAAGAGTTGTAGCAGCATTGCCAAAAGTACACTTCCCCACCCTTTTTGGTGTATAAGGTCGGTTTCGCTTATGTTGTGTTTGTTTTCTTCGTTAAGCAGTTGTTCCACTGTTTGCCAATCGTGAAATTCGCCGAGTCGTTCCACTAACTGTTTGTCTGCTTTGAGTTTATCGGGCAGGTAGTAAGGGTTTAGATTGAGTGATTGGCAGAATTGCCACCCGAGTTGGCTGTTGCGGAGGAAATCGATTAGGTGGTAGTGTTCGAGGTCGCGAATGTCGAGCATCAGTTGTTCTACTTGTTCTCTCACCTGTTTACTTACTTCCCGTTGTGCCGTTCTTGGTTTTGTTTGGTAGAGTTCGTAATACGGTTGGAGTGAAATCGGTTTACCGAAAGCGATGAGGACATCAGACTGCACGTCACAATATTCGGCATAGTGGTTAGCGGACGGCACAATCTGTATATCGTGCTGAAAGTTATCGCTTTGTGCTGTTTGGAAGAGGAGTCGCGTGTAGCCGTAGGAGAAGTCGCCGAGCCATCGTTTATCTTGGTGTGTACCTTCGGGGTACATTATCAGTCGGTTACCTTCGAGCATTTTGCCGCCTGAGATACGGATGGTATCGGCGTTTTTTGATAGTGATTCGGCACCGTCGTAGTTAAGTCGGAAGGCTGGTAACATCCCTAACCAGAGGAAGAACTTTGTTATGAGCGGGTTCCATGAGAAGACGTTACCTCTGGCAATGACGAAGGGGTGACTGCGATTTTCGAGTCCGAGCAAGAGGTTGAGCGGGTCGTTGGCACAGTTCTGATGATTGCTTACTATCATACAGGGTTGTCCCAGTGGCGGCAGGTTTTCGCGGTGCAGGTAATAGACGTGTCGGTACAGCAAGTGTTCGTTCATAAAACGAATATACTTTTTGTACCACTGATACCCTTTTGAGGCTATGTAAGAAGGTTTAGTCATATGTATTACATACGTTGTGGCACTTCTATACCGAGCAGAAAGAGTGCATGTTGGAGAACTTGTGCTACGGCATGTGAGAGCGCGAGTCGCAAGGTGCGAGTGTCGGTATCCGACTCATTGAGGATGGAATAGTCGTGATAGAAGGAGTTGAAGTCAGAGGCGAGTGAGTAGGCATAGTTAGCAATAACCGCCGGCGAGAAGTCTTGTCCTGCTTGTTTGACTATTTCGGGATAGGCATTGAGTTGTTGGAGCAGTGTCTGTTCTTTGTCGTTAAGGGTCAGATGTTCGATTTTGAGCGACTGCACATTGTCTTGTGCTTTTCTGAGTACGGACTGAATACGTGCATAGGTATATTGTATAAAGGGTCCGGTGTTGCCGTTAAAGTCGATACTCTCTTCCGGGTTGAAGAGCATGTTCTTACGCGGATCGACTTTGAGGATGAAGTATTTGAGTGCGCCGAGTCCCACTTTTCTTGCTATCTGTTCGGCCTCTTGGGGTGTGATGTCGGGCAAGGTGTTCACTTTATCATTGCTCATCTCACGTGCATCCTGAATCATCTGTTGCATCAGTTCGTCGGCATCGACCACTGTTCCTTCGCGTGATTTCATCTTGCCGTTAGGCAGTTCCACCATACCGTAGGAGAAATGCACTAACTCTTTGCCGAAGGGGAAACCCAACTTATCGAGCAAAAGAGATAGCACCTTGAAGTGGTATTCTTGCTCATTACCAACCACATAAACCATACGTTTGATAGGATAGTCTTGGTATCTGAGTTTGGCGGTACCTATATCTTGTGTCATATAGACGCTGGTGCCGTCGGAGCGTAGCAGCAGTTTCTCGTCCAGTCCGTCTTTGGTAAGGTCAGCCCAAACGGAGCCATCGTCACGACGATAGAACAAGCCTTCTTTCAAGCCGCGTTCCACTTCTTTTTTGCCTTCGAGATATGTATTGCTTTCGTAGTATATCTTATCGAAGCAGACACCCATCTGCTTATATGTCTCGTCGAAACCTTCATATACCCACTCGTTCATCTGTTTCCACAGAGAGCGCACTTTGTCGTCGCCTTGTTCCCATTGGCGCAGCATCTCTTGTGCTTCTTTCATGAGCGGAGCCTCTTTCTTGGCTTGCTCTTCGTCCATACCTTGTTCCACAAGTTGTTTGACTTGTGCACGGTACTCTTTGTCGAAACGGACATAGTAGTCGCCAATCAGATGGTCGCCTTTCTTGCCTGTTGACTGTGGTGTCTCACCGTTGCCGTATTTGAGCCAGGCGAGCATCGACTTGCATATATGTATGCCGCGGTCGTTGACGATATTGGTTTTGACCACTTGCCATCCGTTAGCCTCTTGTATGCGTGCGATAGACCAACCTAAGAGGTTGTTTCTCATGTGTCCGAGGTGCAGAGGTTTATTGGTGTTAGGCGATGAGTACTCCACCATCATCAGTTCGTTGCGTTTGGGTTGCTCACCGTAGTAAGGATTGCTCAAGATGTTTTGCAGGACAGTGAGCCAATAGGCAGGTGAGATGGAGAGGTTGAGGAAGCCTTGAACGGCATTATATTTCTCCACCAGAGGTGTATTGCCATTGTCGGTAGGGAAGGTTGTTTGTAGCAAGGCAGTGCCTATCTCATTAGCCACATCCTGTGGTTTTTTGCGTGCCAACTTAACAAATGGGAAGACCACAAGTGTTATCTGTCCTTCAAACTCAGGGCGTGTCTTCTGCCATTGAAAAGGTAGTTGGGCAGCCTCATTTCCGTAGAGGTTGCTTACTACTTGATTAAGATTTACTGTTAGGATATCTTCAATTCTGTTCATATTATAGGTTTGCATTTATTTTTGAGGTAGTTTTGTACATCGGGTGTGAGCATATTGCCAATGGTGTCTAACACTCGTTGGTGATAACTATTGAGCCATTGTTTCTCTTGCTCTGTGAGCATAGAGGTGTCGATAAGGCGTGTGTCGTAGAAGCACAGGGTGAGTGTCTCAAACTCATAATAGTCCTCGCCTGTTGACAACGGGTTATCGTTTGTAACAGGGACGGTGAGGACGAGGTTTTCGGTTCTTATACCATACTGACCTGCGCGGTAGATGCCAGGTTCGTCGGAGAAGATATTTCCCAAGCGGATGGGGTTAGTGTTATTGTCCGTGCGGATATTGGCAGGACCTTCGTGACACCCCATAAAATGTCCTACTCCGTGACCTGTGCCGTGAGTAAAGGTAATCTTTTCCTGCCACATATATTGGTGTGCGAGGATATCTAATTGGTTACCTCTGGTGCCTTTAGGGAATCTGGCATTAGCCAGTGCTATATGTCCTTTGAGCACGAGTGTGAAGTCGTGTTTGAGTTCGGCGGGGATATTCTTTTCGTTGCCCACCCAAACGGTTCGTGTTATGTCGGTAGTGCCGTCGAGGTATTGTCCGCCGGAGTCTAAGAGCAATACGCCATCACCTTGTATATTAGCACATTGTCCTTCTTGAGCGTGATAGTGTACGATAGCGCCGTTGGCTTTCCAGCCTGCTATGGTGCAAAAACTCTCATCTGTAAAGAAGTCACCTTCGGCACGCAGTTCGTGCAGTCGTTGTGCGAGTGTTATTTCGGTCTGTGGTGTTGCCGGTGCTTCTGTCTCCAGCCAATGGAAGAAGCGTGTCAGTGCCACTGCGTCGCGTTTCATTGCTTGCCGTGTACCCTCTTGTTCGACCGCGTTTTTGACGGACATCATCACCTGCACGGGTGAAGGTGAAAGAAGCCGAACGGCATTCGGCAGGACAGCCTCATACAACGCCTCATTGACACGTTTGGGGTCAAGCATGACTGTGTAGTCTTTGAGAGACGCGAGGTAGTTATATATCTCATTGTACGGTAGCAGTGTGATGCCCAAAGCGGCTAACTGAGTGATGGTCAGTGTGTCGGTTTTTCGTGGGTCGATAAAGAGTGTGCAGCGTCTGTTTTCCACTACGCAGTATGCTATCACGCATGGTGTGTAGTCCACATCTGTTCCGCGTATATTGAGCAGCCATCCTATCTCGTCGAGAGCGGCGATGACGATAGCGTCGCAGTGCTGTCTGTGCATCTCATCTCTCACTCGTTGCAGTTTGCTTTCCACTGTCTCACCTGCCCACGTGGTGTCGTAGAGGTATAGGGGATGAAGCGGTATGTCGGGGCGGTTGAGAGTCCAAATAGGTGCAATAAGGTCTTCACTGACCAATGTGAGTGCGGCGGTGGCGAGTTGTTCTTTGAGGTCGGCATAGTCAGCCACGCTGTACATCTCGGCATTAACACCCACTTTGGCTTGCGGGTTGAGTTTAGCGCACAGCCATTGAGCGATGGTGGGGCAGTCTATTTCTGACGCACGCATAAGAGCGACAGTCGTCTCTTGCAGTTCTTGTTCGGCTTGCAGATAATAGCGGCTGTCGGTCCAAAGCAATGCTTGGTCGCGTGTTATGACGGCTGTACCTGTCTCACCAAGGAAACCGGTTATCCACTGCATCTGCTGCCAATGGGGTGCCATATATTCCGAGGCGTGAGGATCATTGCCTTGAACGATATAAGCGTCCACGCCTACACGTACCATCTGCTCACGCAATGCCGACAAACGTTGTGGAATAGTATTCATTGTTTAACTACTTTGAAACTCATATCGAGCGATTTGAACGAATGTGTGAGTGCGCCTACCGACACAAAATCGACACCTGTTTCTGCGTATGCGCGTATTGTCTCAAGGCGTATGTTACCGCTGCTCTCTATCTCAGTGTATTTATCTGTTTTATACGTGCGTATGTACTTCACTGCTTCGCGTGTCTGTTCGGGTGTGAAGTTATCGAGCATTATACGGTCGGCTATACCTGTTTCGAGTGCTTGCTGTATCTCTTGCATTGAGCGTGTCTCTATTTCTATTTTGAGGTTGAGGTTTTTCTCTTTGCAATAGTCGCGAGCTTTTTCGAGTGCAGGTTTGATACCGCCGGAATAGTCAACGTGGTTATCTTTGAGCAGTATCATATCAAAGAGTCCTATACGGTGGTTCATACCTCCACCAATGCGCACTGCCTCTTTCTCCAAATACCTCAATCCGGGTGTTGTCTTACGTGTATCAAGCACGTGGCAACCGGTGTGAGCGATGAGCGACTGATAGCGGTGAGTAGTGGTGGCTATGCCGGACATGCGCTGCATTATATTAAGCATAGTGCGCTCTATTTGCAGCAAGCTTAACTCTTTGCCTGTCACGCGAAAGGCTATGTCGCCCGGTTTGACTTGTGCGCCGTCGTTGAGGAACTGCTCGATGCGTAATTCGGGGTCGAAATAGCGGATGACGGCTTTTGCCACTTCTACGCCGGCTAATATGCCTTCCTCTTTGATTATCAGCTGCTGACAACCCATCTGAGTAGGCGGAATACAGCAAAGAGAGGTGTGGTCACCCTCACGGATATCCTCGTCAAACCACAGTTTGATAAGGGCTTGCAAGTCGGCTTCGGAAAAATAAGGGGATATATTCATAAAGATATTGATTAACAATGTTATTACGGGGATTGGTTAAAGAGATGAGGGGTGGCTAAATTCTCTCTATGTGAGAGAGTTTGACCCATCCTTCGTTGTTGCCCACTCTGACGTTTGCCCATTCGCCCAACACCTCTTGTATCTCCACTTTGGTACCTTCGTGCAAGGTAAAGAGGTCAGTACCGCTTTTGTCGGGTGAGGCTTTGGCATTAAGAACGCCTTGTGTGACGATGGCTTCTTTCTGTTTGGTGTCGCGACTATTGAGCGAGATGGCGTTCAGTCCGGTGATGAGTGACAGTAGCATCGTTATCCACGCTACGTGGAACGACAGTTTGCGCAGCCATATAGGTTTGACCAATGCAAAGAGCAACATAGCGGTGAGCATTGTGATAAACAGGCAGATGGAGAGAATAGTCCAAGTGCGGCAGGTGAGCTTATTACGCACCGCAGCAGCCCACGAGGCGATGAAGAAAGTGCGGTTATCGGCTATATCATCCACTATCCTCTCTTTGGCAAAAGCGAGGTTATATTGTGCATCTTTGTGCCGTGGTTGCAGCCTCAGACACCGCTCGTAGGCGAGGATAGACTGCGATAGTTCGCCTTGACGGAAACGTGCATTACCAAGGTTATAATACACTTCAGCCTGTGAGTCATCAGTAAGGAAAGCGGTAGTATCGGCAAGGCATTGCTCATAGGTCTGTACCGCGTTGTCCCAGTCACCGGCAGCATAATAGTCGTTACCGGTGGTGAAAAGGGTCAGTATGATAAAGAGAAGGGATGTCATAGTTTTTGGTTTTCAAGTTGGTCTATAAGATTAGCGGTACGGTCAAGCAGTTCTTGCATTGTCTGTCCTGCTTGCGGTGCATAGCGTGCAAACTCAGCCGTGGAGAGTACATCAACCACCTCTTTTATCAGTTCTTCACTTACGTTTTTCGTGCGAAGGATAGAGGCTATGTTCTCTTTATTCAGTTCGGCTGTAGGTATAGATAGTCTGTCGCTCAAATACGTCCAAGCGGCACGTTCGATAGCTTCGTAGAAAGCGGCGGCATCGGACTTGGACATACACTGTCTTGCCTCTTTCAAACGTTTCTGCGCCACTTTGTTGGCTTTCTTGTAGCGGACACGCACTATGTCGGCATTCTCGCGTATCTGATGACGGAAGACGACGAAGAGCACTATTGCCAGCAGCAGCGGCAAGAGATAGCACAGCCGAACTGTGGTGGCACTCAATGTGCGACGAGGTGCTTGAGCCGCATAAGTGAGATCCTGAGTGTGTATGTATCTTATGTCGGTACCTAACTGACGTATATCTTCTTTATTGGTATAGTTCTGCACCGTTGTCTCTTGTTTATCGTCAGTAGCAGAACGGGCTATATGCAGTGTCCACGGACCGACAGACTCTGTCTTGTATGTACCTGACTGAGTGTCGAAATACGAGAAGGAGACAGCCGGAACGGTATATTCACCGGCAGAACGAGGAATGGCAAGGTACTCTATCGTCTTCGTTCCGCTCATACCTGCCGTTGTGGTCTTGAACTGATTATTCACTTTCGGGTCGTATGCCTCAAAACCTTCGGGCCAATCGATGGCAGGTGTCTTGAGCAGTTTCAGATTACCCGTTCCTTGAATGGTAAGTTTGATAGTAACAGCCTCATTGGCTTTAACTTCGGTGGATGAGATGTTTCCGCTGAGCGTATATTGCCCCACTCCGCCTGAGAACGATGACGGTTTGCCTGCAGGCAGCGACTGCGCTTGAATAGTGACAGCCGGTGCCACTATCGTCTTGGTCACATTAGTATAAGAACCGAAGAAATCGTCGAAGACAGAACGTATAGGCTGACGCACCTGAACACGCAACACGGCCTCAAAACTGGCAGGGTCAATCTTTATCTCTCCGCCATGCTGTGGATAAAGCAAGGTGCGATACAACACCGCCGACTGATAGTTGCGACCGTTATAATGCTCCAACTCAGCCTGTACCTCAGTCTGCTCTATCTCTTGCTTGAGGAATCCGGTGAACTCAGGCAGACGGGTGTTATTGGTAAATTGAGCCACATCGACACCCGCAAAATACAGTTTGTAAGTCAAGAGCAAAGCCTCTTGCTCGTACACTTTGGTCTTGGTGACGATTGTGCGAACAAAGATATTCTCAGTGGATATGTTTTCTCCGCCTTGAGAGGATGAGGAAGCCGACTGCGAAGAACGACTGTTGCTCTGTACAGGCGGCTCATCAGCCGGCAAGACGGTGATCTTAACACCGTTGGAAGTGTAGGTCTCACCATCAACACGAATGGTGGCAGGCTGAATGGTAAAAGTACCTTCAGCCTTACCCATCAACGTATAAGTGAAAGTGAGAGTGAAAGAGTGCGACATCTTGCCATTGACAAACGACGAAGAAGACGACTGCGACTGATACGGACCGGCTATATAATCAAAGTCCGAAAAATCAGGTGCCTGCAAATCACGCGCTTTCTTGTTTACCGTATAAGACAACTGAAACGGCTTTCCCGCTATCACTTGCGAAGGTGCCTGAGCACGAAAAGACACATCCTCCGCCTTCAGAGCAAAAGAAAAAGCCAATACACACAAAAATAATGAAAAACGAATATTACTCATTTTTTACATTTATAAGTTAAAATATCATTACAAAAATTATGCCATCGTACTGATTTATCCCTTCTTTATGACTTTTTTCTCACTTTTGGCACAGATTTTGAAAAAATTCCGATAGATACGATTTTCAAAACCATAAACACTATGAAGACAATAATGAGATATGTATGGCTGATGATTGTCAGTGCAGCCGTCAGCGTAGGCACCACCTACTATGTAATGAACACGAAGTTGTCCGGCAGAGAGATGACTATGACGGAAAACGGAGATTCTCTGTCACTTACAACTTCTCCTTATACTCGTCTTGCTTCACTCACAGATGCAGGCGAGACCAACTTCACACAAGCAGCCGAGATGTCGGTTAATGCTGTCGTACACGTGAAAGTGACCTACCCCAACCAACGACAGACCTACTCGACTGACCCCTTCTTCGAGTTCTTCTTCGGCAGACCGCAACAGAGAGAGACACCTGCTCAACGTGCTTCAGGATCGGGAGTGATAATAGCCAAAGACGGATACATAGTGACCAATAATCACGTTATCGACAAAGCCGCACAGATAGTGGTCGTGCTTAACGATAAACGTGAGTTCAATGCCACACTCGTAGGCACCGACCCCAATACCGACATAGCACTCCTCAAAATAGAAGCCGACAACCTGCCGGTCATCCTTATGGGTAACTCCGACGAACTGCGCATCGGCGAATGGGTACTCGCCGTCGGCAATCCCTTCAACCTCACTTCCACAGTGACAGCAGGCATAGTGAGCGCAAAAGCAAGAAACATCAACATACTGAACACCGAGATGAAAATAGAGAGTTTCATCCAAACAGACGCAGCCGTCAACCCGGGCAACTCAGGAGGTGCATTGGTCAATACTAAAGGCGAACTGGTAGGTATCAACACCGCTATCGCCTCACAAACAGGCTCGTACAGCGGATATAGTTTTGCAGTACCAACCAGCATCGTGCAAAAAGTGGTGAGCGACCTCAGACAATACGGCATCGTACAACGAGCCATCTTAGGCATACAAATGCAAGAGATAACAGCCGAACTGAAAAACGAAAAGCACTTGAGTACCCTACAAGGCGCATACGTCACAACAGTGATACCCGACGGTGCTGCCTACAAAGCCGGAGTCAAAGCAGGTGACGTGATAACACAAATAGATGCCGCAGCCATCCATACCAACACCGACCTGCAAGAACAAATAGCACGCCATAGACCCGGCGACAGCGTTACACTCACCGTACTAAGAGGCGACAAAATGCTTACACTCGTAGCCGAACTAACTAACAGACAAGGCGGTACAGGACTGATAGAAAAACAAAACAACGTCTCCCTCGGCGCGGAAATAGAAGAACTGCCCGACAATATCAAACAACGACTGGGCATTAACTACGGCGTACAAGTGACTAACCTCAAAAACGGAGCACTCAAAAAAGCAGGCGTACCAAACGGATATATCATCCTGAAAGCCAACAACCGAACCATACGAACAACAGCCGACTGGCAAGACGTAGTGCAACAAGCCATGGCTGCTTCCGACAACGACCAAGTACTCTTCCTCACAGGATGCACACAACAAGGCAGAATACTCTACTATGCCGTCAATCTGAGAGAATAGACACCAGACACAAAAATATTGCTTTAATTTGGCTAATACGGGAATAATCAGTACCTTTGCAACCGAAATTAAAAACTCCAATGTATATGCAACACACCTATGATTACCTCATCGTCGGTTCAGGACTGTTCGGTGCTACTTTCGCCTACAAAGCCAAACAAGCAGGAAAAAAGTGTCTGGTCATAGATAAACGACCACACTTAGGCGGTAATGTCTATTGCGAAAACATAGAAGGTATCAACGTACACAAATACGGAGCACATATCTTCCATACTGCCAATAAAAAAGTATGGGACTTCGTCAACTCCCTCGTACCCTTCAACCGCTATACCAACTGCCCCGTGGCTAACTACAAAGGCAAACTGTACAACCTGCCCTTTAACATGAACACCTTCCACCAGTTATGGGGCGTTCTGACACCCGAAGAAGCACAAGACAAAATAGCACAAGAACAATCCAAAATAAGAGAACAGTTGTCAGGCAAAGAACCACAAAACCTCGAAGAACAGGCTCTGATGCTCGTTGGAGAAGACATCTACAACAAACTGATAAAAGACTACACCGAGAAACAATGGGGCAGACCATGCAACTGCCTGCCTGCCTTCATCATCAAACGACTACCGCTAAGATTCGTGTTCGACAACAACTACTTCAACGACCCCTATCAAGGCATACCCATCGGTGGATATAACGCTCTCATTAACAAACTGCTAGAAGGAGTTGAGACACGCACCGACTGCGACTTCTTCTCCAGCGATTGGGGACTGAAAAAAGCACTCTCTATCGCTAAAAAAATAGTCTATACAGGTCCTATCGACCAATTCTACGACTACCGTTTCGGACACCTCGACTGGCGAACAGTCTCCTTTAAGACCCGAATAGAACAAACACCTAATTATCAGGGTAATGCCGTGGTTAATTATACCTCACACGATGTGCCGTACACAAGAGTGATTGAACATAAACATTTTGAGATGTTCGGTCAAGCCGTTTACGATTGTCCGAAAACTGTCGTAAGTGAAGAGTACAGCACTGAGTATAAGGAGGGTATGGAACCATTCTACCCCATCAACGACGAGCGCAACAACACTATGGCAGAGCAATATCGTGCTCTGGCTATGCAAGAAAAAGATGTCATCTTCGGCGGCAGACTGGCACAATACCGATACTTCGACATGGCTCCCGTCATAGAAATGGCACTGCAATATTTTGAATGAGAATGCCACAAAGCATAAAGAGAGAGGATAACGCCGCGCTTATGCGCGGCGCAGCGAACGAAGACACGCACAGCGCAGCAAACGAAGACATGCGCAGCGCAGCGAACGAAGACACGCACAGCGCAGCAAACGAAGCAACACTCAAGACAAAGGAAGAAAGCAGTGTTTCGTCAGCTGCTGCGGGCATCAGCCCGCAGTCCAAGTCTTCTTTCCGCGCGCCTATCAAGCACAACCGCCTCCGTCGCAAGACAGGGCACGACTACACCGCCCCTTGCGTTTATCTCATTACGGTGGTAACAAAAAAACAGACAACGCATTTTAGGAACATTAGCAGGCAATAATCCCGACGAAGCACGAATAGAGCCAACACCACTGGGAGAACAAGTGATTGCCACTTTCCGAGACATAGAGACGAAAGTTAAAGAGAAGGTTGGCTGCAGAGTGCAAGTGCTGCAATATAAGCTTATGCCAGACCATTTTCACGGCATCCTCTATGTACGGGAGCGGTTGCCTAAGTCTTTTCCGCTTGGCAAGATTATAGGAGCATGGAAAGGAGCCTGCTCACGGGCGTATTGGGAGGAGAAAGACGCCGCGCTTATGCGCGGCGCAGCAAACGAAGCAACACTCAAGACAAAGGAAGGAAGCAGTGTTTCGTCGGCTGCTGCGGGCATCAGCCCGCAGTCCTGTATATCGCGCGAGCCTCTCTTCGACAACGGCTACAACGACCGAGTGCTGAACCGCAAAGGGCAATTGGAACGTTGGATAGACTACTTACGCGATAACCCACGCCGACTCTGGCTAAAGATACATCATCCCGATAGGTTAAAGAAAGTTTACAACTTCAAGGCAGGCGTACATAGACATTCATATACCGCAGTGGGAAATACATTTCTTGTCACATACCCCGAGAGTGTGCAAGTGCGTTGCCACCGCCATCTGACACAAGAGCAGATACAAGCCGAGGTGGAATATTATATGAGTCTTGCCGATAGCGGAATCGTCTTGGTGTCGCCGTTCATTTCTCCTGCGGGAAAAGCCGTCTATGATGCCGCGTATAAAGCGAAAAAGCCGATGATAAGGGTCATCAACCAAGGTTTAGACGGGCGATTCATCTATCCTACGGGAAGGGATCTGAAAGGCTGCACTGCCGGGTTTATGCTTGTATTAGCACCTTACGCCGACTATAGTACCGCAACGGCAGATAAGCGTATCACCCGCTCTGAATGTCTCGACTTGAATAGTTACGCCGCAGACCTATCCACCTCTCCTCTTCCCCAATAGTCATTAAAAGGGGTATGACCAATACTTCTATATATGCGAGATAATCCGCAAAGGCAAACGCCGCATATACAACAAACGCTGTAAACCACTTGTTTACAGCGTTTGTTGAGTTTTGCGGAAAGTGAGGGATTCGAACCCCCGGTACGACGTAATGCGTACACCACATTTCGAGTGTGGCTCTTTCGACCACTCAGACAACTTTCCTTTTCAAGTTGCAAAGGTACGGCGATTTTTTTATTGTGCAAAATTTTGAGCAATAAAAAAATCGCCGTATCTTTGCGGCACTTCTGAATGGGACTGTACTTATTTGTTTTTCGTTTCATTAAGAAGAAGTTTTTACTGGCTTCGACAGTGTAAAAAAGCGGAGACATAGTATTTAAAGCGTCTTTATCGCTTTGTTTTGGCATTTCGGAATCTAGCAAATTCAAACTAACGCCCAAAACATAGCAACACGAGATGCTCACCGGTAGGTATAAAATCCACGCTTCGGCGTGTATTTGTACATACAACGTGGGCTACAGTGTTGTCTGTTCAGGAGTTAGGGCAATGCTAGAGCCTCGAAATGCGGAACAGCAATAGTGCAGTCCCGTTTTTTTTGTGGGTTCAATAACGCATATTATTTTCTTGATAGATAATCAAACGGAGGAAGCTGAAAAGCCAAAAGTGAGTAAGCAAAATGTATAATAATCTGAACTATGAAAAAACTATTTATGTTTCTTCTCTCAGTGTGCTGTTCGTCAGTAATGTTTTCAAAATCTGTAACGGTTACGATACAACCGGCAACGGCACAGTTGATTCAAAAGGGTAAGATAGTACCCAATGTTGCCAATGGTGTATATAACATCAATGTTTCTATTGTGGATTTAGTTTTTACGGCATCGGCTGACGGATATGACTCGGAATCGTTTGTTATTAATCTCAAGTCACCTTCAATGATGCAGATAGATCTTAAACCTAATAGGAAGCATGTTACCGTGACCTCTGATCCTGCTACGGCTATGATTTATGTTGACGGTCGCGAATCGGGTCACGGACAAGTGGAATTTGACATCAACAGAGGAGAATCCAAGACAATAAAATTGTTGGAGGACGGATATGACACCTATTTGAAACGTGTCAATTTCAACGACCAGTCTAATACCCTAATGTCATATAATGTCCAGTTGGTGCCCAATAGGAAGGAAGTATCTGTTTTGGTGGACACACCTGCTGAATTTTTCGTGGACGGTATTCCGATGGGAAAAGGTGAGAAATACTGCAAGTTCTTTGTGCACAAAGGTAAAATCCATCAGTTGGTAGTTAGAGCAGAAGGTTATTTGGAGTTGGTAAAGAAAATCAGTTTTGAATCTGTCGAAACATCTTACAATCTGACTAAGGATTTGGTTGTGGATCAGGCATACGCTTCCTCTGTTTCAAAAGCAGATATTGCCAATAAGAAAATGGAGTTTATGATTAAGAAGAATATGACCCGTGAACAGGCTACACAACGTATGAAATACTTTATAAGTGAGCAATTTGAGACATTGGAAATAAATGACAATGTATCCGGATGGTATAGAACGGTATGGAATTCAAGAGTGTTTGAAGCAGAAAATATGGTAGTGCGTACACGAATAGAATTGAAAGAAGTGCCGGACAATGGCGACGGGCAAATCAAATATAAATTCTACCTGCAAAGCCAGGTGGCACACAAGACTAATCCGCAAGAAGAAGATTTCAAGCCTTGGAACAGAATTCTGCGAGAATATGACAAGCTGGTGTCGGATGTACAAAACCTCGTAGCCAATTGATAGCCAGGGGGATTATAAAATGAAAAAGATTTATTTTATAATGCTTCTGGCATTGGCAACCACGCTGTTGAACGCTGAAGTTATTGTTACTAAAAACAAGGGGAACATAGAAAATGTTTCTGATATAGACACGACAGGCAATGTATTTTATTTCGTACATGAATATCAAACGAAAAGTATCGACAGGGATGAAGTGATTGCTATTATATATGCAGACGGACAATATGTTACTATTTCTCATACTTCTGATAAATTCAATACGATTGATACAGATGCTCATATAAGCCCTAATAATACCTCAGCTTGGGTGGATTTACAGGTAGGTTCGTTAATAACTTTTTCGGATGGCAGTCAGGGTATAGTTTTCTATACTGACAATAAGGGACATGGTATGGTGGTATCCTTAAAAGAAACAAAGGTCAGATGGGATACCGGCAAAAAGAGAAGTATGCAGAATATTCCGGAAATACCTGATATAGAGACTGTTTACAATGAGAGCAATGTGGTGAGGTTTATGGGAGAAGGTGCTGAATATACTGCCGCCATTGTGCGCCATTTACCATCATATCTCTGTCCTGCTGCCACATGGAGCCAATCATTAGGAGAGGGATGGTATCTACCTTCAGTTTTCGAATTAGTGTATTTGCTGCGTGTAGCAAATATGGGGCACGGCAAAAATGGTCCGATTAGTC
The DNA here is from genome assembly GCA_017450685.1 of Paludibacteraceae bacterium. Taxonomy (GTDB): domain Bacteria; phylum Bacteroidota; class Bacteroidia; order Bacteroidales; family Paludibacteraceae; genus Colicola. Next base: position 22,797 of record JAFSTB010000036.1, read on the forward strand.
AAGCACTAAAAGCAAATGGTGGGATGGTACTGAACGGAGACTGGTATTGGGCCAGTTCAGAGGCAGAAAGGACAGAAGCATGGAATGTGTCAGACGGAGGGTATGCCTCAACGGAAGACAAGGATGAAGCTAATGCTGTCCGTGCCATAAGAACCTATTAGTATTCAGTACCGTAACGAATGGCACATCCTATGGTTCCGATATGTGCCACCATTACACAACAGAAGGCTGTCCCGTTAAGACAGCCTTCTGTTTGATAGTTGGGATACACTTGCAAATACAATATTATTGCTACCGGTATCACCGAACTTTAATCATTACAGGAAGAGCAGGATGAGCAATTGTCCGGACAGCACTCTAAGGAACATTGTGAGCGGATAGACAGTTGAGTATGCCACAGCGGCTCTATCATTCACGCTTGACTGTGCGGTGGCATACGCCAAAGCAGGGGGGTCGGTGGTGGAACCGGCAATGAGTCCGCAGAGAGTAAAATAGTCGAGATGCATACGTCGGCGTGCAATAAAACCTACCAATAACACAGGCAACATAGTGATTAGTACGCCATAACCTATCCACACATAACCGCCATTAAGGAGTGTAGGGATGAATGATTGTCCGGCTCCGAAGCCCACGGCAGCAAGGAAAAGAGCAATACCTATCTCACGAATCATAAGATTGGCTGAGGTGGTGGTATAGGTAACGATATGATACTTAGTGCCGAAAGCGCCGATGAGGATGGAGACGATGAGTGCTCCTCCTGCCAGACCCAACTTAAAGGGTTGTGACAGTCCGGGTAGCATAATAGGCAATGAGCCTAAGGTGACACCTAACACTATACCTATGAAGAGTGAGGCGAGGTTAGGTGTGTCTAATTTTTTTGTTGCGTTGCCGAACACCTGTGCCACTTTGTCCACTGCTTCTTTGTCACCGACGACGGTCAGTCGGTCGCCCAATTGTAGTCGCAAATCAGAGGTGGCGAGCAGTTCGATGCCGGCGCGACGCACACGCGTGATAGTGATATGCAGGGCTTCTCTTACTTTCAGGTCACGGATAAGTTTGCCGTTGATCTTGGGTCGGGTGACTACTACATGTGTGCTTACCAGATGGACGGTCTTCTCTTTCTCTTCCCACGCCACATCGGTCAGTTCGCCTAAGAGCATTACAGTGCGTTGGCTCTTATGGTCGATGACGAAGCGCACTTTGTCACCCACGTGAAGGATAGTGTCTGCATCGGGCATTACCTCTACACCATCGTTACCTAAGAGGCGACTGACGACGATAGTGACATGTGTGAGCAGTTTGAGGTCGCGCACCCGTATGCCTTCCACTTGAGGGTTAGTGAGCGTCATATCAACATACTCAACCTGCTGTTCGTCACCTTTCTCGCGTGCCACCTGTTCCTCTTCGTTGTCTAACTTAATACGGAAGAACCATTTGAGCAGCAACATTGACACGAGGATACCTACTACGCCTAAAGGGTATGCCATAGCATAACCGCTGGCAATATCGGGGTTATCCGTACTCATAATATCTTGATAGGCTTGTTGTGCAGCACCCAATCCCGGGGTGTTGGTAACAGCACCAAAGAGTACGCCGGTCATCGTTGCCATACTCTCACCCGACAGCCAATGAATAGCCACTGCTATCAAACAGCCGAGCAGGACGATACAGACAGCCAACATATTGAGTTTCATACCGCCTTGACTGAAAGAATTGAAGAACCCCGGTCCTACTTGCAAACCGATGGAATAGACGAAGAGCAGCAAACCCAAATCTTTGGCAAACGACTCCACAAGCGGGTCTATTTGCATACCGGCATGACTGAAACCGATAGCACAGAACAAAATCCACGTTATGCCTAAGGTTATACCTTTGATTTTCAGCTTCTCACTAAGGTAGAGACCTAAGGCGATGACAAGGGTCATAACGAAGATGGAATGTGCTATCCCTGTGCCGAAAAATAAATCTGTAAACCAAGTCATTATCTAAGTTCCTCTTAACTCTTAATACGACTCATTTTCATTTGGGAAGGAACCGTCATTAACGGCATTGGCATAGCATGTGACGGCTTGTTTGATGTCACCGGCAAGATGAGCGAAATGCCTTAAGAACTTAGGTTTGAAGCCTGTGTTCATACCTAACATATCGTGCAGCACAAGTACCTGTCCCGTCGTACCGTTACCCGCACCAATGCCTATAGTGGGGCATCCCAAAGGCAACGTTATCTCGGTAACACGACGTGCCAACGAGGCAGGTATCTTCTCCAAAACGAGGCAGAAACAGCCGGCTTTAGCTAACAACTCGGCATCGTGCAACAACTTTTCAGCCTCCGCTTCTTCTTTGGCTCTCAGTCCGTATCCGCCAAACTGATTAACCGACTGCGGAGTGAGTCCCAGATGACCGCATACGGGAATACCTGACCGGATAAGATGCTGAATAACTGGAAGTATATCTTCCCCACCCTCTAACTTGAGAGCATCGCAACCCGACTCTTTCATCACCTTAACGGCATTACGAACGGCATCTTCCTCGCTTATTTGGTAACTGCCGAAAGGCATATCCACCACTACAAGTGAATGGCCGGCGGCACGAACAACACCACGCGACAAAAAAATCATCTCGTCCAACGTTATAGGGATGGTGTATTGATTACCACACACCACATTGGATGCACTGTCACCGACAAGAAGCATATCTATACCCGCCTCGTCCACTAAACGAGCAAGGGTGTAATCATAAGCGGTCAGCATCGTCAGATGCTCGCCTTGCATGGCTTTTTCTCTGATACGAGACGTGGTCATACGCACGCTCTGTACATGTACACTCATTTTTATATTATGTCTAACCCGTTGGCGGAATTAAACCAGCGCATATTTGATTCTTCCAATCGGTTTGTTATTGATAAAGTTAATATATTGTAGGACAGTCATTGCGCTGATTTTGCTGATAATACGAGCAAATAGTCCTACTTGTTGTTTAGCA